>CAZSQK010000029.1:0-84565 GCA_964608645.1 uncultured Solibacteraceae bacterium | reverse complement strand
GCTACCCGCGCCATCTCCAACCGTGTCAACAATTTATAACACAGTAGTACTAGAAATCGGGTGCCACTCTTCAGTTTGTCGGCAACCCCGGAACTTAGCCCGAAACGGCGTTTTGGGAAGTGCATTGCAAACCGGTGCCGTGAATGATAAAGGACGATATCGCTAATCTGCTGTGCGGGCCATCGATCACCTTCAGCGCCCGGCGGGGAAATGGGCTAAGTCAGAAATCCTCATTCCGGAGAACGCCGATCCTCGGTGATTGAAGCAAACGTCCTTTATCGTTCACGATGTGAATCGGCGAGCGGCAAGTGAGGCTTCCCGCGGAACTGGCAATGTGCTTGGGCCGGCGACAGTCCCGGTTGAAACGGTGAAATTTACGCGATCCACACACGTTTCTGGTCTTGTGATAGGGTACCTGCAGACGAGGAAGTTTCAGCCGGTTCGCGAAGAATGCGGGGCACACCGAAGCAGCGGTGAAGCGAGAGGCTGGCTGGAGCGCTCGACTATCTGTGGCTAGGTCATCCAATTGCCAAGCGGGAGAACAAAAGAAATGAAGAGATCACACGTTTTTGCAGCCCTGGCGATAACCGGATTCATCATTGGTTCGCAGGCCGCTCTGGCTCAGCCGGTTGGCTGCGGGAGTTTACCGCAGGCTAATGCCGCGCCTGCTTACACGACCGGTCCCGGGGCCGCTCTTGCTGCGGCAGGCGGCGCCCCTCGGGGTGGTGGTGGGGCGGGATTGCCCGGCGCCGGCCGCGGCGCCCCAGGAGGTCCGGGCGCCGGTCGCGCGGGCAGGGGCGCACCTGCCGTTCGTGATCCACATGCCGAAGGCAACGTTGAGGCGAAGGATCTTCCGGATGGTGAGAATGCTCCGAACAATGTTGACGGAAACTTTGTGCTGGGGCCGACGCATCCCGCCGCTTCCGATACGGTGGAGAACGCAAGCGTGCCGAAGGGCGTAGTCTGCATCTTCGCGATGGAGTCGGGGGACAGTAAGATGTATCCCGGAATTACGCGTGCGCCGCGCGACCCTGACGCTCCTCCGCCGCCGCCGAATTCGCGCATGGTCCCCGTTATGCCCGCGCCTTACAGCCGTCGGGTGTACGTGTATATTCCCAAACAGTATGTCGCGGGAACTGTTGCTCCGTTCATCGTGGGCGCAGATGGCCCCGACAACCTGCTGTTCACTACGCTCGACAACATGATCGCGGCGAAGAAGTTGCCGCCGATGATTGCGGTGTCTATTGGAAATGGCGGCGGCGATGGTCCGGGCAGCGAGCGCGGCCTGGAGTACGACACGATGTCAGGCAAGTACGCCGAGTTCGTGGAGACCGAAGTTCTTCCTCTCGTTGAGAAGCGTTACGGCGTGAAGCTTAGTAAGGACCCGGATGCGCGTCTGGCGATGGGTGGCAGTTCGGGTGGATCTGTTTCGTTCGGCATGGCGTGGTTCCACAACGATCTCTATCACCGCGTGCTCACGTACTCGGGGACGTATGTGAATCAGCAGTCGCCGACCGATCCGAATCTGCCGCATGGCGCGTTTGAGCTGGAAGAGCATCTGATCCCAGCCGCGCCGGCGAAGCCGATTCGCATCTGGATGGAAGTCGGGGACCGCGACAACGGGCGTCCCGGTGATGACACTCATGATTGGGTGGCCGCAAACGAGATCATGGCTCGCGTGCTGGCCGCGAAGGGTTATCACTACCAGTTTGTCTTCGCGCGCAACGCCGGTCACACGGATGGCGCTGTGAAGAGGCAGACTCTGCCGGAAGCGCTGGAGTATGTCTGGCAGGATTACAAGGCGAAGTAGTCAGCGAAGCGGCTTGACGCGCCCGCGAATTTTCAGCTGGATCGGCGCACTCAGGATTCTCTCCTCCATCGGGTTGTGTGGTGTGACACGGTGCAGAGCACCACTCGCATGGAAGAGTAGTTGCCAAGGTCGTATGGCACGACGCAGGTGGACGCGACGTTGCCCGCCAGGTCGGTGGCCGTTGCGGTCAGGTTGTACACGCAGCCTGCGCCCGTGCCGAGACGATCCGCCTGGAGCGAGATATCGTATCCGACTGCTCCCTTGGGCACGATCGAGATCGGTGAAGCGCTCGGCGGCTCATTGCTCGCTCCAGTAATCGTGAAGGACCCGGCCCCTTCAAACAACCGGCAATCTCGCTTCGTTCGCCCCGCCTACTGCCGCCCCGGAGGCATCCCGCGCGGCATCGGCTGCTGCATCGGCGGACTCCCAAACGGGCTCGACCCGGAACCCCCGATCGGGCTCCCCACCTGGTTCGCCGGCGTCCCCAACTGCGTCCCCAACTGCGATGCCGGCGTTCCGATCCCTCCGCCGTTCGGATTCGCCAGCGGCTTCTGTTTATTCGGGTCGAAGATGAATTCCCACGTGCTGTAATTCTGCTGGTCGTTGTAGACCATGATGCTGTCCTGGTCCGCTGTGCTCGCGAAACCCGCGATGCCGCCGCCCATCGCCGCCACCCCGTTCGTGTTGGTCTGCGGCATCCCCCCAGGACGCGGCTGCGTCAGGATCTGTCCGATCATCGCCGCCGCCGCATTCTGCGCCTGTGGATTGATCGTCATCCCCGGCTGCTGAAAACCCGGCGGGACGCCGTTCGCGCCCGGCGCCGTCGAGTACGATGGCGAAACGCCGCCCACCTGCGAATTCACCGGGTTCCCCGGCGGATACCCCTGCTGTCTAGGCATTCCCTGCATTCCCGGCATGCCTTGCATTCCAGGTTGACCGGGCATGCCCGGCATCGACGGATTCGAGGGCTGCGAGCCCAGCGTCGAGCCGCCGCCCAGATAACTGTTCCCCGACCCGAGGTAACTCGACCCGCCCGCGTTCGACTGTTGCTGCGTGACGGGTGGCGTCGATCCGGGCAATCCCGGCACTCCCGTCGGCAACCCCGGCCGTCCCGCAATCCCCGGAAACCCTCCCGGCGGCAGGTTCGGCTGCACCGGAACGCCCGGTATGCCCGGAGGCTGCATCCCGGGCTGCCCCGTGATGCCGGCCATCGGAGGCGCGCCCATATTCACCGTGCCTCCCAGCGTCCCGCCCGGCTGCGGCATTCCCGGCGGCATCTCCGGACCGCCTCCCTCGTTCGGATTTCCCGTCCCCATCGACCCGGGCACTCCCGGACCGCCCGGCCCGACATTGTCGCTGCCGCGCCGCCGCAATGCCGGATTGCCCGCCATCTGTCCCGTGTTCTGCAGTTGCTGGCCGAGCCCCGCCACTTCGCCGACGTACGTGCTGGCGGTGCCGCTGTCCTTTTTCTCCTGTGGCTTCTGCACCTTCGAATCCGTCAGCATCCCGTTCTGGATGTGGATGACGCGCCACTCATCCTTCCCGGTCATCGGATCCACATACCGCTTCCGCAGAAACCGCACGCTATTCGTGCTCTCCAGATCCTCCAGCTTCGACGGCCAGCGCTTGTTGGTGCGCACGAAGAGCTGGATCGCGCGCTTGTACTGCTCGCCCCGCTCCACCAGAAGCTGTTCCTTCTGCCGCTGCGTCTCGAACGCCACGCGCGGAATCTCCATGTAGAGCGCAATCGCCATGATCGCGCCCATCAGAAACACCAGCAGCAGCGCGAACCCGGATTCGTTCCTGCGGCGTCTCCGCATCAGCCCGCTCCTTCCTCGGTCAGCGGCACCGATTGCTGCCGCTTCGCGTCGAGATCTTCGATCACGATCGAAGTCGGCGCGATCCGCACCACTTTATACCGCCGCTTCAGCGTATCGCCTTCGGCCGCCAGCAGGATCTCGTCCCCGTCCATCAGATACGCCGTCTTCTTCCCATTCTCCCGCGCCGTCGAGAAGCCGTAAAACTTCAGCGTGATGGGTGGCGGCGGCGGCGGTGGCGGTGGAGGAGCCGGCGGTGGGGGCTGCCGCGGACCCGAAGGGACGTACGGCTTCACAATCGGCTCGTTGCTGGCGACCAGCTTCGGCGCCTCCTTGGGCGGCGCCGGCGCGAACTGGAACAGATTCCGCGCGCCGCCGGCGAGGTCGACCCCCTGCACCATCGCAAACCGGTTGAGCTTCAGCGTCGGGTCGATGCTCGTCAAGTCCGGGCGGTTCGCCGGGTTGCGGTCCCGGAAGATCGGGTGGAACTCGTCGCCTCTCGAGCGCGACATCGCGCGCCTCGCCGGCGGAGCCGTTCCCTGCGGGCCCGGCAGCGGCGGCGCAACGGTTGTGGCCGGCGGAGGCGTTGTCGCGCTCCGCCGCGAAGACGCCGGAATGTCCGGCCCCGCCAGAACGTTCGTGTAAAAGAAATACGCCGCCACGATCCCGAGGCCCGCCAGGATCGCCACCTGCTTCTTGTTCTGCGTGCCCATCGTCATGGCGTGACCGCGGCCTCCTTGACGAAGGTGTCGATCTTCAGCGTCACATTCAACGCCTGCCCCGCCTGTTGCTGCGGCGACGCCGCCTGCAGGCTCTCGATGATCATGAACCGCGGCGACTTGTCCAGCAGATTGACGAACTTGGCGAAGTTGGCGTACGTGCCTTCGAAGCCGACGTTGGTCGAGAGCATCTGAAACGTGTCGCTGCCTTCGATCGGTTCCTGGCTCAACTGCGCCTGCCCCATCTTGATCCCCGCCTCATGCGCCGTGGCGTTCAGCTCGGACAGGATCAGCGCCCCCGTGCTCTGCGTGTCCGTGAAGTACTTCCCCAGGAAACTATCGCCTTCGCTCCGCGCCTGCTGGACTTTGTCCACCAGCCGTTTGCTCGCCGCGAGCTGCTGTTGTGCGCGCGTCAATTGCGCGTTCAGGAACTGCTGCTGCCGCCGCAGGTCGTCCGCCGACCCGCCGAACGGCTTGAACGCGATGATCGCCATCGCCACGTTCGCCGCCAGCAGCAGGCCGATGATGCCGCGCATCAGAACCCGCGGGTCCTTCACGTTCAGCGCGGCCGCCAGGTTATAGTTTTTGGCCATATTCCACGCTCACGCGGTATCTCCACAGCGGTTCCGCCTGCGTCGGCCCCTGCTGCGTGCTCGGAAATGGTTTGCCGAACGGCGGCTGCGCCATCTTCTTCATCAGCTCGATCACCGGCTCCGGCGATTCCGCCCCCACCAGCATGTCCAGCCGGATCTGGTTCTGCGCATCCACCGTCGGGTGAATCTGGATAATCCGCACGTTGTACGGCAGCACCTTTTCCAGGTCTGCGAAAATCCGCGTCCAACTGATGCCTTTCCGCGTCAACAGCTCATTCAGGAACACGCTCGTCTCCAGCACGCCCGCGTTGTCCGGCTGCCGCAGCACCGCATCCAGCCGCGCCTGCTCCGTGCTCACCGCCCGGATCCGGCCGTTGAGCCGGCCGATGTCCGCCCTCACATCGGCCATCTGCGCGCGGTCGGTCATCGCCAGCGAGATCAGCACCCCCAGCGTCAACACCAGCAGCACCGTCACCGCGATGGACGCCGCCAGCATCGCCCGGTCGCGCCGGAACGGCTGGCTCGCGAGATTGATCGGGATCTTCATGTCAATTGTTCTTCGCGATCGACCGCAGATACCCCAGCAGCCCCGCGTTATTCTCTCCCGGCGTTCCCAACGGCGACCGCAACGGCTCCGTTTCCACGCCCAATTCGTCCTGGAAGCGCCGTTGCGCCTCGTCCGTCTGTCCGCCGAACCCGCACAGAATCAGCCGGCCCGCGCGCGCCCCCAGGTTGTCCTCGATGTACACGAAGGTCGGCAGCAGCACCGCCGCCACGTCCTCCAGCCCCGCGGACGGCAGTTCCAGGCATCGCACCAGCTTCACCGCGCTCTGCTGCCGCACCACCACCGAAAGCACGTTGCCGGTCACCTTCGCCAACACGCTCAAGCCGCCTTCCGGCGCCAGTTCCAGCGCCGCCAGAGACGACGTCGTGACCAGCCCCGGCGCCAGCCCCGCGGACCGGAACGGCGCCTCATACCGCGAAACCACTTCGAGCGGCGCCATCACCACCACCACGTCCACCTTCTTGCCCGCCACCGGCTGCGCCCAATAGCTCAGCGCCGCCGAATCGACGTCGAACGGCACGCTCCGCTTCACGCGAAAGCGCACCAGCGAGATCTGCTCCTTGGGATCCGACGGAAAGCTGTCGAAATCGATCACCGCCATGCGCGTGCAGTAATCGGGCAGAATCAATGCCACGTCCTTCCGCTTCCGCGTCGCCTGCGGATTCGCCATCGCCCGCACCGCCATGGTGAATTCGTCCGGATCGATGACATTCTCTTTCAGCGGCGACACCGAGAGCGTCCCCGGCTTCAGCGGATGAAAATCCAGCTCCGCCCGGGCCCCGATCCGCGCCGAAGCGATCCCCGCCTCCGATATCTCGAACGCCATCGCCGGCGGCGGATCCTGCAGCAGCGATTTGAGCTTGTCTAACATATTCCTCGGCCGCTATCCCTCGATGAACGTCACCTTATTGATTTCCTTCAATGTGGTGACCCCTTCCCGCATCTTCAGCACCGCCGATTCGCGCAGGAACGTCATCCCGTCTTCCTTCGCCGCCCGCTTGATCTCCGAGGTCGGCCGCTTGTTCAAAATCATTTCCCGGATCTGGTCCGTCAGGTCCAGCAGTTCGTGGATCGCCGACCGGCCGCGGAAACCCGTGCCGCCGCACTCGAAGCAGCCCGCGCCTTCGTACAGCGGAACATCGCGCCATTCGTCGGGATTCAAACCGCTCTCCACCATCAACGCGTCCGGATAACGCACCCGCCGCTTGCAGTGCTCGCAGATCACCCGCACCAGCCGCTGCGCCAGAATGCAGTTCAACGCCGAGACGAAATTGTACGCCTCCACGCCCATGTTCAGAAATCGTCCGAGCACGTCGAGCACGTTGTTCGCGTGCACCGTCGTGAACACCAGGTGGCCGGTCAGCGCCGAATTGATCGCGATCTGCGCCGTCTCCTGGTCGCGGATTTCACCGACCATGATCTTGTCCGGGTCGTGGCGCAGAATCGACCGCAGCCCGCGCGCGAACGTCAGCCCCTTCTTCTCGTTCACCGGAATCTGCGTAATCCCCTTGATCTGGTACTCGACCGGGTCCTCGATCGTGATGATCTTGTCTTCGTCGTTCTTGATCTCGCTCAGCGCCGCGTACAACGTGGTCGTCTTGCCGGACCCCGTCGGCCCGGTCACCAGCACCATCCCGTACGGCTCCGTGATGTAGCGCCGGAATTTCGTCAGATCGCTGTCCGCGAACCCCACCACGTCGAGCGACAGTTTGGCGAACTTCTCGCTCATCGACTCTTTATCCAGCACGCGCAGCACGGCGTCTTCGCCGTGGATCGTCGGCATGATCGACACGCGGAAATCGATGAGACGGTTCTTGTACCGCACCCGGAAACGGCCGTCCTGCGGCACGCGCTTCTCCGCGATGTCCAGCTCGCTCATGACCTTGATGCGCGAAATGATCGTCGATTGCCAGTCCTTCGCGATCGGCGGCATGGCGTAATGCAGCACGCCGTCGATGCGATACTTGATGGCCACTTCCTGGTCGCGCGATTCGATATGAATGTCGCTCGCCCGCCGCTCCAGCGCGTTGAAGATCGTGGTGTCCACCAGCTTGATCACCGGCGCGATGTCCGCGTCCGTGTTGGTCAGCTTGTCGATCGAGAGAGTCTCGTCCTGATCGCCCTCTTCCGCCACCACGTCCAGCGTGAAGCCTTCCGTTACCTCTTCCAGCACGCGCTGCGACTGCTCCGTCTTCTTGAGCAGTTCCGCGATCTGTGAGAGCGTCGCCACCTTCACCCGCAGCTTCTTGTTCAGCAGCAGCGTCAGCTCGTCGATCAGATTCAGATTGCGCGGATCCGAAATCGCGACGTCCAGCGTCCCGTTCACCAGTTGCATCGGCACAAAGTTGTACCGGAACATCAAGTCCACGGGAATCGACCGGAACAGGTCATGGTCGATCGAGGCCTCCCGCAGGTCCACGAACTCGCACCTGTACCGCGCCGCGATCGCCCGCGCCTGCTCGACCTCTTCGCCCGTGTCCGGAACCCGAACTCTATCTAACGTCGCCATGCGTAATCCCTACCGAATCGTGTCTGCCAGTGAAAAAATCGGCAGGTATAAGGAAATCAACACGAACGCCACAAACGATCCCATCACGATCATGATGGCCGGCTCGATCAGCGCCAGCGTCGCCGTCATCTTCGTGTTGACGTCTTCTTCGAAAAACTCCGCGATCGAATTCAGCATTGCCGGCAGCGCGCCCGTCGACTCGCCCACCTCGATCATGTCCGTCGCCAGCCCCGGAAACATCTTCGAGCCTTTCAGCGACCCCGAAAGCGGCTGGCCTTCCCGCACGCTCTTGCCGGCCGCTTCCACCGCCCGTTTCAGCAGCGGCGTGTTCAGCGAATCCGCCGCCGTTTCCATCGCCTGCACCAAAGGAATGCCGCCCGTCAGCAGCGTCCCCAGAATCCGCGACAACTGCGCCACCTGGTACTTCAGCCAGATCTCGCCCACGATCGGCGTCTTCAGCTTCAACCGGTCGAGTTTCAGCCGCGCAGCCTCGCCTTTGGCCCACCACCGGAACAGGAAAATCGACAGCACGATGCCCGCCGCGAAGAACACGATGTAGCTCCGCGCCGCCGATCCGATCGCGATCAGCCACACCGTCATCGTCGGCAGGTTCGCCTGCATGGTGGCGTACAGCGTCGCGAACGTCGGCACCACGTACGTCACCAGGAACACCATCAGCAGAATCACGAGCACGATCAGCACGCACGGATACATCAGCGAAACCATGACCTTCTTCCGCACCGCCAGCGCGATCCGCTGGTAGCTGATGTACCGGTCCAGCACCTCCGTCAGGCTGCCGCTTTTCTCCCCCGCCATCACCGAGGTCACATACATCTTGGGGAAAATTCCCTGCATGCGGAACGCTTCCGAAAGCAGCGTGCCGTTGCGGACTTCGTCGCGCACCGATTTGATGTAAGGCCCCAGCTTCGGATCGGTCAGCCGCTCCGCCAGCAGGTCGAGCCCTTTCAGGATCGGCAGCCCCGCGCGAATCAGCGTCACGAATTGCTGGTTGAAGATCAGGAATTTTTCGAGGTTGAGTTTCTTGCGTCCGCCGAACAGTCCCGACGACGCTACCGCGGCCGCCGCAGTCCGCTCCTTGATCGAATAGATCAGGAATCCCTGTTGCGAGTACTTCTCCCGGAGCTCCTTTTCGGACTCCGCCGTCGCCACTTGTTGGTGGATTTGGCCGCGCGCATCGGCATATTTGAGCACAAAATCGGCCATTTATTGCCCCGATTCGATCAATTCTGCCCCTTTTGGGACCAAAAATTGGAACAATTTGCCATCAAGTTGGGGGTCTATCCGCTCCTGATCGAAGACGAAATGCAGGATCGACTTGTCGAAACCGGTCACCTTGACCTCGCGAATATGGCTGTCCTGGGCGACCAGAAACTCCACCGCCGAATACGGCAGATTCTCCGTTTTGGGCTCCGCCGTGATCCGCATATCGGCCCCCTCGATGCGGCTCTGCAGATTGCGGAACTCCTTATCGAAGTTCAACTTACCCAGCAGGAAGGCGAGCGGCGCGCGCATGTCGTCGCTTTCCTGGAACTTCATCTTCTCCACCCGGTTCTCATCCGGCGTGTACAGCCAGAGCAGCTTCCCGTCGGACACGAAAAGCTTGCCCGGAGGCTGCGAATACGCCCACCGCATCTTCCCCGGTTTGCGCAGCAGGAGCAGCCCGCTCTCCGTCCGCCGAGCCTTGCCCGGAGGCGTATACTCTTCTTTAAAAAGGACTTGCAGCGTCTTCGCCTTGTTGTACCTCGCCTCAACGCCCTTCAGGAGGCTATCCAGGCGGGCATCCGCCCCGAAAGCGCACACCGCCAGCAGGCCGGTCATTAGCCGAAGTTGGCTCACATTGGTTTGACGCAGCGGGGCCTGGAAACGTGTAAGACTACCTGACGGATACCGTTACTCCGCTTTGACTCGGGGCGCCGCCGATCGAAACCGCGAGCGGCACAGCGCCCGCCCGGACGCCAACGGGAATCTCCGCATTCACCTGCAGCACCCCGGAAACGATCCCCGGCGCCTCGCCGGCAAATCGGACGACGGCGGGTTGCCCGTCGATCGTGACGGTGACCGGCAATCGGGGGAGCGGAGGGTCGCCGGTGACCTTGCCATTCACCCCGGGGGGAGTCGTTTGTCCCTCTCCTGTCAAATAGATAGAGAGGATGTCGCCGGTTCTCAGAAGGGCGGCCGGACCCTGCCCGGAGGCGTCGGCGGTGAAGATCCCCGGCGCGGCGGTCGCGACCGGCGCCGTAACCATATTGGAAGTCAGCCCATTGACACTCACCTGCACCGTCGCCGACGTCTTACCGTCCACGTCATACGGGACCACCGCGGCAAGTTGCGTCGCGCTGACGTAAATCAGGGGGGCGGCGACCCCGTTGAAAAGGACCTGCACCCCCGCCAGCGAGTTCGACACCGCGCCGCCCGCATCGAGTGTCAGCCCGGTCAACGTGGCGGGTCCGAGACTACTGCCGAAAATTGCCACAACCTCGCCCGGCGAAATCGCCCCGTCGGCATAGCTCGCTGCATTCACCACCTTCGACAGCACCGGCGGAACGGCGGCCGTCACCGTCAGGGTGACCGGCAGCATCTGCAAAATCCCCGCCGAAAATAGCGTGATCGTCCCCTGGTAAGTCCCCGCCGCCATGTCGGCCGGATTGGCCGACACGGCGAGGTTCTGGCCGGAGACCGCGGCGGTGAGCCATTTCGCGTCTGAGGACGCCGTAAATGCGCCTCCGGTCACCGCGACGTTTTGCGTGCCGGCGCCCTGGAATTTGAGGGCCGCGGGACTGATGGTCAACGGGCCGAGGCTCGACAACCCGGAACCCATGAAGATCGCCGCTACCTGGAGCGGGTTGTTGGCGACGAAGAGGACACTCGAACCGCGGATCTGGAGCGCACCGGCGCTCAGCCCGAGGCCCGCCTTGCCGGGGCTCGCGCTTACCAGAAGCTGGCTGGTCGTGCCCTGGACGGTCAGCCACGGGACCGTCGTCGTGGTTGTCGTGAGGAACGGCTCGCCGCTGCTGAGCCCGACCGCGATGTTCTGGAACGGCAGCGTTCCCGAGGCGATCGCCGCCCCATCGAAGATCACCGCCCCCGGAGACGTCCCCAGAACGGGAGCGGCGGTTACGAGCACGGTCACAGGCACGGTGATCGTCCCCTCGGCGAAGCGAAGCGTCACCGCGCTGGTGAACGTGCCGAGAGTCAGGCCGTCAGGGGCGATCGTGATCGGCAGGATCGCCGGGGCCGTCCCCGAGAAGGTGGTGGCGCCTGACGGCAGGATCAGCCACGGGTGTTCCGGGGGGCGGCTGGCGGTGAATACGAGGGACTGCGGAGTCGTAATGACGATCCCCTGGGTGGTGATCAGGGACGAACGGAATTGATATGCGAAGGAAAGCGACTGCGGCGCTACGGCGAGGTCCGACGCCGCTAACGGGAGAGTCCACAGAAGGGCGCACAGAAACCGCATCCTTTCCCACTGTATCGCGTCCGGACACCGCCCTCCACGTACAATAGGGGCGAGGACTTTTTGGAGAACAAGGAAATCGCGCGGATCCTTTGGGAGACCGCCGATCTCATGGAAATTGCCGGCGAAGACGGCTTCCGCATCCGCAGCTACCGCAACGGCGCGACCGCCATCGAGGGTTACCCGGAGCGGGTTGTCGATATCCTGCGCGACCCCGCGCGCAAAATCACCGACATTCCCGGCATCGGCAAGGGTCTGGCGCACGTGCTGAGCGAAGTCGCCGAGCGCCGGTCCTGCGAGCGGCGCGACGAGTTGCTGCTCAAATTCCCGCCGGGCGCGCTGGAATTTCTCAAGATTCAGGGGCTCGGCCCCAAGAGCATCGCGCTGATCTTCGAGCACCACCGCATCGGCACCATCGACGAGTTGGAGCGCCTCTGTCAGGAGCAGAAACTCCGCGGGCTGCCGCGCATGGGCGCCAAACTCGAAGAGAAGGTCCTCCGCTCGATCGCCGATTACCGGCGGCGCACCGGCCGCTACCTGTTGAGTTACGCGGAAGGAATCGCGGCCGAGCTGATCGCAGACCTGCGGCAGGTGGAGGGCGTCGAAGCGATCACGCCCGCGGGCAGCCTGCGGCGCGGGCGGGAGACCGTCGGCGATCTCGACCTGCTGGTGACGGGGCCCTTCGCCGCCGCCGCGCTCGATCGCTTCGTGGCGTATCCCCGGGTGCACGAAGTGCTCGGACACGGGGAGAATAAGGCGAGCGCCCGCGTGGGAATGGAGGGACTGCAAGTGGACGTCCGCGCGCTGCACCCCGACAGCTTCGGCGCCGCCATGCAGTACTTCACCGGAAGCAAGGACCACAATGTCGCGATCCGCACGCGCGCCGTGCGGATGGGGCTCAAGCTCAGCGAGTACGGGCTGTTCCGCATCGAGGACGACACGAAGGTCGCGGGCGCGACCGAGGCCGGCGTGTATGAGGCGCTCGGCCTGCCCTGGATCCCGCCGGAGCTGCGCGAGAATTGCGGCGAGATCGAGGCCGCGCTCGAGGGCCGTCTGCCGGAACTGGTGGAGCTTTCCCACATCCGCGGCGATCTCCACATGCACACCACGGAGTCGGACGGCCGGGCCACGCTGGAAGAGATGGCGGAGGCGGCGCGCGAGCGCGGGTATGAGTACCTGGCCATCACCGACCACTCGAAAGCGCTCGCCATGGCCAACGGCCTGGACGAAGCGCGCACGGTGGCGTTCGCCAAACAGGTTCGGGACATCAATGCGAGCGGCGCTCTCGGGATCCGGGTGTTCTCTGGGATCGAGTGCGACATCCTGCGCGACGGCGAGCTCGATCTGGCGGCCGACGCGCTGGCGGAACTCGACATCGTCATCGGCAGTGTGCACAGCCACATGAGTCTCGAAGCGCCGGAGATGACCGACCGCCTGCTGCGCGCGCTGGAGAACCCGCACATCCGCATTCTCGGCCACCCCACCGGCCGCCGCCTGCTGCAGCGCGACGCATACCCGTTCGACTTCGACCGCGTGGCCGCGGCCGGCGTCCGGCGCGGCGTCTGGCTCGAGATCAACGCCAGCCCGGAGCGGCTGGACCTGCACGGGCCGCTGATCCGCGCGGCCAAAGCCAAAGGCGCGCGCTTCACCATCTCGACGGACGCGCATCATCCCAAGAACCTTGCCGGGATGCGGTACGGCGTGGTCACCGCGCGTCGCGGCTGGCTGGGGCCCAACGACATAATGAATACGCTGCCCGTGGAGCAGTTCGCCGCGGCGCTGAAAGAGAAACCATGAAAATCGTCGAATCCAGGGAAGTCTATAGTTGCCAGATCTTTCGCGTGACGGAGGACCGGGCCGTCGACGCGAAGAGCGGCTTCGAAATCAAACGGTCGGTGGTGCGCCATGCCGGGTCGGCCGTCATGATGGCGATGGACGACAAGAAGCGCATCCTGCTGGTGCGGCAGTATCGTCTGCCGGCCGAGGGTTATATGTGGGAACTCCCCGCGGGCAAGGTGGACGACGGCGAGAAGCCGATGCAGGCCGCCAAGCGCGAGCTCACCGAAGAAACCGGCTACAAGGCAAAGAAGTGGGCCAAGCTGGCGTCTTTTTTCGTCAGTCCGGGATATGTGCAGGAGCGGATGACCATCTTTCTCGCCACGGATCTGGTCAAAGGGGAGGCCACGCCGATGGAGGATGAACAGATCGAGACGCGCTGGTTCAAGCGCAAGGAAGTGGCGCAGATGATCCGCGAAGGCAAGATCCAGGATGCGAAGACGATTATCGGATACTATATAGCCACGGACAAGAAATAGGAGACAAAATGCGTCGCCGAGATTTTCTCCCCGCGCTGGCCGCGCCGCTCGCGCTGGCACAGACACCCGAACCCGTGAAGCGGAAGGGCCGCATCAAGCAAGGCGTCACGCGCGGTGTTTTCGCGCGCGGCATGAGTCTGGACGATTGTTGCCGCGAGGCGGCCAAACTAGGCGTCAAGGGCTTCGACCTGATCGGCCCGCAGGACTGGCCGACGCTGAAGAAGCATGGTCTGATTCCGACGATGTACCCGCCGGGACCGGGCGGCAACATTCCCGAAGCGCTCAACCGCAAAGAAAACCACGAGAAGCTCGAAACGGCCATGCACGCCGCGATCGACGAGGCCAAGGCCAACGGCGTGCCCAATATCATCACCTTCTCAGGGAACCGCAAGGGGATGGACGACCGCGAGGGCGCCGACAATTGCGTGCTGTTCCTCAACAAGGTCAAGGCGCACGCGGAGGATCAGGGCGTCACGATCTGCATCGAATACCTGAACAGCAAGGTGAATCACAAGGACTACATGTTCGATCACATCGCCTGGGGTGTGGATGTCATGAAGCGCGTGAATTCGCCCAGGGTAAAGATCCTGTACGACATCTATCACGCGCAGATCATGGATGGCGACATCGTGCGCAATATCCGCGATCACTTCCAGTGGATCGGACATTTCCACACCGGCGGGAATCCGGGGCGGCACGATATCGACGACAGCCAGGAGCTGAACTACCGGTTCATCGCGCAGGCCATTGCGGACCTGAACTATACGGGGTACATCTCGCACGAATATTCGCCGACGCAAGGGCATGACCCGATCGCGACGTTGAATAAGGCGATGGAAATTATCGACGTGTAGGGAAACGGGGGCCGGGCCAGATCGAGTGGTTCTGGCGCGAGAATTGTGCAACCTTAGCTAAAATTAGACTCCGGAGGGAGCCCCAATTGTGTCTGCCCCACCCGCAACACCGAACGGCCAGAGACTCGAAGGCTGGGACGACATCGCCGGCCACTTTCGCGTCAACAAACGGACGGTGCAGAACTGGGCAAGAAATAGGTCGCTGCCCGTCTTCCGCTCGCCAACAGGGCGTATCTACGCCTTCGAAAAAGACCTGAATGAGTGGCAGAGTAAGGTCGATACCGGAGCGCCGGCGGAGATCATGAACCCTGCGGCGGTAAGCTCCGCGCGGCCTGACCACGTATTACCAGGGACTCGCATGACGCAGCAATTTTGGCCGCGGATCTTGGTTACGGCGTTGGCGGCCGCAGTGATCCTTGCGGCAGGTATAACATACGCACTCTCACGGTCCCGAGCCGACGGAACGCCCCACGCTTTTCGGCTTGAGGGGCATAGCCTTGTTGTCGACGATACGAAAGGCAGGGAGATCTGGCGGCATGACTTCCCCAATGGTTTCCGGCCCGACTACCCTGGCTCAGGCGGACCATCGGGACACGCCTGGTTCGGAGATCTGGACGGCGATGGCCGGATTGAGATGCTGTTCTTCTACCACCAAGCCGTTGAGCCCAGATCTCACTCCTCAATCCTAATCTGCTATTCCAGCCGCGGGGAAGAGAAGTGGCGGTGGCACCCTGGCCGAGCGCTGCCCGAGCTTGGGTCTTCGCCGTCGACCTGGGAAATTATGGGTTTTGCTGTCCTTGGGGGCTCACCCAGGCAAGTCGTGGTTTCGAGCCGAGACGATCCGTACTTCCCGAGTCAGGTCGCGCTGGTCGGCGCGGATGGTAAGACAATCTCGGAATACTGGCATTCAGGTCATCTCGACCGCATGGCCATCATGGATCGAGAGCACGGGCGCCCGAAGATCCTCCTCGGCGGGGTCAGCAATGGCTACCGGCAGGCAACCTTAGTCGTACTGGACCCCGACGCCATTAAAGGGGCGTCTGTCGAGTTGGCACGCCCGGAGATCCAGATCCACGGCTTCGGGAATGCTCAGGAGCACAAGCGGCTACTGTTCCCACGCAGTTGCGTCAACCTGACCAAGGACATGTACAACCACGTAGAGGAACTGACTGCGACGTGGGCGGCGGCCCGGGTGGCGGTTGTCGAGTGTCCTGACCGGCCGCGTTGCCAGGTTTGGTACGAATTTGACGCGGCGCTGCGGCTTGCCTCAGTGATGCCTGACGACCAGTTAATAGCGATGCACAACGCCCTCTACGCCCAAAGGCAGATCAACCACTCCTTCAGCGTCTCAGAGGAACGGGCCTTTGAGCAGATCCGTTGTCTCTCCGGCTGCGAATAGACGCCCGGAACATCCGCACCCACCCTCAATTCGTCCTTTTTCGCCTTTTTTCGCTCGATGATCCTCGCGCCCGCTGCTACTGTTGACTCCTAAAGTTTGCTGCAAACAAGAAGCAATTGCTGAAATTCGGCTCAACCGGGCGCGATGTCGGTCTCTCGTAATGGAAGTACTGTGAGATCCAATCGAAGTCCTGGGCCACGTGGCGAGTTGGTACGATGCGGCGGGCAATACGAAGTTCTCAACCGTGCCGCACTGGGCTGCTATGTACGCTAGAGGATATTCGCTATGACCAAGAAGCGCGTTGTCGCAGGTGTGATCTTGCTCATCGTTGCCATGGTCGGTCTGGCGGCCGACACAATCACTGGCAAGTGGGTATATGAAGAAAAGGGGTCGGGCGGCAGCCCAGTTCAGAAAACCCTGAATCTCAAGGCCGAAGGAGCCAAGCTGACAGGCACGATCACCATGCCTGGAACGATGAGCCAGGGCGGGGCTGGGGGAGGGTGGCAAACTGTCGCTTCGCCACAGGTCCAGATCTCAAACGGCAAGGCCAAGGGGAACAATATCTCCTTCGACTTGCCGGCACTGGCCCTCAGTTATGAAGGCGTCGTGAGCGGCGACGAAATGCGGCTTACCGTCACCGTGATCCGTTCGGACGGCAAAGAACGCCGGGGCCGTCGGGTGACGAAGCCTGGTAACAGTGATGACACAGTGGAGTACCTGGCGAAGAGGTCCACAAATTAACTAGTCGGCTTGATTTCTAGCGCTGTTCCGCACGAAAGCGATACGAGACGGAGATGCTCGCGTTGCTCCGCGCCGCCAACGGTTTGGACCATTCAAAGAGCCGACAAGCCACTTGGGTCTTACCAAGGTGGGATCTGCTGGGGCGTCGGCGATAACAGCCCGTAACAGACTCTGTGGGTGTACTGAGATGGCGACGGAGCGAGGCACTGATACGAATCGCGCAGTGACAACGAAAGGGAGGAAGGACCCATGAGTTTGTGGCGAAAGATATTCGGCGGCGGCTCGGACCCGGTCAAGCTGTTCGGAGACCGCCCGAGACCCGCACTGGCGCAGCGGCAGTCCGCCGCGACGCGTGCCCAAGAGCCAGGAGGCATCGACACGACGGATCGGGTCGGCGGAACGGCCCTCATGAGCGCCGTCGAAAGGGGCGACACGGAGAAGGCGAAGGCCCTCCTGGCGGCCGGCGCTGACGTCAATATACGGAACGCGCTCGGACTGACCGCCTTGATGGCCTCCGCCGACTTTGGACGCGACGAGATCGCGCTCGCGCTGCTTGAGGTGGGGGCCGACGTCAAGGCGATTTCGCAGGATTCCGAGACCGCCTTGATCGTCGCTTCCGGGAAAGGCCGCCGCGAAATTGTGCGGGCCCTTCTGGATCGGGGCGCCGATGTCAACGTGGTTAGCAAAGGGGGCCCAACGGCGCTGTATAGGGCAGCCCAGAAGGGCCACGCGGAAATTGTGCGCGCCTTGCTCGATAAGGGCGCCGCAGTCGATGCCAAGGATCGCGATGGCATAACCCCACTGAGCCTAGCGACACAGGACGGCTTCAAGGAGATCGTGCGCGCGCTGCTCGAAAGAGGCGCCGATGTCAACGCGAGAGCCACCAGCAACGGGACGACGCCACTGTACATGGCCGCGCAGAACGGACACGCGGAGGTGGCGCGCATTCTCCTCGACAAAGGCGCGGACCCTAATACGAAGAAGAAGGGCGGCACAACGCCGTTGATGGTGGCATCCCTGGACGGCCAATCGGATATCGTACAGGCCCTGCTCGAAAAG
This sequence comes from uncultured Solibacteraceae bacterium, assembly GCA_964608645.1. GTDB lineage: Bacteria > Acidobacteriota > Terriglobia > Bryobacterales > Bryobacteraceae > CAZSQK01. The sequence goes on along the minus strand of CAZSQK010000029.1, from coordinate 66,709 downwards.
CGCGCCGGGGTCGATTTAAAGGACGATAACGGCGTCACCGCCCTGATTATGGCCTCCCAGCAGGGGCATGAGGGGATTGTGCAGGCCCTTCTCGGCGGAGGCGCGAATGTGAACGCGCGGGCCGGCAACGGCTTGACGGCTCTGATAATCGCTTCCCAACAAGGCCACGCGAAGGTCGTGAAAGCCCTCCTGGACAAGGGGGCCGACCCTAACGCCCAGGCCGGCAACGGCCGCAGCGCCCTGGAGGTTTGTGCGAGCCAGGAAGTGAGGGACATGCTGACCGGAGCGGGCGGGCGGGCCTCGGCGCCTGCGCCACGGCCGTCGTCGAGTTATGGCCCCGGAGGCGGCGGTAGAGACTTGGCAGACAGGCTTTTGGAAGAGTACCACCGCCGCGGGGGGACTTTCGGCAGGTGATCGGGCGGTAGCGCCGGAATTCCTGGTTCAAGTTGTCGAACATAGCTAGGCCATCGGGTTGGGAGCCAATTCGGCAACGATTTACTTCAACCTGGGCGTTGTCGAATTCCGAAGCGATCGCTAAGGTAACAAGATGTTCCGATACATTGCGGTTCTTCTCTTGATTCTTACTTCGAATGTCCCGGCACAGGAGCCGGCGCCCTCCGCTGCCGGGGCTCGGAAAGTATTAATCCTCGGACCAGAACTGGCCTTCGAGAAAATTCAGGACCAATCGCCGCTCGACCCGGAGCAGTTCGGCGGCGCGAACGCCGAGAGGCAATTAGCTGTCGCGGCCGATCGAGTTCTCCGTTCCAAGGGCTTCAGTATTGTCGTTCCAGAGAAGTTACCGATCGATGCCGCAGAACTGGAATCGAAGCTCAGGCCGTTGACTGGCCGTCTTGGTCGTGCTTCCCTAGCTGCTGATAGTCAGGCCTCATTGGCCGAAATCGCGCAGCACCTCGATGGCGCTTTGATATTTGCGCAATATTTCCGGGCCCGTATCGGCGCCAAGGGCTGGTATAGCCCAATCTCTGGCGAGCTGAGATCTGGCCAGAATCAGACTTTGGTGGCGGCTGCCCTAATCGATCCTGCTTCGGGGACGGTAGTTTGGAAAAACGAAGTACTCGTTCGCAAGATTCTCTCGGCAAACCCGGTAGACCTCGAAAAAGCCATGACGACGCTCTACGCAACGTTACGGTGAAGCCATACCACCTCAGCAGGAGACGATTATGAGACTACGTCCGACTGTTTATATTCTGATGCTGGCCACGACGATGGTGTCGGTGACAGCAAAGGACGCCAAGAAACCGGTGTTCGTCGACCCGGCATTTCGTTTCGAAGACATCGACAGGCTTTACATCCTGCCAACGGTGGACCTCCGGGTAACGAGCGATAAACACCCGAAGACTCCGGAGCAGGCCGAGAAGGACCTGCAAACGGTAGATTTCGCGTGCCGATATTTCCTTCAGCGGCACGGCTATCAGCCCCTACCGGAAGACAAGAAGAGACCGAATCTCAAGGGTTACCGGACAGCGAAACAACGGGCAGAGCATGCGCCCACGCGAATGAGCGTCACCGAAGATGATCTAAAGCAGCCGCAGGAGGCGTGGGTTAGAAAGCTGGGACCGAATGATGCGCGATGGGTATTTCTACCGGCACTGGAGGACTCGGAGTCTCACCTGACTTTTGGCGCCAGCGGAAGCGCAATCGTGATGGGGACCATCTTTGACCGGCAGAACGGCAAATTGGTATGGCGGGGCGTGGGCGTAGGACGCGCAGGACATGCTGGTCTGGCATTCATGGCCCTGAAGTCCGTAATGAGCGAGGAATCGCTCAAGGAAGCCGCTTCCGATCTCTGCTCGCTCGTAGGAATGCGAGGAGGCAAGAAGAAATGATCTTGCAACGAACCGTATTGCTCGCGGCATTCGGCTGCGGCGCGGCTATGCCACAGCGTTCGAGTCCGGCTCCCGCTCGCGGGCTGGTCCGCGACCCGACCAGCGACGCCGTTCGAGCCGTCGTGCTCACCCGGCTTCATGGGAGAGCGGTCGACCAGACTGGTCGCGCGGTTCGGGCTGTCGAAATAACGATCGAAAACGGCGGCGAGGCGAGCCATCCGACCACGGACCCCGGGGGAAGCTTCGATACGCTGATCATCTTGAGGTCTGGAACATTGAAGCTCGTCGCGCAAGCCCGAGGATATCAGACGGCCTCGGCTATGTTGGACACACGGGAAGGGTCCCCAGACTGCGAAGTAAGGCTTGTCCTCGAAAGAGGACGGAAGGAAACTGCGGCCCCAGGCTCCATCACATGTAAAGACCCAGTCCCACCCGCCCCATACGCTTCGTTGCCTCAGGTCGAAGCTGCGCTCGGCGACATGGAGTTTCCCGCCTCGCGGGGTGGTCCCGTTATGGACTACTCCTCCCACATTGCGAACGGGAAAGCAGTCAGTATGATGTGGCTCTCAGGAGCCTATGTGATGAGGATTAGTCCAGGCAGCCCGCAGCCGATTAAGATCCGTGTGTCGCAGGTCTCCCCAAGCGCGATTTGGGAAGTCTCTGCTCCGGAGGTCGTGACGTTGACGAAGCTCGACCCTCACATGGCGAGGCTCGACTTTCTGCGTGATGGCGAAGCACTCCTGACGATAGAAGACGGCTCGCAGGTCCTGCGCATACAGTTGAGGACAACGTCTGCGGATGGGTCGTGGGAGGCACGGTTGTTCCGGGTCACAGAATCGGGCAAGGTGATCGATGCGGAAGGGAACGCGCACTAAGACCCCCGATACTTTCAAGGAGAGTAACTGTTTACGCAAAAAACCGCGCGTTCGGCATTAAGGAGTGGCTCGCGGGACCGATGGAGACAGATGCCAAATGAGAGCAAAGCTAACCGGCCACACCGCGATTACTGGGGTCGCCATCGCCATTTTCCTACTAACGGGGTGCGACCGGACCGAATCCGCCTGGAGCGCCGCTAATCGGTCATTTCAGGAATACGCTGACGTATTTTCCCGGCCATTACGCGACCTTTGCGTCAGGCTGACGCCGGACGGGGCCCTCTGATCCTGGCGACGATGCAGCCGCGGCGGGGCAGTCCGCGCCGCCGCGCCTCGCCTTCGATTCCCCACTGGCGGAATAATTCCATCGAACGAATGTTCACTCCGCGAGCCTTTGGGTGATCATCTGCCGTACGGGTGTCGGCCTCACGCTACTTCACCAACACTAACGGCGTCTCCGGAGCGGCGGCGGCAGAATCGAGAAACTTCCGCAGCTCGGCGTACTTCGCAGCGGGAACGCTCTGCGCCTGGATTTCCAACCGTCGCCGGAAGACCACCACGCCGCCGTCCACTGCCCACGACGCCTCGAACTTCCCGAACGGCGATTCGACCTTGACCGCATCCGGTAGCTCGTCCACCTTAAACCCGGCCGGCAGCGTGATTCGAGTGGTTTCGAGCAGCGCATCCGCATCGACCTCGATCGGGTGCTTCCGTGTCTTCTCGCTCAACACCAGCGAGTCGGTATGGCGTAGCGGAGCGGCGCGGAAGATCATCATCCTCGCCTGCGGCGCCTGCGCGTATCGCGCGGATTGAAATCGCGCCTTGAGGACGAATGCGCCCGCCTCATCCGAAGCCTGGACATCGCTGGCCGCGCCGCCGGGAACGCTCCGGCCAATCCACCGCTCGATCGATTTCACAAAGTCCGTTTTCGACCTGCCGCGATACTGCGCCAAGGCCTCGGGCAAAGCTTCGCCGGAGCGCTTATCGACGAAGGAGCCGCTCAGCGAGCCATCGGCGCCGAGGATCGCTTCCACGGTTCGCTCGCGCGCTTCCGCCACGGCGGGCGCGGCAGGAACCTGTACGAGGTCGCCTGCGTCAGCCATCCCCACCAGGGCAAAACTCGCCTGCTCGTGGTCTGGCACAAATCCGGCCGGGGTGTAAGGATCGGTCGAATCGAAGAACAGGAGCCTGCCCATCCTGGGGTGGTCGAGGACGGCGGAGGCGTGGGTGTCCGGCCCCACCCTGATGGCCGAGATCGCGTGATTGAACGTCCCTAGCGACGGCCATTCCCGCAGCACGTGGGTGCGGTCGCCGGCATAGATCGCCACGGGAAACGCCGTGATGCCCACGGCCTTCAGCATCGCGCGCATCAGGTTCGCTTTGTCTTTGCAGTCGCCATAGAGGTGCTGGTAGACCTGCGGCGCCGCATGCGGCCGGTACCCGCCGCCCTTGGCGATGTCCACCTGCACCGAGACGTAGTTGATCTGCTGGACGAAGCGGCCGATCGCGCGGATCTTGTCGAGCTCGGTGGCGGCGCCTTCGGTGAGCGCCTTCGCCTTGGCCGCGATGGATTCATTGGGCTCCGCCACGCCCTCGTTCAGGTCGACGAGCATTTTGGCCGCCGCCGGCCAGGAAAGCGGCAGCCGCTGGCGCCCGATCAGATTCACACCAGTCCACGGCGCGAGAGTCAATGCGCTCGGCGAGGCCGTCTCGGCTTCAATAGCCGGCAGGTTTTCCATTTGCCACGTGTACGTGCCACCAGCCGGCGGCGGTTCCGCGGGCGCGCCGTTGAACGACGCCGACTTGACCTCCCAGCCGGACGGCGCCGTGACCGAAAACCTCGCCAGACGCACGGGAGACGAGTCCTGAAAGCTGAACATCAATTGATTGGCGAAGAGCTGCCGTTCCACCACCGACTCAAAGGCGAATACGACCCCGGCATCCGCATCGCGCCTGGCCGACACGACGCGCCTGCGGCAGTCGTTGTAGACATCGTTCTCAGCGCAGGCGAGGTCGAGGATCTCGTCCTTGCCATACTTCTTGACCTTCCCGTTCGCCGGAATCAGCCAGGCGCGAAATTCCTTCACCTTCGAACTCGCCGTATCGTACCGCTCGACGAACATGTGCTCGGCGCCCACGCCGGTGAGGAACCGGATAGCGGTCCTGGTAGTCTGGGTGAGGCGCCCGGTGTCCGCCACGACGGTCGCCTCCTCGTTGAAGAGCACCACCTTCGTCACCTTGCGGTCGAACGCCGGCAGCGTGGCCGCCGCGGCGTCCTTCAACCAGGCCGGGACGTCGTCAGCCCCGGCCAGAGCGCCGCAGGATAGCGCCGCCAGGAGCGCGAGATTACTTCGCACCGGCAGCCGCCTTCAACGAGATCGTGTAGCCATCCTGTTCCTGGATGAAATCGAAGACCTTTTTCACATGATCGTATTCCTTCACCGGTATCAGAAGCGCGCCTTTCCGGCCCCAGTCGAAGTGGCGTGTGTAAATCACCTTGCGGCCGTCGGTAGTCTTGCTCACGTTGACCCGGTACTCGCCGAGATCGCCGATCCTGGTGCTTTGCGGCGCCACGGGCTGATCCAGATCCCAACCCTCCGGCAGCTCGATCGTGACCTCGTCATCCTCCGACCATCCGAAGTCAAAGTACAGGTCGAACTTTCGCGAGCTTTCACTAAAGCGCGGCGCCATGTTGTATTGGAAAAACGAGGGCCGCAGCAGGATTCGCTTGCCGGTTCGCGCGGCGTAGCCCGGCACCGTGATCTTGTGACGCACTGCAACCGGTTTGGACAGATCGCCGGCATCCGCCACGTTGAACCCGGACAGCTCGGCGGCGCCAAGGCGGTTCCGGACCGACTGTTTCCAGTCCTCCTCCTGCTGAGCGGGGGTCATGTCTTCGAACTCGCGCTTCTGGCTGCCCGCCAGGTGACCGGTGAACAGATATTCGACGCTGCCTTCGAGCGTCCCGTCTTCCTTGAGTGTGAAATTGCCGGTCCGCTGCTTCTGCGAGCGCTGCGGCTCGGAGAATGGCGTTCGGCCGAAGAAGCCTTCCTTCGCGTCCGAGATGAGGGCGCGTTGGCCTTCTTCCTGCCAGCGCAGCATGCCGCGCTCCAGGTAAGGAGTGCCGGGATCGTAGAAGGTCCAATTATCCCCCACCTTCACGGCGACGCTGAAGTGTCCGATGAAATATGTGGTCGGCCGCTGCGGCGTGAAGAAGATGTCGCCGCGGTCCGGAATGCGGGTCATGCGCGCGTCAAAGCCGGCCGCGCCGGCCAGGGCAGCAAACAGCAAGTCGACGTCCATCGCGCCGCCGGCCTTCTGCTTCAGAGTGTCGCCCGGAGAGTGGTTCTCCTTGATGGCCTTCCGCTCCTCGGCCGTCGCATGAAACGCGGGGCTGCTGATATTCCGGACTTTCGTGCGGCAAAACCCGTCGATCGCGGCAAGCTGATCTTCCGGTTTTTCCGCGCCGGACACGAGTTCGGCGGCGACCCGTTTCACATCGCTATCGGCCTTGATCAACGGCTTGAACCGGGCAAAGTCCTGCCTGCCGAGCTCCTTCCAGAACTTGTCGGCGTCGATCTTCTTGTCCTCTTCGTAGTAGATCAACACCCAGGCGCGGAGATTATCCTCAGGCGGCATGTAAGGCTCGGTCTTGAAAGCCGGGACGTCGTTGAGCGCCGTCATGACGAAACCATTTGGCTCCTTTTGGAAAGGAGGAAGCTGGCATTGAAACGCCATCATTCGCATGCTGTAAGGCAGAAACGAGACTTGCAGTGGCTTCAGGTGATACGCCACATTCCATAACGGAATGTCCCGCTGAAAGTACAGGCGCATATAAGAGACAATCTCGTTATCGCGGATCTCCTTGTATTGGTACTCGATGATGTCTCCCACTTCCACGTTGGGCAAGGCGAATGTCTTGCCGCTGACCTTCAGCCCCTTGGTCTGCGCCAGCTCACGGTCGAAGATCGAGTCCTTCTTAACATCGATAATTGCGCCATTCGCCTTAATGGTGCGCGCCGCCACCTCGGTGATCCGCCGCTTCCCGAACCGCGGAATCTCCACCGTCGCATGTTGTTCCTTGCCGCGGCTGGTGAAGATCTTGATCCGAACGTAGTGATTCAAGACCATTTGCACCGAGAACCCGTCGACGCGGTCCTCAATCTTGATATCCCAGAAGATAGCTTCCGCATCCGCGGCCGGATCGACACGCGGCGTCTTTTGGGCCAATTCGGCGGGATCGACCGGCCGCCAATCGACGGCCGAAGCAAGGGTGGAACATAGCGTTCCAGCAAATATGACCAATACTATCTTCTTATACACGGGGCCTCCCGGACGAGGGATTAGTATAACTGGAATTCCGCTGGGATGTGCGGGGCCGGCGCGGGTTGCGCGCGGTCGACCTTGGCTATGGCTGGCGCCGGGTTGCGTTGAATAACTCCGCGGGCTCAGTGTCGCCTTCACTGCGAGCCGGGCTCGCCGAACTTCACCACCAGCGACACGCGGCGATTCCGGGCGTCGCCCGGATCCGCGGGGAACAGCAACTTCTGGTCCGCGAACCCGCGCACCTCCACCACCTGTTCCGCGCGGACTCCATACTGATGCAACAGGCGGCGCGCGGTATTCGCCCGGTCCGCCGACAGCTCCCAGTTCCCGTACCCGCTTGCCGGACGCGCGTTGCGGAATGGCTGCGCATCGGTGTGTCCCTCGATCACCACCCGGTTGGGCAAGGCGGCGATCTCGGCCCCCAACAGGTTCAGCAGACGCTCTCCCGCGGGCGCCGGCGCGGCGCGGCCGGTGACGAAGAACAGCCCGCGCTCCGTCTCCATCAGGTCCACCCGCAGCCCTTCCCCGGTGACGCTGAACTGCACATGATCGCGGATCTTGTCGAATTCCGGCGCCTCCCGGAGCACTGCCTCCAGTTGCCGTCTCACATCGGCCACGTTGCCCCGATTCACCCGTAAGCCTTCGCCGGCGTTGGCCGGTCCGGCTCCCATTTTCCCGGCATATCCCCTGGGGTCGCGAAAGTAGCCGCTGATCGACGCCTTCGCGCGCGCGCTGCTGCCCATCATCCACAGCACGATGAACAGCGCCATCATCGCCGTCACGAAGTCGGCGTATGCCACCTTCCACGCCCCGCCGCGGTGTCCGCCATGCAAAGGGCGCGGCAGACCGCTGCCGATCAGGCGCACGGGCGGCGGCAGATCAGGCTTGGGCGGCAGACAGGGCATTGGCCTCCTCCCCCGGAGCGGTGGGGCGCGGTGGAATCCGCGCATCCCGCTTGATGGCTCTTTCCATTTCCAGAAACGAGGGCCGCAACTCGATCGGGATCGACCGCCGCGCGTATTCCACCGCCAGAATCGGCGAGGAGCCGCGCGCAAACGCCACCATCGCGATCCGCAGCACCTGCAGGAATTGCGCCTGGGACTCGCTGAGCTGCGCCATCCGCGCCGCCGCCGGCCCCACTACGCCGTAGCACAAGAGGATTCCCAGAAACGTTCCCACCAATGCGGCCGCCACCTTTTGCCCCACCGTCTCCGGCGAGGCTCCGATGGCCTCCATCGTGATCACCACGCCCAAAACCGCGGCCACGATCCCCAACCCCGGCAGGGCATCGGCAATGGAGTTCAGGGCGCTCACCGGTTCCTGCCTGCCGCGCCGCTGAATGTCGATGTCGAGATCGATCAACTGGTCCAGTTCGTGGGGCGTGGTGACGCCAATCACGAGCATGCGCAGGGTGTCGCAAACGAAATCGCGCGTCCCCTTGTCTTTCAGGAAATCGGGATAGTTCTTGAAGATGCGGCTGTTTTGCGGATCCTCGACATCGCCTTCAAGCTGCATCATCCCGGCGCGCTGGACATAGCCGAAGACTTCGTACAACATGCGCAGATTGCGCAGAAAGAACGCCGGGGTATACGGCGAGGGACGGAACACGCCGCGCGCCCCCCGCCCCATCTTGCGGATGACGGCGGGCGAATTCGCCACCAGCATGATCCCGACCGCCGCCCCGCCGACAATCAACAGTTCAGCGGGCTGGAGCAAGACAAAGAGATTTCCGTGTTCGAGCAGAAAACCGCCGAGGACAGCGAGAAACACTAGGGCAATGCCGATTAGGGCGAGCATGTGGGTCCGATTCCCTTATCGGAGCGAATTCCAAAGACTTGAAGCCGGCGGGGCCGAATGGCATCCGGCCGGGATCCCGCCCGCGCCCAAACGTCCACCCCATCAATTTCTTGATATCCCCCGATAAAATCAATCTATGGCAAAATCGGCGTAAAACCGTTGCAGCACCACGCCTTCCCCGCGACAATTGGAGATTAGTTCTTCATCTTTCCCTCGGAGATCAGCCTTGAACGACTTGCAAGATTTTCTACGCCTGAACTATGGCGAACTCGAAGACCTGAACCTGCGCGCCAAGGAACAACGCATGGGCCGCGCTCCGCTGGACGAAGTCCAGGAGGAGCGCCTCAAGTACCTCACCGACGAGAAACGCATCAAAGCCGTCACCGTGCTGTTCAGCGACCTCGAAGGCCGCCTGCACATGCTCGATTACGACAAGAAGTTCCTCGTCAAGAGCTACGACAACCTGACGTTCGACGGATCCTCCATCCGAGGGTTCACCGCCCAGCGCGAGAGCGACCTCCGTCTTCACATGGACTGGAGCGCGTTTTACTGGGGGCCGTCGGACATCTTCGGACCCGGCAAAGTGCTGGTATTCGGCGAGGTGATCGATAAGGACGGCAGCCCCTACTCCGCCGACATCCGCGGCGTGCTCAAGGGCTACGCGCAAAAGCTTCACGCCGAGAAAGGGTACACCCTCAACGCGGCGAACGAGATCGAGGGCTTTCTGTTTAAAGGGGCGGACGCCGAGCGCCGCTACAACGAGACCGGCAAATTCGAGTACGTCAACACGGGCGGCTATTACCACTCCCTGCCCGGCGATCCGCTGCGCCAGTTTATCGACACCTGCGCCGAAGTGCAGCGCGCCATGGGCTTCCAGAACGAGAAGGACCACCCCGAGGTCGCGCCTTCGCAGTTCGAGATCAACTACAGCTACGCCGAAGTCGTGGCCGCCGCCGACCACATCCAGCTCTACAAACTGATCTGCCGCCAAATCGCCACCAGGATGGGGCTCACGGCGTCCTTCCTGCCGAAGCCGGTGGTGGGCGTCAACGGCAGCGGCATGCACACCAACGTCTCGGTGAGCAAGAATGGCAAGAACCTGATGTGGGATCCGAAGGGCCAGGAGAAGCTGAGCAAATTCGGCTGGGACTTCGTCGACCGCATCCTGACCCATGGCAACGACGTCTGCCTGCTGCTGAATCCCAGCGTCAACGCCTACCGCCGCCTCGATCCGCACTTCGAAGCCCCGAACCAGATCATGGCGTCGGCGGTCGACCGCGGCTCGATGATCCGCATCCCGATCGGCAACGAGCGCAGCATGCGCGTCGAAGTCCGCTCGGTGGCGCCGGACGCGAATCCTTATATGGTGATGCTCGCGGTGTTCAAGAGCGGCCTGGACGGCCAGATCGCCAAGATCAAGAACCTCCGCAGCGCGGAGCGGTACCTGCCGGACAACATCTACACCGCCCTCGAGAATTTCCGCGGCGCCGAGTGGGCCACCACGCTCCTGGGCGAAGACGTGAAGGGCCGTTACGCCGATCTGAAGCAGGCCTCGGCCGACCGGTGCCCGCGCCTCCTCGGCTCCATCGTGAAACCGCAGGAAGTGCAGTACCACCACGAAGTGTACAACCAGTATCTTTGGAACCAGTTCTAATCCGGTAGGGCAGGTCCCCGGACCTGCCCGTTTCCCTCCGTACGTCCACGCACGCCTTCGGGTGTGGTGCGGCTTGCCTGGATATCTGCGTGCATCCCGAGCGGCGAGACAGAATGCCGCGAACCATACTGCCGGGTAAACCCTACCCGCAAGGCGCCACGTGGGATGGCACCGGCGTAAACTTTTCCCTCTATTCCGAAAAAGCCACAGCAGTTGACCTGTGTCTCTTCGACGACGCGGGCGCCGCCGAGTCCGAAGTCATCTCCGTGCGGGAGTCCACCGGATACGTCTGGCACTGCTACCTGCCGGGCGTCAAGCTCGGGCAACTCTATGGATACCGGGTTCATGGTCCTTATGAACCGGAGCGCGGCGAACGTTTCAACCCCGCCAAGCTCCTCATCGACCCCTACGCGCGGGCGCTCGCCGGGTCGCTGAACTGGGACGCTCCGGTCTTCGGCTACCGCCTCGGCGATCCCGCGGAGGACCTCTCCTGCGACTCGGACGACGACGCATGGGGCGTGCCGAAATCGGTGGTCACCACTTCCCATTTCGACTGGGAGAACGACCGTCCGCCGCTCACCCCGCTGCACGACAGCATTCTCTACGAGCTGCACGTCAAAGGCTTCACGGCCGCTCACCCCGACATTCCGCACGAGCTGCGCGGCACGTATGCCGGCCTCGCCCATCCGACCGCGATCGACTACCTGAGAAAGCTCGGCGTCACGGCGGTCGAGCTGATGCCCGTCCACGAATCGGTCGACGACAAGTTCCTACTCGACCGCGGCCTGCGCAACTACTGGGGCTACAATTCGATCAACTTCTTTTCGCCCGACTCCCGGTATTGCGCCTCCGGCAACGGCGGAGAGCAGATCGGCGAATTCAAAGCGATGGTCAAGGCGCTGCACCGCGCCGGCATCGAAGTCATCCTCGACGTGGTCTACAACCACACCGCCGAAGGCAACCAGATGGGGCCGACCCTGAGCTTCCGCGGCATCGACAACTCCACGTACTACCGCGCCCTGCCCGACAATCCGCGCTACTACATGGACTACACCGGGACCGGCAACACGCTCAATGTCCGCCATCCGCAGGTGTTGAAGCTCATCATGGACAGCCTGCGCTACTGGGTGCAGGAGATGCATGTCGACGGCTTCCGCTTCGACCTGGCGGCGGCGCTGGCCCGCGAGCTGCACGAAGTGGACCGTCTCTCCGCGTTCTTCGACATCATCAATCAGGACCCGGTGGTGTCGCAGGTAAAACTGATCGCGGAGCCGTGGGACGTTGGCGAGGGCGGCTATCAGGTCGGCAAGTTCCCGCCTTTATGGGCCGAGTGGAACGGACGCTACCGCGATGTGGTTCGCCGCTACTGGAAGGGCGACGACGGCCAACTGGCCGAGCTCGGCTATCGTCTGACCGGGTCGAGCGACCTCTACCAGCGCGACGGCCGCCACCCCACCGCCAGCATCAACTTCATCACCGCGCACGACGGCTTCACGCTGCACGACCTGGTCAGCTACGATCAGAAGCACAATGAGGCGAACGGCGAGGAAAATCGCGACGGCGCCAACGACAACCATTCCTGCAATTACGGCGCGGAAGGCGACACGGACAACGCCGATATCCTGGAAACGCGGGAGCGGCAGAAGCGCAATTTCATGCTGACAATGCTGTGTTCGCAGGGCGTGCCGATGATCTGCGGCGGCGATGAAATCGGCCGCACGCAGCAGGGCAACAATAACGCGTACGCGCAGGACAACCCCATCAGTTGGTTCGACTGGAATCTCGACGAGCGCAAGGAAGCGCTGCTGACGTTTACGCGCCGGCTGGTCGAAATGCGCCGCCAGCATCCCAATCTGCACCGCCGCAAGTTCTTTCAGGATCGGGGCATCGATCCCGGCACGCCGCAGCGCCAAGTGGATGGCCGCGACGAGAAGGACATCACGTGGCTGCGCCCCGATGGCGGCGAGATGACGCCCGAAGAGTGGAACGCCGGATGGGTCCGCTGCATTGGCTTCGAACTGAACGGCCGCACGCTGGACGACGTGAATCACCTGGGCGAGGCGATTCGCGACGAGACCTTCCTGATTCTCTTCAATCCGCACCACGAGCCCATCAAGTTCTACATGCCGCCGCGCGCCGGAGCCGCCTGGGAAGTGCTGCTGGACTCGCGCATCCTCCGCGACGGCGAACGCGCCGTTGTCGCCGCCGGCGAACCGTACGAGCTGATTGCCCGGAGCACGGCGCTCCTGCGGGAGTTGACGGACTAGTGCCGGCGCGCAGACGCTTCCCCATCGGCGCCGAACTGGCGGACGGGGGCTCCCACTTCCGTGTCTGGGCCCCCAAGCGGCGCCGCGTCGAAGTCGTGCTGGATTCGGGCGCGGGCGTCGAGCTTTCGGCGGAGCCCGGCGGCTACTTCTCCGGCCTCCACCCCGCTGCCGGCGACGGCGCCCGCTACCGCTACCGCCTCGATGGCGGCGACTCCTTCCCCGATCCCGCCTCCCGCTTCCAGCCTGAGGGCCCGCACGGCCCCTCCCAGATCGTCGATCCCACGCGATTCCCGTGGACCGATGCGGCGTGGAAAGGCCTCCCTCTCGAAGGCCAGGTCATCTACGAGATGCACATCGGCACGTTTACGGCGGAGGGAACGTGGGACGCCGCGCGGCGTGAACTGCCGGAGCTCGCCGCCGCCGGCATTACGGCCGTAGAGATCATGCCCATCGCCGACTTTCCCGGCAAATTCGGCTGGGGCTACGACGGCGTGGGTCTGTTCGCTCCCGTCGCGCTCTACGGACAGCCAGGCGATTTCCGCCGCTTTGTCGACGACGCGCACCGCGCCGGCATCGGCGTCCTGCTCGACGTCGTCTACAACCACATCGGCCCCGACGGTAATTACCTCAAGCAATTCGCCGACGACTACTTCACCGACCGGTATCAGAACGAATGGGGCGAGGCGATCAATTATGACGGGGAGAACGCCGGTCCCGTCCGCGAATGGGTGGTGACCAATGCCCGGTATTGGGCTCAGGAATACCACCTCGACGGCCTACGGCTCGACGCCACCCAGCAGATCTTCGATGCTTCGCCGGAGAATATCCAAACCGCCCTGGCGAACGCAATGCGGGCCGCGGCGGGCGAACGCAAGGTCATCATCGTCGCCGAGAACGAATTGCAGCACACGAAACTGGTTCGCCCCACGAAGGAGGGCGGCTACGGACTCGACGGGCTGTGGAATGACGATTTCCATCACAGCGCCGCCGTCGCTCTGACGGGCCATAATGAGGCGTATTACACGGACTATCTGGGCAAACCGCAGGAGTTGATCTCGGCGGTGAAGTACGGCTACCTCTTTCAAGGGCAGCACTACAAGTGGCAATCGAAGCGCCGCGGCTCTCCCGCCTGGGGCATCCCGCCGGCGCGCTTCGTCAACTACATCGAGAACCACGACCAGCTCGCGAATTCCGGTCTCGGGCTGCGGCTGCATCGTCTCAGCAGCCCCGGCCGCCTGCGGGCCATGACCGCCCTGCTGCTGCTCTCCCCCGGCACGCCGATGCTCTTCCAGGGTCAGGAATTCGGCGCGTCGAGCCCGTTCCTCTTTTTCGCGGATCACCACGACCAGTTGCGACCTCTGGTGCGCGAAGGCCGCATTCAATTCCTCGCGCAATTCCGCACTCTCGCGCAGCCGGAGACGCGCGGGGCTCTGGCCGACCCCGGCGACCCGGCCACCTTCGAACGCTGTAAGCTGGACCTCTCCGAGCGGCGGAAAAATGCCCCGATCTATCAGCTCCATAAGGACTTGCTGCGCCTTCGCCGGGAAGAGGCGGTTTTCCGGATGCAGCGGCCGGGGGGCGTGGATGGCGCCGTACTTGCAGAAGAGGCCTTCGTGCTTCGATATTTCGGCGAGCGGGGCGATGACCGCCTTTTGTTCGTGAATTTAGGCCCCGACCTGTGGCTGGATCCGGCCCCGGAGCCGCTGCTGGCGCCGCCCGAAGATCGCCTTTGGGCATGCCAATGGTCGAGCGAGGCGCCCGAGTATGGCGGCGTCGGCACGCCGCCCCTCGACACCGCCGATAACTGGCGTATCCCGGGGCACGCCGCAGTCTTGCTGCGCCCGGTCGCGCCGACGAAGGAACAATGGCAGATTTAGTTCGAGTTCTACCGAAACGAGCGGTGCGCGAGCCCGATGCCGACCCGCATCTGCGCGAGGAATGGCTGGTCACCAATGGGCTCGGCGGCTACGCGTCGGGCACGGTGAACGGCGCCATCACGCGGCGCTATCACGGCCTGCTGATCGCGGCGCTTCCAAACCCGCTGGGCCGCATGATGATGCTGAACGGCCTCTCCGAGCGCCTCCGTCTGCCCGATCGGACGGTCGTCTATACGGGCGCCGAAGAGCTCTCCGGAATTACGCCCGAGTACACGCTGCCGGTCTCCGAATTCCGGCTCGATGGCGGCCTTCCGGTATGGCGCTATGAAATCGCGGGCTTCGTGCTCGAAAAGCGCCTCCTGATGCCGTACCGGCAGAACACGGTCCACATTACGTACCGTCTCGTGGCGGGAAAGGGCATGCTCCGGCTGGGGCTTCGTCCGGCCATTCATTTCCGCTCGCATGACGCGCCCGTCAGCACCGCCGAGGGCTCCAAGTACCTACTCACCGTATGTGACGATCAGTTCGAAATCGCCGGCAAAGCCGACCTGCCGCCGCTTCGCATGATGCTGCTGGGGCACGCTCCGGCCTTCACGTTCGACCGCAAGGAGACCCGCGGCATTCCCTACTCGATCGAAAAAAACCGGGGCTACGAGTGGGAGGGTTCGTTGTGGAGCCCGGGCTACTTCCGCGCCGATCTCACCGAAGGCGAGCAGACCACGCTCGTCGCCTCCACGGAGAAATGGGAACGGGTGCGGGCGCTTTCGCCGGAGGCCGCGGCGCGCGCCGAGGTCGACCGCCGCAAGCTGCTGTTGGCCGCCGCCGCGCCGTCCGCGCAGACGGGCTTCGGCGCCGAAATGGTCTTCGCCGCCGATCAGTTCCTCATCGAGCCGGCCGGCCGGGTGGAGGACACCGCGCGGGCGCGCGCCTCGGGCGATGAGATTCGCAGCGTGATTGCCGGCTACCATTGGTTCACCGACTGGGGCCGCGACACCATGATCAGTCTGGAAGGCCTCACGCTCGCCACCGGGCGCAAGAACGAGGCCGGCTGGATCCTGCGCACCTTCGCGCACTACGTCCGCGATGGCCTGATCCCCAACATGTTCCCCGAGGGCGAAAAGGACGGCCTCTACCATACCGCCGACGCGACGCTCTGGTTTTTCCACGCGATCCACCGCTATGTCCAAATGACCGGCGACCGCACCACCCTGAAGCTGCTCCTGCCGAAACTCCTCGGCATCGTCGATGCTCACGTCGGCGGCACGCGATTCGGCATCGGGATGGACACCGCCGATGGGCTCCTGCGGCAAGGCGCCGAAGGGTATCAGCTCACCTGGATGGACGCCAAGGTCGACGACTGGGTCGTGACGCCGCGGCGCGGCAAGGCGGTCGAGATCAACGCCCTCTGGCACAACGCGCTGCGGTTGATGGAAAACTGGCTATGCGAAGAGGGCGAGCCCGCCCGGTCGCGGGCCATGGGCGAGATGGCGGCGCGCGTTCGCGAATCGTTCAACCGGCGGTTTTGGTGCGAGCAAGGCGGGTATCTCTACGACGTGGTCGACGCCGAGTCCGGCGGCGACGACGACGCTTGCCGCCCCAACCAGATCCTGGCCATCTCGCTCGACTTCCCGGTCCTCGACGCGGCCCGGTGGAAGCAGGTGATGGATGTGGTGACGGCGCGTCTGCTCACGCCGGTCGGCCTCCGCTCGCTGGCGCCGGGACATCCCGATTACAAAGCGAAATACTATGGCGATCTCCGCGCCCGTGACGCCGCCTACCACCAGGGCACGGTCTGGGCATGGCTGATCGGCCCGTATATCGACGCGTGGCTGAAGCTGAATCCCGACCGTGTCGCCGAGGCGCGCCGTCTTCTGGAAGGCTTCATTCCGCATATCGACGAGCAATGCATCGGCTCGATCAGCGAAGTCTTCGACGCCGAAGCGCCGTACACCCCGCGCGGCTGCATCGCGCAGGCCTGGAGCGTCGCGGAAGTGTTGCGCTGCTGGGTGAAGACGGCGTAGCGGCCCGAATGAACATCGCGTGGAGCGAGCATTCGTGCTTGCCACGCCGTCCTCGCTGGCGTTCTTGACTAAACGACGCGGCGCCGCTTGCTCCGGGTGGGGCCGAAACTGCGCCAGCGGCGTTCGGGCAGCACGATCACCGGCGCCGGGGCGCCATCGACGGTGCGGCGGATCATCTTCATCTGGATCGTGCGCTCGATCTTCGCGATATCCCCGCGCTCGGCGCGGCCTGCGAAGGTAGTGGCGCAGCCGCGGGCGCCGGCGCGGCCGGTGCGGCCCACGCGATGAATGAAGTCCTCGGGCGCCTGCGGAAGGTCATAGTTCACGACGTGGGAAATGCCTTCGACGTGGATGCCGCGCGCGGCGACATCGGTGGCGACGAGAACACGGTAGAACCCATCCTGAAAGCCCTTGAGCGCCTGGTTGCGCTGGCTCTGGCTGCGGTCGCCGTGGATCGCGGCGGTCTTGAAGCCGCTCTCGGCCAGGCGCTTGGCCAGGCGGTCGGCGCCGTGTTTGGTGCGGGCGAAAACCAGGAACGAGCCCTGCTCGTCGCGCAGCATCGTCTGCAGAAGCTCGAGCTTGCCGCCCTGCTCCACTTCATAAAGGTGCAAGTCGACCTGCTCGGCCGGCTTGGTGGTGGACCCGACTTCGACGCGCACCGCGTCGCGGACGTGGCGCTCCACCAGATATTTCACGGACGACTCCATCGTCGCCGAGAAGAACATCGTCTGGCGGTCGGAAGGAGTGGCCGTGAGGATGCGGGTGATCGAGGGAAGGAAGCCCATGTCGAGCATGCGGTCGGCTTCGTCCAGGACGACCATTTGGATCGCGCCGAGTTTCACCAGGTCGCGGCTCAGGAAATCGCAGAGACGGCCGGGAGTGGCGATCAGGACTTGCGCGCCGCGGCGGATGGCGTTCAACTGAGTATTCTCGCTGAGGCCGCCGACGATCACGGCGGAACGGAGTCCGCTGCCTCCCGCCATCTTGGCGAAGACTTCGTTGATCTGGATGGCGAGCTCGCGCGTGGGGCTCAGGATGAGGGCGGCGGGGCCCTTCTGGTGTGCCAGCCGCTCGATGAGGGGCAGGATGAAGGCGAGCGTCTTGCCGGTGCCTGTCTGGGCGGTGGCGACGACGTCCCGGCCGGCAAGCGCCGGCTCAATGGCTAGAGCTTGCACCGGCGTCGGCGTGGTGAAGCCATTTCTGGAAATGTTGCTCTTGAGTGGAGCGGAGAGAGAGAGTTCTGAAAAGTTAGTCATTCAAACGTTTTGGGAGAAGAGGAAACAGCGAACCGACTACCAGAGGCGGGAGAGGGGGAGCGGAATCTACTTCTAAGCTTTTTAAGCAGCCTCCAGTATAGCATGACCGTTTTTTCCAATACGCAACCCGGGGGGCGCGGCTAGGATGAGCACATGAAGATCACACCAGTTCTGATTGTGGAGAGTGTAGAGCGGTCGCTGGAGTTCTGGGTGGCGCGCATGGGGTTCGAGAAGACAGTGGAAGTGCCGGACGGGGATGGTTTGTCGTTCGCCATTCTCGTGCGCGGAGGCGCGGAGTTGATGGTGCAATCGCTTGCCAGCGCCAAGCGGGACGAGCCGAAATTCGCCCACACGGGGCCAGCGGCTCTATTCATCGAGGTGGAAGATCTGGAGGATGTGAAGAAGCGGCTGGCGGGTTACCCGATTGCGATGGAGGAGCGATCCACGTTCTACGGAATGAAGGAGGTGGGAGTCTCCGAACCGGGCGGACATACGGTCATCTTTGCGATGAAGGTGTGAGGGGGGCGGGGGCGCCCCCTCTCCGTCTACTTCCTGATGACTTCTTCGAAGAACGCCAGGGCTCTGGGGTCGCGGGAATGCTGCAGGGACGTCATGGCCTGTTTGCGCATCTCGAGATCGCGCTGGGTCTTCGCCATCTGGATCAGGACCGGGACACCTTCCCCGTCGGGCAGGGACTGTAACGAGGACATGGCGCGGCGCTTGACGCCGGGATCGCGGTCGTTGTCGATAATCCCGGTGAGGGTCGAGACCACGTTTGCGCCCGACTTCCGTCCGAGGCCCGACACTGCCTGCAGGCGCAGGCGCGGGTCGTCGCCGGTCTTCGCGATGGAGACCAGCAGATCGAGCGCCTCGGGCTGGCGGCTGTTGGCCAGCGACGAGACCGCGCGCTCGCGAACCCGGATGTCCGGGTCGCCGGCGATCACTTTTTTCACCGCGTCCAGATTGCGGGCGCCGAGATAGGAGACCGTGCGGAGGCGGATGGATTCCGGCTGATCGGGCGCCAGGAAGCGCTCCAGCGCCCGATCGGCCGCCGCGTCGGCGTGCATCGCGATGGCCTGCAGCGCGCCGCTGCCCGCCCCATCGCGCTCCGGAACCAGGGACGTCAGCAGCGCCACGCTCTGCGCCGGCTGCACGTCGTTGAGCCAATGCACGGGCACGCCGCCGGCGTCGATCTCGCAGTTCGGCGACAGGGCGCGCACGCGATTGAGCGCGTTGTTCTCCACGCGGAACATCACCACGACGTGGTCCGGTGGCTCCAGGTGAATGACGCCCGCGGTCATATTGCTGTCGCGGACATAGTCGCAGCCGAGGTTATAGGTGCGGACGGAGGGCACGCTATAACCGATCCATGCCGGCTGCGGCTGGGCCGTGAGCAGCGTCCGATACTCGCGCTCCAGGCCGGAGGCCGCGGAGCGCGTATCGGTTTGGGCGTTGAGGAGGAGCTTGGGCTGGGCGGCAAGCGGAAGGGCGGCCGCCAACACCCACCATGCCCGCTTCATTTCTTAATGATCTCCATCAGGTAGTCGCTGGCTTCCGGCGACTTCATGTTGACCAGGCGCTCCAGGATCCGCTGCTGCATGCGGCTGTCTTTCTCGCCGCGGGCGATCTGGATCATCGCCTTGACATTCTTCTGGCTGGCGAGGGCGTCGATGATGGCGCGTTTGACGTCCTGGTCCTGTTCCGAGGCGTAGATGCCGGCGAGCGTGTCGCCGGTGTTCGCGGCGCGCGGGGTGCTGAGGCTCTGGATGGCGAAGCGGCGCAGCTTCGCGTCTTTCTCGGACCGGGCGACTTCGAGGAGCTTATCGAGGTTGCCGGTGGAAGGGATGCTCTCCAGGATCATCTGCTTCCCTTCGGGCGTGGTTTCGGCCTGGTAGAGGGCCCACATCTCCGCCTGCGTGCCCTGAATGCTGCCGAGCTGACGAATGGCGTGAAGCCGCAGATCCTTTTCCTTCTCGGTTTTGGCGATCTGGAGCAGGCGATCTTTATCGCGCGCGCTTTCGAAAGCGTTGAGGATCGCGCGCTTCACGTTCACGTCGCTGCTGGAGGCGTAGATCTCGGCCAGGACGGGACTGCTGCCGCCCTGCCGCCGCCGCTCACCGAGGTACCGAATGGCGGTGAGCTGAAGGTCGGGGTTGCCCTGGCCCCGCGCCACCTGTTCGAGCAGTTGCTGCGCCTTGGGAGAGTTGCTCTGTGCCAGCACGTAAATGGCGTTGCGCTTGACCTTCGGTGGTTGGGCGCTCTTGAGCAGGCTGTCGAGCAGCGGAAAGGCGCGGTCGGGGTCCGACTGCATGAGGCCATTGAGGGCGATCAGCTTCAGCTCCTCGTCCGATTCGTTTTCCGGAGTGACCGGCTTGCCCGCCTCGACTTCGAGAGCCTTCGCGTCGTCGATCCAGCGGCTGGAGGCATAGGACTTGCGCAGTTCGGCGAGAGCGGCGCGGGCTTCATCGGCGCGGCCAAGCTTGATCAGGCTGTAGGCCTTCCAGTAAAGCGCCCCATCGGCGCGCGATCCGCCGCGGGCGGCGACCTGGTTGAAATACTCCAGCGCCTCGCCGTAGCGGTGGCCTTCCATGGCGCGCTGCCCCGATTCGTACGCGCGATCGTCGGGCATCGAGGCGAGGCGGCTCTTCCCGATGCCGGCTCCGGCTCCGATTCCGACCTGTGGCGCGAAGGCGGCCGTCGGGAACTTCATCCTCATGTCGGCGAGCTTGTCGGAGGCCATTGCCAGCTTATCGTGCATGTCCGAAAAGTCGAAATCGAAGCGCATTTGGTCCTGCAACTCCATCATCCGGTCCTGCATCTCGAAGACGCGGTCCTGGTCGAGAGCGAAGGGCATCGGCGGCATCGCCGGCATCGCGGGCATAGCCGGCATCGGCGGCATCGGCGCCATGGGAGCCATGGGGGTGTCTTGCGCCCACACGCGCGGCGCGGGGACGGCGCGCGGCGCCGCCATCGGAGTAGGCGGCTGCGGC
Source organism: uncultured Solibacteraceae bacterium (assembly GCA_964608645.1). Classification (GTDB taxonomy): domain Bacteria; phylum Acidobacteriota; class Terriglobia; order Bryobacterales; family Bryobacteraceae; genus CAZSQK01. Next base: position 45,799 of record CAZSQK010000029.1, on the reverse strand, counting down.
GGATCGGGCGCCTCGGCGGGAAAAGCGCGCGGCGCGCGGGCCGGCGGCGGCGGCGGCGCGGGTTGAGCAGCCGCAATGCCGCCGAAAAGCAGAAGAGTCGGGATCAGAGTTCGAAAGAGCGTCATGTTCGTGCCTTTTTCACAGTTTTTGGCGCCCGGCGGACGGGGCGGCGTCCGGGGCGGATTCTTCCTGGTTCCGGACGTTGGAGCCCAGAACGCGGATCTTGAAGAGAATGCCTTCGGCCTCGAGCCGTTGGCGCATCTTTTGCAAATCCTCCGGGCTGAGCCGGGACGGAGCGTGCGCGATTTCGAGCAGGACGCGGTCGACGTCGTCGAGGACGTTCGCCACCGCGGTGTCGCCGGTGTGCGCGGCGGTCTGGCGGTATAGGCGGCTTTCGCTGACGAGGTCGGCGGCGCGCTCCTGTTCGGCGGAAATATCGAGCGGCCGCTGCGGATTGGCATTCACCAGCTCGAACAGCACCATCTGCGAGCGTTCGAGGTAATCGCCGACCGCCACCAGCAGAACCCGCTGGCCGGCCTGCGGGTCGGCGATGGCCAACTGAGCAGCCCGGCGCTGGCCCGGATAGAACCGTCCGGCGAGAAACGCCACGATCAACAGACTCGCGAAGGCGGCGCCAGCCGCCGCCCACCGCCACGGAACCGGAAGAGACCAAAGCTTCCGCCGCGCCGGGATCCTCCGCTCGATCCGCTGCCAGACCTGGCCGCCGTAATCCGCGCCTCGTTCCGGAATGGGGAGCGAATCGACGATATTGAGGACGCGCTGCAGCGAGGCGTAAACCTCGCGGCAGGCGCCGCAGACTTCCAGGTGCTGCTCCGCGGCGAGGGTGTCACCCTCCTCACCGTAGTAGTGCAAAACCAGTTGTTCTTCGTTGAGATGGGTCATCTTGCGCTCACCAGCGGCTCCAGCGCCCGCCGCAATTTCTGCACGGCGCGAAAGACGCTGTGCTTGGCCGCGCCCGGCTGGCAATCCAGAACGCGGCTGACATCCTCGATACACATCCCTTCGAAATGCCGCAGCACGAAGGCGGTGCGCTCGGTGGCCGAGAGGTCGTTCATGGCCTCGGCCACGCGCTCGCGAACTTCCGTGCTGAGGGCCGACCGTTCGGGCGTCGGACCGGTGGCCGGCAGATTGAGCATGGGGTCGCGCAACTCGTCCATGTCCGGGTCGTTCGCCACGATGCGCTCCGAGCGCCGTTTCCGGCTGCGGACCAGGTCGAGCGAACAATTGCTGGCGATGCGGTAGAGCCAGGTGCCGAAGCTCGCCCGCTCATCGAATTTGCCGAGTTGGCGGTAAGCCCGTAGGAAGCTTTCCTGGACCACATCTTCGGCGTCGGATTCATTTCCAGTCATACGAAAAGCCAATCGGAACAGAGCCCGGCTGTGGCGCTCCACGAGCACCCGATACGCGTCGGCATCTCCCGATCGCGCCCTGGCGACGAACGCTGCGTCGGTCAGCTCCATCCAGTTGAAGGTTAGACTACGGGAATTTCAGGTGGTTAGCCACATTTTGCGGCCAGGTCAGGGGTGGTTGAGGCCTATCCCGACGCGCTACCCCGGGCCTTCTTTTTGCCTGGGTGGTCCGTCGACAGATGGGTCGCAATCGCCGCGCACGACGCTACCCGCTTTTCCGTGGCAGTGGCCAGTTCCCGGGTGGAATCCCCGAGTTGTTCCTGCCGCTTGAGCAGGCGCACCTGGTCTCTTGTGATCGCCGCATAATCACGCCAGAGTTCGATGCATTTGGAACAAGCCACGCGCAGCACAGCCCTTGCGGGGAGTATAGGCTCTTTGCCGTACCGAGTCTGTGCCGCGCCTTACAAGGCATGTTAACGGATGACAGGGACCCCCCCGAGTTAGTGGTGGTTATCAGGCGAGAATGTGCCGGACCGCTGCCAACAACGACGGAGAGCTCAGCGGCTTCGGCAGGATCGGATAGCCGCTTCCCACTGCCCAATACCGCTCCAATTGGTCCGGTGTGCCGGCCGACATCAGCAGAACCCGCCGCGTTTTGTGGAGACGGACGGCTTCGGCCGCGAGTTCGGGGCCGGTCAGTCCAGGCATGATCACATCCGTCAGCAGGAGCGAAATGCCGTCGCTGTCGCGGATCAACTCGAGCGCTTCCTCGCCGCTGCCCGCGGTCGAGACGATATAGCCGGCCCGCTGCAGGAACGCCGCGGCGATCTTGAGCGTCGCCTGGTCGTCGTCCACTACCAGGATTGTCGTCTGATTTGTCTCTACCATCGCGCCTTGGACCGTTTACGGGAAGGATACCATCGCCGGTTGGGATATAACAGAATCCATGGGCAGGACGACGGAAACCGTCCAGCGGAAGTTCGCGGCGGCGCTCGACGCGTTGGTCGAACAGGTGAAGCAGGACCGCTCCATTCTGGCGGCGATCCTGTGCGGCAGCCTGTCCCACGACACCGTCTGGGCAAAATCGGATATCGACCTGGCGCTGGTGACCATCGACGAGAAGAAATCCGGTGACGGCAGCCTCTCGCTGTGGGCCGACGGCATCAATGTGCACGCCTGGCTGATGACGCGGACCGAATTTCGCCGCGCCGTGGAGAGTTCGGTCCGCAACTCCTTCACGCATTCCCTCCTCGCCAAGGGCCGTCTCCTTTATACCCACGACGAAACCGTCGCCACGCTCTGCTCCGCTCTCCAGGGGATCGGCGAGCGCGACACGCAATTGGCCCTGCTGGCTGCGGCGTGCGGCGCGCTGCCCGCCATCTACAAGGCGCACAAGTGGATCGTGACGCGGAACGATCTCGACTACACGGCGCTCTGGATCCTCTACGCGGCGAACTCTCTCGCCAGGGTCGAGGTGGTCGGCGCCCGGCGGCTGGCGGATCGCGAGGTGCTTCCGCAGGCTCTGGAGCTGAATCCGTCGTTCTTCAAGATCGTGTATACGGATCTGCTGAATGCGAAGAAGACCGGGAAATCCGTGCAAGCGGCGCTTGCCGCGATCGACCGGTATCTCGAGGATCGCGCGGCGGCGCTTTTTGCGCCGGTGCTGGAACATCTCCGCGAGGTGGGCGAGGCCCGGTCGGCCACCGAAATCGAAGACCATTTCCGGCGGAACTTCGGCATCGAAGGGGTGACCGGCGCATGCGAGTACCTTGCCGACCAGGGATTGCTCGGCAAGGCGCCGCTGCCCGTCCGGCTGACCAAGAGGAGCAATGTCAACGTGGAGGAATTGGCGTTTTTCTACGCCATGAGGACGGCCGATGCCAGCTAAAGCCAGAGAAGCCCGCCCGGCGGCGCGCACGACGATCGCGGTGCAAGGCGCCCGCGTGCACAATCTGAGGAACGTTTCGCTCGAACTGCCGCGCGACAGCTTGATCGTCCTCACGGGGCTTTCCGGCTCCGGCAAGTCCAGCCTGGCCTTCGACACCATCTACGCCGAGGGACAGCGCCGCTACATGGAGTCGCTCTCCACCTACGCGAAGCGTTTCGTCGCGCAGGTGGCCAAGCCCGACGTCGATTTCGTCTTCGGCCTGTCCCCGGTCATTTCGATCGAGCAGAAGACCACCGGCGCCAATCCGCGCTCGACCGTCGGCACCATGACGGATATCGCGAGCTACCTGAACCTGCTGTTCGCGACCATCGCCGAGGCGCACTGCCCGCGCACCGGCGAGCGCGTGCAAAGCCGGAGCGCGAGCCAGATCCTCGAAGCGATCCTCTCGCTGCCGGAAGGGACCTTGGTCGAGCTGCGCGCGCCGGTATTTCCGGTCTACGGCGAAGAGCTGGAGTTCGTGTTCACCGAGGTCCGGAAAAAAGGATGCCGGGAACTCGTCATCGACGGCAAACGCATCGACCTGTCGCAGGAGGTCGCGGTCGATGAATCGGCGGTGCGCGACATGGACGCGGTCGTGGACCGTTTCGTGACGGGCCAGAAGCACGAAAAAGCGATCAAGGCGGGGATCGCGGCGACCCTTCTGGTGGGGGATGGCCTGATGCAGGCGCAGGTGTTGAAGGGCGCCGCCAAAGCCGAGGCCGACCGTTTCTACAAAGCGCTGTGCAGCCCGGCGCATCGCCTGGTCTATGGCGGCATCGAGCCCGATTACTTCATGTTCAACAACCCGGAGAGCGCCTGCCGCACCTGTGGCGGTCTCGGGATCCATAAAATCACACACCCCGAGTTGCTGGTTCCCGATCCCAAGCGGAGCATTCTCGGCGGCTGTTTCGTGAAGGAGGCCTTCAAGTACAATCCCGAAACGTGGGACGGCCGGATCATGTACAGCCTGTCGAAGACGTTGCGGTTTTCGCTCGAAACCCCGTGGGAGAAAGTCCCCGAAACAGTGCGGAATGCGATCCTCAACGGCTTGGATGGAAAGAAACTGCGGACAAGCGTGCCGCCGGACGCCAAGATCAAGCGCGAAGAATGGGAGGGGCAGGAGGTCGGGTTCGGAGGCATCGCGCGGCGCATCGAGCGCCAGTACCGCCGCTACCGGCAGCGCGGCGAAGCGAACTCGGGGATGGAGCAGTGGCTCGACAAAGTGATGGTGGAGCGAACATGCCCCGACTGCAAGGGCGCGCGGCTGCGCTCCACGCGGCTGCTCTTCACCATCGCCGGAAAGACGATCCACGACGTCGGCGGCCTCAATCTCGACGAATTGCATCACTTTCTGGGAACGATCAAACCGGCGGGACGGGGAGCCGACGCCGGCCGCCAGGTGCTGAACGAGATTCGTGGGCGGATCGGGCTGCTTCTGGGCATCGGCCTGGATTACCTCAACCTGAACCGCCGGTCGGGGACGCTGTCCGGCGGCGAATCGCAGCGCATCCGGCTGTCGACCCAGATCGGGTCGGGCCTGATGGGGATGCTGTACGTGCTAGACGAGCCCAGCATCGGCCTGCATCCCAAAGACAATGTGAAGATGATCGCGACCCTGGAAAGCCTGCGCGACATCGGCAACACGGTGATCGTCGTGGAGCACGACGAGGACACCATCCGCGCGGCCGACCACGTGGTCGAGATGGGGCCCGGGCCCGGCGTCCACGGAGGACGCGTGGTGGCGCAGGGAACGCTTGACGACATTGTCGCGTGCAAGGAATCGCCCACCGGCCAGTTCTTCTCCGGGAAGAGGTCGATTGCCACGCCGAAGCGGCGGCGCAAGGGCAACGGGCTGACGCTGACGATCCGCGGCGCGCGCGAAAACAACCTCAAGAACGTCGACGTGGCATTCCCCTTGGGCACAATGGTGGCGATTACGGGCGCGTCCGGCTCGGGCAAGAGCACGCTGATCAGCGAAATCGTCTACAAAGCTCTGTGGAAGCGCCTCGTAGACACCCGAACCCTGCCGGGCAATCACGACGGGGTGGACGGCGCGGAGCACGTCCACAAGGTAGTCAACATCGATCAGTCGCCGATCGGCCGCAACAGCCGGTCGAACCCCGCCACCTACATCGGGTTTTACGACGCCATCCGCGAGTTGTTTACGCGCACGCCGCTGGCTCGGGAGCGCGGGTACAAAGCGGGACGCTTCAGCTTCAACGTCAAAGGCGGCCGCTGCGAAGAGTGCCAGGGCGAAGGCGTGATCACGACGCAGCTCTACTTCATGCCCGACGTCGAAGTGACGTGCGGCGTCTGCAAGGGCGCGCGTTTCGGCGCCGAGACGCTGGAGGTGGCGCTTCGCGGCAAGACGATCACCGATGTGCTCAACATGCCGGTGGAGGAGGGCGTGAGCTTCTTTGCCGAGGAGCCCCCAATCAGCAAGAAGATCGAAGTGCTGAACGATCTGGGGCTCGGCTACCTCACCCTGGGACAATCGGCGACGACGCTGTCGGGTGGCGAAGCGCAGCGCATCAAGATCGCAGCCGAGCTTTCCAAGCTCCAGCGATCGAAGCATACGGTGTACATTCTCGACGAGCCCACCACCGGGCTGCACCTGGCGGATGTCGAGCGCCTTCTCGGCTGTTTGAACCGGCTCGTCGACGCCGGCCATACGGTGCTGGCGATCGAGCACCATCTGGATGTCATCAAGACCGCGGATCATGTGATCGACCTCGGGCCGGAGGGCGGTCACGCGGGCGGTGAAGTGGTGGTCACCGGAACGCCCGAAGAAATCGCCGCTTGCAGGGAGTCGCACACGGGGAGGTATCTGAAGGCGCACTTGAAAGGGTGAGCGCCGTTATCGAAGGACTTGCTCACCCGCGGCGTTCGCAACCGGGACCTGCAGGCGCTCCTTGATGCCGACCCAGCGTGCATCTGTTTCAGCGTTCAGCAGCCTGCTACCTTCCCGTCACCTCGTCCACTTCTGGACGCGCCAGTTCTTGATCTCCGCGACGTAAATCGCGCCGTCCGACGGGTCCACCGCGATGCTGTGCGCGTAATCGACTTTGCCCGGCGCTTTGCCCCATCCGCTCATCGTGCCCAGCACCTGCCCTTCGAGATTGAGCTTCAGGATGCGGTTGTACTTGCCGTCGCACATGTAAATCGCCTGCTCCTTCGCGACGTAATAGATTCCCCATGGCGCGCCGATGCCGGTCCACTGCGCCAGGAACTTGCCCTCCTCGGAGAAGACCTGGATGCGCTCATTGTTGCGGTCGGCGACATACACGCGGCCCCGCGTGTCGACCTGCACGTCGTGAACAAGGTTGAATTGGCCTTCCCCGGTCCCTTTCGTGCCCCACTTCCGCACGAATTCGCCGGCGGGGTTGAACTCGATCACGCGCGAGTTGACGTAGCCGTCGGACACGTAGAAGTTGCCGTTGGCGCGGAACGCCACGTTGGTGGGCCGATTGAAGGCGTCCTCCGCATCGTCGTTGCCCGGGTTGTTCTGGCGGTTGCCGAGAACCATCAGGACGCGCCCTTCCGGACTGAGCTTGAAAACCACATGCCCGTCGACATCGACGCACCACAGATTGCCGTCGGGAGCGACGCGCAACCCGTGGGAGGATTTCACGCGAAACGTGTCTTCGCTCCAGGACTGGAGCAGCTTGCCGGAACGGTCGAATTGCATCACCGGCCAGTGGCCGCGATTGAAGACCCACACGTTGCCCTGCCGATCGAGATCGACCCCGGAGACTTCGCCGAAGTTCATACCCTTGGGAACCGCCGGCCACGCCGGCACGACTTTGTAGGGAAGCGGCGGGCCGGTCTTCAGCCGCGCGATCTGGTCGGCGGGCGGCCGGTCCGTAGGACGCCCCGCGGGCGGTGGGGCCTGAGCATGGAGAAGAAAGGGCACGACGATCGCGGCGAGGCGTTTCATTTGTGGACTCCTAGGGGCTTCGGGTACGATACTGCGGGAGCCGATCGAGAGTCAAGAACCCCGTGGCGAATCACGCCGGGAACGTAGTTCGACGGGCGCGGGGCGCGAACCGGGCTCCGGGAGTCTGGCGGCGCGTCAGGTACAATTCTTCTTCCGATACTCTCGGCCAGGGGGCGGCTGCTTGTCAAATCGTCTGCGGTGGCGCATCGGGGCGCTGCTCTTCGCTTCGACGGTGATCAACTATATCGACCGGCAGTCGTTGAGCGTGCTGGCCCCCTACCTGAAGTCCGACTATCACTGGACGAACGCGCAGTTCGCCCTGGTGATCATCGCCTTCCGCGCCGCCTACTCCATCGGGCAGGCGCTGGCGGGGCCGGCGATCGACCGCATCGGAACGCGCAACGGCCTCTCCGCCAGCGTCCTCTGGTACTCGGCGGCGGCGATGTTGACGCCGCTGGCAACCGGGTTGCGGTCGTTGTGCGGCTTTCGCTTCCTGCTGGGACTGGGCGAGGCCGCGAACTGGCCCGGCGCCACCAAGGCGGTGAGCGAGTGGTTCCCGCGGCGCGAGCGCGGCTGGGCGGTGGCCTTGTTCGACAGCGGCTCGGCCGTGGGCGCGGCGGTCGCGCCGTTCCTGGTGCTCGGGATTTACCACGCGTTTGGAAGCTGGCGGCTCTCCTTCGCCGTGCCGGGGCTGCTCGGCCTGGCTTGGTTGGCGGTGTGGCGAATGGAATACCGGCGGCCGGAGGAACATCCCGGCATCTCGGACGCCGAGCGCAGCATGATTCTCGACGATCGCGAGCGGGATCGCATGGAAATGCCGAAAGCGCGCTATCGCGATGTGCTCGGCATGCGCGAGACATGGGGCATCATTCTCGGCAAGGCGCTGACGGACCCGGTGTGGTTCTTCATCACCGATTGGTTCGCCGTGTACCTCGTGTCGAAACACATCCGCCTCGAGGAGGGCGTGCTGGCGTTCTGGATCCCATTTGTCGCCGCCGACGCGGGGAATTTCCTGGGAGGCGGAATTTCGAGCTGGCTCGTCAAGCGCGGCTGGAATGTGGTAGCGGCGCGCAAGGCGGTCATCGTAGTGTGCGGGCTGGGGATGACGCTGCTGATCCCGGCGGTATTTACGTCGAACCTGTTGGCGCTGGCGGGCCTGTTCAGCATCTCGACGTGCTGCTATGCGGCATGGTCGACCATGGCGCTCACGCTGCCGTCGGATGTGTACCCCAATCACTTCGTGGCGACGGTGAGCGGCCTGAGCGGCGCCGGCGCCGGCATCGGGACGATCATCTCGACCTTCCTGATCGGCTGGACGGCGGACCGCTACTCCTTCGAGCCCATCCTCATCGTCGCCAGTCTGGTGCCGTTAGTGGCCACGGTTCTGATCGTGACCATGGTGCGGGGCCGCGGTTCGGCCGCGTAATTACCCCCACAATTCGTGGACAGGGTAGAACTGGAACGGCCCGGTCTGCGGGACGTACTCGAAACCGCGGCCTAACGGGTCGTCGCGGCGGATGGTCGTCCAATCGATGCCCAGTGCCGAGTAGATGGTCGCTTCGATGTCCTCGGGGTAAACGAAGCGGTTCTGCGACCAGCCATAATCGGCCGTGGTTGACCCGGTGGCGTTGGTCGACCCGATGGCGCGGCCGCCCTTCACGCCGCCGCCGGCGAACACGGCGAACATCTGCGGCCAGTGATCGCGGCCGCCCGCCGCGGAGAGCGGACCGACCGTGCGCCCGAACTCGCCGCACATCACGACCATGGTGTTCGCGAGGAGGCCGTTCGCCTTCAGGTCCCCGAGCAGCGCGGAGATGGCGCCGTCCAGGATCTTGGCGCGGGCGGGCAGCGTGCCGGCGGCGTAAATATTCTGGTGCATGTCCCAACCGTCGTTGGATGTGACCTGAATGAACCGCGTCCCCTGGTTGGCCTTCAGCACTTTGGCGGCGACCAGGCAGGCATTGCCGAGATTCGTGCTCCCGTATTGCGCGCTCTCCGCCGTCGTGAAGGAGAAGGCGTTGGTTACGACGGGGTTGTACATCAGCCCCTGTGCGGCCTTGTAGAAATCGTTGTAATCTTCCATCGGCGTGCCGTAGGGCGAGTCGATGCGCAGGCTGTCGTCGAGCGAGTGGAGCAGGCTGTAGCGCGTGGTGAAGGTCGTTTGCCCGTCGGGGTTCGACGTATTAGCGATGCCGCCGGCCGCGGGGTTCACCTTGAACGGGGCGAACGTCGCGGGCAGATAACCCGACCCGACTCCGCCGCCCGAGTTCAGCGCGAGGAAGGACGGGAAGATCTGGCCGGGGAGACGCTCCTTGTCCTTTTCGATGGCGACGATGCTGCCGATATTGGGCGCGATATTGCCGAGCGCCGCCGCGGGATTGCGGCCGATCTGGTTCCACGTCTGTGCCAGGGTGTGGACCAGGGCGTGCGCCTGCATGGAACGTACGATCGCGAAATCCCCGTTGCCGAGGTTCTTCGCCAGGTTCGGCAGCAGGCCGGTCGGGAACAGCAGGCCGTTGATGGTGTCGGGGTTGAACGTCGTGGGCGTCACTCCCTGAACCATCTTGAGGTCGAATGTGTCAGTGTGGCTCGGGGCGCCGTTCAACAGAACGAAGATGACGTTCTTGGCCGTGTTCTTGGTCACGGCGGCGGCGCCGGAATAGCGCGAAATTTCCGCAGCCTTGGCGTATTTTTGGGCCAGAAACGCGCCGCCTACGCCCGCGCCGAGGATTTCGAAGAAGTTGCGCCGGGTCCAGTGGGGGCGGTTAAAGAACGTTTTGTGGGTCCAGGGATATTTCCGCAGCTCACGATTGATTTTTTCCTGATCGTTGCTCATGACGCCCTCCGGCTAGTAATTGAAAACGAAATCCACCTTGTTATAGAGAGACCAGGCCACATCCTGCACGGCCGTGGCACGGGTAGTTCCACTGGCTGGAATGTAGCTCGACGCCTTTTCCATCTCGGCGCTGGTCGGCATGCGCGAGAGGATCGACAGGTACAGCGTGTTGATGAGGTCCGTGTTGCTCCTCGAGAGGTTTTGCGCGATCAACTGGCTGGCGTTTGTGCCCGTGGCATGCGCGCGCTGCACGACGAAGTTGTTGTTCATCAGGCTGAGCGCCTGCAGGATCGAGCCGTCCGTCTTGCGCGGCTGGTCGTCGCGGTTGCCGCGGATGAACGCGTCCAGGAAGCCGCCCAGGTCGCCGCCCGGAACGATCACGTCCGGAAACTGCATGGCGAAGGAGGGTTTGTTAAAGCCCAGATCCGTGAAGCCCGGGATGGTGTAGGTCGGCAGCGTGCCGCTCGATTGCGCTACGGCGTCGTGCACCTCCTCCGCCCACAGGCGGCGCACGAACTTGCGCGCGAAGTACGGCTCCCATTCGGCCTTCCAGGTTCCGTTGTAACGGCTGGAGAGCTGGTATGTGTCGGAGGTGGCGATCTCGCGCATGAGCGCCTTCAGGTCGTAGCCCGACGTGACGAAGTGCTGTGCCAGGGCGTTCAGCAGCGCGGCGTTGCTGGGCTGCAGCGTCCACGGCGCCGGCGGCGGGTTATCCGGATCGAGCCGCGCGGGGTCGAATGTGTCGGGCGGGTCGACGATGCCACGTCCGAAAAATTGCGCCCACATGTAGTTCACGGTGGCGCGGGCGAACTGCAAATCGTTGGTGACGCTGCGGGCCAGGGCGACGCGGTAATTCTCGCCGGGCCGCGGCGTGTCGCCATTGAAGATGTATTGCGGCGCAACGTAATAACACGGCTGCCCGGCCTTGCACCCGGCCGGCGCCACGCGCGACGGGCGGTTGCCGGTGGTGGTGTTCAGCGCGTAGTCGGTGGCGCGCGGATTGTCGATCACGTTCCAGTAGTAGATGTTGTTATTGCTCGGATCGACCGGCGTGCGCGTGAACGTGGTATGCGACAGGTACGACGCAAGCTGCCACCCCTCATAGCGCGTGGTGTTGGTCGCCCACAGGCTCAACTGGTCGAGGTGGCCGCGGCCGTTGTGGCACAACAGGCAGTTCACGTGCGTAATGCCGAGGAACGTGTCGAACACGAACGACGTGGACTGGTCCATGATGTCCTGACCGGGGCCCCCGGTGATATAGCCGTTGAGAATCCAATTGGCTGAGCCGTCGCTATATGTGTTGGTGGAGGCGGTCGAGATCAGCTCGGTCGCCATCTGGTTGTACGGCGTGTTCTTGGCCAACGCATCGTGGATCCATTGATAGAACGCGTTTCTCCCCTGCGGGAAGCGGCGCAGCCCCGTGCTCTGCTTCACATCGACGTTCTGGTACAGATCGCCGAAGTACATGGTCCATTTATCCGTCCATGCCGAGCTGGCGAGCAGCTCGTCGACCAGCTTGGCGCGCTTGTCCGGCGAGCCATCGGCGACGAAAGACATGATGCGAACAGGGGTCGGGATCCGTCCGGTCAAATCGAGTGTGACGCGGCGGATGAACTCCCAGTCGTTGGTCATCGGGGCGGGGGTGATGCCGTTCTTCTTGAAGTCCGCCCAGATGTACGAATCGAGCGAGCCCGCGCTGTGCGACTGATCGTAGGTGTAGGTTTGGCTGCCGCCGGGAATGACCGCCAGGGCGTTCACCACCTTGCCGGTGAGGTCGCTCAGATCGCGGGTCCTGGAGCGTCCGCCGAGCTTTTCCATGGCGTCGGTCACGAAGCGCTCGCGCTGCGGACCGAAGAAGGTGCATTCGGGGTGTTCGACCGGAAGTTGATCCGGGTCGTGCCGGGGAGCTCTGCCGTCCTGCTGTGCGACAAGATACCCCGAGAGCGCCAAAGCTGAAATCGAAGTGAGGAACCAGATCCACCGAGGCCGTAACATTTTCCCTCCAGGCGTCAGAGCCTGACACCCCATTCTATGACCATGTGAACACGATCATCCCTGGCTAGTTCCATTAATTTTCGGTAGTACCGGACTAGGTTCGGGAGGAAACGCTCCATCGCGGGTTTAAGATGGCGTCATGGTTCGACTAACGGGATGGGTGTTGCTATTTGCGGCGCAGGGCGTGGGGGGCGCGCAAGTCCTTAACAATCAATACCTCACGGGCAAGTATTACTTCCGGCAGGTGTCCTTGAGCGCCGACGGCAAAGGCGCCGTGACCGATGCGCGGAGCGCGCTCGGGACCGCCACGTTCGACGGCGCGGGCCGCTTCAGCTTCACTGGCCAGCAGGTGCAGGGCGCGAATGCCGCGGCAGCGCTGACCGGATCGGGCGTATATTCCGTCGATGCGGCGGGCTTCGTGACGATGGACAATCTGTTGCGTGCGGGGTCCAAGGTGAATGGGCGGGTCGGAACGGAGGCATTGCTGGGGTCGTCCACCGAGTCGGCCGACAACACCTTCGACCTGCTGGTGGCGATCCCGGCGCCGTCCAAGCCGCCGTCGTTCGCCGGTCCTTATTGGACCGCGACCCTGGAATTCCCCGGCGGGACGGCGGCCAACGTCCGAAACACGATATTCAGCCTGACCGCGGCGGCGACGGCGGGACGATTGGCCGATTTCGGCGTCAACGGACACGCGGCGAACCTGCAGGCCGGGCAACCGGTGGCGCAGACAGTGACCGGCGCCTCCTATGTATTGAATGCCGACGGGACGGGCAGCCTGAGTTTCGGAACGGCGTCGAACGCAGCCCTGCTGAGCGGCGGCAAAACCCTGTACGTGTCGGCCTCCGGCAACGTGATACTCGGCGGATCGACCGCCAACGGCGCGCACGACATTCTGGTTGGCGTGAAGGCGATTGCCGGGGCAGCCCCGAACAGTTGGAACGGCGATTTCTGGGGCGCCGGCTTGCGGTACGCCCCGGCCGACGCTGCGCCGGTCTCCGCCTACAGCGGGTCCGTGGCCGCTCGCGGGCTCGGGTTCGTGACATGGTCGAAGCGGTTCAAAGCCTTGGGAGCGGGGGCGTTCGACTTCACCGGGATCAACTCGTACACGCTCAAGGCTGACGGGTCCGGGTCGGCGGAGTTGACCCAATTGGGCCTCGGCGCGAACAAGGCCGGGTTTGTCGGATCGGCCCTGGATTCCAGCGCGCCCGGAGCCTACGAAATCTACTTCGGCGCCCAGATGGCGGCTCTCAGCGGGACCGGCGTCTTCCTCCATCCACGAGGCGTGGTGAATACGGCGAGCTCCGCTCCCGCGGGCACTCCGATTGCGCCCGGAGAGTTCGTCAGCCTGTACGGCACGGGCCTGGCGCGCAGCACGCAGGTGATCTCCGCCCTGCCGTTCCCGTTCACGCTGAATGGCGTCAGCGTCACCGTAAACGGGAGGCAGGCGCCGTTGTATTACGTGTCGTCGGACCGTATCGATATTGTGGTTCCCTATGCGACCCAGGGCGCGGCGGCCGCGATCGTGGTGCAAAACCAGAACGGCACGTCCAACACGGTGACGGTCCCGCTGGCGGCCACCGCGCCGGGGATCTTTTCGCTGGATCAGACCGGCGGCGGGTCCGGCGCGATCCTCCACCTCGATTTCAGCGTCGTGAACGCGCAGCACCCGGCGACCCGCGGGGAGACGATTCAGATTTACCTGACGGGACTCGGCGCCGTGAACCCGGGAGTGGCGGACGGCACGCCGGGCCGCGGGAGCCCGCTCAGCGTGACGCAGATTCAGCCGAGCTCGACCTGCGCAGACAACAGCATCTGCGTCCTGATCGCCGGCCGCCCGGCGGCGATTTCGTATGCCGGCCTGGCGCCAGGGCTGCCGGGAGTGTATCAGATCAACGCGCAGGTGCCGACGGTAATGACGTCGGGCGCTCTGCCCCTGGCGATCCTGACGCCAAACGCCTTCCACGATCAGGTCTCCTTGCCGGTGCAATAACGGCAAGGTCAGGAACGCCACTGCAAGCCGGGGTGGCCGGCCCTACGCTCCGCGGCGCGTCCGCGCGGTGGATGTTAAGATTGCGCCTATGCGCGCATTGCTCTTCCTGTTGCCGATGGCGGCGTTCGGCGCCCCCTGCATCTCCACCACGGGTTGCACGGAGTGGATCAATTTCAATGGGGGGCCGGCGCGCTCGATGGTGTATCGGACCTATCCGCTCACCGAGAAGAATGAGAATATCCGGCGGGCGTTCATCCTCGTCCACGGGGCGGGTCGCGACGCGGACAATTACTTCCGGACCGCGCTGGCGGCGGCGTTTTTGGGCGGCGCTTTGGACGATACGATCGTCATCGCCCCGCGGTTCGCCTCGAACTCAGGCGCGGGGCGGACCGGGTGTCAGGACACGCTGTCGGCGAATGAGGTCAATTGGCCCTGTGGCGGAGATAGCTGGCGATCCGGCGGGGTCGCGTCGAACCAGAAGGAACTCACCTCCTACGATCTCGCGGACGAGATCCTGCGGCGGCTGGCGCGCAAGGATGTTTTCCCGAACCTGAAAGCGATCGTGATGGCTGGACATTCGGCTGGCGGGCAGTTCGTGACTCGATACGAGATGGCAAACCGGGTCCACGAATCGCTTGGCGTGCCGGTCACCTACGTGGTGTCGAACCCCTCGAGCTATGCGTATCTGGATGCGACACGCCCCGTCAACGACCTGGCCAAGTGCGCGGCGTATAACCACTGGCCGTACGGGCTCGAGGAACGCGGCAACGGCTACACATCGAAGATCTCCAACGAGCAGCTCAAGAAGCAACTGGCGGCGCGTCCGACCGTGTATCTGCTCGGCGAAATCGACATCCTTCCATTGGGCGGCTTCGACGGATCGTGCCCCGCCATGGCGCAGGGCCCGACCCGCCTGGCGCGCGGCGAGGCTTTCGTCAAATACGTGAATTCCAAGTTTGGCGCGAAGGACCACAAGGAGGTCATGGCGCACCTCTGCGGGCACAACGCCCGGTGCATGTTCACCTCCGAGGAAGCCCTTCCGATCATCTTTCCGAAGGAGTAATGAAGAGAGTCTCGCTCGCGACCGACGGCGCCTGCCTCGGAAATCCGGGCCCCGGCGGATGGGCCTGCCTGCTACGATTCGGCGGCGTGAAGAAGGAGCTCTTCGGCTTCGATCCGCACACCACCAACAATCGGATGGAGATGATGGCGGCGATTCAGGGCCTGCTCGCGCTGCGGGAGCCCTGCGAGGTGGAGATCACCACCGATTCCCAGTACCTGCTGCAGGGGATCACGACATGGATTGCCAAGTGGAAACGAAGGCACTGGTGGCACAAGAAGGGGCCGGTGCGCAACGCCGATCTGTGGATGGAGCTCGATGAGTTAAACGCCCTGCACCGAACCACGTGGCTCTGGACCAAGGGGCACGCGGGGCACGAGGACAACACGCGCTGCGACGAGCTGGCAGAGAATGCGGCCGCCACGCAGCGAAGCTCCTGGCCGGACGGACGGCCGCACGGAGCCCTGCGTCTCGCTCTCGGGGCGGATTACGTTCCGCCGAAACCGCAAACGGGCCTCTTCGAGGATCTGGAAGACGATGACGAGTCCGGCGGCGAGTCCATCGAAACGACCGGTTGACGCCTCTTCCGGGCGGCGCCCCATACCGAAGTTTCATTGTGTTGTAATATCACGATGCGTCTCGTCCGGTGTTCTTTGATTCAGGCCACGAATGCGGCTGCCCCTGGCAGCTCTCTCGCGGTCACCAAGAAGGCGATGGTGGACAAGCACATCGCTTATATCGAGCAGGCGGCCCAGGCGGGCGCGCAGATCGTATGCCTGCAGGAGATCTTCTACGGGCCGTACTTCTGCGCGGAACAGACCACCAAGTGGTACGACTTTACGGAGCCCATTCCCGACGGTCCCACGGTCCGGCTGATGCAGGACCTCGCCAAGAAGCTGCACATCGCGATTATCGTGCCGATTTACGAGGTCGAACAGGAAGGGATTTATTACAACACCGCAGCCGTCATTCAGAATGACGGGGCGTATCTCGGAAAATACCGCAAGACGCACATTCCACACGTGGCGCCGGGGTTTTGGGAGAAGTTCTATTTCCGGCCTGGGAACCTCGGATATCCCGTATTCGACCTCGGTTTCGTGAAGATCGGCGTCTACATCTGCTATGACCGCCACTTCCCCGAAGGCGCGCGGGCGCTCGGACTGAACGGGGCGGAAATCGTCTTCAATCCCTCGGCGACGGTGGCGGGCTTGAGCGAGTACCTGTGGAAGCTGGAACAGCCGGCGCACGCGGTGGCGAACGGGTATTTCGTGGGCGCGATCAACCGCGTGGGCGTCGAGGCGCCATGGAATATCGGCGAGTTTTACGGGCAGAGTTACTTCTGCAACCCGCGCGGGCAGATTGTCGCGCAGGCCTCGCGAGACCGGGATGAAGTGCTGACGGCGGATTTGGATCTCGACATGATCGGCGAGGTCCGCAAGACGTGGCAGTTTTTCCGCGACCGGCGGCCGGATATGTACGAATCACTTGTAAAGGCGTAATCCTATGACCAAAGACGAAATTATTCTTGCCAACAAGGAATTCCTCTTTCCCTCGGTTTTCCATTACTACAAAGACCCTCTGGTAATTGCCCGCGCCAAGAACCAATATGTGTGGGACGCCGACGGGAACCAATACCTGGACTTCTTCGGCGGGATCGTGACGGTGAGCGTCGGCCACTGCAACGACCGGGTGAACGCCAAAGTTCACGCGCAGCTCGACACCCTGCAGCACGTCTCGACCGTGTTCGCGAACGAGCCGCAGGCGGCCCTGGCGAAGAAGATCGCCTCCATCACTCCGGGCGGGAAGCTGACCAAATCGTTCTTCACCAACTCGGGGACGGAGGCCAACGAGACTGCGATCCTGACCGCGCGCTGCTATACGGGGAACAGCGACATCGTCGCCTTGCGGCACTCCTACCACGGACGCTCGTCGATGGCGATGGCGCTGACGGGGCAGGGCTCGTGGAAGCTGGGACCGTCGCAGTCCGGCATTGTGCATGCGCTCAACGCTTACTGCTATCGCTGCCCGCTCGGCCTGACGTATCCGAGCTGCGAGGTGAAGTGCGCGCAGGACATGGAAGACCTGATCCGCAGCACCACCAATGGCCAGATCGCCGGTTTCATTGCGGAGCCGATTCAGGGCGTCGGCGGCTTTATCACGCCGCCCAAAGAATACTTCCCGATCGTGGAGAAGATTGTGCGCAATCACGGCGGCATCTTCATCAGCGACGAAGTCCAGACCGGGTGGGGTCGCACCGGCAATAAGTGGTTCGGGATCGAGCAGTGGGGAGTTACGCCGGATATCATCACCAGCGCCAAGGGGCTCGGGAACGGATCGCCGATCGGGCTGACCGTGGCGAAACCGGAGATCGCCGACTCGGTCAAAGGGCTGACCATTTCGACCTTCGGCGGCAACCCGGTCACGGCGACCCAGGCGAAGGCGGTGATCGATCTGATCGCTGAGGAAAACCTGTTGAAAAACTGTGAAAACATCGGTGGATATCTCTGTGGAAAACTCGGGGAGCTCAAAGCGAAACACGAGATCATCGGCGACATCCGCGGGATGGGTCTGATGCAGGCGATCGAGCTCGTGGAGGACCGCGAAAGCAAGACGCCGGCGGTGAAACAGACGGCGGCGATCATGGAGGCGGCGCGCGAGAACCGGCTACTGATCGGCAAGGGCGGAATGTTCGGCAATGTGCTGCGCGTGACGCCGCCGATGAACGTCGGGCGGTCCGACGTGGACCAGTTTATCGAGCTTTTGGATGCGAGCCTGATGGCGTGCGGGGCGATGATGGCCGGGAGCGCGCGATGACCCCGGCAGTGGCGCGAAACCTGGAGAAGTTTCCAGAGCTGCACCCACCGCTCGATTCGCAATCGGCGCTGGCGGAGGCCAACCGCTGTCTGTTCTGCTTCGATGCGCCGTGCGCGGCGGCGTGCCCGACACACATCGACGTGCCGCGGTTCATCAAGAAGATCGCGAGCGCCAACCTGCGGGGGTCGGCGCTGACGATTCTGGATGCGAACATCCTGGGATTGAGCTGCTCGCGCGTGTGTCCGGTGGATGTTCTGTGCGAGGGCGCATGCGTGATGCTGCTGTACAACAAGAAGCCGATCGAGATCGGACGGCTGCAGCGGCACGCGATGGATTGGTTCTACGCGGAGCCGCGGCCGCTGCCGGCCAGCCGGCCAGCGGCGAAGGGCCGGGTGGCGTGCGTCGGCGGCGGGCCGTCGTCGCTTTCCTGCGCGGCGGAACTGCGGCGGCACGGGTGCGAGGTCACGGTGTTCGACAACCGCGCCTATCCGGGCGGGCTGAACACGTACGGGGTGGCGGAGTATAAACTGCGGCCGACCGACAGTCTGCGGGAAGTCGAATTGGTGCGCTCGATGGGCGTCCAATTCCGCCAAGGCGAGGTGGGCAAGACCGTCACGCTGGAGGAACTGGAGGAAGATTACGACTTTATTTTCATCGGCGTCGGTCTGGGCGCGATGGAGCGGCTGGGGATTCCGGGCGAGGAAGCGCAGGGGGTCGTCGACGCTCTGCGGTTCATCGAGCGCTACAAAACGCTGCCGGATTTCCAGGTTGGCCGGCGCGTGATCGTGATCGGCGGCGGAAATACGGCGATCGACGCGGCGAACGCGGCGAAGCGTCTGGGGGCCGAAGAAGTTCACCTGTTTTACCGGCGGACCGAAAGAGAGATGCCGGCGTTCTCGTTTGAGTACGACCACTCGAAGGTCGAGGGCGTTCAGTTCCACTGGCTGTCGCAACCGGTCGAGATTGTGATGCGGGAGAATCGCGCGGTGGCGGTGAAGTTCGTGGAAACGCAATTGAGCGAGCCGGACGCGAGCGGACGGCGGCGGCCCGTGCCGATCGAGGGAACCGAGTTCGCGCTGGAATGCGACATGGTGATTCCGGCGCTGGGCCAGTCGCGATTGACGTCGGGGCTGCCGGGGATTCAGGTGGAGCGCGGATCGATCGTAGTGGATCGGCCGACGGGGCGGACATCGAACGCGAAGTATTTCGCCGGAGGAGACTGCGTCAACGGCGGGCGCGAGGTGGTCGACGCGGTCGCGGATGGGAAGCGGGCGGCGCTGGCCATGGTGGAGGCTCTCCGTGGCTGATCTATCGACCAATTTTGCGGGAATCAAGTGCCCGAATCCGTTCTGGCTGGCCTCGGGGCCGCCGACGAATTGCGGGGAACAGATCATGCGGGCGTTCGACGCGGGGTGGGGCGGGGCGGTCTGGAAGACGATCGGAGAGCCGATCCTCAACGTGTCGTCGCGCTACAGTTCGGTGGATTGGAACGGCCAGCGCATGATGGGGCTGAACAACATCGAGCTGATCTCCGACCGGCCGATCGCGGTCAACCTGCGGGAGATCGCCGAGGTCAAGAAGCGCTATCCGCACAACGCGGTCATCGCATCGCTGATGGTCGATTCGAAACGCGAGGCATGGCACGACATCGTGAAGCGCTCGGAGGACGCGGGCGCGGACGGGCTGGAACTGAATTTCGGCTGCCCGCACGGGATGAGCGAGCGCGGGATGGGATCGGCCGTGGGGCAGGTGCCGGACTACGCCTGCATGATCACGGAGTGGGTGAAGGAAGTGGCGCGCACGCCGGTGCTGGTGAAGCTGACGCCGAATATCACC
Organism: uncultured Solibacteraceae bacterium; assembly: GCA_964608645.1. Classification (GTDB taxonomy): domain Bacteria; phylum Acidobacteriota; class Terriglobia; order Bryobacterales; family Bryobacteraceae; genus CAZSQK01. The sequence goes on along the minus strand of CAZSQK010000029.1, from coordinate 26,031 downwards.
GACATCCGGGCGGTGGCGCGGGCGGCGCGGCGGGCGCGCGCCGATGGGCTCTCGGCGATCAACACGATCAATTCGATCACCGGCATCGATCTCGACACCTTCACGCCGCATCCGAACGTGGGAGGGCAATCGGCGCACGGCGGGTATTGCGGCCCGGCGGTGAAGCCGATCGCGCTGCACCTGGTGCAGCAGATCGCGTCGGACGCGGAGGTCGGCTTGCCGATCTCGGGCATCGGCGGCGTGAGCGGGTGGCGCGAAGCGGCGGAGTTTATCCTGCTGGGCTGCGGCACGGTGCAGGTCTGCACGGCGGCGATGCACTACGGGTTTCGCATCGTCGAGGACATGATCGACGGGCTCGGGAACTGGATGGACGAGAAGGGTTTCGCGCGGATCGACGATTTCCGCGGGCTATCCCTGCCCAAGGTGACGGAGTGGAAGCATCTCGACCTGAATTACAAGATCGTGGCGAAGATCAACCGCAATCAATGCATCGGGTGCGATCTCTGCTACGTGGCGTGCTGGGACGGAGCGCACCAATGCATCCATCTGGACGGCCACGCGCCGCCCGCCGCCATCGAGGCGCGGTCGCGGACGAAGGTGGCGGTCACTCCGATCGCGAAGCTGGATTCGGGCGCCGTCGTGAACGGCGGGACTCCGGCGGCGCGGATTCCGCGCGTGGACGAAGAGGAGTGCGTCGGGTGCAATCTGTGCTGGCTGGTTTGTCCGGTGGAGAACTGCATCACGATGGAGCAGGTGGAGACCGGCAAGGGCCACGAATCGTGGGCTCAACGGGTAGGCGGATAGCTCGTCAGGAGCGGAACACAACATGAATACGCTGATTCGGAACGGCACGGTAGTGACGGCGCGCGACACCGTCCAAGCGGATGTGCTGATTGAGGGTGAGCGCATCAAGGAGGTTCGGGCGGGGCTGAGCGGGAATGGCGAGCAAGTCATCGACGCCACGGGGATGTACATCATCCCGGGCGGAATCGATTGTCATACCCATCTCGATATGCCCTTCGGCGGCACCACGTCGTCGGACGATTTCGAGACGGGGACGCGCGCGGCGGCGTTCGGCGGGACGACGACGATCGTCGATTTCGCGATTCAGGCGCGCGGGACGCGGATGCGGGACGCGCTGGACACGTGGTGGAAGAAGGCGGAAGGGAAGGCGTGCATCGACTATGGCCTGCACATGATCGTGACCGACCTCGGGACGTCGGGGCTGGAGGACATGGACGATCTGGTGCGAGAGGGGGTGGCCAGTTTCAAGCTATTCATGGCGTACCCGAACGTGCTGATGGTGGACGATGCCACGATTTTCAAGGCGCTGGCGCAGACGTCGAAGAATGGGGCGCTGGTGTGCATGCATGCGGAAAACGGCAGCGTAATCGACGTGATCGTCGCCAAGGCGCTGGCGGAGGGAAAGACGGCGCCGGTGTATCACGGGCTGACGCGGCCGACGCGGGCGGAGGCGGAGGCGGTGCATCGGGCGATCGCGCTGGCGGAGATCGCGGGGGCGCCGGTGTACATCGTGCATCTTTCGTCGGAGGACGCTTTGAACCAGGTTCGCGAGGCCCGGGACCGCGGCGTTCCGGCATTCGCGGAGACGTGCCCGCAGTATTTGCTGCTCTCGATCGAAGAGCTGGCGCGGCCGAATTTCGAAGGGGCGAAGTACGTGTTCACGCCGCCGCTGCGGTCGAAGGAAAACCTGCCGAAGCTGTGGGACGGGTTGAAGCACGATCATTTGCAGGTGGTCTCGACCGATCATTGCCCGTTCTGTTTCGAGGACCAGAAGGCGCTCGGGAAGGACGATTTCACGAAGATTCCGAACGGCGGGCCGGGGATCGAGAACCGGCTGCAGCTCATTTATCACCATGGCGTCAACCAGGGGAAGCTGTCGTTGAACCGGTTTGTGGAGCTGACGTCGACGGCACCGGCGAAGATCTTTGGGATGTATCCGAAGAAGGGGGAGATCGCGGCGGGAAGCGACGCGGATATCGTGATCTGGGACCCGCAGGCGCGGCATACGATCAGCGCGCAGACCCATCATATGCGGGTGGATTACTCGATGTTCGAAGGGTTTGAGGTTCAGGGGAACGCGCGGACGGTGCTCTCGCGGGGCGAGGTGGTGGTGGATGGCGGTCGGTGGATGGGCAAGGCGGGCCGGGGCGCGTATTTGCGGCGGACGGCGCGTGGGGGCGCGTGGGGGTAGGATTGTGGCACGCCTGGTCCGGACTGTTAGCGTCACGTGTCACAAACCTGACTTGAGGCCATTGTTGGCAATATTCCAGGATCTGCCATCGTAACCGCGCATTACGAAATCGCGAGGCGGTCCATGAAAACGCCGTCTGATGGGACCGATCACTCCTTGGCGGCAGCACAATTGAGGACAGCAAGATCGGGGGGCGCAGCGATATCGACATGACAGGCGAGTATCCATTCGTGGCACCCGACAGCCAGGAGGAATTAACGCGCGCCATCCAGCAGCCCTTGAGCAGGCGGCGCGCCAGGACCGGCGGCCCGGCAACAGCAACCGCCAACGCGAGCATCTGGCGCGACAGGCCAGGCCAAAGTGGTGGCGATCAATGCGAAGGGAAGTGCTGTGAAGAATTATCTCGGAAACGCTCGGATTCGAGAGAGGACCACAGCGTAGCCGGAAGGCCCCGCCCACCCGAATGACCGCCGGTCAGCGGCGTTGAAGTCCGAGCCGATGCTCGCCATTGATGTGGGCTTGTAGGCTACTCCAGCTTGCCGCCGACAGCGCCTGTTGCAATCGAAGGCGCCCGGCTTGGATGGCCGCCTGACGCATTGCCTCAAATTGCTGTGCCCTAGCATTATCGGGGGTTTTACCGTTTTGGACATCCCCTCGCCAGTTCGCCTGCGATTGGGTTTCAATTGCCTTCAATTCCGCGACTGCGGATCGGCACGCATCGATCACCTTCGGCAATTCGGCTGGGCTGATCTTCAAATAGCGGCCCGCCGATTCCATGAGCTTGGTCTTTCGGGCAGGATTTTCCTGCGCACGCGCATCCAGCCACTGCCCAAAGCCATCCATGAAGACGAAAAACGAGTAATGCACTTCCGGATCATCCGGCGGAGGCGGGCCTTTCTGGCCGAACATCGCTGCAGCGAGAATCAGCCAGCTAGCCGCTGCAAGCGCCGCAGTCTTAACAGATCCCTTTGCCAGACCCATTTCTTCTCCTAACGTTTCATGAACGCCCAATGGGCATCCAGAATGGCATCGTCCGTAGCCAGCAGACGCGCCGGGCCGATTCCCCGGTCGGAGATCGACGCCTCATAGAGCTGGTTGAGAACCCGGTAGTATACAAGGCCGCTCTCCACCAGGAGCACCTCGCTATCGGCCTGATCAGTCGAAAGGGGGAAGAGCTTTTCAGTCTCGACGTCATAAATGTGGAATTTGCCGGGATACACTCGGCCTGACTCATAGCCTCCCTGAGGATCGTCCATCCGCTCCGCCAGATCCGGACCCATCCTTCGGCTCCCCTTCTTCTTCCATTTTTCATGCCCCGCGCTTCTTGGATTCTTCGCCGATTTAGCGTTTGCCTCAGTCACGGCGATGTACCTGCCAAATCCGCGCAGACCCGGTACCACCTCGCTCGGTGTCCGGAGCGCGTGCCAACTCTTATCACTCTTCCGGAAGACCAACACACGGTATTCCTTGCGCTGGGTGACGAGCCGAATACAGAAGACTCGCGAGTCACTGATGGCCAGGCTGCTGTACCACTCGCTGGACTGGACGTCGCGGGGAATGTCATATCCCAAAGGGATATGCTTGCTCACGAATCCAAAAACTCGCCCCGGAGCAAGGGTTTCCCCTGTGCCGACGACGATGTGAAGCCTGTTGATGGAAACGACGTCTCCAGGCCCCGCATCGCCTTGATCGAGTACTTCGCGTATTGCCTCCGGGGGCCGGTTTGCGAAGCTGCCCTCACACGGGACAGTGGGATCCAGGACCATGCCTCTTACAACCGCGTCTTTGACATCAGCAGCGGTTGCAAGCCATTCAAAGGAAGGGCCGAAAGCCGGCGAATTGGCGAGCCACTGTTGTCCAATGCCCATTCTGCCTCCAGGATCATCGGATATCTTGCATTTCTTGACCACCTTCGCCGTATCAAAATCAAGAACGATGAGGTCGGCGTTCCCTGTCTCGATCAGCGCTTTTCGCAAATCGTAAGAGATATTGATCCAGCCGGCGCCAGGGGATCTTGGCACTAGTTCAGTTACCAGCTTTACCCCACCGTCGGCCTCGAGGCGGAACAGTCCTGCGGCGTAGGTCTCCGTGTACGTTTCGTGAGGTGACCCAGCGATGAGATGAAGTTGCCCCCAAGCAAAAGGAGCTACCGTCATTGCGAGCAAAACCGAGTAGGCAGTTGTCTTAAACATGACCTTTCCTCATTTGGGCACCGGGAGTCGTGAGCACGAGTCCGGAGGCCCTGGCGCGGTGCAGGAACAAACTTCGTAAACCGTATTCAAGCTCGAACCATTCTTCGGGTTGTATGACCACGATGGGGGTGTCGCCGTATTATTCCAGGAAACGTAGTTAACTGGTGCTCCGTTGTACTGCTTGATGAGAATCGCATCCCCAAACCAGTAAGTGTTGTTTGTGCCATTTGTAGGAGCCTCCAAACCGACGCTGTCCTTGTTGGCGTCCCATGGCTTGTTCAACGGCAACGTGAACGTGCAATTGCCAGTTTCTTGGCGGTCGAGAGGCGGCGGCACTCTCTTGCTGGGCTCGGCGGCGAGATTGTATTGAGTCCATTCCCGAACCTGCCGGATCCAAAACGGGTAGGCCTTCTTCCCATCCGGTTGGTTCTTCAACCTGAACTCCGTTGGTCCCGCAATCTGGTCCAGTTCGCTCTTTCCGCCCTCAACGTTGGCCCGCCAATTCCAGAGCAGATCAACGGTAAGCGCGGGATCCAACTGCATCATTCCATATCCCGCATTATCGTCGTCTAATACGGGCCGGCCAAAGTGGTTCTTGCTCGCTGCACAGTAGTTTGCCTGCATCCGCTGGGACTCGCAGAACTGCGACATGTTCGTCTCATGCAAAGCTATCTTTCGCGAAAACCAATACGGCATGGAGTCGAGCACGGCGCCAGCGGTCACGAAATTGGGGTTCGTCCCGCAGATGTAAAAATTAAACGACGGCTGCTCCTGGCCGTTGTAGGTCCACTTTATTGCTGCGTTCCCGCCGAAGATTGACTGGAACACAGGCTGCCAGGCCTGATTCGCGGCGAGAGACGCTGGACTCGAAGGCGTCGAGTTCGAGTCCGTCTCCCACCATCGGGCGTTGGTACTCGGATCCCGCTTCTTGTGCTCGAAGGTTGTATTAATCTGCCATGTCGCGGTTCCGGTTACGGAGCTTCCATCGTTAGCGACAATAGACGCGGCGAGTTGGGGCATCGCCGGATCGGCGCTTATGTATGCACAGCTCAACGCGTTCAGTGTAGATCCGTTGCTAGTTACCCGCAAGCTCACGTTCGGGTTGCTGTTGACGGCGATGGACTTGCGGTTGCTCTGACTGCTGGTGGTCTGGGCTGGCGTGGGCGAGAACCCGAGTCCGGCAGCGCCCGCCGACGTGACCTGCACGTCGTAGGAGCCCGAAGCAGACGAACCAGCACTTAAGGTTGCATTAATCTGAGTGTCACTCCAGAAAGTCGGGTCGAATGGAACAACGTCCGACGACCCGCAGGAACTGTCGATGCTCCGGCAAACTGATATGCTGGCGCCCGTGCATGCAACATTGGAGCAACCGGTGCCGAAGTTAGACCCATAAATGGATATCGAGCCCTGCTGCCCGGACTGAAGCGTCTGCTGGGTGATGTAGTTGATGACCGGAGTAGAGTCTCCGACCATGAAATTGACACGATTCGACTCGACGCCGAATGCGGTCACGCTGATCTGGTAAGTGCCAGATTGGGCAGTAGGTGAAACCGTGATCGAGGCCTGGGCAGAACTAGCCGCAGGAGGTGGCCCCCCGGAGAGCTCATCACCGACGGGGACCGGCTGGACTGACGCTGTTATCCCGCACGTCGAGGGGCAACCGTTTCCGTAGACGTTGATGCTGGTAATCCCCCGATAGAGATTGACGTCCGCGTCCGCAATTCCGAGGCCGGAGCCATTGATGGTCAAATCGACAGTGGCCCCAGGCAATGCGTAGGACGGAGCCAATGAACTGATTGAAGGCGCCGGATATGTTACGCTGCCACTCTGTCGCAGGCTCTGCCACCACGGCCATAGAGCACCGTTCACGACCCAGCAGCACCAGTCCTGCGCGTAGTAGAAGTCGAAGCCATAGGTTCCGAATCCGATACCGGACAGAACGAACGGATTAGTCGGAAGGTAGGATGGATCACTTCCCCATCGCAACTGCGCGCCGGCTGGAGCGCATCAGCGAAACGCTTTGAAATCCAATGATCATTGCCGATTCCTTTCTGCTTCAATTTGGCAGCGCTTTCGACTCCGCGAGCCTCTTCTGGACATTCCGATTCCGTGGCTCCGGACGTTCCGATCCTGCTCGCGGATCCTGTGCAAGGTGAGCGAGTTGTGTCAGGACGCAGGCGCCAAAAGGCCGATATGGGTTGCGGTGACTTACGGAGCCGCGACTTGTCGCTGGATCATAAGGCGCCGCTTGGGTTATGCCTTTCGCGGCAGCGTGCTGGGTCTGGACAGGCCCGATCTTGCCATCCGAAGCGAGGAGAGCCAACGCAAAGGAGATCCGCTTAGCGATCAGCCGGGGAAGAGTAATCTCGTTCTTAACGAAATGGGCGCACGATACCGGTCTCCAATCGCTTCCAACCGCGAAGCAGGTCTGTGCGGTCGTGCCCGCCACACATTTTTGGATAACAATATCTCTATATTCGTAATTTGTCAAGAGAAATACACCAATGACATGCGGCAAGGATCGATCCCGGCCCTTTGAAGCGACGCCGCCATCTTCCTCCCCCTTCCTCTCCGGCGTTATCATCTGTAGATGCACGGAGGGACGAGAGCAATGGACGGACCGATCCGCAATCCCGATCCATCGCTCTACAACAAAGACCTGGCTCCGATTCCGATGGAAGAGCGCACGTGGGGGACGTACAACTTCGCGGCGCTCTGGATCTCGATGGCGGTGTGCATTCCGACGTACATGCTGGCGTCGGGGCTGATCGCGGGCGGGATGAGCTGGAAAGAAGCGATCTTCACGGTATTGCTCGGCAATCTGATCGTGCTGATCCCGATGGTGCTCAACGCGCACGCGGGGACGAAGTACGGAATTCCATTTCCGGTGTTCGTGCGCGCCTCGTTCGGGGTGCGGGGCGCGAATATCCCGGCGGTGCTGCGGGCGCTGGTGGCGTGCGGCTGGTTCGGCATTCAGACGTGGATCGGCGGGCAGGCCATCTACTCGATGATGAAGATTATCTGGCCGGCGAGCGCAGGCATGGCGTCGGGCATCTGGATCTGCTTCTTCGGCTTCTGGCTGATCAACATGTGGGTGGTTTGGAAGGGCATCGAGACCATCCGCATCCTGGAGGGCGTGGGGGCGCCGTTCCTGCTGATCGTCGGCGTAACCCTGCTGTGGTGGACGGTGAGCAAGGCGGGCGGATTCGGGCCGGTGCTGCACACCCCGAGCAAGTTCAAGACGAGCGCGGAGTTCATCCGGTTCTTCATTCCGTCGCTGACGGGGATGGTCGGTTTTTGGGCTACAGTGGCGCTGAATATCCCCGATTTCACGCGATACGCGAAGTCGCAGAAAGCGCAGGTATGGGGGCAGGCGCTGGGATTGCCGGCGACGATGGCATTGTACTCGTTCATCGGCGTGGCGGTGACGTCGGCTTCGGTGGTGTTGTTCGGCGAGGCGATCTGGGATCCGGTGGAATTGCTCGGCCGCTTCCATCAGCCGGTAGTCGCGTTCGTGGCGTTGATCGCGCTGCTGATCGCGACGCTGACGACCAATGTGGCGGCCAACGTGGTGTCGCCGTCCAACGATTTTTCCAACTTGAACCCGCAGCGCATTTCGTTCCGCACCGGCGGGATCATCACGGGCGTGATCGGGGTGCTGATGATGCCGTGGAAGCTGCTGAGCGACCTGAGCGCGTACGTGTTCGGCTGGCTGGTGGGGTACTCGGCGCTGCTGGGGCCGATCGCCGGGGTCATGATTGCGGACTATTATCTAATCCGGAGATCGCGGCTGAATCTGCAGGACCTGTACCGGCGGAACGGAGTTTACGAGTACGATAACGGTATCCATGGGCGCGCAGTGGTCGCGCTGGCGATGGGCATCGCGGTGGCGCTGCTGGGGCTGGTAGTTCCGGCCCTGCGGCTGTTGTACGACTACGCCTGGTTCGTCGGCTTCGGCGTTTCCGGCGCGGCGTACGTGGTTTTAATGCAGCGGGTGGAATTGCCCGCGAATGAAGCAGGAATGGAGACAGAGGGATGATCGCAACAGAGACCAAGGTCGAGACCGTTTCTTATTACATCGACGGAAAGTGGGAGAAGCCGGAGGGCCGCACGCTGCAACCGGTGATGAATCCGGCGACCGGCGCCGTGCTGGCGGAGGTTCCATTCGCGACGGAGGCGGATATCGACCGCACCGCGAAGGCCGCGCACCAGGCGTTCCTGAAGTGGCGGGATGTGCCGGTCATCGACCGGGTGCAGGTGTTGTATCGCTACAAGGCGCTGCTCGAACAGCACGCGCACGAGATCGCGGCGATTCTGACGAGCGAGAACGGCAAGACGCAGGAAGACGCGCGGGCCGAAGTCCGGCGCATGATCCAGATGGTGGAAGTGGCGTGCGGAATGCCGAGCCTGATGATGGGCGATTCGCTCAACGACGTGGCGCAGGGCATCGACTGCAAGACGATCCGGCAGCCGATCGGGGTGTGCGCCGGGATCACGCCATTCAATTTTCCGGCGATGGTGCCGGCGTGGATGTTTCCGTTCGCGATCGCGTGCGGCAACACGTTCATCCTGAAGCCGTCGGAGAAGGTGCCGTTGACCCCGACGCGCGCGATCGAACTGCTGCACGAGGCGGGTCTGCCGGCCGGTGTATTGAACCTGGTTCACGGCGGCAAAGAAGCGGTCAATGCCCTGCTGCGGCATCCGCTGGTGAAGGGCGTGTCGTTCGTGGGATCGACGCCGGTGGCGAAGTATATCTATTCGACTGCGGCTGCCGAGGGCAAGCGGGTGCAGGCGTTGGGCGGGGCGAAGAACCACCTGATCGTGATGGCCGACGCGGATATGCCGAAGACGGTGGAAGCGATTATCGGGTCGGCGTTCGGGGCCGCGGGCGAGCGTTGCCTGGCGGGAAGCGTGCTGGTGCCGGTGGGCGACGCGGCCGGTCCGCTGCTCGATTTGCTGGTCAAGCGCACCAAGGGGATGTCGGTTGGCAACGGCGCGGAGAGCGGCGTCGAGATGGGTCCGCTGGTGACCTCGGACCACTGCAAGAAGGTCGAGGGATATGTCGAGAAGGGCGTAGCGGAAGGCGCGACGCCGCTGGTGGATGGCCGCGAGGCGAAGGCGGCGAATGGCGGATTCTTCCTCGGGCCGACGATCTTCGACAATGTGACGGCGGAGATGACCATCGCGAAGGAAGAGATCTTCGGACCGGTGCTGTCGGTGATGCGGGTGAACACGCTCGACGAGGCGATCGAGCTGGTCAACCGGTCGCCCTTCGGGAATGCGACGGCGATTTTCACGCAGAACGGGAAGTCGGCGCGGGAGTACTCGTCGCGGTGCGAGGTCGGGATGGTGGGGGTGAACGTCGGAGTGGCGGCGCCGATGGCCTTCTTCCCGTTCGCAGGATGGAAGAACTCGTTTTTCGGCGATTTGCACGCGCATGGGAAGGACGCGGTGGGGTTCTACACGGAGCAGAAGGTGATCATGAGCCGGTGGTTTTGAAAATAGGGCCAAAACCGCCTGTACGAAATGACACATTCGGGCTAGAATAGGGTTGCGGTCCCGAGACACTTCCCGTTCGTCTTCTCCTTTCACCGTTCGTTCTCATCCGGGGCCGCAACCCCAACACATTGGCCTGATTTCCGACACCCACGGCTTGCTTCGTCCGGAAGCCGTGCGCGCGTTGGGCGGATCCGACTTGATCCTGCATGCGGGCGACGCCGGCACGCCCGAAATTCTCGAAGAGTTGCGGAAGGTGGCTCCGGTGGTCGCGGTGCGGGGCAATGTCGATCGGGGCGCCTGGGCGGACGCGCTGCCTCTGACGGCGGCGGTCAGTCCCGGGATCTACATGCTGCACGACGTGAAGCAGTTGGATCTCGATCCCGCCGCGGCGGGGTTTCGGATGGTCGTGAGCGGGCACTCGCACAAGGCTTCGCGGACGGAGCGGGACGGCGTGGTGTATGTGAACCCGGGGGCAGCGGGTCCACGACGGTTCCGGCTGCCGGTGACGGTGGCGCGGCTGGATGTGGGGACTTGGGCGGTCGAGTTCGTGGAACTAGCCTAATAGCCTTTGGGCGTTGCCTCCGAGGATTTTGGCTCTATCTTCCGCCGAGATCGCGAGGCTCCGAATGCTTTCCAGCATTTTGGGGATACTGCCGATCTGGTGGGGATAATCGCTGCCGGCCAGGATGCGGTCGACTCCGGCGAAGGCAATCGCCAGTTCCAGGGAGCGGGTATCGAAGTTCACGGTGTCGTAGTAGAACTGTTTCAGGTAGACGCTGGGCTTCTGGGGAATGTGCGCGCGGCATTCGCTGAAGGCTTCGAAGCCGCGGTCGAGACGCTCGGCGAGATACGGGATCGCGCCTCCCAGATGACAGAGCGCCCAACGGATCTTGGGGAAGCGGTGGGGAAGGCCGCTGAAGACGATCTTGGAGGCGGCGAGCGTGGTGTCCATCAGAAAGCCGACCAGCGGCATTAACCAGAAATCGGTCATGGCTTCGACTCCCACCGGGTGGGTGGGGTGGATGTAGAGGACCGCGCCGAGATCGTTGGCAGCTTCGTAGATGGGCCAGAAACGTTCTTCGTTGAGGCCTGCGCCGTTCACATTGCTGAAGAGCATCGCGCCGCGGAGGCCGAGGACGCGGACCGCGCGCTCGAGTTCCTTGACGGAGGCAGCGGGGTCGTTCAGGGGAAGGGTTGCGAGCGCGGTGAAGCGAGGCCCCTTGCTCGCGATCACTCCGGCAAAGGCGTCGTTGACGAGCTCCGCGAATTTCACGGCAGTAGCGGGCCGCTCGACGTGCGTGCCGGGTGTGGTGAGGGTCAGCACCTGCGTGTCGACGCCATGGTCCTTCAGGACCTGCTCGCGGTAGTCGATGTCGCGGTGGCCGGGGACGGCGATGTTGTAATCGCCGGGGTAGTAGATGCGGGGATTGCCGTCCTCGTCAATGGTCACTTCGACGGCGCTCGACCCGGAGCGGAGTGCGTCCAGATATACGGGCGGGTAGTAGTGATTGTGGAAATCAATGATGGGCATGTGTGGTTCGCAGCCAGATCGCGTAGACTGGCAATCCTAACACGACGATGCCCAGACCGGTGGCGGCCTTGACGGGGTCGGCCGCGATCTGCGTGACGGCTACTACGATGGCCGCGAGGATGAAGAGGATCGGAACGGCGGGGTAGCCCCAGACACCATAGTCGGGGCGGTAGCCGGGGCGGCGGCGCAGGCGCAGGAGGCCGGCGCCCATCAGCGCAAAGAACAGCCACTCGGTATAGATGACGCGGGTGAACAACTCGCGGTACGTGCCGGTGGCGACCAGCACGCAGGACCACACGGCCTGGAGAACGATGGCGCGGCGCAGGTCGGCGAGCCACGGGAAGGCGAGACCCTCGGCCGCCATGGCGTAATACAGACGCGGTCCGGCGAGGATGACGCCGTTCAGGACGCCGACGGCGGAGAGGATGACGAGGGCGGAGATGGCCGCGGCGCCCCGAGATCCGGCGATTGCCTGGGCGGCATCGGCCGCGACGCGGGTCGAGCTGACGACACGGTCAAGGGGCAGCAGATAGAGATAGGCGGCGTTCAGCGCGACATAGGCGGCGGTCACGGTCAGGGAACCGATGACGAGGGCTTTGGGGATGGTCCGGCGCGGGTCAAGGGTTTCGCCGGCGGTGTAGGTGACCATGTGCCAGCCGCCGAACGCGAAGAGAGCGGCGCTGACGCCGAGGACGAAGTCGTTGAAACCTCCCAGGGGCGGCGCTGGGCTCTGGCCGAGATGGGACGATCCGAAGACGGCCACCATGGCGAGCAGGATCACGATGACAGCGACCTTGGTGAGCGTCACGGCGGTCTGGAGACCGCTCCCCTGGCGCACGCCGGCATAGTTCACGGCGGAAAGCGTCAGAATGCCGCCGATGGCCACGAGGCGGATGCCGAGACCGCCGAGGGGGACGAAGAAGCCGACGTAGCGGGCGAAGATGACCGAACTCGCCGCAATGATGCCGGAGTGGGCGCACCAGAACATCGCCCATCCCCAGAGAAAGCCGCAGGCCGGCGAGACAGTCTCTTTCAGGAAGACGAATACACCACCGGTGCGTGGCATGGCGGAGGAGAGCTCGGCGCAGACCAGAGCGCCGAACAGGCTGACCACGCCGGCGACGACCCAAACCGTCAGCACGCCGGCGACGGTGGGGACATGGCGGTTGATTTCGGACGGCTGGACGAAGATCGAAGCGCCGATAATGATCCCTACTACCAGAGCGGTGGCGTGCAACAGGTTTAGGGACGGCTTAAATGATCCCATAAGTTTTATTAATTAGTTAGCATTCTTGCATTTGGAAAACTTCTAGGGTACACTCGAATTTAGTTCTTACCCCATGTGCACCGGTTTCACAGCTCGGCTCGGTAGTGCCATTCTCTCCCATACCATTGCGATTCCTGTAGCCATTATTATTCTGGTCATCGTAGCCGGCCCCGCCTGAGGCCAGCCGGAACCAAGGGTTCCTGAGGCCATCGGCGGGGCGGACAACCCAGGCCGATGGCCTTTTTCGTTATAGCGAGAGGTTTTTGAGGAAGAAGCTTATGTCATCGACGTTGATGAGCGGCGCGCGGATGCTGCTGGAATGCCTGGCGCGGGAAGGCGTGGATTGTATCTTCGGCTATCCCGGCGGGGTGACTCTGCCCCTTTACGACGTTCTCTACGACCACCCGATCCGGCACGTGCTGGTTCGTCACGAAGAGAATGCCGCGTTCGCCGCGGAGGGCTATGCCCGCGCGACGGGCAAGGTGGGGGTCTGCTGCGCGACCTCGGGACCCGGCGCCACCAACCTGACGACGGGCCTGGTGGACGCCATGATGGATTCGATTCCGATCGTCGCCATCACGGGGCAGGTGCCGACCAAGCTGATCGGCAGCGACGCGTTCCAGGAAGCCGACACGTTCGGCATCACGCGGCCGTGCACCAAGCACAACTACCTGGTGAAGCGCCTCGACGAGCTGGCGCAGATCATCCACGAAGCGTTTTATATTGCCGCGAGCGGGCGGCCAGGTCCGGTGCTGGTGGACATCACCAAGGACGTGTTTCAGGGACAGGGTCACTATCAGCCGGTCACCTCGATCCACCTGCCGGGGTACAAGGTTTTCACCGAGGGGCATACGGGGCAGATCCGGCGCGCGGTGCAGCTCATTCAGGAAGCGCAGCGGCCGCTGGTTTATTCGGGCGGCGGCATCGTGGCGGCGAACGCGGCCAAGGAACTGCGGGAGTTCGTCGAGCTGACCGACACGCCGACCGTGAACACGCTGATGGGCCTGGGCTCGCTCGCTTCGGAGCATCCCAACTTCATCAGCATGCCGGGCATGCATGGCAGCTATGCGGCGAATATGGCGATGACGCACAGCGACCTGCTGATCGCACTGGGCGTGCGGTTCGACGATCGGGTGACGGGACGTCTGGCCGCCTTCGCACCGCACGCGAAAGTGATCCACGTGGATATCGATCCGGCCGAGGTCGGCAAGAACCGCACGCCGGATGTTCCGATCGTGGGCGACGTGAAGCGGGTGCTTTCGAAGATCAACAAGCTGCTCACCGAGAGCCCGGCCAAGCCCGAGGAGAGCGTGGCGGCGGGGCGGCGCGCCTGGTGGCGGCAGATTCGCGAATGGAAGGAGCAGCATCCGCTGCAAGTGGTCACCTCCGACAGCGAGATCAAGCCGCAGCATCTGATGGCGGAGATCGACCGGCTGTCGGGCGGGCAGGCGATTGTGACGTCGGACGTCGGCCAGCACCAAATGTGGGCCGCGCAATTGGTGCGGTTCAACGAGCCGCGGTTATGGATCAATTCGGGCGGGTTGGGATCGATGGGGTTCGGCCTGCCGGCGGCAATCGGCGCGCAGTTCGCGCGTCCCGACAAGCTGGTGTTCTCGATCGTCGGCGACGGCGGATTCCAGATGTCGATTCCGGAGCTGGCGACGGTGGCGAGCTACGGGCTGCCGGTGAAGATCGTCTGCATGAATAACGGCTATCTGGGCATGGTGCGGCAGTGGCAGACGCTGTTCTATAACGACCGGCTCAGCTCGGTGCAGCTCGATTGCTTCCCGGACGCGGAGAAGCTCGCGGGCGCGTATGGATTCAAGGGCAAGACGATCGACAAGCCGTGGGAACTGGTCCCGGCGCTCGAAGCGGCTGTCAAAGAACCGGGGCCGTACCTGTTGAACGTCAAGGTGACGCCGTTCGAATGCGTGTACCCGATGGTGCCCGCGGGCGGCGCGGTCAATGAAATGGTTTTGGGGCCGCCGCAACCGGTGGCGGCGAAGTAAAAGGATCAGCCATGCTGCAAGTCATCTCGTTATTGCTCGAAAACAAGCCCGGCGCGCTGATGCGCGTCACCGGGCTTCTCAGCCAGCGCGGCTTCAACATCGAGAGCCTCACGGTGGCGCGGACGCTCGATCCGGAGCTATCGCGCATGACGATCGTGGTGGATGTGGAGGACGCGCAACGTTCGCAGGTGATCAAGCAGATGAACAAGCTGATCAACGTCCTGCAGGCGACCGATTTGACCGACCTGCCGGCGGTGGTCCGGGAGTTGGTGCTGGTTCGGGTGCGGACCAATCAGGAGTCGCGGACGGCGGTCCTGAAAGAGGCCGAGATCTTCGGAGGCCGGGTGGTGGACTCCTCGACCGAGGGGTATGCGATCGAGGTCACGGGCGAGCCCGAGAAGCTGAACGCGTTCGTGGATGTGATGCGGAGCTACGGGGAGATCGACGTGACGCGGTCGGGGTCGCTGGCGATCGGACTGGAAGCGAAGCGGCTCAAGTTGCAGCCGCCGGTGCCGACGCGCGCGGGAAGCAAAGTGGAAGAGACAACGGTTTATTAATTCTGGAGCATCGATGGCGAAACGGTTTTACGAAAAAGACGGCAATCTGAGCCACCTGGAAGGGCGCACGGTTGCGATTATCGGGTACGGCAGCCAAGGGCATGCTCATGCCTTGAACCTGCGGGATTCCGGCGTGAACGTAGTGGTCGGACTGTACCCCGGGAGCAAGTCGTGGGCGAAGGCGGAGGCGGCGGGGTTGCGCGTGATGACCACGGCGGACGCCTCGAAGGCAGCCGACACGATCATGATCCTGGTGTCGGACCACATTCAGGCGGATCTGTATCACAGCGATATCGAACCGAACCTGACGCCGGGCAAGACGCTGATGTTCGCGCACGGCTTCAATATTCATTTCGGCGCGATCACGGCGCCGGCGGGAGTGGATGTCTCGATGGTGGCTCCCAAGGCCCCGGGGCATCGGGTGCGGGAACTGTACGTGGAAGGCGTGGGAGTGCCGGCGCTGGTCGCGGTGCACCAGGACGCCACCGGCAAGGCTCTGCCGAACGCGTTGGCCTATGCGCTGGCGCTCGGCTGCCTGAAGGCGGGCGTGATCGAGACGAACTTCAAGGAAGAGACGGAGAGCGACCTTTTCGGCGAGCAGGCCGTATTGTGCGGCGGCGCGGCGGAGTTGATCCGTGCGGGGTTCGAGACGCTGGTCGAGGCGGGCTATGCTCCGGAGATCGCGTATTTCGAGTGCCTGCACGAGCTGAAGCTGATCGTCGATCTGATCTACGAAGGCGGCTTGAGCTACATGCGGTACTCGGTGTCGGATACGGCCGAGTACGGCGATTACACGCGCGGACCGCGGGTGATCAATGAGCAGACGCGGGCCGAGATGAAGAAGATCCTCTCGGAGATCCAATCGGGCGAATTCGCGCGGACCTGGATCAACGAGAACAAGACGGGCCGGAAGAACTTTCTGGCGATGCGCGAGGCGGGCGCCAATCAACCGATCGAGAAGGTCGGGGCCGAACTGCGCAGCATGATGACGTTCCTGAAGAAGAGAAAAGAAGCGGGAGTTCCGTAAGGGCTCCCGCCGTTGGAGTCTCTCGCCACAGACGCCGGAACGCCCGGCGTCTGTGGCGGGAAAGCGTTTTGTTATGAAAATCTTCACTTTCGACACCACCCTCCGCGACGGCACGCAAGGCGAATCCGTCTCCTTTTCCGTGGACGATAAGCTTGTGATTGCGCGCAAGCTGGACGATCTCGGCATCGACTATATTGAGGGCGGGTGGCCGGGGTCCAATCCGAAGGACAGGGATTTCTTCGCCCGCGCGGGCGAACTGAACCTGCAGCACTCCAAGCTGACGGCGTTCGGCTCCACGCGTTTCGCGAAGAACCCGGTGGAGGAGGACCGCAACGTTCGCGGGTTGCTGGAGGCGAACACGCCCGTGGTGTCGATTTTCGGCAAGAGCTGGGATCTGCACGTCCGGCGCGCGCTGGGGATCACGGAAGACGAGAACCTGGTCCTCATTTCGGACACGGTGAAGTATTTGAAGGACCACGGCCGCGAAGTGGTGTATGACGCCGAGCACTTCTTCGACGGGTATTTGCATCATCCGGAATACGCTCTGAAGACACTGGAAGCCGCGAAGGAGGCCGGGGCGGACGTGCTGTGCCTGTGCGACACCAATGGCGGCACGCTGACGGCGCGGCTGGTCGAGATCTTCGCTGAGGTGCGCAAGCGCTTCGACGGGGTGATCGGCATCCATACGCACAACGATTCCGATTCGGCCGTGACCAACAGCCTGGCGGCGATCGAGGCCGGCGCCACGCACGTGCAGGGATGCATGAACGGGTACGGCGAGCGCTGCGGGAACGCGAATCTGGCGTCGATCATCGCCAACCTGGAATTGAAACTCGGACATACGACCGTGGGAGCGGAGAAGCTGGCGAGCCTGACATCGGTCTGCCGGTTCATCGCCGAATTGGCGAATCTGCCGCTGCGCAACGATCAGCCGTTCGTCGGCAAGAGCGCGTTCGCGCACAAGGGCGGCGTGCATGTCAGCGCGGTGTTGAAAGACTCCTTGACGTACGAGCATGTTTCGCCGGAAACGGTAGGCAACCGGCAGCGCGTGCTGGTGAGCGACCTTTCGGGCCGGGGCAACATCCTGTACAAGCTGAAGCAGCATGGCCTGGCCGACCGGCTGGGCGAGGAAGCCCGCCGCGAGCTGCTGGAGCGCATCAAACAGTTGGAGTACGAGGGCTACGAACTGGAAGCGGCGGAGGGGACGTTCGAGCTGCTGGTGCGCGAAGCTCTGCATCCCGGGCTGCATTTCTTCGATGTCGACAGCTACGAGGTCACCACGCGCAACGCGGGCAACGGCGGGTCGATTTCGACCGCGACGGTGACGCTGCGGGCGCAGGACGGAGTCCATTCGGAGACGGCGGGGGGGCAGGGGCCATTCCACGCCCTGCACGTGGCGCTGAGAAAGTGTCTGTCGAAGGTCTACCCGCAGATCACGGAAGTCCGCCTGACGGACTACAAAGTTCGTGTGCTCGATTCGCGGAAGGGCACGGCCGCGAATGTGCGGGTGTTGATCGAGTGGTCGGACCATCGCAAGAGCTGGTCGACGGTGGGAGTGTCGGACAACGTCATCGAGGCGAGCTGGAAGGCCCTGGTCGACGCGATCCGGTTGGAACTGATGCGGCTGACGGAGCAGGACAACTCGGTCGAAAAGGCCGTCGAAGACTACTGCTGGGGCGTATAGTCCTCGGGTCCAGTCTCCGGGATCGGAGGCGCGCGGTCACTTGGCGGTCTCGGGGCTCTGCAATTCCAGGCGTTTGCGCTGCTGGTCTCGCTGCACGGCCTTACGCAACTCCGCCATCCCTTTGTCGAGCAGCTTGTTGCGTTCGACCTGGCGGGCCAGGTCGACTTTCAGGCGGGCGTTTTCGGCGGCAAGCGCGTCGCGCTCGCTGCGCAGGCCGGGGTCGTCCGGTGGAGCTTTGCCCGAGGGGGCGGCGCCGGCGAACGTCGTGGCCTCGCGCAGTTCCTGCCCCGCGGGCCGCGGCACCGCGAGACTCACATCGACATGGCTTCCGCGCCGGGCGTAGGTGTACGATCCCGACTGGAGGTGCGCGGGGTCGAGGGGGACCTGGAGCGGCTTCGGACCGTCGGCGATCACGAGGGTTGCGCTCGCGGCGGCGCGGACACTCGGGGAGGCGGAGTTCCAGCGGATTTGCAATTGGCCGTCGGTATCGATCGCCTGCAACGCGAGGGTATCGGGGACAGCGGGGTTTTGCGGGCGCGGAATCCAACTCCCGCGCGTGGTGTAACCGGCTACGCCGACCGCCAAACCGACAGCGACGGCGGTCCAGCCCAGCCATCTACGCGAGGGCGGCGGAGGTGGGACCGTGAAAGCCGGTGGCGGGGGTGGAGGAAGCGGGACCTGCTCGACGGGGGGCTCAGGGATCGCCTCGGGTTCCGAGGCTGGCGCGACGTCGATGACCGGGCCATTGGCCGCCGGTTCGCGCCTCCCCAGCAGCGGCGAAACGGGGCCACTCGGGGAGTTCGGAACGGGGCGCATCGGCAGGGGGTCGAGGGTGAACTCGCGGTAGGACGCGGCGCCATGAATCGAGCCATCCTTCTCGCGAAAGAAGAACCCGGCGCGGGTAGGCTCGAAGGTGTGGGGTTTGAGGACGAGGGCGACCTGCCAAGGTTCCGGGAAGAAGCGGCGGTGGATCTCCTGATCGGACTCAGACAGGAGGATCTCGCTACGGGTATGGGAATGCCACCATCCGACCGGCTTGGCATCGGGATTCCTTTGCGCCACGGCCAGCAGGTTCGCCAACCTGGCATAGTCCTGTCTGGAGAGAACGAATGAGGGGCCCAGTGCGTGCTCACATTCGAAGGGCAGCGAGTCCAGGATGACCAGCCGGTCCTTTTCGTGCCGTCCGAGGAGGATGCCGCCGATCTCCGCGCCGCCCCGGGGGAGGGAGAAAAAAGCGTCGATCACCGCCAGGCGGATATCGTCCAGGATCCGGGGCGAGTATTCGATACGGAACGGACAGTTCAGGGCGGACCACAGGGCGAATCCGTTTTCGGAATGGGTTTCCATGACGCGGGCGGTTCCGTACCGATAATTGTCTCACGCGGCGCCGGCTCGAGCCTGCCCTATAATGAAGTCGTGCCGAAGTCCAAAGAGCTCGAAATCCGCCTGCAGCGGACCGAGCAACAGCTGCGCGTGTTCCAGAAGGTCAGCCGGCTCATGGTGCGGGATCTCAGCCTTCAGGAAGTGCTGAAGGGGGTCGTGTCGCTGATCGTGGAGTTCACCCAATGCGACGCCTGCCTGGTCTATCTGGCGGACGGCGAAGACTTGGTTTTATGCGCGTCGAACACGCCGCATCCCTCGACGATCGGTAAGTTGCGGATGAAGGCCAACGAAGGTCTGACGGGCTGGGTGGCGCGGGAGCGGCGGCTGCTCGCCATTTCGCGCGAGGCGTACAAAGACAACCGCTTCAAGACGTTCGGTGAACTGGAAGAGGACACGTACGAGGCCTTTCTTTCGGCTCCGGTGATCGCGCGCAACAAGACGGTCGGCGTCATCAACGTGCAGCACAAGATGCCGCACCAGCACACGGGGAGCGAGATGGAAGTGCTGACGACGGTCGGAGAGCAGGTCGGCTGTGTCCTGGTGCTGGCGCGTCTAGACCCGGCTGCCCTCGAAACCGCCAATCATGCGGAACTGGTCCTTTCCTCGGGGCCCGTGCAAATGAAACAATAGGGGCACCGTGACATCCTTATCGATTCGCGTGCTGGCGCTCGCGGCGGCCGCCGGCATGGCCTTCGGGCAGCCCACACCCAAGAAATGGCGGACGCAGTACTTCTACGATGAGGACAAGTCGACGCTGGCGCTGGCCGATCTGCAATTCCCATCGGCGACGCGCGGGCTGGCCGTCGGGACCATCGTGGACGGCAGCCATCAGAAGCCGGTGGCGGTGGTGACGTCGGACGGCGGGGCGCACTGGCAGATCGTCAACCTGGAAGAGCCGCCGGTCTCGTTGTTCTTCCTCCACGAGGGTCTCGGATGGATGGTGACAACGAAGGGTCTGTGGGTGACCACGGAAGCGGGCAAGAACTGGCGGAAGCTGCCGAAGCTGCCGGGGCAGGCGTATCGGGTCCACTTTATCGACGAGAAGAACGGGTTCGCCGCAGGCGTGAAGAAGAAGGTCTTCGAGACGCACGATGGCGGGCAGACGTGGGGGACGGTCGCGGCCGCGGCGGAGCCTCCCGGGAATCCCGATTACTGCAACTACACGTGGATCGCGTTCGCAAGTCCGACTGTCGGCATGATCACGGGATGGAACCTGCCTCCGCGGCGGGAGGCTCACCTGCCGGACTGGCTCGACCCGGAAGCAGCGCTGAGCCGGAGGGATGTGCCGCACCTGTCGTACTCGCTGGAGACGCGCGATGGGGGCAAGACGTGGAAATCGAGATCCTCGTCGCTGTTCGGACAGGTGACGCGGGTGCGTTTCGGACCGCCATCACTGGGATTAGGGCTTGGCCTGGTGGAGTATTCGACGTCGTTTCGGTTCCCTTCGGAGGTCTATAAGTTCGACTACCGGAGCGGCGCGAGCCAGACCGTCTATCGGGATAAGAAATTCGCGATTAGCGACATGTGGTTGGGGCCGGACGGTGCCGCCTACCTGGCCGGCGTTCAGGTGCTGGGACAGATCCGCAATGTCGTGCCGGGCAAAGTTCAGGTGCTGCGCAGCACGGACTTTTCGGTGTGGACGGAGATGGCTGTCGATTACCGGGCGGTGGCGCATCGCGTGGTGATCGCGGGCGCCGGCGAAAATCTCTGGATCGCGACCGATGGCGGGATGATCCTCAAGTATCAATAGGCGCGCAAAACAAAACGGCGGCTCGCCGTTTTATGCACATGCATTCCACGGCATCCACATTACAAACTCGTGAAAACAGGGCAAATACATTTTGAGGAAAAAGCTCGGATTCTCTCATAAAAATGTTGACCGCCAACGAGTTTAGGATCATAGTGATGAAGGTTCCAAGAGGTTTGAGAAACAGCAAGCCTCCGAAGACGTAGCGGACCGGGAACGGTGATCCGCAGCCGAAACACTAGCAATAGAAAGCGGCGGCGGGGAGCGAACGGAGATCGGGCTGAATCGGAAGGCGGGCAGATTTGCAGCAGATCCGGCTGAACGCTTTGATCCGCAGGGATGTAACAATCCCGAAGGGGAGTGGAGGCCGGGCGAGCGGTAGATCGAGCCGGTTGTGGAAGCGGCAACGGGTCTGAAGCGTGGATGCGGCCGATGGCGGGGCGAACCGCAATCGGTAGCGGAGCAGAGGGCCGAACGGGCAGCGGAAACAGTTGGCTGGGAAGCGAAGTGGCAGGCCGGGAGCGTTGACCCTGGAATGGAGGCGGCGAAAGCCGTAGCCGTTGCAGGCGAGCGAAAGGCCGTTACGAGCATCCTGTCCCGGCTGGGAGAGAGTTGCAGCGCGCTTTAAGGCATTGATCCGGTAGCCGCCCAAGACGGTCGCCGGGGAGTCGAGAGGCGAGGCGCTCGGCGCTCCCGGTTGCAATGCTCAGTACCGTGCATGCCGGTGGTGAGCAAGGTTGCGGATCGGATCACTTGGAACCTTTTTCTTTTTGTGGGGCGCCTTCGCGAGGAGGGCGCCTTCAGCCCACACGCGCGACGCGGTGCTCATCCACATACGCCCCGAGAAACTTCGCGAACGCTTCCTGCAAGGGCGTGCGGACCTTGTCGGCGCGTGAGATTTGCTTGTCCTCGATCTGGAAGACGGGGAGCAGGTCGCGGGTTGTGGACGTGATGAACACCTCGTCGGCCGCCTCCAGGTCGGCAGGGGTCAACGCCTTCTCCATAATGTCGATTCCCCGGACGTGAATCTCGCCGAGCAGGACTTCGCGCGTAATGCCGGGCAGGCAGCCGGAACTGAGCGGCGGGGTCCAGACCTGGCTGCCGGCGGCGGCGAAGATATTCGCCGAGGTGCATTCGGCCACCTCGCCCCGTTCGTTGAGGAGGATCACTTCATCAAAGCCGCGGCATTGGGCGTTTTCGAGCCATGTCAGGTTCATCGCCCAGGAAAGGATCTTGGTGCCGGCGAAGGGACATGCGGCGTGCCGGCCGTTGGGCTGATAGGCGAGTTTGACTCCTTCGCCCCATTCCTTCGAATCGGCCGTGAGCGCGATCACGTCGCCCGGCCGGTCAGGTGAGGGATTTGCCCACATGCCGCCGCCGTTGCGCACGATGGCGAGCCGCAAGGTGCTGTTGTGGGCGCCGTTCGCCTCCACGAGTTCCAGGAGCTTGCGGTGCAGCATCTCCGGGTCGGCGGGGAGGGGGACGTGGAAGGCTGCGGCATCGCGCTTGATGCGCGCCCAGTGACGTTCCCACGCGAAGAGCACGCCATCGGCGACGCGGAGGGTCGTAAAGACCCCCCAGCCGGAAAGCAAGCCCACCTGCGACGGCGCCAGGGCGGCATCGGTGGCTTCGCGGACGGTCTCGTTGTGGAGAATATGGCGGTGGAGCACGAGCTTATTTTAACGCTTGGAGATCTGCTCGTCGATTTTCGCAGCAAGCGTGAAGTCGCTGTCCGTGATCCCTCCGGCGTCGTGGGTCCAGGTTTCGATGTCCGCGCGACCCCACGTGAGGTGGATATCGGGATGATGTCCGAGCTCTTCGGCCACGGCGCCAATGCGGTTCACGAAATCGAGAGCGCCCTGGAAATCGGGGAAGACGAACGTTTTGGCCAGACGTCCGTCGCGGACGCGCCAATCGGGCAAGGCGGCTGCCCGGCGGCTCAATTCGTCGCCGGAGAGTTTTACGCGAGTTCCACCCATATTTCAGACTCCTTCACTTCTACGCGGTAGGTTTCGAGCGGCTTGGGATCCTGCTCCAGGCCCCCCGGGTAGACATTCTTGGGAAAGTGATTCTCGCCCGTGCGGATGTCGTATTGAAACTGATGCCACGGGCAGGTGATCAGATGGTCCCACAGAATGGCGCCATGGAGTTCAAACCCCTTATGCGGACACAAACCCGCCAAGGCGAAGAATCGGTCCGACCAGTGGGCGATCATTAGGGGCCGGCCGTCGATGCAAAAGAAGCGGGTCTGCCCGGTTGGGACATCCTCCGTCCGGGCGACGCGATGTAAGGGCACGGCGAAATGTTATCCGATGTCCGCGGCGATGACGCGGCGCTGTTCCACAACTTGTCGAGCAGCTTCTCCCATGTATGGACTTTGATCCGGGAGGAGCCGCGGTGTCAACCAATCCCAGTAGGAATCATCACTTCCAGTGGGCGAACGGATTCACGCGGCTCGTGCGGGAGGCTTCGAGCAGTTCGGGGACACGCTTTCTACGATCATAGAGACGTTCCAACAGGCGTTCCAATGCGTCCTCCTCGCCGTCGATCCAATCGGGAGGGATGCGTTTCCATGCGCGGTCCATCACCTCCTCGGGAAGATGGGTCAACTGTTCGAGCCATGGCTGGAAATCGTCGAGAGAGCGCACCCCGTCGTAGACGACGCGCCGGGGGTAGATACCATACAGGGGCGAGTCGGAGAAATTCCAGGCGGGGCCGTCGAAGACGAAGCCGTGGTCGATCATGCGGGCCACGAAGCCCGGACGGGGCGCGCCGCGTCCCACGCGCACATTGGCGCGGTAGAAGATGGTCTGTCTGCCGTCGGCATTGCCGGCCCATTTGTCGAAGACGAGGATGCCGCGGAAGTCTTCGAGGTTGACGACGGAAGGGAGCAAGGCGTCGGGGAGGAAGTCATAGACTGCGATGCGGGCGGGGTCCCCGGGATACCGGGAGCCGAAGTGCCAGCCCGGCTCGACCTCCAGGCGGCGGGTTCCGAGGGTCAGGTGGACATCGGGATGAGCGGCCAGAAAGGCGGAAGTAACGTGGAGTAGGGCGGTCTCGGGCGCGGAGATTTTCAGGTATTCCAGGAAGACCGAAGACAAGAGTTCGTTGATGAGAATGCGGCGGTGCTGAGGATTGTTGCGGAATTTGACGACGTACGAATGGCCGTCGTCCGCCTGTAGCAGGTGCGACTGGGCTCCTCCTCGCATTTTACGGATATGCCGGGTGGCGATGAGCGGCATCAGAAAGAAAATGCAGTAACCTAGAGTTGTAACACAGCCCTTGAGCCGCGGGCAGGCCGGCTGGCGCGCCTCCCGCGCGGCGGCGATCCGCGCAAACCGAAAGGAACACTCTCACATGGCAGAAACCGGAACACCGACAGGCAACGCTCCCGAACCCACAACGCCCCCGGCGGGCGGCCGCAGCAAGGACGAAGTGGCGCTGGAGATGATGAAGTTTATTGCGGTAACCACCGGCTACGGAAAATCCACGGGCGGAGGAGCGGGATTCTCGGGAAAGCCGTCGACGCGGACACCGGAGGAGCAGGCAGAAGCGCTCATCGAGTTGTTCGAGCGCTGCCGCAAGGTCGTCAACCCGTAGCGGCGCCGCCGGCGAACACAAAAAAGCCGGATCTCCGGGGAAGGTCTTCGCTCCCGGGATCCGGCCTTTGGATTAGCGTTTCTTTCCGCCCTTCTTGGCCGGAGCCTTCTTAGCGGGGGCCTTCTTTGCCGCCTTCTTGGCAGGGGTCTTCTTGACGGGCGCTTTCTTGGCTGCCTTCTTCGCAGGCGCTTTTTTCACAGCCTTCCTGACGGGCGCCTTTTTCGCCGGCGCTTTCTTGGCTGGAGCTTTTTTGGCCGGAGCTTTCTTGGCGGGCGCTTTCTTGGCCGGAGCCTTTTTCGCTGGAGCTTTCTTCGCAGGCGCTTTTTTGGCCGGGGCTTTCTTAGCAGCGGGAGCGGGGGCCTTCTTGGCTGCCGTGGCCTTCTTCACCGGCTTTTTGGGCGGCGCAACCGTTCCGGCGGCAGAATCGGAAGCGCTCGGAGCGGCCGGGGTCGGCACGGGTTCGGCCACAGGCGGACTGGCAGGTTCCACGTCCTCCTCGTCGTCTTCCTCGTCCTCTTCGTACTCGTCGAGCTTGTCTAGTTCGGCATGCTCTTCATCGTCGTAGTCGTGGAAGTCTTCCATGTCTTCTTCGTCCTGCGGAGCGAGTATCGGGCTATCAAACATTCAGCAAGCCTCCTGTATTCACGCACAATCAACCCTAGAATACCCCTTTTTCCTGAGGACGCAATAGCGAAAAGTGATTGGGGACGTAGTTCGCCCGCAGCTCCCATGGGAGGCTTCGAGGTTACTTGCCCGCGCGCGCGACCACGACAGCGGGCTTCTTCGCCGGCGATGTGGCGGCGGCGGTGCGGGTCCGGGCGCGACCGGCGGCCGGGCGGCGCGTGGTGGTCCGAGAGACAGCTTTCCGGACCGGAGCATCGGCGCGCATCGCGGCGGGAATCAGCAGACGATCGCCTTCCATAGCTTCGCCGCTCTTGAGACTGTTGGCGGCGACGATGCTGCTGCTCGGGATTCCGTATCGCTTGCCGATCGCCGCCAGAGTCTCCCCGCTGCCGACGCGGTGCATGCGCCAGGCATTGCGGTGTTCGACGGGGATCATCTGCAGGGCCGCGGTCAACTGCTTGGCGCCGCCCTTGGGAACGTGCAGGGAATAATTCGGCGGAGCGATGTTGCGCAGCACCGCTGGATTCAACGCAGCCAACTCGGTCAATGGCGTGTCGGTAATATCGGAAACCAGCGTCAGACTCGTCGGCGCCGTCAGCTCGACCGTGTCGTACTCCAGCGGCGGGTCCAATTGAATCCCTTCCAGCCCGTACTCGGCCGCGTTCTTCTCCATGATCGTCATGGCGAGAATGATCG
>CAZSQK010000028.1:0-86530 GCA_964608645.1 uncultured Solibacteraceae bacterium | reverse complement strand
GTGCGCCATCGACCAGGTCTTTGGCTTCCTTCAGGCCGAGGCTGGTGACTTCGCGGACCGCCTTGATGACATTGATCTTGTTTGCGCCAGCAGCCACGAGAACAACCGTGAATTCGGTCTTCTCTTCAGCCGCCGGGGCCGCCGCCGCAGCCGCGCCGCCGCCAGCCGCAGCAACCGGAGCCGCTGCCGCTGCCGAAACGCCGAGCTTTTCCTCGAGCAACTTAACGAGCTGCGATGCTTCGAGCAGCGTCAATCCTTGAATCTGATCCGCAATTGCGTTAATGTCCGCCATGTTGAAACTCCAAACTCCTTAAAATAGTGAAATCCGTCGCACGAGCCGGCCGAAACCCGCCCCTACGACTGAAACTTGTTCTCTTTCACGCCCTGATCGACCACCACCGCCAGGTTGCGTCCGACCGCGTTCATCGCCGTCACCAATCGTTGCGCCGGAGCATTGATCAGGAACAACAGCTTGGCGAAGATTTCGTTCTTCGACGGCATCGTGGCGAGATCGTTGATCGCCTTGACATCGATGACGCGACCTTCGACGATGCCCGCCTTGAACGTGAATGCCGGGTTCGCCTTGGCATACGCCATGAGCGCCTTGGCCAGCGCCACGGGATCACCCTCGGTAAAGGCCAGCGAGGTCATGCCGCGCAGGTTTCCCAGCACCTGGCCGGCGGCAGTCCCTTCCGACGCCTTCTCCGCCAGATTGTTTTTGACGACGCGATACTTCGCGCCGGCGCCCCGCACCACCTTGCGCAACTCGAAGTCCTGCGAGACCTTCAGCTTCTCGTAGCCGGTCACGAACAGGTTCTGCGAATGCTCCAGATCCTTGCGCAGAGCGTCGATATCTTTCTTCTTGTCTTCCTTCTTTTTCATGGAAACACCTGTCGGCCGCTAGACCGCCGCCTTCACGCTGAATGGAGTGGTGTCGATGGCGACGCCGGGACCCATCGTCGAGCACACGGTGGCGCTGCGCACGTACTTGCCTTTGGCGACCGCCGGTTTCGCCTTGATGACCGCCGCGATCAGACTCGAGGCATTCTCGACCAGTTTGTCGGCTGCGAAGCTGACTTTGCCCACCGGAGCATGAATGATTCCGGTCTTGTCGACGCGGAACTCGACCTTGCCGGCCTTGACTTCCCGTACCGCCTTGGCGACGTCTACGGTCACGGTGCCGGTCTTTGGGTTGGGCATCAGGCCGCGCGGGCCGAGGATTTTGCCGAGTTTGCCGACGGAGCGCATCATGTCCGGAGTCGCAACGACGGCGTCATAATCGGTCCAGCTTTCCGACTGGATCTTGTTGACCATGTCCTCGCCGCCCACGAAATCGGCGCCGGCTTCCTGCGCCTCGCGCTGCTTATCGCCGCTGGCGATGACGAGCACTTTTTTCGACTTGCCCAGCCCGTTGGGCATCAGAACGGTGCCGCGGACCATCTGGTCGGCATGTTTGGGGTCGACGCCGAGACGCATGTGGACCTCCACCGTCTCGTCGAACTTGGCGAATTTGATTTTCTGTACGAGCGGGATAGCCTCTTCGAGCGGATACTCTTTCGCGGCTACCTGCTTCAACGCGGTTTGATACTGTTTGCCTGGTTTACGAGCCATATTTCCTCATTGGTGCAAGCGGTTCCTTCCCGTACGGGCAAACGAACCTCCCACTGAGCGTTTTCTTAGGGACAGAAACGAGTGTAGCAGAAGGGGCAAGGTGGTGGCAACTCGCGCCGCATTTCCTAGAGCACGGTGAGATTCCTCACGGACCGACACTCAACATGTATCGTTTCGCACGCTCGCGCCCTTAAGGGGAATATCAGATTCCAGCCGGCGAACACAATACTCCTGAGGCTGTCATGTCCCTGATTCGCGTCCTGGGCTCACGCTGTTTCGCCGCTGCGTTGCTGGTCTGCGCGACCGCAATTTTCGGTTTTTCCCAAACGCCGCCTGCCGGGCTCACGGTGAAGTCCATCGACGGCGCGGCCTCCTGGAGGCCGGTGAATTCCGACGTCCGCCTGCGGGTCGCCGTGACGGGTGCCGACGGACAGGCGGCCGCCGGGCAGGCGGTGCTCTTCGTCGCTCCGGACCAAGGGCCAAGCGGATCGCTGGCGGCGCCCGGCGCCGATCCGAGCGGCGCCATATTGCGCGTCGTCACCGGCCCCGACGGGGTCGCGGAGGCCCAGCTTCACACCAACGGGATCGCCGGCCCGTTCCTGGTCAGCGCCTGGCTCGAAGGCACGCAACAAGCGATCCACTTCGCGATTTCGAACGCCGCGTTCTCCAGCCCGCCTTTAGACCCGGACACCGCCATGGCGTCGGTCCGGCAGCAACTGCAGATCGACCAAAGCGCGGCTGTTTATGGCCCGTTCCTGCTCGACGCCGGCATGGCGGTATCCGGCGCGGCCGATCCTTCTTCGACCAACACCCCGCTCCAATTAGCCGCGCCGGCGGTCTTCTTCTGGATCGACGATTATCCTCTCGCGTCTTACGACCATCCAGTCCGTTACGTGCTGCTGGACTCCAGCAATCCGACCCCTAAGCTGAATGCGCCCGGCGTTGTGCTGAATCGCCTCTGGTATCCGGTCGTCACCTCGGCGGATGGGTCCGCCAGTTTCGCCCTGGTCGCCCCGCTATTCCGCGTTCGAGATATCCCTGCCCCGACCCCCACGCCAATGGTGGAGGCTCGCCTATCGGCACGGCTCTTCCCACGCGCGGACGACCCCAGCCGGACGTGTGTCGTGATCGTCTACGGGCCCGACAGCACCGCTTTCGAGAACGGCGCCGCTTCCATGCGGTCGGTCTTTCACGACGTGCTGAAGATTCCCGATGACAACATCATTGAAGACACCGTTCCCGGGACGTTCTTCGGCACGAATCACCAGCCGTCCACGCCGAGCAGAATTCGCGACCTGCTCAACAAGGCCGCCGGCAAAAATTGCGCGAAGCTGTATTTCTATTTCGCCGGCCACGGTTACGACGGCGGGTTCTGCGCCGCGAACGAAAGCAACACCGACGGCAGCACCGAATACGACTACGTCGATTTTAAGGACCTGGCGAACCTCTTCCAGCAGACGAAGATCCCGGTCATCTGCCCGATCCTTCAGTCGTGCCATTCGGGAAGCGCGATCCCCCAGATGCAAAATCACGGATTCAGTGGCGAGATTGCGACGGCCGCCCACAAGGACAAGTTGGCCTATCACAATCCCGTGCCGGGATTCCGCGATCCGTACTGGACCGCGCAGCTGGCGAAGACGTATCAGGATCTCGCCACTCTGGGGCCCGAACAGGACCTCTCGCTCGGCAATGTGGCCTTGGCGGTCGGCGAGGGGCTCGACCCGAACTCCTACACGATGATCGGCAATCCGCGCGTCGCCACCATCGATCCGGCGGGCGGCGCCGCCATCGCCCCGGCCGTCGTCATTGTGAACATCGATGACCCATCCCAGAATCCCGCCAAATTCACCGTCACCGTTCCACCCGGGTTCGCGAAAGGGGCGGGCCTGGTGGAAATCAAGATCAATTTCCGGAGCGTGGCGATCGGGACCGATAACCTCGCAAGCGGCATCGATAGCCAAATCTCGCGTCAGCAACTGCCCAACGGCGCCACCACGGCAACGTTCGAAGTTCAAGGTGTCAGCCCCGGCGAAACGGACTATACCCTGACGTTCACCGACTCTGACGCCAAGACGTACACGGCAACCGGAACTATCCGCGTGGGTGACGGCTATCGCGTAACACCTGACCCGATTGGCCTGCATGCAGGGAACTCCACGATTCTCGTGATCAAGCGCGGCAAGGAGCTGGCAAACCAACCAAACCCCGCCAAGGTGACGATTGCGCCTGCCGATTCCGCTAGCGCCGCCATCGCTTCCACCGATGTCACGGAAGTGACCTTCCAGCCCGGCGCCGACGTGCAGTCCTTCCACGTGTCCGGGCTGAAACCGGGGACGGCGTCGTTCAGGGTGATCGATGGGAAGGCCATTTCGACATTCACCGTGCTGGTCGATGGCCTCGCGTTGAACCCGGCCCAATTGCGGTTGAAGGCCGGCGAGACTGCTCTCGTGGAACTCTCGAAGCAGGGGCCGGTCCTCCCCATTCAATCCGATTCCACGATTACCATTACGGGAGGCGGCACGATCGCCAGCACTCCGGATAGTCAGTTTACCTTCCCGGCGCCCAACCGTCTCAAGTCGTTCGCCGTCAAAGGCCTGGCCCCAGGCACAACGACATTTACGATCCAATCCACCGACGGCGCCACCCTGACGCTCCCCGTGACCGTGGACCCGGCGTCGTGCCCGACATCGGGCATCATCGATGGCATCTTCACTGTTTTCGAGGATCTGGATGACAGCTCGAGTTACGTCGGGCTCTCGTCGGGGCGCATCACCTTCGCTACGACTGGCAAGCAAATCATGTTCACCGGCGATCGGCCGCAGATTGTGGGCGCGACGGGCGTATTCGACCCGATGACATGCACATGGAGCGCCACGGCAATCAGCCCCAACCTGATTGCCGGTTTCGCCGACGTTCAGGTTATGTACATCAATATGAAATTCGGGGGAGCCGACTTGAACACGCTGACCGGAGAATACGACGTGAACACAAACAAGAATTTCCAGAACCCAGCGCACCCGGACGGCGAGCGGCCGGTCAAATATAAGGTGACCGGCACAGTGACCAGGAAGTAAGGAGTCAGCCGCGAGCCGGATCGGGCGTCCCGGATTTTGTCGCCACTAGAATCATGCTCTTCCAAAGGAACGGAAGCCTTCCAACTCCGCGAAAGCCTGTCACGACGAATCCGGCTTCCTCGAGAAGGGCTGTCAGTGTTTGGCGGGACCAGAATTTGATGTGGCCATAATCCCATAACGCGGTGAAATGATGGTCCATTTTACCCGTCACTGCCAATACGATGTTCTTAACGTATCCATGATAGGGCGTACTAACGACGAGTAAGCCATTGGGCTTCAGCAAGGTGTAACAGTTCTTGGCATATATGCGCGGCAAAAATACGTGTTCCACTACTTCCGTGCTGATCACGACATCGCATTTCCCCGCTAGCGCATGGGAGGAGAGGTCCGCCGTGAGATCGGCATATTCAAAGTGAATCCGGGGGTATGCTTTCCTCGCTTCCGCTAAGCCCGACATCGACATTTCAAGCCCGTGAAGCTGCAAGTCGTCCTGCTGAAACTGGGCGATCAGGGAGCCGTTGCCGCATCCTACATCGGCTATGACAGCGTTGCGCGGAATATCCCGCAATAACTTTTTAAGCGCCGGGAGGATATAGTAACTTGCCCAGCCGAGGCTTGCATCGGCATAGCTGTATTCGTCCATGGAACGCCCTTTCGAAACCCACAGTTTAACCCGATGGGGTGCACGGACGACGAAACCCCCAATCAACGATGTCCGACGGGCCGCCGCCGCGGAGCAGTAATCCGCCGGATCGCCTCTTCGATCAATTCGTCGCGGCCGGCGCGTATGCCCGCAATTGTAGGTTTGACGACCACGTCGGGAACGATCCCCACGCGTTGGGTCGGCCGTTTATCCGGATAGAAGACGCCGATTCCACTGATGTACGAGCTGAGACCGCCCGGCAGCGTCACGGTCGAGACGTCGCCATCCGCGCCGGCCGTGGTGCTCCCAATGACGATGGCGCCCGGCGCGGTGCGAAATGCCATTGTGGTGTATTCCGCCTGGCTTTGCGTGATTTCATCGACCAGAATCACGATTCTGCCGGTGAATTGGGGCTGCGCCGGAACGAGACTCAACGGCGCCGCCCAGTGAAACGCGGCCGGATTGGCGATATCGGCAAAAGTGAACCGGACAAAATTCGTCGGCTGCGGCACGAGCAGCGAGCCCAGGCTGAACACCACGAACTCCGACGGGTAGTTGCGGATATCGATGATCAACCCTTTGGCGCCCGCCGCGGCCTGAACATACTTGGCGGACTCGGCCACCTTTACCGAACTGAGCTTCAAATACGCCACTTCCGGCGATAGCATCTGAAACGCAGGGCCAGGCAGGTCGTGGGTGTACGTGGCGCTGAAGTCTATCGCGGACGCGGCCAGCCGGCTTGGGGTCAGGCTGACCGTTTGGTCCCCCCGCTTCACGACGATGGACGTAGGGCCGCAGGATCCGCGGGTGAGGTACCACGCGATGTCCCGAAGGCGCGCCGCCTGGTTCGAATCGGCATATAGCGGCGTCCATCGCGTGACGAGTTCGGAGACGTCGACGCCATCCAACCGTTCGATCGCGTCCCCGCGGAGAAGTCCTGAGGCGGGGCCCGCAAGGGCGGACGTGTTCCGCAGGACCACGGGGCTTCCTTCGACAAACTGGAGATCGACGGGCAGATAGCAGGCGCCAATCGGCGGCCTTGCCGCAATCGAACTCCACAGGTTGGCATGCGTGTCGTGGATCCTGGCGATGAAGCGCATCAACTCCTGTTGATAGGAGAGGCTGTCGCGCGCCAATGCAATGGCGGGGATGGATTCGGTGAGGACCTGCCGCCAATAATCCGGCGAACCCGCGGGATCGTCCGCCATGATTTCCCGATTCGGGTAGAAATACTGCACCATGTTCCAGAAGCGAAATAGCGCCAGGAGTTGGTAGCCCGCGTCGGGGAACTTGAGACTCGGATAGGCGAGCTCGTGATCGAAGGACGGATTGCCGATGCCTTTGACAATCGAGACGTAGAACTGCGCCGCAGCGGGACTTCGGTTCCGATAGGTGTTCTTCAGACTCTGGCTCAGAACCGGACCGAGGAGCGATTCGTCCGAGATCCAATCGATATTGACGTTCAGGTGAAGGTCACTGGTGACCAGCGTCGCGCAGGGCGCGCAGGCAGGGACCGCGCCCAAACTCGCGACCCAGTCGGCCAGCGTTCCTTTGGCGGCCGCCGTATCGCCCGCCGCCAAGATGCGCGGCAGGATGCGAAACAGCTCGTAATCCCAATGCCGCTGCCCGGCGGCAATCGCCGGATGGTGGTATTTCAGGAATCCCCAGACCCTCGCCAACGTCGCGAGGTTCTCGACCTGCGTGTCCGACAGCGTCGTCAATGCGATGGCGGAGCCATTGTCGAACTCATGATCCGTGTCGAGGACCGTGAGGATCTTATTCGGCGCGCGCGCCACGGGCACACCGTCGACGAGCAATTGCAGATCGTCTACCCACGCTTTGCCGGTCCCCGACAGGAGAAAACCGAAGGCCAATTGTTGGGCGTCGTCCCGCCAGGGCAAAGTGATGGAGTATTCCTTCCAGTCCGCCGTGCCCTTCACGCCGAGCCCTTGCAGGGTGGCGAAGCCGACGACCCCGCCCGCGCCGTCTTCCCGGCACCACAGCGCCACAGAGTCGCTCACGTTTTCGGTCTTGATGAAACCGCGCCACTCGATCACTTTGCCGGAGAAATCGACCGGAATGGCTTGCGTCACGCTGGAGAAGGTCGAGGCAGTCGAGGATGTCCGTTCGATCCGCGCCGAGAACTTTCCGGTATGCGCCACCTCGTTATCCGCGAAAATTGAACCCACCGGACCGCCGCCCCACCCCGCGGGAAACAACCCGGGCTGGCTATTCTCGAATCCGAAGAGTGTGGCGACGTTCTGTCGCGTGAAGGTCTGTGATCCGCCAGGCAACGCGAAAGCGAGACAGATCACGAAACGGAAAGAGCGCATCATGGCCGCATGATAGCGCCATGCGGTCAACGGCAACAGCCTCCACCCGTCACGCTATTGAATGCGAATGGTGACGATGTTTGAGGCCTGTCCATCCACCGTAAGGGCGACGTTGGATTCGCCGCTGCCGCGCAGGCCGAGAACCAGGCCCACATTGACCTGATCGAGACCGGCGAAGCCCGGCGCCGGGCCTGCATACGACACCGGGACGCTTACGCCGTTGATGGTCACCGTGACGTTCGCAAGGGAGCTGCGATTGCGAATGCCCGAGCCATAGAACGTAACGTACACCGGCGCGTCGACCCCCACATCGATCGGCACGGCCGTGCATCCCGAGGGATCGCACTGGAAGACCGGCACGGGAAACTGCGCTTGCGGGTTCGGAACCTGCACCCGTATAGCAGTGGCCGCGGCCACACCCGTCCCAGTCCCGTTCATGCTGAAAAGCGTCGGCGCCACGGGTAGAATCGAAGCCGCAAATGTCTGTGTTGCGCCTCCGTTCGACACGGTAACCGTCGCGGCGCCGGACGCCGTTCCGTCCGGTATCACGAAATTGATCTGCGCCGGGGAAACGTAAATGAGTGGAGCATTGCGCGGCACGCCCGCGGCGTCGGTCACCGTCAGACTCACTCCTCCCAGCAGGGTGGGAAGGGGTTGGGACGACGCGCGGGCTTCCGCTGCGGCCAGGTTCCCGCCGTACAGCGACGCGAGCGAGCCCGGCGCCACGGCGCTCCCCGGAGCGGCCGAGGGTTGCACGGCGGCAGGTTCGGAGATCACTCCGTAGTAGCGCGCCATCCAATACGGCAGGATGTAGTCGAGCCCCGACCCTTCAATCTGCCCGAGTCCGCCGCCCGACAGTTGAAACGGATCGATCTGCCAGAGGAAATCGGCGGGCGGCCGCAACGGCACCGGAATCGGCTGGCAGGCTTCGGCGCCGCAAACCGCGACGTTCTTTGAGGCGTCAACGAAAATATCGCGCCGCGACCGCTGCAGCCATTGATCGAGCAGGTTCCGCGTTTCGGCGTCGCGCGCCGGGTCGGGGCCGCGCAACGCCCGATCGACCATGTTGAAGAAGGCGTTCTGGTGCGTCGCCGTGTAATTGCGCGCCACCTGGTACGCGGCCCGATTGTCCGAGTTGTTTTGCAGCCGGACCAGGTTGTAGAACGTCATGTAGTCGAGGTTGAACTTGAAGTACGAGCCCAGTCCGAGAACATCAACGGTGACGCCCGTGTTCACCGGCGGCACGAGAAACGGCCCGCTGATCGTGTTCGACGGATTGACATGACGCGCCACCTGCAGCATCATTTGCAGTTCTTCCGGGCGCGCTAGAAACGTGTTCCCGGCGTCGTCGTTCGGCGACCATTGATGTCTCGAGACGAACCCGGAGATGCGCGTCGCGAGATCGCTGATGCTGCTCTTGACGCCGGCGTCGTCGATCAGGTCGAACGCCGCTCCCAGGCCGAAGAAAACTCCCACCACCTGGTCGCGCGACGTGTTGTCCACCCAGATCAATGGTGGATTCTGAATGATGAGGTTATGCGCCTCTTCCCTGGCGATGCCGTCGGCGTAAGGCGAGGTCTTGGGGACCACACACCGGGCGACACGGTTGTCACCTGTCACGTCGACCAGCAGCTTCAACCCGGCGAGCGCCGTCTTCACGTTGCTCAGCACGTCGGCGGACTGCGTCGCTTTGTAGCGGAAGGCCTCCGCCGCCAGATACGCGCCCGTCCATAACGCCGAATCGCCGCAGCGCGTGTAACCGACGATCTGCGTGCTGGAGGAGGAGGCGTTGATGGGATCGAGGATCGTGCCGAACGGCAGGTGACGGGCTTGAATGCCGGCCTCGATCGCCAGCGCATCCGCCTCCGACGCCACCAGCGGCCCAACCATTACGGCCAACACCACTGCCGCCAGCGCGAACTGCTTTCCCTTCTTCATAAGGAGTGGGGGGCCCCGCGGCCCCCGGCGCTTTGCCTAATGGATCGACGATACGATCAGCTTGTCGCCCTGCAAGACACCGCTGATCTTCACCTGGATCGGCTTGCTCGCGGACACGGAGGTGTTCCACTTCTTATTGTTCTTCAATTCGTCCTGGGCGCGCTGATTGCCCACGAGATCGAAGCGGACCACCTGTCCGTTGTCCATCTTCAGGCCAAACGTGCTGGAGTTCGACGTCACCGCGCAATTCGCCGTGTCGCCCGCCGACCGGTTTGCCGAAGTGGCGGCATCCGGGGTTTCCGCCGCGGTGGTCTGCGGCGATCCGCACGAGAGGTCCACCAGAACCCCCTTGTACGTCATGGTTTTCATCTCGGCAGGCCGCGCACTGGCCTGCGGCTCCGTCTGCGCCTGGCTGCTCGTGGATTGCGCGAACGCCGCTCCCACCATCAGGGGAATGGCAAGCATGGTAAACCGTGCTTTCATCCGAAAAATCCTCCTCTATTCAGGGACGCGCGTAGTAACCCGAACGCGTCCGTACGGTTGCTCCGGGCACGTTTACCGCCACTGTGACGGGGCGAAACTTCCCATCTTTGGCCGGATCCGACGGAGTGTAACCGACCACGTACTGGTTGCGAATCTCGTGCGCGATCTCGGGAGTGATCGCCGCAATATCGCCGGCGTCGGTGGGAAACCAGGAACGCCCGCCGGTCGCATTGGTCAACTCCTCGAGGCGCTTCTGCGCGCGCGCCGCGCTCTCCGGCTGTTCCAAGCCGAGCAAGCCAATGCCGTACACGATCGCGTCGCTCTGGTGAGCCGCCTCGATCAGCCGCTGCTGCGTGGCGATACTGCTGTTGTCTTCGCCGTCGGTAATCACCACCAGCACCCGTTTGTCGCGCCGGGCGCGGCTCCGCAGGTGCTGAATGCCGAGCAAAACCGCATCCCGCATGGCGGTCTCCCCGCTGGTCTGAATCTCGCGCAGGCTCTTCTCGAGGACGCCGATATCGCTTGTGAACTCCTGGGAGAGTCTTGGCTCCTCGTTGAAGTTGACGATGAAGACTTCATCCTGCGGATTCGACGCTTTCACCATGGCGAGGGCGGCGGAGGCGACACGATCGCTTTTGTCGCGCATGCTCGCGCTATTGTCGACGATCACTCCAAGCGAGACCGGCACATCCTCCTGGCGGAAGACGCTGACCTCCTGCTTCACGCCGTTTTCGAAAACCGTAAACGCGCTCTGCGGCAGACCCTTGATGACCTTCCAGTTGGCATCGAAGACGGAGACATTCAACTGCACCAGGTCGGCGCCCACGCGGAATGTGGTCTCCGGCGCCTTTTCGCGGGAAGCGGTCTGTGCCATACAGACTCCGCCCCATATCAAAATGCCATACAACGTAATCCGTACACTCATCCAGAGCCGCCAATGCAACTGACGTGCCGCGCTCGCCAGTTGGTACATTGTCTGGTGATGATCCGTGCGGTGATCGTGGACGACGAGGAGTTGGCGCGGGCGTTTCTTCGCGAGCTACTCCGAGCCCACCCGGATGTCGAGATTGCCGCCGAATGCGCCAATGGATTCGAGGCTGTCAAAGCGGTCGCCGAGACGTCGCCCGACCTGCTGTTCCTCGACGTGCAAATGCCCAAATTGGATGGCTTCGAGGTTCTCGAATTGATCGACCCCGGGCCTGTTGTGATCTTCGTCACAGCCTACGACCAGTACGCCATGCGCGCTTTCGACGCTTCCGCCGTCGACTACCTGCTGAAACCGTTCAGCGCCGAGCGCTTCGAGCGCGCGCTCGAACGCGCCAAGTCCCGTCTTGGCGAGCGCCGTCTACCGGCCGAGGCCGGCGCCGCGCGCGCCCCCGCGGAGCGGCCCCAGCGGATCGTTGTCAAAGACGGCACGCGCGTGCATGTGATTCCGCTCGATAAGCTCGACTACATCGAAGCCCAGGATGACTACGTCGCGCTGCACAGCGGCGGCAAGGCCTTCCTCAAGCAGCAGCCCATCGCTGCGCTCGAAGCGGCGCTCGATCCAGCGCGCTTCGTGCGCATCCATCGTTCCGCCATCGTCAACCTGGAGCGCGTGGCGCGCATCGAGCCCTTCGGCAAGGAAAGCCGCATCGCCATCCTCCACGACGGCGCGCGCCTCCCCGTCAGCCGGTCGGGCTACGCGCGTCTGCTCGAAGCCATGGGCGACCCGCGGCCCCAGGGCTAGTCACATCGTTCGCAAGGCAGACGCAACTCCACGCGGTAAAGATCTCCCGCCGCGCCGGCCACAAACGACGCTTCCGGGCCATACCGCACCTCGATCCGCCGCCGCACATTCGTCAGACCGAGCCCCATGTCGCGCCGCGCGGGAGCCTCCGCATCGAAGGCGTTCTCGATGGTGATCGCGACTTCGGTTCCCTCGCGCCGCGCCGCGATGCGAATCGCGCCGCCTTCAATCAACCCCGCGACCCCGTGCTTCACGGCGTTCTCGACGAGCGCTTGCAGGAGCAACGCCGGGACGCCGCAGTCCTCGCAATCGGGGTCGATCGCCGCGTCGACGCGCAGCCGTTCGCCGAAGCGGACCTGCTCGACATCGAGGTAGCGCCTCGCGAGCGCGACCTCCTCCCGAATGGGAATGCTCTCGCGATCGCCCAGCCCCAGGCTGGCGCGCAGAAAATCCGCCAGCCGGATGCACATGTCGCGCGCGCGGCCGCCGTCGAGGGTCGCCAGCGCGCTAATGGAATGCAGGCTGTTGAACAGGAAATGGGGATTGAGCTGAATCTTGAGAGATTGCAATTCCGCTTCGCGCGCCAGCGTGCGGGCCTCCGCCGCGCGCCGTTCCGCCTCGCGCGACGCCTCCGCGGTGAGCATCGCATAATGCAGACCGGTCGATAGCAGGTAGAGGAGCACGCCGATCCCGAACAGCATGGCGACGATGCCGTTGCCCAGCACCGCCGGGCGCGACAGCACATACGCCAGGATCACGGCGCTCCCAACCAGTGCGAGGCTCCCCGCGACACCCGCGCCGGCAAAGGTTACCAGCAGGCCGGGCGCCGTCGCCATGCGTAGCGGCCGCACCCGCCCGATGTGCCACGGCGAGAGGCAGATGAACGCGAACACGATCAGCGTCGGCGAGAAGACCGCCACCGCATCCAGAACCCTCGCACCGCCGGCGTGGCTGACGTACACCAGCAGCGCGAGGATCGGCGTCCAGGCCAGAAGGTACAGCACCATCCGCCGGCGCGCGGCCAGAATCGGGTGCATCGTTTCAGTTCTTCAGCTCGACGCCGCCGAATACGGCGCCGCCTTTAACAATCAGTTTCTTCGGATTCGGAAAGATACGCGGATCGGGCTGGACTGTGTTGTCCACGAAGGCGCCGAATACGCCCGCGCCTTTCATGACGACGCTCCACGATTCGGGGATCCTCACTTCGATCCCGCCGAACACCGCGTTCAGATCGAGCACCGCGGAATCGCCGGCCATATTCGCTTTCCGTAGATCGATTTCGAAGCCGCCGAACACCGCGTCGTATTTGGCGCTGTCGAAGTTCTGGTCCATGATGGCGCGCTTGCCGCCGCTAAACACCGCCGTCTCGCGCATGCCGCTGCGCCCCGCGCGCATCTTCATCCCGATGTTCCAGTTCCCCGTGCGCTCGAACAGCATCAGCAACCCGACACCGATCAGGATCAGGGGCCAAAGTTCGCCCAGCGCCACATCGAGGTAGCCCAGGCTCCGCGCCAACAGCACGCCGCCCGCGCCTAGCAGCACCGCTCCGCAGGCGCGTCCACGCCCGTCGCTCGAATCCACCAGTTTGACGATCCCCGCGGCGATCAGGATCGTCGGCCAGTAGCGGACAATCTCGTGCATATAGAAGATGTGCAGGTTGTTCAGCAGGAAGAGCGCCCCGATGGCGATCAGGATGATGGCAGGCACCATGCGCTCGGCCGATCCGAGATCGTCGCGCCGGTAACGGTAAAACTCACGAGAGTCCATGACGCCAGATTAAGCCGCGGAGCTTCCCGATTCCCGCAAAAATCGGCGAATCCAGCGCCCCTACCGGCGAATGCCCGAGGCGGGTTGGAGATCGTCTCGAAAATTGTCGATAATTCCGATGTGGATCCCCTTCTCTCTTACACCCAGAAACAGCAGCCGGCGATCGTGGCGTTGATCCGGCGCTTCGTGGAGTGCGAGTCCCCGAGCGACACACCGGAAGCGGTCAATCGTTTTGTGGAGTTGGTCTCCGACACCGTCGCGCCCTTTGCCAAAGTGAAGACGATCGGTGGAGGCAAGTTCGGCAAACAACTCGTCTGCGAAATGGCGCTGCCGGGCCGGAAGAAGAGCGGGCAGATTCTGGCGCTCGGACACTCGGACACAGTCTGGCCAATGGGGACACTGAGGTCGATGCCGTTCCGCGAGGCGGAGGGGCGCCTCTGGGGTCCTGGCGTGCTCGATATGAAAGCGGGGATCGCCTTCTTTATTTTCGCGGTGCGGACTCTGCGCGAACTGGATATTCCGGCCCAGTCGAAGGTCCTCCTGCAGATCAATTCCGATGAAGAGGTCGGCAGCGGGGCGTCGCGCTCGCTAACCGAGAAGAACGCGGCGGAGAGTAAGGCCGTGCTGGTGCTGGAGCCGGGCACGGGGCTCGAGGGAAAGCTCAAGACGGCGCGCAAAGGCGTCGGCGATTTCACGATCACGGTGCGCGGGCGGGCATCGCACGCAGGCGTCGATTTTTCCGCGGGGGCGAGCGCGGTGCTGGAACTGGCGCGGCAGATCGATCTCATCGCAGGCTTCTCGCAACTCGAGCGGGGCCTGACCGTCAATCCGGGGGTGATTTCGGGCGGGACGCGGTCGAACGTGGTGGCGGCGGAGGCGCGGGCGGAGATCGACATCCGGGTGCTGAAGCTGAAGGACGCGCCGCCGCTCGAAAAGAAATTCCGGTCGCTGCGCCCGTTCGACAAGCGGTGCTCGATCGAGGTGACGGGCGGACTGAACCGGCCGCCGATGGAGCGGTCGGAAGGGATCGTGAAGCTGTTCCGGACGGCGCAACGGCTGGCGGGCGAGATGGGGGTCGCGATCGAGGAATCGCTGACGGGCGGCGGGTCGGACGGGAACTTCACGGCGGCGCTGGGAGTGCCGACGCTGGACGGGCTCGGCGCGGTCGGCGAAGGAGCGCATGCGGCCAACGAGAGCATTCTGGTGGGACGGATCGCGGACCGGACGGCGTTCATCGCAAAGCTTCTGGGAGAGTTGTAGGGTCTCATGCCAAGGCGAGGTTAGCCTGCGCCAGAACATCAAGCGTGGCGAATTCGGCGCGGGCGAGTTTGGGGAAGGCGGCGGCGGCGATCATGGCGGCGTTGTCGGTCGAAAGGCCGGGAGTCGGAAAGTACACCGGATACGAGAGGTTCGCGGCTTCCCGCAGACTGGAATTGCAGGCCACGCCGCCCGAGATGATGACGCTGCGGGCGTCGATTTCATCGGCGGAGGCGGCGGCACGGGTCAGCAGTTCGGTCACGACGGCGTGCTGAAACGAAGCCAATAAATCGAGCGTGCGGGCCGGGGTGACGGCCAGCCATTCGTCGACAGAGGGGGTGGGATTGGAACGGCGCAAGACGCGGCGCGCTTCGATTTCGGCTTCCATATCATGGCTTTGCACCCATCGGAGGACGGCGGTCTTGAGACCGCTGAAGCTGAAATCCAAGGGGTTGCCCTTCATCTTGGCGAAGGTGAAGCGAACCGCGCGAGGATTTCCAAACGAAGCCAATTTGTCGACAATCGGGCCGCCGGGGTAGGCGAACCCGAGAAGCTTGGCGACCTTGTCGAAGGCTTCTCCGGCGGCATCGTCGCGGGTCTTGCCGAGGAGGCGGTAGCGGAAGCCATCCAACACCTCGAAGAGGTGGGTGTGGCCACCGCTGACAACCAGGGCAAGAGCCGGCAACTCGACCGTTTTGGCTTCCAGGATCACGGCATGGATATGCCCCTCAATGTGGTTCACGGCGATCAGTGGAATTCCTGTGGAAAAGCTGAGGGATTTCGCATACGTCAGACCCACCAGTAGGGAGCCGACAAGGCCGGGTCCGACGGTCGCGGCGATGGCCGAAAGATCCTCGAGGCGGGTCCCGGCGCGGTCGAGGGCTTCGCGAACCACCGGGACGATGGCCCGCAGATGCTCGCGGCTGGCGAGCTCGGGGACGACGCCGCCATATTTGCCATGCATGGTCATCTGCGAGGCAACAACCGAAGAGAGCACCGACTCGCCGTTTTCGACAACGGCGGCGGCGGTCTCGTCGCAGGAGGATTCTATGCCAAGGATTCGCACCGATATCTACCTTATCGCTCTTCCGCGGTCAGCCGCTCGAACGTCGCGGCGCTGGGGCGGGCGCCTTTGCGGGCGCTGAAGTTCAACAGCCCGGAGGCAGTCCAGGCGCAGCGCTGCGCGGCGCTTTGCAGGTCGAGGAGAGTGGGGCGGGCGGGATGATCGGGAGGCAGGGCGCGGATCGACGTGGTGACGCTGCTGAGGATGACGGTCAGGTCGTCGTTGAGGTCGTGAGCGGCGGCGGCGGCGACGGCGCAGATGCGGTCGGCTCGCGTGAGAGGTTCCACGGGGCCAGGATAGCGTCCGGATTTGGGTTCGCGGCACGGAAGGCGGATAAGTGGTTTGAAATGAGAGAAAGATTCTCGAAAATCGATGTGAACTTGCCGGTGAGAGCACAGTCGGAAAGGAGGCGCATAGTACAATAGGAAACAACTGGAGCTGTTGACCCCATGAACATTCGTAACGCCGCCGTCCTGATCGGGCTGGCGGTCCTCTCGCTCCCCGTCTATGCGGCGGGTGACGCGAATCTTACCCGTCCCAAAGCAGGCAAAGTCGAGATTATGCCCCTGAGCGAGGTCAAGCCGGGGATGAAGGCGACCGCCTGGACCGTTTTCCAGGGGACCGAACCGGAGCCCGTTCCGATCGAAATCATTGGCCGCTTGAAAAACATCTGGGGGCCCAATCAGGACATCATCATCGCCAAAATGGGCGGCAAGGCGATTCGCACCAACGTGGCAGGCGGAATGAGCGGGAGCCCGGTCTATATCAACGGGAAGCTGATCGGCGCGGTGGCGCTGCGCATGAGCGTGTTCTCGCCGGATTCGATCTGCGGGATCACGCCCATCGAGCTGATGCTCGAGATCAACGAGTTCGACAAATCGCGGCCGGATGATGCGCGGACGCCCGACAAGGTGGCGCGGACACGCGAGATTTCCGTGCCCGGCGAACTGCTGAGGCAGGCGGTCGCAGCGGGGTCGGGCCGGAACTTTCCGGCAGTGCAGACAATGGTTCCGATCGAGTCGCCGCTCATCTTTTCGGGGTTCCACGAATCGACATTGCAGGAGTTCGGACCGCTGTTCCAGCAGTTGGGGATCGCGGCGGCACAGGGCGGCGCGGCAGGCAGCGAGGTCAAGACGGCCAAACCGGCCAAGGGCTGGGAGCACGCGCTCAACCCGGGAGACACCGTGGCCGGCGTGCTGGTCAGCGGCGATATGAGCGTGAGCGGCGTGGGGACGGTGACGTATAACGACGGCAAGCGCGTGCTGGCGTTCGGACATCCGTTCTTCAACCTGGGTCCGCTCGATATGCCGATGGCGAAGGGCGAGGTGGTGATGACGCTCGCCTCCGCGTTCCAGCCGAACAAGATGGCGAACTCGACCGAGGTGGTCGGCGCGCTGCACCAGGACCGGCACAGCGGCATCATGGGCGTGCTCGGTGACGAATCGCCGATGATCCCGGTGACGATGAAGGTGCGGTCGCTCGACAAGAGCGAGAAGGTCAAGAACGAGAAGGATTTCCATTTCAACGTGTTCGTTCACCAGAAGTGGACGCCGTACCTGATGATGCTGACGCTGTACAACTCGTTATCGGAGCTGAACGAGTTCACGGACGAGGCGACCTACCGGCTGAACGGGAAGGTCCTCATGAACGGGATGCAGAACATCGCGCTTTCCACGATGCAGGCTTCGGGCGAGAGTCCCATGCCGGCGCCTATGATGCTGGCGGGATGGTGGGGCGATAAGTTCAACCGGCTGTACCTGAACAACGTGAAGACGGCGGACGTGAAGAGCGTCAACGTGACGGTCGACCTGATGCCGGAGCGGCGCGTCGCGGTGGTGGAGAATGCGTGGGTGGCGAACGCCGATGTGCGCCCTGGCGAGGATGTTACGGTGAAAGCGTCGCTGCGCCCGTATCG
Organism: uncultured Solibacteraceae bacterium; assembly: GCA_964608645.1. Classification (GTDB taxonomy): domain Bacteria; phylum Acidobacteriota; class Terriglobia; order Bryobacterales; family Bryobacteraceae; genus CAZSQK01. Next base: position 68,717 of record CAZSQK010000028.1, on the reverse strand, counting down.
CGGGGAGCCGATCCAGCGCGAGTTCACGGTGAAGATTCCGTCGGGGCTGGCGAAGGGCGATCACCGCATCGTGCTCAGCGACGCGGAGACGGTGAATCGCATGCAGAACATGGCCGGCATGATGAACCGGTTCCTCGATCTCCCCGAGGCGGTTTCCCTGCTCAACCAGGAGCGGACGAATAACAAGCTGTACGTTTCGCTGGTGGAAGCGAGCCCGACGGCGTACTACGACGATAAGACGCTGCCCAGCCTGCCCTCTTCGGTGTTGAACGTGATGCAGTCGGGACGGGCGCCGAGCCGTTCGATGTTCACGTCGCCGGAGACGGCCGCGGAGCAGATGGCTCTGCCCTTCGATTACGTCGTGACGGGAAGTTATTCGCTGCGCATTCACGTGAAATAAGAGATGAAAAGACTGACGAGGGTGGCGCTGGTGTGGCTCGCGCCGGCGCTGTTGCCGGCGTCGCAGACGAAGACCTGGACGCAAGGCGAGTTCGCCGATTTCGAGAAGGGCGTGCTGAAGAACCTCTCGGTGCGGAGCGATGGATTGCTGACGTTAGCGCCCCGATCGCACGAGTTGTTCGATGCGACGACAGCCTATCTCTGGGCGCTGGCGCAGGATTCGAAAGGCAATCTTTACGCGGGCGGGGGGACGACGGCGAAGCTGTATCGGGTGCCTCCGGACGGCAAAGGCAAGATGCTGGCCGACCTCGGCGCGGTGGAGATCCACGCCATCGTGGTCGATGCGAAGGACCGCGTGTATGCGGCGACTTCGCCGGACGGCAAGGTGTATCGGATTACCGGGAACGGCAAGCCGGAAGTCTTTTACGACCCGAAGGCGAAGTACATCTGGTCGATGGCGTTCGACAGCAAAGGCAACCTGTATCTCGCAACAGGAGACCAGGGCGAGATTCATCGCGTGACGCCGGACGGCAAGGGCTCGGTCTTCTTCAAGAGCGACGAGGCGCACGCAAGGTCGATGGCGGTGGATCCGAACGACAACCTGATCGTGGGCACGGAGCCCGGCGGTCTGGTGCTGCGGGTCTCGCCGGCCGGTGAAGGTTTCGTGTTGTACCAGATGGCGAAGCGCGAGGTGACCGCGGTGGCGGTGGCGCGCGACGGATCGATCTATGCGGCGGCGGTCGGCGCCAAACAGGCCGCGCCGGCGTCTGGCGCCGCTCCTCCGGGACCGCCGCCGGGGCCAGTGACGGTGACGGTGAACGCACCGGGCGCGCCCGGCCCGGCCGCGGCGCGGCCGGCCCCTCCGCCGCCTCCTACGCTGGCCGGGCCGGCGGTGAGCGGGGGCAGCGAAGTCTACCGCATCGAGCCGAACGGCAATCCGCGGCGGATGTGGATGCACCAGCAGGATGTCGTCTACGCCCTCGCGTTCGACGCGGCGGGGCGCGTGGTGCTCGGCGCGGGAAACAAGGGCAACGTCTATCGCATCGAGTCGCCAACTCGGTATACGGCGCTGCTCGCGATGCCGGCCACGCAGATCACGGCGTTTCAGACGGGTCAGAACGGGCGGCTGTACGCGGCGACGGGGAATGTCGGGAAGATTTACGAGATCGGACCCGAGTTAGAGAAGCAGGGGACGGTCGAGAGCGATGTGTTCGACGCGTCGATGTACACGCTGTGGGGGCGGCTCTCGTTCGAGGCGCACCTGAACGGGGGCACGGTCGCGATCGAGACACGCAGCGGGAATCTCGACCAGCCGCAAAAGAACTGGAGCGCATGGTCATCGCCGATTACGTCGGCGAAAGGCGGGCGGGTGGCGTCGCCGCCGGCGCGTTTCGTGCAGTGGCGGGCTTCTTTGACCGCGGATAACGCGGGACGGTCCCCGGAGCTGGAGTCGGTGGATGTCGCGTATCTGCCGAAGAATGTCGAGCCGCGGGTGGACGAGTTGGAGATTACGCCGCCCAATTACAAGTTCCCCGCGCCGAGCGCGCCGCTGATCGCGGCCCCGGCGCAGTCGTTGAGCCTGCCCGCACTGGGACGGCGGCCGTCGCCTTCGTTCAACTCGTCGGGCGACAACACGACAACCACTCCGGCAATGCAATTCGCTAAGGGGTTCCTCGGCGCGCGATGGCTGTCGTCGGACCCGAATGGCGACGCGATGATCTACACGGTGGAGATTCGCGGCGTGAGCGAGACGGAGTGGAAGTTGCTGCGGGACAAGGTGGCAGAGAAGTATCTGGCATGGGACTCGACGGCATTTCCGGACGGCGAGTACCGGCTGCGAGTGACGGCGTCGGACGCGCCGTCGAACCCGCCGGGAGAAGCGCTGCTGTCACGTATGGAGAGCGCGCCCTTCACGATCGACAACACGCCGCCGAGGATCTCGGGGCTGGCGGCGGCGCGGAACGGCGGCAAGCTGCAGGTGCGGTGGCACGCGGCGGATGCGCTGAATAACGTGACCAAGGCGGAGTACTCGCTGGATGGCGGGGATTGGACGGTGGTGGCGCCGGTGACGCGGCTCTCGGACGCGCCGGAGCTGGACTACGACCTGACGCTGGACGCGCCGTCCGGCGAGCACACGGTTGCGGTGCGAGTGCAGGACGAGTACGACAATCAGGCGGCGGAAAAAGTCGTCGTGAAGTAAGTTAGAGCGGCTTGAACATGCGCCGCCAGCGGATCCGGCCGGGTGTCAGCAGGATGGGGGCGGGAGGTTCCCTCGGGTTGCTGAATGCGTCGGCGGGGATATCGGCGGAGAAGTAGATCAGGACGGGCCTGCCGATGATGCCGGCGCGATCGACGAATCCCCAGTAGCGGCTGTCGAGCGAGACGTCGCGATTGTCACCTAATACGAAGAACTTTCCCGGCGGGACGACCAGATCGCCTGCCATGACGTGCGTGGCGATTTCCCTGCCCCAGCCGTTCGGCAGAGGGGCGTTCGGTTCGCCCGGGAAGTTGTCGCGGAAGTCGTCGATGTAGGGCGTCGCGATGCGGACATACGGTTCATCCTGCGCGACTCCGTTCACAATCAGCTTCTTGTTGCGGATGCGGAGCCGGTCGCCGCCGGCGGCAACCACCCGCTTCACAAATACCTCGCGCGGGTTGGCCGGATTTCGAAGGGCTATTATGTCGCCGCGGGATGGGGCCGCGCCCCAACCGCGGACGAAGACGCAATCGCCGGGCAGGATCGTATCTTTCATGGCGCCCGTCGGGACAACAAAACTCCTGACCGTCAACGAGAACAGGAGCGTGAGAATCGCCAGGGCGATCCACAGCGGCTTGCGGCGGGCCGGTTTGCGGCCGGCGAGAGAGCGGCCGGCCCAGACGAGGATTGCGGCGAAAGCGGCGGCAATCGACAGTACGGCAAGAGTCACAGCGCGGGGCGTTTCGGGCCAGGCGGTTCGGCCGCAAGCCATGGCAACGAGAAATAGCGCACTGCCATGGGCGCTCCACGCGTCTCCCCGGCGCAGTCCAATGGCCGCGGCCAGAAAGATCACCGCCGGCGCGATGAGCATGACCGGCGACCAAAAGACACCTACGAGATAGAAGGCCGCAAGAATGAGGGCGGCGGCGAAGCCCCAACGGGCGGCGCCCGGCAAACTCTCGATTGCAGAGGGGTTGCGCGTTTCCATAAGCGTGCGCACAAACAGTGTAGCGCGGTCCGAAACCGGGAACTCCAATTAGGCGTCTGACGGCTATGTCTCGATTACTGGTGGGCTTACTCACGGCGACCTGCTTACTGGGCGCCGAGGAATCCGGCAAATTGCCGGTGAAGCGCGTGGTGCTTTACAAGAACGGGGTCGGATATTTCGAACACGTCGGCAAGGTGCAGGGCAAACAGGACGTGGCGATCCCGTTTACTTCGGGGCAACTGAACGACGTGCTCAAGTCGCTGACCGTCCTCGACTTGAGCGGCGGGCGCATCACCGGCGTGGAGTATGGGTCGGCCGCGCCCATCGACCGGCAGATCGGCGATTTGCGGCTGCCGTTCGGCGAGAAAACCAGCCTGACGGAGTATCTGGCGGCGTTGCGGGGCGCGCGGCTGGAGGTGCGGAGCGGGACCAGCGTAATCACTGGCCGGCTGCTCAGCGTGGAAAGAAAGACGCGGATGGGCGGGGGCACGACGCTCGAGGTCGATTATGTCTCGCTGATCACGGATAACGGAGAGCTCCGCACCACGGAGGTCGCGCCGCAGTTTTCCGTCAAGCTGCTCGATCGAGGGATGGCGGGAAAGATGGACCGGTTCCTCGACATCGTCTCCTCGACGCGGGACGCCGACGTGCGACGCATGGTGATTTCGACGGAAGGCGCGGGGGAGCGGTCGCTGTTTGTGAGTTACATCAGCGAGGTCCCGGTGTGGAAGTCGACCTACCGGATCGTGCTGGATTCGAAGCGCGGCAAAGAACCGCTGCTGCAGGGCTGGGCGATCGTCGACAACGTCATCGGGCAGGACTGGGAGAACGTGCAACTCTCGCTGGTGGCGGGAGCGCCGCAATCGTTCGTGCAGAACCTGTCGCAGCCATACTACGCGCGGCGGCCGGTGGTCGGAATGCCGGAGAGTGTGAATCTCTCACCGCAAACACATGAAGCAACGTTGATCCCCGGCGGCGCGACGCTGGCGGGCAAGGTGACGGACCCGTCGGGCGCAGCAATCGCGGGAGCGACGGTGCGGGCGGTCGACGCGAACGGATCGGTAGTCGGGGAGACCACGACGGATGCGGCGGGCGCGTACGGGCTCGCGTTGCTGCCCGCGGGGTTGGTGCGGCTGCAAGCGGAGGCGCCGGGATTCGGCCGTGTCAACGTGAACGGGGTGCAAGTCGGGGACGGCCGCGAGGCGCGACGTGACGTGAGGCTGCCGGTGGGGTCAGGGTCGCAAAGCGTGGAGGTAATGGCCGAAGCTCCGTCGCTGCAAACCATGCAAACCAGCATGGCGCAGACTGTGACGCGGGATGCCATCTCAGGACGGATGCTCGGCAGCGGCGCGGGACTTGGCGGCGGTGGAGGGATGAAGAAATCCGCATCGCCGGTGGCGCCCAGCGGCGGCCTCGGGCAGGGCGGCGCGGCCAGTCCGGGCATGTACCGTACGGCGGCGGCGCAGGAACTGGGCGACCTTTTTGAATACAAGTTGAAAGACCCGATCACGATCCAGAAGAACCGCTCCGCGCTGGTTCCGATCGCGCAATCCGGAATCGGAGCGGAGAAGGTGTCGATCTGGAACGAGCGGTCGGGAATGGCGCGGCCGGAGCGGGCGTTGTGGTTGACGAACACGACCGGTCTGACGCTCGACGGCGGCAGCTTCAGCGTGATGGAGGAGGACACATTCGCAGGCGAGGGGGTGTTCGAGCCGATCCGGGCGAACGAGAAGCGGCTGGTGTCGTATGCGACCGACCTGGCGTTGATCGTGAGCTCGAAGATCGGCAGCGAGCACCAGCGGGTGACGCGTGCGCGGATCAGCGGCGGCGTCATGATCCAGGAGCACGAAATGCGCGAACGCAAGACGTACACGCTGCGGAACGAGGACACGTCGGCGCGGGCGGTGATCGTCGAGCATCCGGTTCGATCCGGTTACGATTTGCGGAGCGAGGCAAGACCGGCGGAGACGACCAGCGACTGGATGCGCTTCCGCGTGACGGTTCCCGCGAAGCAGACGGTGGCGCTGACGGTCGAGGAGGCGCGGCCGGTGGAGAACACGGTGCAAATTTCTTCGGTGACCGGCGAGCAGGTAGATCTGTTCGTGAGGCAGCAATCGATCGACCGCACATTGGAAGCGGCGCTGCGGAGGATCGTCGCGCAGAAGAGCTCGATCGCCGCGTTGGAGGAGCAGAAGAGCGCGCGGGACGACGAGGCGGAGAAGATCTTCGACGATCAGCAGCGGCTGCGCGAAAACATGAAGGCGCTGAAAGGATCGCCGGAGGAGAAGGCGCTCCTGCAACGCTATGCGCAGCAGCTCGACACCCAGGAGACGCGGCTGGCGGTCCTGCGGAAGGAGGGGGCGGAGATCGAGGAACGCAAGGACGCGGCGCAGGAGACGTTGGACCGGATGGTGCAGGAACTGGCGTTCGACGTGAAGATGTGAGAGGGCGGCGGCGAGGTCCAGGCCGCGTCGCCGGGTATATGCCTCCAACTGCGCCTTGCGCTCCGGTTTCAGGGAATCATGTTCATCAATGTCTGTCATTGACACCGCAGGGCGTCCGAGGGCTCGATGGCGGCGGCGCGGCGCGCGGGAACATACGTCGCGAGCAGAGCGACAAGAGTCAGGATCGCCGATACGGCAGCGAACGTGGCCGGATCTGCGGCCTTCACGCCGAAGAGCAAGCTGGCGAGCAGGCGCGTCACGCCGTACGCGATCCCGAGTCCCAGGAGAACGCCGGCGGCGGTCAACTTCATGCCCTGGCTGAGGACCAGTTTGAAGAGGTCTCCACGGTCCGCGCCGAGCGCCAGCCGGATGCCCAACTCCTGCATGCGGCGCTGAACGGAGTACGCGATCACGCCGTAGATGCCAATTGCCGCCAGCAACAGCGCAATCGCGGCGAAGACAGTGAGGAGGAGCATGTTGAAGTCCTGCCGCGCCACGCTCTCGGAAATCACCTGCTCCATGGTGCGCTGATGCGAGAGCGCCATGAGGCTATCGACAGCCCGGAACTCGCGCTCGACGGGGGCGCGCAGCGCCATCGGGTCGCCGGCCGTGCGCACGGCCCAGGCCAGCGGAAGCACCGACGCGGCGAGCTTGGTGATGCCTTCCGGCGCCTGGCCTTGCGGGATGTACATGACGCCGGTGTCGGCGTCGCCGAGACCGGTCTCGCGGACCGTGCCGACCACCCCGATGACCTGGCGCGGCGCGTCGTCGAACTCAGGGCCGAGGCCTTTCCCGATCGTGATCACCTGACCGATGGGGTCTTCCTTGGGCCAGTATTTCCGGGCCATCGCCTCATTCACGATCACGACCCGGGCGGAGTTAGGCACGTCGGTCTCGCGGAAGGCGCGGCCGCGCAGCACGGGAATGCGGAAGACCTGGAAGTAGTGCGGCGAAACAGAGCGCCACTTCTCGTCGCCGTTGTACTGGCTGCCATTGGCGGGAGCTTTTCCGGCGATGGTAAACGGCAGATCGACGCCGCTGGTGACAGGCAAGACGATAGCGGAGGCCGCGGCTTCCACGCCCGGCAGGGCTTCGATCCGCCGCACGGCCTGGGCCACGAAGTTGTCGACTTTGGCCGTGGTGGTGTAGGACGACCCGCCCATGGCGGTCTCCAGCGTGAGCACCTTGTGGGCATCGATGCCGGGATTGACGGAGCGCAGGCCGACGAACGTGCGGATCAAGAGCGAGGCGCCGATCAGCAAAACCAGCGCGAGCGCCACCTCGGCCACGACCAGCACGGAGCGCGCGCGGTTCTGGGCGCGGCTGCTGCCGGAGCGGCCCCCGGCGTCCTTGAGCGTCGAGGCAAGGTCGGGATTCGAGGTGTGAAGCGCCGGCAGGAGTCCGAAGAGAACGGCCGTCCCCAACGCAATTGCCATGGTGAAGGCGGCGACGCGCCAGTCGAGCGCTGGAATCGCGCTGTGGAGACCATCGGCATCGGTCAGACGCGGAATATTGCCGGGCGCAACCAGCAGAAGGCCGCGCACGCCCCACGAACCGAGCGCGAATCCGAGTACGCCACCCATCAGGGCGAGGATTACGCTTTCGGTAAGGAGCTGCCGCACGACGCGCGCGCGGCTGGCGCCGATGGCGGCGCGGATGGCGAGCTCTTTCTGCCGCACGGCAGCGCGCGCAAGCAACAGATTGGCGACGTTGGCGCAGGCAATCAGCAGCACGAATCCGACCGCTCCCAGCAGCACGAAAAGGGCGGTCTTGACCGGACCGACGGTGGCATCGCGCATGGGAACCACGGCGACGCTCTCGTTCTGATTCATCCACTTGGGATTGGCGGCGCGAAATCGTTCCCCGATCACTTTCATCGCAGCGCGCGCCTGGTCGAGGCTGACGCCGGGCTTGAGACGGCCGGCGACGCGGAGGTAGTGTCCCTGATTGGTGCTGGCGGGATCGGCTTGGAGCGGCAGCCAGATGTCGGCGGGAGGATCGGAGAGGAAACTACGCGGCAGGACGCCGACGATGATGGCGGGCTTGCCATCGACCGGCACGGCGCGGCCGACAATCCGCGGATCGCCGCCGAAGCGGGACTGCCAGATCGCGTGGCTGAGGATCGCGACAGAGGTTCCGTTGGGCAGGTCTTCGTCGGGCGCGAAGGCGCGGCCGATTGCCGGCGCGACGCCGAAGACGCGGAAGTAACCTTCGGAAACACGCAGCGCTTTGGCCTGCTCGGGACGGTCGCCGGCGACGAGGTTGACGCCCGCGCCGGCCTGACTGAGCAGCGCCATCGATTCGAAGACGTCGTTTTGCCGCCAGGTCATGAATTTGGGGATGGAGTTGGAAAAGCTGTAGTCTTTGCCATAGAGGCGGCCGAGTTGCATGATGCGGTCGGGCTGCGGATAGGGGAGCGGCTGGAGGAGGACGCTGTTCACTACCGTAAAGATGGCGGTGTTGGCGCCGATTCCTAACGCCAGGGCAGCCACCGCGATGACGGCAAAACCGGGGTTGCTTTTGAGCGTGCGCAACGCGTAGCGGATATCGGCCACCAGAGTTCCCATGTATAACAGGAACGAGCGGGGGGCCCCAAAAGTTGCACTTTCCCGGTATTTTCCAAAGCACGCGGACCATGGGCCGATGACCGCCGAAGCCATTTCCGGTGCGGTAAGATAGGCAAGCCCATGGAGATTGTTCGCCGTCAGCAAGAGGGTTTTCTGGAAGTGGTTTTCGAGGGGAGGCTGGATGGCTACTCAGCCGAGCATCTGGCCACTTCGGTGGACGAAGTCATGCAGGAAGGCACGCATGCCGTCCGCGTCAACCTGGCCAAAGCGTCGTATATCAGCTCGGCTGGAATCGGGATTCTCGTCAAGCTGTACCAGCAATTCACGGCAGTGAACGGGTCTTTCGCAGTGATCGAGGCATCGCCGTCGGTCAAGAAGGTCCTGGAGCTCGTCGGCGTGGCGGAGATCCTGGGCGGCGGGAAAAGGGCCGCCGCGGGAGCGGGCGGGGCGGCTGCGGCGGCCGAGCCGGCGTTGGAGCGCCGGGAAGCGGGCGGCGCGGCGTTCGAGATTCACCGCATTCGCGATGCCGCGGAACTGGCCTGCCGCGTGGTCGGAAGTCCGGCGGCGCTCGGAAAAGCGGAATTCAACGCAGAGGATTGCCGCGGCGTTTTCATCACGGAGAATCGGCTGGCGCTCGGCTTGGGCGCATTCGCCGAGGATTTCGAACAGGGGCAGGATCGCTTCGGCGAGTTCCTCGCGGTGGGAGGCGCAGCGGCCTGCCAACCGACGGACGGAACGAATGTGCCGGATTACATGGCTTCGTCCGGCTCGTTCGTGCCTCGAGTGGCGGCGCTGTACGGAATGTTCTGCGAGGGAGGGTTTTCGAAACTGGTCCGTTTCGACAGCGCGGCGGGCAGTCCGGTGGCGCTGAGCTCGGTAGTGGACACCTGCCTGGACGCGGCCGGCGCGCCGACGGCGGGTTTCGTGATGGTGGCGGAATCGGCCGGCCTGATGGGGGCCGCGCTGAAGCGGCCGCCGGTGACTGGCGGGGGACAACGCCTGTTCGGCTTCCCGGACATCCGGCGTTGGCTCTCGTTTTCGCCGGAGCGGTGCCACACGAGGGCGCTGGTGTTGATCGTCGGGGTGGCGAGCGCTTCGCCGCCGGACGAGCTGCGGCCATTGCTGCGGCCACTGGCGAAGGGATCGGCGACGGCGGGACATTTTCACGCGGCGGCATTCGGATACCGGCCGCTGCAAAAGGGGAAGCTGGAATTGCGAAACACGGTGCGGAGCCTGTTCGACGCGGGAGGATTGCAGGGAGTGCTGCACCTGCTGGCGGACGATCGCGAGATCGCCGGCGGGGGAGAAAGCGAGCTGCTGCGCGGCGCGTGCTGGGTCGGACCGATCCGGCAGACTTCGAAGTGGGAGGGCGCCGCATGACCGGGCTCGCGGGCAGCCGTGCGGACGGAGGCGACGGAAAATGAGTCTTCTCATCGGGGCAATGACCATCGGGTTCATCCTGTCGCTGCTGGCTCTGGGGGTGTACATCGCATTTCGGATTTTCGAGTTCTCCGACATCACGGCGGAAGGGTCGATCACGCTGGGGGCGTCGGTTTGCGCGGTATTGCTGGTGCATGGGTGGTCGCCGGCTGCGGCGACGCTAACCGGGGCGTTGTGCGGCGGGGTCGCGGGCGCATTTACGGGACTCCTCGCCATGAAGTTCCAGGTGAACCGTCTGCTCTCCGGAATTCTCACGATGACGGCGCTGTACTCGGTCAACCTGCGGATCATGGGCAAGAGCAACATTCCGCTGCTGCACGAAACGACGCTGGTCACGCAGGCGGAGTCGATCGGTCAGAAGATCTTCGGCAAGGCCGACCTCCGGGTGATCGGGTGGGACGTGCCGCCGCGCGATGCGGCGCTCATTCTCCTGGCGCCGCTGGTGATCGCCGTGATTGCCATCGCTGTGTACTTCTTCTTCCGGACGAATATCGGCACCGCGATGCGGGCCACGGGCGACAACCGGCAGATGATTCGCGCTATGGGCGCCGACGATGGGCTGATGGTGATTCTGGGGCTGGCGCTGGCCAACACGATGGTGGCGCTCTCCGGCGCGCTGCTGGCGCAGTATCAGGGCTTCGCGGATGTCCAGATGGGGATCGGCATGGTGGTGTGGGGACTGGCGAGCGTCATTATCGGCGAGGCGCTGGTGGGGACGACGCAGATCGGGTACGCGATCACGGGCGCGGTGATGGGGTCCGTGCTGTTCCGGCTGCTGGTCGCCATGGCGCTCCGGTGGGGGTTGAATCCGAACGACCTGAAGCTGATCACCGCCGCCTTCGTGTTCGCGGCGCTGGTGCTGCCGAAGGCGCTCGATTCGATGAAGGTGAAGAAGCGGAGGGCCGCCCATGCTTGAAATTCGAAATGTGCGGAAGACGTTTCACCGCGGCACGCCCAACGAGGTGCGGGCGCTGCAAGGCGTCAACCTGACGGTGGAAGAGGGCTCGTTCACGATCATCATCGGAACCAACGGGTCGGGCAAATCGACGCTGCTGAACGCGGTTGCCGGCAGTTTCCTGGTGGACGAGGGGGACATCCGCATCGCCGGAACAGACGTGACGCGCTGGCCGGAACACAAACGGGCGGCGCTGATCGGGCGGGTGTTCCAGGATCCCTTCAGCGGGACGGCGCCGCGGCTCTCGATCGCCGAAAATTTCTCACTGGCGGCGCGAAGGGGACTGGGACGCGGGCTCGGGTTCGCACTCGGGCGCAAATTGGTCGACGAGATGCGGGATGTGGTGCGCGCCCTGAACATGAACCTGGACGACCGCCTCGACAACGCAATCGGCAGCCTCTCGGGCGGGCAGCGGCAGGCGCTTACGCTGTTGATGGCGACGTGGCGCAGCCCGAAGCTGCTCCTGCTGGACGAGCACACGGCGGCGCTCGATCCGAAGAGCGCGGACCAAGTGATCTCGCTGACGGACAAGATCGTGGCGCGCGACCGGTTGACCACGTTCATGGTGACGCACTCCATGCACCAGGCGGCATCGCTGGGCGATCGGCTGATCATGATGCATCGCGGACAAGTGCTGCACGATATCAAGGGGCAGGAGAAGAAACGCGTTCGCGCGGTGGAACTGCTGGAGCGGTTCGAGGAGCTGCGGAGGTCCGAGCTATTGGACGAAGGCGCGGCGGAGATGCTGGAGCGCGCCTATGTCTAGCGGCTTGGGACAGGCCGCGCGGCGGTTGTGGCTGGGGCTGACGCTGATCGTGGCGACCTCGGCGTTCCTCCTGATGTCGGACATGAAGCAGCGGACCGGCGCCGCGCAGCAGAAACCGAGGATCGCGATCTTCACCTTCAATTCGGTGAAGCTGCTGGACGATGGGATCAGGGGCGTGATCGAACGGCTGGCGGAGAACGGCTACGTCGACGGCAAGACGATCCAGCTCCAGAAATTCAACGCGGAAAACGACATGGCGACCGCGAATTCGATCGCCAGGCAGATCACCTCCGGCGAATATCCCTACGTGGTCAGTGTCAGCACGAATTGCCTGCAGGCGGTGGCGGGCGCAAATCGCGACGGTAAGGCGAAGCATATCTTCGGCGTGGTGGCCGACCCCTCGATCGCCAAGGTCGGGGTGAGCGCGACGAATCCGATGGACCATCCGAAGTATATGGTCGGAATCGGCAGCCTGATGCCGCCGGCCGAAATCCTGGCGGCGGCGCGCCGGTTCAATCCGAAAGTGAAGAAGTTCGGGCTGCCGTGGAACCCTGCGCAGGCGAACTCGGAGCGCTTCACGGTGATGGCGCGCGCGGCGGCCAAGGATATGGGAGTGGAAATCCTCGAGGCGGCAGTCGACAATACGTCGGCAGTCGGCGAGACGGTCGGTTCGCTGGTGTCGCGCGGCGCGGAGGCGATCCTTGTGCTCGGCGACCTCACGGTGATGCTCGGCATCGATGCGACGGTGGCGGAAGCGAAGAAGGGCCGTATTCCGGTGATTTCGTCGCAGCCCGACACGGTGCCGCATGGGGCGCTTTACGGCGCGGGGCCGGATTTCTACGACATCGGCCGGCAGATGGGCGATCTGACAACGCGCGTCCTGAAGGGCGAGGACACGGCCAAGATCCCGATCCTCTACGATCTGCCGAAACAGTATGCGGTGAACCTGACGGCGCTGCAAGGGCTGAAGGATGACTGGCAGATCCCGCAGGACGTGATCGCGAAGGCCAAAACGGTCATACGCTAGCGGGTTACAATCGCGGGCATGACGACCCGTGGCATATTCCTGCTTCTGGCTGCGGCGGCGCTCCCCGCACAGCCCCCGGCGGCCAATTACGACGAATCGAAAGTCCCGGCGTACACCCTGCCCGACGTGATCGGGAGAGCGATCAACCCGCAGTTGTGGGCGACGCGGCGGCCCGAGATCCTGGAGCTCTACCGCACGGAGGTCTTCGGGCGCGCGCCTGGCAAGCCGGCGAAATTGCGCTTCGAGACCGCGGGGCAGAAGCCCGCGCTCAACGGCAAGGCCACGCGCGAGACGGTCACAATTTCCTTCGGCAGCGGCCCCGAGCTGCATATGCTGGTCTACACGCCAGCGGCCGCGAAGAAGCCCTCTCCCGTTTTTCTCGGGCTCAACTTCGGGCCAATCCACACGGTGACGAGCGACCCCGATGTCCCACTCGCCGAGGAGTGGATGCGCGACCCCGCCACCAAGGAGATGGTGAAGCGCATGCCGGCGGAATCGACGCGCGGGCGGGTGGCGTCGCGCTGGCAGGTGGAGAAGATTCTCGACGCCGGATACGGGCTCGCTGTAATCGACTACAACGAGATCGAGCCGGATTTCAACGGCGGGATGAAGCACGGTGTGCGGTCGATGTACCCGGCGCCCGGGGCGGACGGCTGGGGCGCAATCGCGGCGTGGGCGTGGGGGCTGAGTCGCGCGATGGACTACCTCGAGCAGGACAAACTGGTCGATGCGAAGCATGTCGCGGTATTCGGGCACTCGCGGCTGGGCAAGACGGCGCTCTGGGCGGGCGCGGAGGATCCGCGGTTCGCGATGGTGATCTCGAACGAATCGGGCGAAGGCGGCGCGGCGATCAGCCGGCGCAGCTTCGGCGAGCGCACGAAGGATCTCAATACGAGCTTTCCGCATTGGTTCTGCGCGAATTTCCGCAAGTACAACGGCAGGGAGGACGAGATGCCGTTCGATTCGCATTTCCTGCTGGCGCTCGAGGCGCCACGGCCGCTATACGTCGCGAGCGCGGAGGAGGATCGCTGGTCCGACCCGCGCGGCGAGTTTCTGGGCGCGGTCCATGCGTCGCGGGTCTACCGGCTGTTCGGGAAGAGCGGGATCGCGACGGATCAAATGCCGGGGAATCATGAGCCCGTAGGCGAGCAGGTGCGATACCACATCCGCGCCGGCAATCACGACGTGACCGCGTACGACTGGGAACAGTACCTCGCCTTCGCGGCAAAGCAGTGGGGCAGATGACCGACCACCCGCCCCATTCACTCGACTAGATGAACTTATAGACGCCGGGCACGGGCAGCGGCGGCACCGGGACCTTGTCTTTGTAGTCGAAGCTCTTCGGCAGCAGGTCGAGCTTCGAGTTCATCATCATGTCCCAGGTGACTTTCTGACCGGAGTACGCGGCCTCGCGACCCATGAGGCACGTCATGGTGCTCTCCGCGACCGCCATCGACTCATTGATGTATGGACCCTTGCCGAGGATGCTCGCCATCATGTCGGTGTGCTCCTGCACGTAGGGGTCGACCGCGATGCGCCCGCCGCGCAGCGTCATGGAATCGATTACGCCTTTCGAACACGCGATACGCTCGCTGACATTCTGCGCCATCTCGCGTCCCGGATACTGCCGGCAGTAGCTGGCCATGTGGACGCCGTTGGGGTAGACGAAATCGGCGGAGAGGTGGTCGTAGATGTTGCCGTACTCCTCCTCGCGGGGCCGCCACGCGGCGCCGCCGGACGCGACGACCTCCACCGGGTGCGTGCCCATAAACCAGTTGCACACGTCGATATTGTGCAGGTGCTGCTCGACGATCTGATCGCCGCTGACCCACACGAAGGAGTACCAGTTGCGGTGCTGGAACTCCATATCGCCCCACTTCGGATCGCGTTTGTGGTTAGGGAACATCGGGCTATTGAAGTTGAGCACGGGCGTCCCGACCCAATTGGCGTTCATGGCGACGATCTCGCCGCGCTCTCCGTTCTTTAGGCGCTTGTACTCGTCGAGATACCAGGCCTGCGAGCGGCGCTGGGCGCCGGATTTCACAGTGAGCTTGAGCTCCTCGGACTTCTTCGCGGCGGCCATGAAGCGGCGCAGGTTCACCGGGTCCGTGCCGAAGGGCTTCTCGCAGAAGATGTGCTTCTTGGCTTCGACGGCGGCCTCGAAGTGCATCGGGCGGTAGGCCGGGTACGTGGCGAGCATGACGATGTCCACGGACTCGATGACTTTCTTATAGGCGTCGAAGCCCACGAAGTGGTGTTCGGGATCGACCTTGACGCGGTCGGCAAACTCCGGCTTGAGAGCCTTCGACTTGCGCAGACAGTCTTCCAGACGGTCTTCGAAAACGTCGCCGAGCGCGACGATTTCCACATTATCCGTGCCGTTCAGGATATTCTGAATGGCGGCCGTGCCGCGTCCGCCACAACCGACGAGCCCGGCCTTCAATTTTTCATTACCCGCGCCGCGCACCAGTTCCGGCTTGACGATTTGAAATGCGGTGGCGCCGGCGACGGAAGACGTCAGGAACGATCTGCGGGATACAGAGCTGCTTTCCATAAGGTGACCTCGAATCGGAACCATTTTATCCGAATTACCGATTGACCGGGGCTTGCTACGATGGAATTTAGCTCCCATTCACATTTGCCATGCCCGAAAAGCCCTACGACCATAACCAGATCGAGCTGAAATGGCACGATCGCTGGCGCGACGCGGATTTCTACAAGGCGGAGGAGAACTCCGGCAAGCCGAAGTTCTACGTCCTGGAGATGCTGCCCTATCCGAGCGGCACGCTGCACATCGGGCACATCCGCAATTACTCGATCGGCGACGCGCTGGCGCGCTACAAATGGATGCGTGGGTTCAACGTGCTGCATCCGATGGGGTGGGACGCATTCGGACTGCCGGCGGAGAACGCCGCCATCGCCAACCACCGGCCGCCGCGCGAGTGGACCCACCAGAACATCGCGGCGATGAAGAAGACGCATCGGCGCTTCGCCTTCAGCTACGACTGGGACCGCGAGGTCTCCACCTGCGAGCCGGAATATTACCGCTGGAACCAGTGGTTCTTCCTGCAGATGCTGGAGCGCGGGCTCGCCTACCGCAAGAAGGCTCTCGTCAACTGGTGCTCGAAATGCGCCACGGTGCTGGCCAACGAACAGGTAGTCGAAGGCTGCTGCTGGCGGCACGAAGATACCCCCGTCGAACAGCGCGCCCTGGAGCAGTGGTTCCTGAAGATCACGGCATATGCGGACGAATTGCTCGCCGCCATCCAAGACCTGGAAGGCGGATGGCCGGACCGCGTCCTGACGATGCAGCGCAACTGGATCGGGAAGTCGGAGGGCGCGGAGGTCGATTTCCGGCTCGCGGAGACCGGCGAGCCGATCCGCGTCTTCACGACGCGCGTCGATACGATTTACGGCGCGACGTGCGTCATTCTTGCGCCCGAGCATCCGCTGAACGAGAAACTCCTCGACGCCGAGGGCAGAACGCGCGCCAAGGCGATGGTCGACGCCAGGGCCACGCAAGGCCCAGGCGATGTCGAGAAGGAAGGCTTTTTTACCGGACACTACGCGGTCAACCCCTACAGCGGCGAAAAAGCGCCGATTTGGGTGGGCAATTTCGTGCTGATGGGATATGGCACGGGAGCAATCATGGCGGTGCCCGCGCACGACGAGCGCGACTTCGAGTTTTGCCGGAAGTACGGGATCGCGGTGCGGCCGGTGATCCGCCCGGCGGATGGCGAACTGGCCGTCGAGCCCGGCATGACGGTGGCATTCACCGACTACGGGATCGTTGAGAATTCGGGGCCATGGTCGGGCCTGGCAACCGCCGAGGCGCGGCGCAAGATGGCCGCGTATGCCGAGGAGAAGGGCTTCGGCAAGGCCGCCGTCACCTTCCGCATCAAGGATTGGGGCATCTCGCGGCAGCGTTACTGGGGCACGCCGATTCCGGTGATTCACTGCGCGCAATGCGGTGTCGTGCCGGTGCCCGTAGAGCAGTTGCCGGTCATCCTGCCCGACCGGATCGAGATTACGGGCACGGGCCGGTCGCCGCTGGAGAACGTGCCGGAGTTCGTGAATGTGGCGTGCCCCCAGTGTGGCGGCGCGGCGAAGCGCGAGACCGACACGATGGACACGTTCATCGACTCGTCGTGGTATTTCTACCGGTATTGCGACCCGCATAACGGCCAGGCACCGTTCGACCCGGCGAAGATCGCATACTGGTTCGAAATCGACCAGTATATCGGCGGGGTCGAGCATGCCATCTTGCACCTCATTTACTCGCGCTTCTTTACCAAGGTGATGCGCGATCTCGGCCTGATCCGGAACAGCGAGCCGGCGAAACGCCTGTTCACGCAGGGCATGGTGATCGCCGAGGGCGCGAAGATGTCGAAGTCGAAGGGCAATGTGGTGGGCGCGGACATGCTGGCCGATAAATTCGGCGCCGACACGGCGCGCATGTTCGTTTTGTTTGCCGGACCGCCCGAGAAAGAGGTCGATTGGCGCACCGAAGGGGCGGAAGGCATCTACCGGTTCCTCGGCCGCGTGTATCGCTACGTGACGCGCAATATCGGGGCAGCGCCCGCCGCGGGTGGCAACTCCGACCGGCAGGTGCTGCGCAAGCTGCACCAGACGCTGCGCAAGATCACCGACGATTTCGAGAGCCGCTGGCATTTCAACACCTGCATCGCCGGCGTGATGGAGCTGGTGAACGTTCTTTATGCGGAGGAAGGCAATATCTCGGCGCCGGTGGTGCTGGAGCTTTCGGAGAAACTCGCCTTGATGCTGGCTCCGTTCGCGCCGTATCTCTCGCAGGAGATCTGGGAAGAGATCGGGCGCGAGGGTCCGGTGTTCCGGCAATGCTGGCCGTCCTACGACCCCGAACAGGCGAAAGAGGACGAAGCCGAGATCGTGGTCCAGGTGAACGGGAAATTGCGCAGCCGCATCGCGGCCGCTTTCGGCACGCCGAAGGAAGAGCTGGAGGCGCGCGCCATGGCGGATGAGAAGATCCAACCGCTGATCGCCGGCAAACAGATCGTGAAAGTGATCACGGTGCCGGATAAGCTCGTCAATATCGTCGTTAAATAGCGTTGCCGCTCATTCACACCGGGCCGTGTCCGCACACTCTAACTCCTAGATAAGTGTCACGCTCGCTTTCCGCGGCGCCGTGGCCTAATATGTGCTTGCTCGTCGTAGCAAAGGGGTAAGAGTCTCGCCATGAAGAATTGGAATTTGGTCTCGCTCGTGGTGTCTTTGGGTGGCGCGTGCTTCGCACAGGATGCGTCCCGCTCGCCGGGCTGGGTTGTCATACCCGTCAATGAATATGGCGCATTGCGCGCGAAGGCAGTTCCCGTCGAACGCGCGGTTGAGCCAACCCGCGTCGAGGCGACGCTGACGCGGGTCGACTACGAATTGCGACTCGACGGCGCGGTCGCCACCGGGAGCGCGGCGCTGACCGTCGACGTCCTGCAGGACGGATGGGTGCGCGTCCCGATCCCCGCCGGTCTGCTCGTCGGAGGAGCGAAGCTCGAAGGTCAACCCGTGTCGCTGGTTGCGGCTGGGCCAGGGAACCAACAGTTCTCCGCGATGCTGTCCCGGAAGGGAAGATCCGTTCTGGTTCTCGATCTCGCGTTTCCGGTGGTGTCGGCGGGGGGCGAGCAGCGGTTGACGCTGCCGGCCGCCGGCTCCGCCATCACGCGCGCCACGGTCACGGCGCCGGGGGAAGATGTCGAGATGACGGTCAACGGCGGGTTGGCCTCTCGCGCATCGGCAACGAACTGGGTGGCCTACGCGCGCGGAAACGAGGCGCTCGGCTTCACCTTCCGCAAGAAGAAAGTGGAGGAAGAGCGACGAGTCGAACTGCCGCTGCGAACGCGCGGCTCGCTCACGCAACTCTTCGGGTTGGGGGAGGATTCCACCAGCGTCCACGCGGAAGTCGAGATCGAGGTCGTGCAGGGCTCCGCGCGGCAGGTCCGCATCGCCACGCCGGAGAACGTGAGCATCAACCAGGTTCCGGGAGCGACGGTCGCCGAATGGGAAGCGAAGGGCGGCGAACTGACGGTGACGTTTCTCGAGCCGGTCGAGAGTTCGGTGAGGTTCGGAGTGATCGGCGAATCGCGGCTCGGGCGCGAAGGCGTCATCGACCTTCCGCTGCTGCGCCTGCTCGATTGCGAACGGGAGACGGGCGGCGTGGCGGTTGAGGTGATCGGCGCCGGCGAGATTAAGGACACCAAGCCGCAAGGTCTGGAGCCGGCGGATGGCGCGGAGCTCGGCCAGTTGGTGGCGGCGCGGCAATCGCCTGCGCTAGCGGCGTTTCGCGCGCGGCCGGGAGCGGTGGCGCGCGCCTTGCGCGTCGAGATCGCCCGCTATGCGCAGCAGGCGGTCCTCACGGCGAATATCGAGGAGGCGCGCTACCAGGCGCTCCTCAGCAGAGACGGCAAGGCGCTCGTCAAGGCGCGCTACGCGGTGCGCAACAACCAACGGAATTTCGTCCGCGTGTCGCTTCCTCCCGGCGCGGTCTTGTGGAGCGCCGCGGTGGGCGGACGGCCGGTTCGGCCGGGAAGCGCGCCGGACGGCAGTCTGCTGGTGCCGCTCGTCAAGGGCGGCGCGGCCGACGAGGCGCCGCTGTTCGCGGTCGAAGTTGTCTACCTCTCGCGCGGCGCCGCCTGGGCGGAGAGAGGACGCGCCATGCTTGCATTGCCCGCCGCCGACCTGCAGATCTCGCGCTCCGCACTGCTGGCATACGTCCCTCCGGTGTTTCGCGTGACCGCCGAACCCGGCGGATTCCACCTGCAAGCGTTCGAACCGGCGAGATCTCCCGTGCTCAGCGACGCCGCCGCGCTGGGGAGCCTTGGATACCGTCCTCCCCCGGTAGGGAAAGCCCTCGCCCTCCCGGCGGGGCTTATGTTCCCCGAGGTGGGCCCCTGGCTGTTCCTGGCGTCGGAACTGACGGAGGAGAACAAGCGACCCACGATTGAGCTCAGCTACCAGCGCGAGAAGCAGGGAGGCACGCGATGAAACCTCGGACGGTGCTCACGATGCTCGCCGCCGCAGCCATGGCCGTTGCGCAGAATAGTCCGCCGCTCCCGGGCGCCGGCAATGTCACGCTGCCTCTGGACGAATACAACCGGCTCCTCGAGGCGGCTGCCAAACCGCCGAAACGCGCGGACACACCGCCGCTACCCTACGCTCTGCGGAGCGCACAGTTGAACCTGGCGGTGACGGGCCAGACCGTCTCAGGATCCGTACTGCTGGATGGCGAAGTCTTCGCCGCAGGGCCGGTCAAGGCGCCTCTGGTGACCGGAATGATCCTACGTAACGGTCAGCAGAAGGGGAAGGATCTCCCGATTGTGTTGGAAGGCGGGACTCCCACTGCCGTCGTGTCAGGACCGGCGGAGTTTGCGCTCACCCTGGAAACGGCGCTGCCGCTGACGGTGGAAACAGGCCGGGCGTCGTTCAATCTGACGGCGCCTTCGGCGGGCGCCGTGCGGCTTTCGCTCTCGGTCCCCGGGGCGGAAACGTCGATCCATCTCAGCCCCGGCTTGATCACCAACCAGGTGTCTCGAGACGGCCGCACACTCGTCGAGGCGACCCTGGCGCCGGGCCAAACGGCGAACGTCTGGTGGGCCGCCCGCCTGACCGTCGCGCCTCCCGCGCCCCCGAAAGAAACACGCTTCCTCTCGGACGTGAAAACACTGATTTCGGTCAACGAGACGGACCTGACCGTCGCCACGCTCGCCAATCTCACGATCGTGCAGGGCGAGCCGGCGGAATTTCGCGCCAAGCTTCCCGAGGGATTCGAATTCACCGGGGCGACCGGCGCGAGCGTGGCATCGGCGGCGGTGCAGCAAGGCTCGATTGTGCTGACCGTGAGCGCATCGGCAGCGCGGACGCACCAATTCCTTGTCTCCTTCGTCCGGGCAGGCCCGGGCACGACCTCGGAGGTCCCGCTGCTCGCGTTTACCGGAGCGCAGCGCGAGACGGGCGAGGTGCTCGTCGAAGCTGAAGGCAATGTCGAACTGACCGCCACCGGCGCCGGTGGGTTGCGCCGCATGGACCTGAAAGAGACAAGCCCCGCGTTGCGGTCGCTCGGCCATGGCGCCGTCCAAGCCGCGTTTCGCTATCAGAAACGGGCAGCCGAGGCTCCGGCGGTCGCGCTGCAGTGGATTCGTTTCCCCGACACGTCAGTGCTCTCCGCGATGGCGCAAAATGCGGTCGTCACCACCCTCGTCACCAGCGAAGGACGCTCTCTGACGGAGGTGAAACTGACCATTCGAAATCAGGCGCAGCCCTTCCTGAAATTGACCCTGCCGGCGGGAGCGTCCATTTTGACGGCCGACGTCGCTGGTGAGAAAGTCAAACCGCTGCAGGGCGCCGACGGCAGCCGCGTGCCTCTGCTGCGCCCCGGCTTCCGGCCGCCGGATTCGTACACAGTCTCGTTTGTGTTCCTTCACTCCGGCGCGGCCTTCGATAAAAAGGGATCCGCCCAACTCGAGTTGCCCCGGATGGACGTGCCGGTCGCCGTTATGGAGTGGGAGGTCTTTCTGCCCCAACAGTACCGCGTCGCGGAGTTCGGTGGCGACGCCATCGCCGCCCGGCTGATGGCGATTGGCGCTGGCGCTCGCATCAGCACGGCGAACGAGACCATCGACTCGCTGGCGCCGGGGCAAATCGCAGGCGTAGTTACAGATCCTTCCACCGCGGGCGTCGGCAAGGCGTCTGTGACAGTCCTTCACCTTGCTTCCGGCGCGACGTTCCGAGCTTCGACGGACCCGAGTGGACGCTGGACGATCGCCAACGTCCCTTCCGGAAGAGTTCGCGTTACGACTGCCGCGGTGGGTTTCCAAAACACGGTGCGCGCATTCGACCACGACGCCGCCCGCGGCAGCCGGTCGAACGTGGTCTTACAGGTAGGGTCCGTGGCAGAGAGCGTCGAGGTTACCGCGCAGTCAGGCGCCATCAACCAGTCGCAGCAGGTGGAACGCGCGGCCCGGCAGAACGCCGCCGCCGCGGATACGGCCGCTTCGGCCAATGTCGCCGACCTGCAGCGGCGGGTCGTCGGCGTGCTGCCCATCCAGATGAACGTGCCGAAAGCCGGCAATGCTTACAACTTCGTGCGGCCGCTGGTGGTCGATGAGGCGACGACGCTGACGTTCAACTACCGGAGGAAGTGACAGCGGGCATGGATCCCACGCGTCCCGATCACGCCGCGATTTCTTCGAGCACGCGGGCGGCCTCGGCGGCGGGGTCGGCGGCCCGCGTGATCTGCCGACCGATCACGAGGTAATCCGCGCCGTGACGCACGGCTTCGCCGGGAGTGGCGACGCGCTTCTGGTCGGCTGCGGCGGTCCCGGCCGACCGGACGCCTGGGGTGACGAGAATTGCGGTCGGGCCCGTGATTTCGCGCACGGCGGCGACTTCCAGCGGCGACGACACGATTCCATCCATGCCGGCCTGCATCGCCTGCCGGGTCCGCGTTGCGACGAGTTCCGACACTGCGCAGTCGTGTCCGAGTTCGATCAGGTCTTCCCGGCCGAAGCTCGTCAGAACCGTCACGCCGAGCAGCTTCAGGCCGGCATTGCCTTTGCCCTGAACAGCCGCGCGCATGACTGAGGGAACGGCATGGACCGTCAGAAATCGCACGCCCGTCCGGGCCACTTGCGCCACCGCACGGCGGACGGTCTCCGGAATGTCGTAGAACTTCAGGTCGAGGAAAACATCCATGCCCTGGTCCACAAGCTCGCGGACGAACGACACGCCGGCGGCGGCATACAGTTCCATCCCGACCTTGTAGAACCGCACTCGCGGCGACAGCGTGCGCACCAACGCGCGGGCCTCATCCGCGGATTCCACGTCGAGGGCAATGATGATGGGGTTTTGTTTCATATCAGCCGGATCGCCTTCTCCTGACGAGCCACCACCCGCCCGATTCGGTACGCATCGGACAGGGCGCGCTCCAGCACCACCGCGTCCGCCTCCGGCAGGGAGACCAGCAGCCCCCCAGCGGTCTGGGGGTCGTAGAGCAGGTCTTCCACTTCGCGGGCGAGTTCGACATCGCGAGCCACGGCGCAGCCGGCGAACTCGCGGTTGTTCTTCAGCCCGGCTGGGATGGCGCCTTGCCGCGCATAGTCCAGCGCTCCGGGCAGGAATCGCACGGCGGCGGCGTCGATTTCCACGGTGACGCCGCTCGCGGCCGCCAGCTCACGCGCATGGCCGAGCAGTCCGAAGCCGGTGACGTCGGTGCAGCCGTGGACGTCGTACCGTAGCATCTCTTCGCACGCGCGCCGGTTCAGGGTGAGCATCGACGCGGTGGCCGACTCGACGTCGGCATCCGACGCGATGCCACGTTTCAGGGCCGTGCCGATGACCCCGGTGCCAATGGGTTTCGTAAGAACCAGCGCGTCGCCGGCGCGCGCCCCGGCATTCGCCTTCACTCGTTTGGGATGCACCGTTCCGGTCACGGCGTAGCCGAACTTGATCTCGTCGTCGGCGACGCTGTGCCCGCCGAGAATCGAGCAGCTTGCCTCGCGCATCTTCTCCGCCCCGCCCTTGAGGATCTGTTCGAGATCGGAAATATCGCCATTCGCCGGATACGCGAGGATGGAGAGCGACGAGATGGGCCGGCCGCCCATCGCATAGACGTCGCTCAGCGAATTGACCGCCGCAATCGCGCCGAAGGTGTACGGGTCGTCGACAATCGGCGTGAAGAAATCCACGGTCTGGACGAGGGCGAGCTCCGGCGTCAGCTTGTACACGCCGGCGTCGTCGGCGGTGTCAAACCCGACCAGCACATTCTCATCGGCCCATCGCGGGATAGCCGCAAGCACCCTGTCCAACAACTCTGGACTCAGCTTGGACGCTCAACCCGCTGCTTTGACGTGTGCGGTTAACTTTCGAAGCCTGGTAGTGTCCTCCATGCGTCCCTACTATAATAACGGGATGCGACGCACCAGCCTGCTTTCCGCTTTCGTGCTGCTACTAGCCCTGGCAGTCACGTTGATCTCCCGCGATCCGATTTCGGATCCGCGGCTGAAGAAGGCGTCCCGCGCTCCGGAACATGCCGGCTGGATTCAGGTCCACCTGGAAGGCTCTCCCTCCGACATCGGCTTTCAGCACGGCTACCTGCTCGCGTCCGAAATCGCCGACAACTTCAAGGCCATCTCGACGGAGATGACGCACGAAGAGAAGAAGGACTGGGCGTTCTTTCGCAAGACCGCGCAGGAGGTTCTTTGGCCTCACGTGGAGCAGGAGTATCGCGACGAGCTGAACGGCATCGTCGAGGGGCTGAAGGCGCGGGGCGGCAAGCTCGACTTGTGGGACATCGTCGCGCTGAACGCCTGGCTGGAGCTGCCCTACTATGACAAGTGGCTCGGTAAATCGACGCCCGGCGCGCCGACCGGCGCCGGTCCCGGCGATCATTGCAGCGCGTTTGTCGCGACCGGTAGCTATACGAAGGATGGCCGCCCGGTGATCGGCCACAACAACTGGACGAGCTTCTCGTCCGGCGAGCGCTGGAACATCGTGTTCGACCTTGTGCCCTCCAAGGGCAGCCGTATCTTTATGGACGGCGCGCCCGGGCTCATTCATAGCGGCGACGATTTCGGCGTGAATTCCGCCGGCATCATCATCACCGAGACAACCATCAGCAATTTCAGCGGCTTCGACCCGAACGGCATCCCCGAATTCGTGCGCGCGCGCAAAGCAATGCAATACTCCGCTTCCATCGACGACTACGCGCGCATCATGAAGGAAGGCAATAACGGCGGATATGCGAATAACTGGCTCATCGCCGACCGAAACACCAACGAGATCGCGAGTCTGGAGCTCGGTCTCAAGAACGTGATTTTACAGCGCACGAAGGACGGCTACTTCGTCGGCTCGAACTTCCCGGCGGATCCGAAGCTCGCGAAGGAGGAGACGGATTTCGACCTGAACGACAAGAGTCTGAGCCAGAATGCACGCCGCATCCGCTGGCAGCAGTTGATGGAACAGAACAAGGGCAAAATCGACGTCGCCGCCGGAGAGCGCTTCCTCGGCGACCATTTCGACACCTTCGACAATAAGACCCAGGCGAGCGAGCGGACGTTGTGCGGCCACATCGAAGCCTCCCCGCGCGGCATGGGCACTTGGCAGGCGCCGTACGCCCCGGCAGGCGCGGTCCAGAACAAGATCACGGACGCCGCCGGCGCGGAGAAGATGACTTTCAACGCCGCCCTCGGACACGCCTGCGGCGTGAGCTACAAGGCGTCTGAGCATCTGGCGAAGCACAAGGAATTCGGCTGGATGCGGGACATTCTGCGCGACATGCCCGCACGCGGTTGGGCGAAATTTTCCGCGAAGTAGGGGGAATCAGAGCGAGGCCGGAATTCGGCGAATCCGCGTGCGTGCGGCCGGCCGTAGAGCGCGCTGGAGTGAACGTGGCGCCTCGCCGGGCAGGTTAGCGCGCCCCTGCCACCTCGCGCGGACCCACCGTGCTCACGTCGATCTTCTTCCATCCCATCTTCCATACCGGCGACTCCGGCAGGACCGTAAAGTCGTAACTCGCCGCGTTGCGGAAGAGCGGGTCCGACACCGCTGATTCCTGGTCGCGGCCCTGCTGCCGCCACTCCGCCAACGTCCGGCCGGCGAACGGCAGCGGGCCGCCGCGCGCGTCCCAATACACATTACGGTTCATCCGGACCCCGTCGCCCGACCAGTTACCGCCCAACAGCGCCCCGGAATCGAAGTACACGATGTTGCCCTCGAACGTAAAGGAAACGTGCGGCTCGGCGCGCGTCCGCATCACCTGGAATTCGCTGCCGAATGCAAAGATGTTGTTGCGCACGACGTTTTCCCGCCCGTAATGCTGGTGGAAACCCGCGCTCTTCGTGCGGTAGACGATATTGTTTTCGATCACCTCTTCGCTCGACCCCTCATCGGGATAAATCCCCCAGCCGCCATAGGTGAACGACTGCACGTCGTGGACCACGTTGTTGCGGATCGTCGTCCCGGGCTGCGTGCCGAGGGTGTAGATCGCGCCCATGTCGCTCATCATGCCCTTGCCGATGTGGTGGAGGTGATTGTGCTCGATCGCGTTGCCGGCGCACTGGTTCGCCGCATATCCCCACGTCCAGCCCACCGAGATCGCCGTATAGAACAGGTCGTGAATATGGTTGTGCGAGAGCATGTTTCGACTGCTCTGCCCCACCCACACGCCGATCGCCGAGGGGTATACGAGGCCAAGATCGTGGATTTCGTTGTCGGTGACCGTATGCTCGAAATTCTGCTCCGGCTCGCGCGACCGCTGTTGCATCTCGCCGATCTTCACGCCGCCGGCTCCCATGTCGAAGATCTCGTTGGCGATCACCCGATTCCGGCGGCAGCCGCGGCCGAACCAGATCGCATACCCACCCGACTGGCTGAACGAGCAATGCTCGATCGCGACTCCCTCGGCCTCCACAGCCTCGAACAGCGACGGCGCCTGCATCGCCGCCTGCGCATCGGCGAAGCCGTTCGGGCCCATGCTCCAATCCGCATGACGAAAATCGAGACCGCGGAAGGTCACATTGCGAGCCCCGTCGATCCGCGCCAACTGCGTCAACGCCGGCGCCACCACCTCGTCCCGCGTAAGATTCTCGCCGGGCATCGGCCAGTACGAAACCGTACCCGACGCGGGGTCTAGATACCATTCGCCCGCGGAATCGAGGGCGTCCGCCGCGTTCTCGATCCAGAAGCGCGCATCCTTCTCTTTGTTCGATGGCCGCGGATTTCCAGTCAGGCGCGCGGTGTGCGCGGCCTCGTCGACCGCCGCGATCGGCATCCGAATCTCGGCCCATGCGAGCAGCGCCACCACCTCCACCCCTCGCCCGGCCCACTCCTTGCGAATATCGTCGCCGCGATATTTCAGCAGGAACGGCTGGTCTTGCGAGCTCGCCCCGTCAATCCGGTAGAAGCCGTTGGTCGGCGTGCGCGCCCGCAAGGCGCGGCGCCCGTTCACAAAGAGTTGCCGGAACTCGCCCGCCGCAGCCGCCGTCCAGATGGGTCCGGCTCCTTTCTTCCAGCCTTCGATCCGCCTTCCGCCACTGATCACCGGCCGCTCGCCCCGATATGCGGTGTACGTCGCGTCCGAATCCTCGGCCGTGAGCACAAACGTGCCGGCCAGCCGGTAAACCCCTCCGCGCAGCACGACGGTCATGGGCCCGCCCCCGCCCTTCTGCCGCAACGCGCGGACCGCGTCGCGGGCGGCGGCCAACGACGGGAGCGGATCGCTTTCCGTGCCGCGCGCGCCATCGCGCCCGGCCGGCGAGACATACAAGGTCGCCGCCGGCGCACTCGCCGCGATTAGGACTGCTGCAAGAAACCGCATCGTTCTGCCGACATGGTAGCTCGTTTCACGACGCGGCCAGCCGGTGCAGAATCGCCCGCAAATGCGCGGCCGCGCAATCCACCGCGGGGAAATCCGCGCCTTCGCCGAACACCAGCGCCAGTTCCGTGCCGGCCAGGACGATTGCCTCGACCCCATCCCGCTCCATCAGCGTTCGTGCCAGCGCCGTGAATCCGTCGCGCTGCCGCGCCGATCCCACAGCCGCATCGACGATCTCGAAATACATCGCGTGGATCGTGTCGATCTCCTCCGCTCGCGGCCGCACGATCTCGACGCCGCCAAGCATCCCGAAGAGCCCACTCTCCACCACGTACCGTGTGCCGAACAGGGCCACCCGCCGCAAGCCGCGCGCCTCGATCTCGCGCGCCGTCTCCTCGATGATGCTGATCAGCGGCAGTGGCGAGATCTCGCGCAACTCCGGCAGACAGACATGAGGAGTCACTGCCGGGAGGACGGCGAAGGTCGCCCCACCCGCGGCCATTCGCCCGATCAACTCCGCGAAATACTCCGCCAGTGAGCCCGTCTCGCCAGCGCGAACATGCCGCACCGCGCGAGCCATGTCCGCGTGCGCCATCAGCAGCCGCATCGGCACATCCAGTGCGGCGTGCGCTTTCGCGAGTTGCTCATAGTAATAGACGGCCGCGCCGACGCCGAGCCCGCCAACCAGACCGAGACATTCCGGCGCCACGCTACTTCCTCACCGGCCCGATCTCGACCCGCCGCACCCAGATCTCGGCGCCCTCGGACTGTAGTTGAATCTTCCCGAACGTGTGCGAAGCATCGCTCCCGCGATTGACCACCTTGCCGTTCAAAATGTTGGTCACGGTGTCGCCGTCACAGACCACCTCCGTGCGATTCCACGCTCCCATCGGCGCCTCGACATCCTGCCGCCCGCGGAATCCCTCCACATCCTTCCAGTCCGGGTCGCGCCCGAACCAGTCGAACCGGCCGCGGTCCTTCGCCACCGGCGTTCCGCCCTCCTGCCAATACAACTCGCCGTTCGCCGCCGCGCGCGTCTCGACGGTCAGCCAAGGCTGCCGCCGCCCGCCCACCATCAGCAGATCGCCGGTCCCGCCTTCAATGATCTGCGACTCGATCGACTCCAGCCACGTGCCGTCGTATGCGCCATCCTCGCCTACCGCGTGCACCAGAATGCCGCTGTCCCGCGCCTTCCCTGCCCTGTCGCCATGCGTCGGACCGCCCCACTTCCACTCCACCACGAGATGGTAGTCGCGGTACATTTGCCGGGTCGCGACGCCGCCCCACGACTCACCCGAGATCCGCAGCGCGCCGTCCCGCACCGAAAAGACGCCCTTCGGGTCGGCGTACTTCGTGTCCTTGAGCCATGTGTACCAGCCCTCCAGGTCGCGGCCGTTGAACAGCGTCATCTGTCGCTGCGGCGCAATCGCCTGCGCGCGCGGGCCGTAGATCTCGCGCAGCACGTCCTTCGCCGCCGCCGCCAGCTTCTCGCCAGACCCGCGCGCCACCCGCGACGTCACGACTTCATAATTCCCCTGCGGGAATGCTGCGTCATTCGGGAAGTAGGTCACGGGACCGTGCGCGAGCTCCGCCACGATGGTCAGCGGGAACGGCGACGCGCGCTTGATCGATGCGCCCAGCTCGGTGAAGATCTCCCCGGGCAAACCGACCCACGCCATCTGATCGCTTAGGTCGATCACCTGCACCTCCGCATCGAGCGGCTTGCCGCGCCGGGCGGCGGTGTCGAGCGCTTTGAACGCGAACACCGTGTCCAGGAATTTCACCGTGGCCCCCGCGTCGAGCTGTTTCGCGATGGCGGCCGCGCGTTCTTCGTCGCCTGGCTCCAGGCGCGCCGGCTCGAGCGTCACCGTGCGCCGTGCGATCCGCAGCGTGGCTGTGGTCACCGGTTCGAGTCTCGCGAACGTCTTCAGCACTTCGCCTGCGAGAATCGTGCCGATGCGCGCGGCTTCCTCGTGCCCCTGCTGACGGGCGGCCGACTTCACGTTGATGTGATTGATGTTGCCGGCGGCCCCGATGGTGAAGAGCGTCAGCATGCCCGCGCCCTTCACTTTCCCAAGTAGATTGCCGAGCGTGTGCGCGTAATCAGACGACACCTCGAGCCCACCGACCGTGTCCTGGTGCATCGCGAAATTCACGTACGTCGCAATCGGCTCGCCTGCCGCCGATTCGAAAAACGCCACCGGCACGTCGGGATCGATCGGACCTGCCGGCCTCACGATATTCGGATTCAGCTTCCCCGGGTTCCAGCCGACGCTGCCGTCCTTCATGAGGAAGCGGCGATTGAAGCTGAGACTCTCCTCGCGCCCTTTGCCGAACGAAACACGCCCCCGCTCGAGACGCCCGTTCGCCAGCCGGACGCTCTCCGCGATCTTGCGCGGCAGCTCCGTGCGGTACCTCTTGGCGATCTCCAGGCCGCCGCCATAAGCGCCGGCGCGGGCGCCCCCGTCGGGGATGAGCGGCCCGGTATGGCTGTGGGTCGCGCTGATCATGACGTTGGCCCCGGGAATTCCCGTGCCGCTCTGGATCAGCGCCCGCGCTTCTTCGATGATTGCCGGCGGGATCCCGACGAGATCACACGCGACGAGCGCCACCCGCTCGTCGCCCGACGCGATCACGATCGCCTTCGCGCGCAGATCGTCGTGGACACCCGTTGAGAGCCGCGTCGAGTAATAGCCGGCCATCGGCGTGCCTGTCGGCGGGCTGATGACCACCGCGGCCGCCCCGACCCGCAACGGCTGCGCCGACGCCAGGACCGCCGCCGCGACCAGAAGAATCGATAGAAAACGCATGGCGACACCCTAGAGCCAGTCTTACTTCTTGCGCTTCGCCACCTTTTTGGCGGGAGGGGACTTCTTCGCCGGCGCTTTCTTGGCCGCGGACTTCTTCGCCGCTACTTTCTTCTTGGGAGCCGCGATATTTCGACGGCTGCCCGCGCTGCCGGTCCCTTTGGTTCCCGCGTCGCCGCCTTCGGTGAGCCCCGCTTCCACAGACTGCTTTTTTCGCATGGGGAGATCATAGACGACCGCCACGCGCGTGGCAAGAGAATTCACTACTCCAAGACGTTCAATCGCAAATTTCGAAACGCGATCTCGTATCCTTCCGCTTCCAGACCGATGTAGCCCCGGCGCAGACCCACGCCGGTGAGCTCATTCACCACGGCTCCGTTGACCGCGAGGGTGATGCGGTCGCCCTGCGCCCGGACTTCGTAATGGTTCCACTCTCCAGCGGGCTTGACGCGGTTCTCCTTCATCTCTGTGCTCAAGTTGAACCGCCGGAACAGTCCGTCCGTCAACGTCTCGCCGAACAGGTAGCCTCCCGTCAGTCCTGTCTGCGCCTGATGCCAGATCTCGCCATAGCGCGACAGCCGCACTCCAATTCCGCTGTTGTAGCGCTTCTCCCCCTCCGCGCGCGGCGTGAAGCGCCAATCGGCCTGCAACGCGAAGTCGCCCACCTCCCGATCGTAGCGGAGCCATTCGTGGCCGCCCTCGCCGGTGCAGATCAGCATCCGCTGGCCGGTGTCGACACGCCATTGCGCTTTGGGATTCAACCCGCTGACGGCGGGAATCGGAATGCGGGTCCAGCCTTGTAGACTCTCCGCCGGAAGGATGTCCACTTCGCCGGTCGAGCCGGCGGTCAGGATCGCGGCCAAGCCCGCGACGCCCGAAAGAAGGAGGATCGCATGCGCACACTTAGAAGTCATGACAACTTCAATTTAAGCTATTTCAGTCTGGAATACGTCCTAGCTGCCGGGATGATATTCGCGCTCGGTATGGCCCTTGAGCTGCGCTTTGTAGAAGTACACTTCGCGCAGATCGCCCGTGGCGTACCGCTTCGCTTCATCGTTGAAGTGCGGCGACCCGGGATGGCCGCTCTCGCCACCCGCCGTCACGGCCCGCGCCCGCACCGTCTTGCCGAACTCCACCACCGCGACGAAACTGTTGCCGCTTGTCCCGTACCACTTCTTCGTCCCCGGGTATGCGCGCGCCCCGAACGACGCCAGCGACCCCCACTGCGCCGACGTGAAGCCCACCGGAATGCTCGGCCCCGCGTCGTTAAACGGCTGTACAAGGTCCCCCGTCAAGCGCTGGAAGCGATTGATCTCGCCCCACGGTGTCCTCCAAGCGCCGAAATCCGCCTGCAATTTGTCCGACGCCGCCACCAGCGACTGGAGCAGTTGGTCCGCCGGCAGGCCGGCAATCGCGTCGTCCGCCGCCGTGCCTCCCCTTCGGCCGCCTCCTGCCGTGCGGCGCCGCACTTCCTCGCCCCAGAACACTGCCAGCGAGGTCGGCACGGAATCCACCGCCCACCGGCGATCCCAGCCACGCAGAATTCCGACCTGTTCCGCCGTTTTCGCCTTTAACGGGTTCGCCGCGGGCGTCTGCTCCCATGCCTGCAGCAAGGCGGGCAGCGGCTTGTCGAACCATGTCAGATAGCTGTCGAACGCCGCCGCCAGCAGTCTGTCGAGGGTGAAGTCCTTGCGGTCCTGCAGCACCCGGATCGCATGCAGCCCACGCGCCGACTCGCCGCCCTTCTCCACATACGCCGGATAGTCCGCCTTCTTCGGGCTGCTCGCGCCCGCCGCGGACCACGGCCAATTGTTCGCGTTGTACAGCCACCCGCTCTTCGGGTTCAGCAATTGCGGAGTCTCGGCCACCGGCAGGAGCCCTTTCCACTCCGTCTCCGGATTGCTGCCGTCCACCGGCTTCGTCCAGTCGAACTTCGTGTCGCGCCGCGGAATGAAGTTGCCGTGGAAGTACGCGATATTGCCGTCGGCGTCCGCGAAAATCGTATTGTTCGACGAGTTCGCCTGCAATTCCATGATCTGACGGAACGCTTTGTAGTCCCTCGCCTTGGTCCGCGTGTACGACTGCGTCAGCGCCTTAATCGGTTCCTGCATCAGCCGCACGCTCACCCACTTCCCGTCGGTCTCCCGCACCACCGGCCCGTGATGTGTGCGATAGAGGGTGAACTGCTTTTCCGCCATTCCACGATCCGTCTTGTACGGCACTGTGATCGGCGTGGCCGTGACCGCGCGCTCCTCGTTGCCATATTTATAGACGAACCCGTTGCCGCGCTTCGTCACCGTTTCGAGATACTCGTCCACGGCGTCGACGCCGCTCGAGGTGTGCATCCAGCCGGCGCGGTCGTTGAAGCCCTGGTAAATAAAGAACTGACCCCAGGTGGCGGCGCCGTACGCGTTCAAGCCCTCGTCGCTCACCATCTGGAGCTCCGAGCGGAAGAAGAACGATGTGTGCGGATTGATCAGCAGCAGCGCGTGATGATCAACGGTGTTCGACGGCGCCACCGCCGCCCCGTTAGACCCCGAAGGCTCGGCGAACAGCGGCTCTTCGGGTTCGGCCGGCGGCGGCGCGGACACCGGCGTCTTGCCGTAGAACGCCTGCAGCTGATTGAGATTGACCCCTTCGATATCACCGCCGATGCTTCCCTCGGTGAACGTCAGCGCCATCCACGGCTCGAATCGCTGGATCACCCGCGGCTTCACGTCCGGGTGTTTCGCGAGGTAATAGTTCAGTCCGTCGGCGAACGAGTTCATCAACTTCTGCAACCACCCGGGACTCGCGGCGTACAGCTTCTTCATTTCGGCGGGGTCGATGAAGATCTTCATCCGTAGATCCTGGTAGATCCTGGACTCGCCCTCCGCCTCGGCCAGCCGCCCCATGGCGTTGATGTAATTCGTCTCGACGCGATTGAAATCGTCTTCCGCCTGCGCATAGACCGCGCCGAAGACCGTGTCGGCGTCCGTTTTGCCGTACACGTGCGCGATCCCCCAATCGTCGCGCACGATCGTCACGTTGCGGGCCTGCTGTTCCCAACGCGCCACCTCTGCGTTCCTGGCGGGCTGGAAAGCAATCGCGGCCGACGCGGCAGCGAGCACGAGAAGGTAACGGCGACGGATTTTCATAGCGGGCTCAGCACGATTCTAGCGCGTCTGTCCGGCTGTCAGTCCTGCCGCAGAGCTTTCAGTGGGTCGACCCTGCCCGCCCGTCGCGCCGGCAGGAAGCTCGCGATCAGCGCCGCCGCCGCTAAGACGGAGATCGTCACGACCAGCGTCAGTGGCTCGGTGGATCGCACACCCGCCACCTCCCGCGACAGCAGCCGCCCCGCCGCGAGCGCAGCACAGGTCCCGACACCCACGCCCGTCAGGATCATGCCTAAACTTTGCCGCAGCACCAGGCTTACGACGTCCCATGCGCTCGCCCCGAGCGCCAAGCGCACTCCGAATTCCGGGACGCGCTGCGTCGTCAGGTAGGCCAGCACACCGTAGATGCCGATGCAGGCCAGTACCAGCGACAGCCCGGCGAAGATCCCGAACAGCAGCATGAGGAAGCGCTGCAGGTCGAGCGTGCCCCGCGCCAGTTGCTCCATGGTCCGCACCTGGTAGAGCACCTGGTCATTGCCGGCGCCGCGTAGTTCCCGGCGCAGGGATTCGACGAGGTTCATGGGCGGGACGCTCGTTCGCACGACGAGCGACATCAGCTCCGACCATCGCCGCACCAGCGGATCGCCGACCTGTGCAAACGGGTAGTAAAACTGCGCGCGCACCTGCGCCTGATCGTCTCCGGCGAGGCCCCAATGCCGGACATGGCCCACCACGCCGGCCACCTGAAACGGGCCGGGACCCATATCCGGAATCCATAAGCGTTTCCCCACCGCTTCGCTTTTGCCGAACGCGTTCTGGGCGAGCACCTCGTCGATAACGACTACCGGGTTGGTGTCCAACTGGTCCTGCTCGTTGAAAACCCGGCCCTGCCGCAGCGGAATGCCCATCACCTTGAAATAGTCCGGCGTAATGCTGGTCGCCAGCGCCATTGGCTGCTGGTTCGGCGGCGGCAACTCCGCAGTGGTCCAATACCCGAGCTGGTTGTTGCCCTGCCGCATCGGTACGGTGTCTACTGTCGCCGCCGCTTGCACGCCGGGCACGCGCCGCGCGCGCTCCAGCACGTCCCGCCAGGCGGCGCGGGTTCGCGCGGGGTTGGCGAGCAATCCGGGCGACAGCGCCATCCTGGTGACCAGAACGTTGTGCACGTCGACGCCCGGGTCGAGCACCGAGACGCGGAGGAGCGTGCGCCCCAGCATCCCCGTGGATGCCAATAGAACCACCGCCAGCGCGATCTCGGAGATCACGAAAGTCCCGTGCAGCCGGCGCGAATTGCCCACCAGCGTGCGTCCTCCCGATCGAAGCGTCTCTTCCAGATGGCGCGCCGGAACGCGCAATGCCGGCGCGAGCCCGAAGAGCAGACCGCTGGCCAACGAAACCGCCACCGCAAACAGGAGCACGCGCCAATCGAGCCGGACCTCCTCGGCACGCGGCAGACTGCCCGGCCAGAATACGACGAACGGCCTGATGCCGGCGACCGCCAAGGCTACTCCGAATATCCCTCCGGACACACCCAGAACGGCGCTCTCGGTCAGGCATTGCCGAATCAGGCGGCCTCGACCGGCGCCGAGCGCCGCGCGCATGGCGAGTTCCCGGGTACGCGCCAATGCGCGCGCCAGCAGCAGGCTCGCCACGTTGGCGCAAGCGATCAGAAGCACCAGGCCCACCGCGCCCATCAGCAGCCACAGTGTCGACCCGACGCCATCGACATTGGGACGAAGCCGCTGCACCATGAACGTGCGATCCCGATTCGTGTCCGGGTGCTGAACTGCCAGGTTCCGGCCCACCAGCGCCAGTTCGGCCTGCGCCTGCCCGATCGTCGCGCCAGGCCGCAGCCGCGCCATCGTGCCGATCGGATGGGCGCGCCGGCCCTGCAGAAACGGCGCCTTGTCCTGTCCGAGCGGCGTAAAGATGCCCGCCTCCCCGTCCAGACGGAAATCCGCGGGCGCAATTCCCACGATCGTATAGCGCTTCGCATTCAGCACCAGCGAGCGTCCCACCGCGTCCGCGCTCCCTCCGAATTTCCGCTGCCAGACATCGTGGCCAAGGATGGCAACCGGTGCACCTCCCGGCCGGTCCTCCTCGGGGAGAAAGGCTCGACCCTGCGTAATCGGGACCCCCAACACGGAGAAGAAGCCTGCGGTGATCTCGCGCAGGTCCACATACTCGGGATCTCCAGGGTCGCTCAGGGTTCCGCCGTTGAACAGCCAACCGGCCAAGTCGAGCGACCGGCTCTCGCGCCGGCAGTCGAGGAAATCCGGGTACGCGAGCTTCTGTTCGCCGAATGCCACCACGTTCCAGTTGTTCGAGCGTCCATTCACCGCCACCAGCCGGTCAGGATCGGGGAATGGGAGAGGCTTGAGCAGGACGCCGTTGACGACGGTGAACATGACCGTCGTCGCGCCGCTCCCCAACGCCAGCGTCAACAGGGCGACCGCCGAAAAACCGGGACGCTGCCGCAGCATCCGCAGCGCGTAGCGGAAGTCCTGCCATAGATCTGCCAGCCAGCGTGTGCCGCGCGCAACGCGGCATTCCTCCTTCACCTGCTCGGGACCGCCGAGCGCCAGTCGCGCCAATCGCCGCGCCTCCACGGCGTCGTGCCCCCGCGCCATCAGATCGGCCGCGTGTTCCTCCACATGGAAGCGAACCTCCTTATCGAGCTGCCGCTCCATCTCTCGCTGCCGCCAAAGCCGCTGCCACCAGGTCATTCCGCGCCTCCCTCCGACATCCGCAGAATCAGCCCGACGGCCTCCGCCAACCGCTCCCAGCTCGCCGCTTCTGCCTCAAGCCGCGCCCGCCCTTGCTTCGTGAGGCGATAGAACTTCGCCTCCCGCCCGGTGTCTGTCTCTTTCCAATCGGCAGCCAGCAGGCCGCGATTCTCCAACCGGTGGAGCGCCGGGTAGAGCGAGCCTTGCGGCGCCTGCACCACGTTGCGCGACACCTGTTGCAGGCGTTGGGCGATCGCGTAGCCATGCACCGGTCCCAGCGCCACCACTTTCAGGATCAGAAGGTCCAGCGTGCCCTGCGGAAGATCGGATTTTGCCGTCAAGCCGTACACCTCGTTCTTCTACCTATAGCACATGTAGAAGCACAAGGTGTAGCGCCGGATCCTACCCCGCCACGCGAGCCCACTTGCACGCGCTGATCGCCTGCCCTACGTGCCGTTGCGTATGCTCGGCGATGTGCGTCAGCAGTCCGATGACGGTGGTCGGCAATCCCTTCCGCCCGACCGTTCGCGGCTCCCCGAGCGTCGCGGGGTCGATCTCGCGGACCACCGCCTCCGCGTCCCGCAGCGCATTCTCGAGGATCGCCAACAACTCGTCGCGCGACCATCCACGCGGCTCCGCCTCGTCGCGCAACGCCTTCATTTGCTCCGGCGTCAACTGGCGATTCCGCAGGTAACTGATCAACCGCTCCGTGCTGCCGGCGATGTGCACGATGTGGAAGGCCGCCGAGCCGAACCCATGCGGCGACGCCCAAAGCTGTTCCGGCGCCAACCCTTCGGTGAACTTCGCGAGATCCTCGCGCGCCTGCTGAAACGCATATAGAATCGGGGCGGCCAGCGGGTGAACTCCAGGGACCGGACCGCGTAGCCAAGGCTCTTCGGACATAGCGTCATTTTATATTCCGCTTGGATTCAGAGTTCCAGGTGATAGAATCCTCTTTCGTGCCCTGCCGTCGAATCCTCGCCCTCGTGCTCTTGGCCGGCGCGGCGCCGGTCTATGGACAATCGGCCGCCGCCGGCGCTCTGGAGGGCTGGGTGACGGACGCCGCCGGTCTCCGTCTCGCCGACGTCACCGTTCGGCTGCTCAACCCCGCCACCGACGAGCGCCACGACGCCAAAGCCGACGCCGCCGGCGCCTTTCGCTTCTCCCTGCTGCCACCCGGAACCTACAGTGTCGAGTTTGCCCGCGAGGGATTCCAGACCGCCCGTATGGCGCAGTTGACGCTCAACGCCTCCGAGGTTCCGGTGCTCGAAGCGGCGCTCCAGGCCGGCGATTCGGCCGTGACCGCGGAGTGCGCGTGCCGTCTCCGCGCGGCGGCGCCCTCCACCGGCACGCTGGTCGACCAGAAGACCATCACCGCGGTCCCGCTCAACACGAGAAACTTCACACAGGTTCTGTCGATGTCGTCGGGCTCTGTCGCCACCGTAAACAATGCCGGCACCCTTGGCCGCGGCACGCCAAGCGTGAATGTGAACGGCAACACCACCACCGGCGGCTACACCGTCGACGGCGCCTACGCCCCGAGCACCGTCCCCAATCCCGACGCCATCTCCGAATTCAAGATTCAGACTTCGCAGAACGACGCCATGTTCGGCGCTATGGTTCCGAATACGAATCTCATGACCCGCCGGGGCGAGAACACGGTGCACGGCAATCTGTGGGAATTCCTGCGCAACGACGTCTTCAACGCCAACGCGTTCTTTCGCAACGCCGCCGGTCAGCCCAAGCCGAACTTGAAGCAGAACCAGTTCGGAGCGACGTCCGGGGGACCCTTGAAGCGCAACAAGCTCTTCTTCTTCACTTCCTATCAGGGAACGAGGCAGGTCAATGGGCTCGACAACACTTCGGTGTCGAACCTGATCCTGCCGGCATTGACCGGCGACCGGTCCGCGGCGGCAATCGCCGCCCAGTTCTGCCCCGCCAACCATGCGTCCGACACGCGCTACCAGACCTACGCCGGCGGCAAGCAACTCGACTGCGACAATCGAAGCACTGCCGCCACGGCGGCGGTCAATCCCATCGCGCTGCGCCTCCTTCAGATGCAGGACGGAGCCGGCCGCTATCTGATTCCTTCTCCGCAAACGATCCTCACCGCGGGATCGAACGCCGGCCTCGGGTTTTCCTCCTACAGCATGCCGTCGACGTACAACGAGCATCACTTCCTCGGCAATACCGACTTCGCAGTGTCCCCGAAGAACGCTCTTTCGACCCGCCTCTTCGCGGCCACGGTCGATCAGTTGCGCACCTTCGGGTCGCCCGGCGGTTACCCCGGCGCCGGCATTGTCCCTGGTTTTGGAGCGGCGCAGGCGCTCGCCGCCACCGATGTCGCGGCGAGTGTCCGCCTTACGACACAGGCGGGCGCGAACACCGTCAACGAAGCCGTGATGACCTTCACGCGCAACCGCTCCGACACCCACGGCGCCGGCACGCCCGACGCATCGGCGGTCGGGATGACTCCGGTCGATCCGCTCTTTCCGCAGCCGCCGGAAATTACGATCCTGGGGTCCCTGGGCTCGTTCCGCCTGTTCGGGTCGGACCCCAACGATAACCATTTCGGAACGCGCACACTCTCCTGGGCCGACAATCTCTCCTGGGTCCACGGCAAGCAGCGCCTGCGCGGCGGCGGCTTCTTCCTCGGCCAGCACAACGATCGCGCCGACACCGGCGGCGCCCGCGGCAAGGTCACGTTCCAAACGTTCGAAGACCTCCTCGTCGGGCTCAGTGCGGCCGAAAACCTGAGCCCGGCCGGACGCAGCAATATCCAATCGGTGCAGGCCAACGAGGGCGTCGGACCGAATGGCGAAGTCGAGTATAGCTATCGCCGCTATTACGGCGCCGCGTTCGTTCAGGACGATATCAAGATGAACGCCCGCTTTACGGCGAACCTGGGCCTGCGCTGGGAATACATCGGACCGTCGCTCGACCAGGCGGGCGCCATCGGCAACGTGTCACTGGCCCTGTTGCGCGCGACAGCCATTCCGCCGGCCGATGGGACTCTGGCCGGCAACACGGTCGCGGCGAACTACGATCCGAACCTGGTCAATCCATACACCGGCAAGCCCTTCGGACCGCCGCCGCCCGGCGTCGTGGCCCGCGCGTCGAAGAGCTTCTATGAGAGCGGCGCCCCACACGACAAGTTCGCCCCGCGCCTGGGCTTCGCCTGGCAACCGCGCGGCGCGGGCGGCCGCGTGGTCGTCGGCGGCGCCTACGGCTGGTTTTTCCAGAATCCGCCGTTCAGCGGCAACGCCGCGACCGCGCCGCTATTTACTTCGGCTCCATTCGCGCAGGGCTTCACCAACGCCGATTCCAGCAACAATCTTTCGACCTTTGCCAAGCCTTTCCCTACCACGACGCTTGGATACGTGCCGCGCACCCCCACGTCGCAGCTTTCCGACCGCATCGCCGGCCCCGATTATCGGATCCCGCGTCTCCAGCAGTGGAACCTGACCGCGAAGATTCGGCTGTTCCGCAACCTCTCTCTCGATCTCGGTTACGT
Organism: uncultured Solibacteraceae bacterium; assembly: GCA_964608645.1. Lineage (GTDB taxonomy): Bacteria > Acidobacteriota > Terriglobia > Bryobacterales > Bryobacteraceae > CAZSQK01. Next base: position 29,454 of record CAZSQK010000028.1, on the reverse strand, counting down.
GGGCTCGCATGGCGACCACCTGCTGCTCTCCCGCGGCCTCAACCAGCCGCTCCTCGCCACCGCTGGCCAGCCGGTCAACTGCGGCTACGACGGCGTGGCCACGCACTGCATTACCCAAAACACCTCGGCCAATGCCGCCCGCCGCGCGCCGGTGCTTGGCGAGACGCAAACCGCACTCGTCACCAGCGAGTTCACCGGCGCGTCCTGGTATCACAGCATGCAGGCCACGCTGCGCAAGCAGTTGTCGAAAGGCGTCGCCTTTCAGGCTGCCTATACATTCTCGAAATCCGAGAACAACGTGACCGTCCTCAACAATCAGAACGACCTTACGCTCGACAAAGCCCGCGCCGCCTTCGACCGCACCCACCGTCTGATCGCAAATTTCGACTGGCAATTGCCGCTGCCCGCCGGATCGACCCGTGTCCAGCAAGCACTGAGCCAGGGCTGGTCGCTGACCGGCATCGTCCTTGCGCAAAGCGGCCTCCCCATGACGCTCACCGACCCGAACGGCGGGACCGTCTACGGCCGCGCCGCCACCTCCACCGTCACCATGTGCCCCGGCGCAACCTACGCTTCTCTGGCGACATCCGGCAGCGTCACGGCCCGTCTGGATCGCTGGCTCGACCCGGCGGCGCTCTGTGCTCCCACTCTATTGGGCGCCGATGGCTCGTCAGGCTACGGCAACGCCGGCCAAGGCATCCTCAATGGGCCGGGCCAGGTGAATGTCGATTTTTCGTTGGGTAAGCGTTCGCGCGTCGGCGGCCTGCGCGAAGCCGCCGAATTGGCGTTTCGCGTCGAGTTTTACAACGCCATGAATCACCCGCAGTTCGCCAACCCTGGGACCACCTTCCGCACCGCGAACTTCGGCGTCATTACGCAAACCGCTGTGGCCCCCCGTCTCATTCAATTCGGCCTGAAATACCTCTTCTGACGCGCCTCCCGTGGGCTCCGTCCCGCTCCAGCAGCGGGGTGTACTCCGCGCGATGCTGAATCCCCGTCCATTCCAGCCAGCGGCTGACTTCGTCGAGCCGCTCGTACATCGAAGCGGCATCGCGCACGTCCTTCGCCGACCAGAAGCGCTCCGCGATCGCCGCCATACGAGGCCAGACCCGCGAATCCACGGTCTCGGCGTCGACGTACTCCGACCACATGCAGGCCTCTCCGCCCAGCACGCCCTCTCCGTTCCCCGGGTCGACCGCATAGTGCGCGGCGGCAGGCAGCAGGTAATCGAGGTAGTAGCCGTGCGAAAGGACGCCTCGATAGCCTTGCGCCACTGCCTCGCCGAGCGATTCCCCGCTGCGCCATGCCTGCACCACCGCATCGGGCGCTAGCCCGGGCGCGCGCACTTCTTCCCATCCCACCAGCGTCTTGCCGTGCCGTCGGAGGATCGCCTGCACGCGCTGATTGAAGCCCGGCTGCAGCGCGCGAGCCTGTGCGTCCGCGACTTCGTCGCCGCCGATGTGGAAATAGGAATCGGGAAAGATCTCCGCCATTTCCCCCAAAAAGCCGTCCAGAAACGTGTAGGTTTCCTCGCGATCCATCGCCATCACCGCCGGAAACACTCCCCACGCGCGTGCAATCTGATATGGCCCGGGCGCCGCAGCCAACTCCGGCATTCCGACGAACCACGCGGTCGTATGACCCGGCATATCGAACTCCGGCACGACGCGGATCCCACGATCGCGCGCATAAGTAACGATCTCGCGCACCTCCTCCTGCGTATAGAAGTTCCCGTCGGAGCCCAGCAGGTGAAGCCTCGGGTACAACTTGCTTTCGACGCGGAAACCCTGGTCGTCCGACAGATGCCAGTGGAAGACGTTCAACTTCACCGCTGCCATCGCGTCGAGATTGCGTTTGACCACCGCCGGCGGCATCCAGTGGCGCGCCACATCGAGCATCAATCCGCGCCACGGGAATCGGGGCCGGTCTTCGATCCGCACGTCCGGAACCTCGAAACCCGCCGCCCCCTCCGTAACCAGTTGCGAAAACGTCTCGAGCCCGCGCAGGACGCCCGTAGCGCCCGGCGCATCGAGACGCGCCCCTTCCGCGCCGATATCCAGGACGTACGATTCGTCATCGCCAAGCGCAGGCCACGCGGCCGCTGGCTGCCGGCACGTGATTGCGATCCCCGGACCGCCGCCGGTCAATTCGGCGCCAATCTGCCTCCCCAGCCGCATGCGAAACCGCCCGATCGCCTCGGCCGGGCAGCCGTCGTTGCCGATGTTAAAGGTGGAGTCGATCGTCAATCGGCCCGTGCCGCCGCTGATCCGCACGGGTAGCGGCATCAATGCGGCCTGCGCCGCCGAAGCCAGCGAGAGGACGGCGAACCATCGCATCGTCCCCTATTATGGATCGGCTAACGACGGGCGCTGGCAAACGAGCCCACGGACGCCTTCATACGTCCGAAGTCGCCGGATTCGCCGCCATAGCGCCCCGGCGGCATCGTCTCCACTTCCGCTTCGATCGCCCGCTCCCGATTGCCCGGGTTCGGATGGTCGGACAGAAACTGCGCGAGCCGCGAATCGCCCTGCTCCCCTACATATCGCAGCTTATTGAACAGACGCGCCATCTCCATGGGGTCGTAGCCGGCCTCCGCCATCAGGTGCGACCCCAGCGCGTCGGCCTCGCTCTCGGCGTCCCGCGAGAACTTCAGAATGAAGGAATTCGCGCCCATATTCGTCAGCGTTGTCAAAATCGACCGGTTCCCGAGCACCTCCGCGGCCAGCACCGCCGGAAGCCGGACCATGTTGGCTTTGGACACTTCGTGGGTCCCGTGACGGAGGATTACGTGCGACATTTCGTGGGCCATTGCCGCCGCAAGCTGTGCTTCGTTGTCCACGTTCTTCAGGAGACCGGTCAAGACAAACATAGGTCCGCCCGGCAGAGCAAAGGCGTTCACCTGCTTACCGTCCATCACCGTGAACGTGAAAGCGAAACCGCTCTCCCGCGCCGCCGGCGTCGACGCCAACCGATCCCCGACGCGCCGCACATAATCCTGCACGAATGCGTTGCGATATACCGGATACTTCTTACGGACCTCCTGGGCGACTTCCCGTCCCAGTTGCACGTCCTGCTCTCTCGTGAAGAAGTTGATTCCCTGCCGGAAGGGCTCGCCGGGTTGGCGGGCGGCACCCGCCGTGCCCGCCAACCAGATAACGAGTCCGATTGGAATGAGTGTCCTTGGCGACATGGATCTCCTTGCCTGACGTTCAAGCAAGTCGATTGCCACTGATCTACCGATTATGGGTCAGGCGGTCATAGATTAGTCCGGCCGCCCCACCAGCCAGAGCTCCGATTCCCGCTCCCTTACCACCGCCTGCCAACGCGCCAATAGCCGCTCCGGCGCCGGCGCTGCCGCCGACAATCGCTACAGAGTGGCTGAAGGGCCGGGGCCGCCGATAGGTCACAGTGCTCCTCTCCGCGTACCCGTAGCTCTCGGGCGCGTAAGTTCTGCGGCGCACGACCGGACGCTCGGCGTATCCATAATAGGAGGCCGGCGCAAATGCGGATGTCACCCGCCGGCACTCGACGGGCCGCCGGTAGACTGCCGAACTCGCATAAGGAGCGGGCGAACCCGCATACGGCGCAGGTGAGTTTCCGTACGGAGCAGGCTCGTAGTTTCCATATTCGTTCAGCGGCCGGTGTGGGTCCGCCGGAATCGGGTGGTTGGCATACACCGGCGCCTGGTAGCCGGGTTGGGACTGATATGCCGGCGCCTGGTAGGACTGGGTTTGATAAGCCGCGGACGGCAAGGTCGCGGCTTGATAAACCGGCTCGGGATCAGCCGACACTGAGGGCTTCCGTAACCAGCCGGCGAGCGCCGCCCCCGATACTAATACGAATCCTCCAATCAGAACTGCCTGTCTCATGATCCCCTCCTACACTGAGTACGCGCGGCGGCGGGGCCGGGTTGTTAAGGGTCGTTCATGCTCCCCCGGTTCCGGGCTCGCGTTCACGCCCGCGCAGCATATGCTATCGAAAACACAAATCGGGGCTATAAAATAAAACGGTTTCCGTTTTGGGCGCCGGTTGCGACACCATGGGGAGGGGTCGAAATGCGCTTCGGGTCATACCAGACGCAGGGGTTCTACGATGAGATGTTCGACGACGACGGCGGCCCCCGGCAACACGCCCGTCTTTTGCTGGACACCGTCGAATCCCTCACCGACGGCCACCTCCTCCGCTACAAACACGCCGCCGAACGCCTCCTGCTCCAGATGGGGATCACGTTCAACGTCTACGGCGATTCCGCTGGGACTGAGCGCATCTTCCCGTTCGACCTGATTCCCCGGATCGTCCCGGCGGAGGAATGGAGCTATGTCGAGCGCGGTCTGCAGCAGCGGATCCACGCCCTCAACGCCTTCATCGACGATATCTATCACGACCAGAAAATACTCAAGGACGGCGCGATCCCGAGCGAGGTCATCCTCTCCGCCGTCTCGTACCGGAAGCAGTGTCACGGCCTCAAGCCGCCGCGCAGGGTCTGGTGCCACATCACCGGCACCGACCTCGTCCGCGACCGCGACGGCCAGTATTATGTCCTCGAGGACAACCTGCGCGTCCCATCCGGCGTCTCTTACGTGCTCGAAAACCGGGAGGTGCTGAAGCGCATCTTCCCTGCCGTGTTCCAGGGCTTGTCGGTGCGGCCGGTCAGCGAATACCCGGGCCGGCTGCTCGAGATGCTGGAATCGATTGCGCCGGCTAATGTCCCCCATCCGCGGGTTGTGCTGCTCACCCCCGGCATCTATAACTCCGCCTACTTCGAGCACAGTTTCCTGGCCCAGCAAATGGGCATTCAACTCGTGGAAGGCCGCGATCTCGTCGTAGATCATCGTGGCGTCTTCATGCGCACCACCAAAGGCCTCGTGCGCATCGACGTCATCTACCGCCGGATCGACGACGATTTCCTCGATCCCGAAGAGTTCCGCGCCGATTCGCTCCTCGGCGTCCCCGGGCTGATGGGCGCCTATCGCGCCGGGAAGGTGGCGCTGGCCAATGCCCCCGGCAACGGCGTGGCCGACGACAAGGTCATCTATGCCTACGTGCCGGAGATGATCCGTTATTACGAGGGCGCCGACCCCATTCTGCCGAACGTGCCGACGTACCTGTGCTGGCGCGACAGCGACCGCGCGTATGTTCGCGAGCACCTCGCCGATCTGGTTGTTAAATCCGCGAATGAGTCGGGCGGGTATGGCATGCTCGTCGGGCCGCACTCCACGGCGGCGCAGCGCGAGGAATTCGCCGCGAAAATCGAGGCCAATCCGCGCAACTTCATCGCGCAGCCGACTCTCGCCCTCTCGCGCGTCCCGACCATCGTGGATGATCATTTCGAAGGCCGCCACGTCGATCTCCGGCCCTATGTGCTGTACGGCAAGGATATCTATGTCGTGCCCGGAGGCTTGACCCGAGTCGCCATGACCAAGGGATCGCTGGTGGTGAATTCGTCGCAGGGCGGCGGCAGCAAGGACACCTGGGTGCTCGCTCCCGGTCAGGGAGGCCAACAGCAATGCCAATGATTGCCGCGCCTGGCCCTCTCCTCAGCCGCGTAGCCGACTCGGTTTACTGGATGGGCCGCTATATCGAACGCGCCGAAAATGTGGCGCGCTTCCTCGACGTCAATCAGAACCTGATGCTCGACCTCCCCCGAGGGTACAGCGACCAATGGCAGCCGATCGTCGACACCACCGGCGATCGGGCAGTCTTCCAACAACTCTATGGCGTCCCCACCCGCGAGAATGTGGTCCGCTTTCTCGCCTTCGACGCCCGCAATCCCAACTCGATCTGCTCCTGCGTGCTCGCCGCCCGCGAAAACGCGCGGTCGGTGCGCGAGACGATTTCGTCGGAAATGTGGGAGCAGATCAACAGCCTGCATCTCCTCATCGCGCCGGAAAGCCGGAAGACCGTTCCCGAGATCCTGCCGGAGTTCTGTCAAAGCGTGCGCATGGCCTGCCACCTGTTTCATGGCATCACGCATGGCACCATGACCCACAACGAGGCGTGGCACTTCATCCGGCTCGGTGCCAGCCTGGAACGCGCCGACAAGACCACGCGCATTCTCGACGTGAAGTACTTCATCCTCCTGCCTTCCCTCACCGACGTCGGCACGCCTTACGACGACATCCAATGGACGGCTCTGCTGAAATCGGTGAGCGCCTTCGAGATGTACCGCAAGCGGCACGGCCGCATCTCCCCGGAACGGATCGTCGAGTTCCTCCTGCTCGATGGCGAATTCCCCCGGGCTGTGCGGTATTGCACGGGAGTGGCCGACGCCTCCCTGCATGCCATCACCGGTACCCGCCCCGGAGCCTTCTCTTGTGAATCCGAGCAGCAACTCGGACGCCTGCGCGCGGAGCTGGACTATGCGCAGGTCGAGCCGATCCTGCAATCCGGCCTGCACGAATTCTTCGACCGTTTGCAGGTCAAGATGAACACGATCGACGAATGCGTGCTCCGCGATTTCTTCGCGCTGAACCTGGGGCAGCGGAGCAGCACCGCCGGGCCCGGCGAGTGACGGTTTCCGCGGCGAAGCCGGCAACCCGCTATAATAATCCGATCACTTCTATGAGACGACTCGCAGCAGCTCTGCTTCTGTTGTGCGGGTGCGCCCTGGCGGAGGCTCCTCCTGTCATTGCGATCCGTAACGCGAAAATAGTCACCGTCAGCGGGCCAACCATTGCCAAGGGCACAGTCATCGTGCGCAATGGCTTGATCGAAGCGGTCGGGGAGAACCTCGCCGTGCCGCCCGAGGCGCTGGTGGTCGATGGCGAAGGCGCCACTGTCTATCCCGGACTGATCGACGCGCTCAGCACCGTCGGCATGCCCGGAGCCGTGCCGGCAACGGCAACCGCCGGACGCGGAACTACCACCGGACGCGGAGCGACTCCCGCCGTCACGACGGCGACGCCGGCGCTGGCGGCGCCCACCACTCCGCAACCACGCGCCATGGGCCCGGAGGACCGGCCGCAAACGACCAGTTGGCTGCTGGCCGCGGATGAACTGCAAGCCACCGACCGCCGCATCGAAACCGTGCGCGGCGCCGGCGTCACCACCGCCATCACCTTCCCGACGCGCGGCATCTTTGCCGGACAGGGCGCCGTCATCGACTTGATCGCGGCCGAGAAGCCGGGGCAGATGATCGTCGAATCGCCGGTCGGGCAATACATCGCCCTGGGGCGCGGTGGCTTCGGCGGGGGCATGGGCGGCGGCTTCCCCGGCTCCCTGATGGGCATGATCTCGTACGTGCGACAGGTCTATCTGGACGCGGCCCACTACAAGCTCGTCAAAGACGCCTACGCGAAGAATCCGCGCGGGATGGAGCGTCCCGACCGCGACCGGGCGCTCGAAGGCGTGCTCGAATCGAAGCGCATTCTGATCCCGGCGAACCGGTTGGTGGAGATCGACCGCATGATCCGTTTCATCGCCGAGTTGAAACAGCCGGCGGTGCTCTATGGAATCCGCGAAGGCTATCGCCCCGAGGCCGTCGAGTTATTGAAGAAGGCCGGCCTGCCAGTGTTGGTGAGCCTCAAGTGGCCCACACCGCAGACAGGACCCGACGTCCACCTCGAAGATGAGAGTCTGCGCCAGTTGCAAACCTATGACCTCGCGCCCGCCGCGCCTGCCATGCTGCAAAAGGCGGGCGTTAAATTCGCGCTCTACTCCGACGGCATTGACACCCCCCGCGATTTGGCCGCCGCCGTGAAAAAGGCGCTCCAGGCGGGCCTCTCGCGCGAAGAAGCCTTGCGCGCGATGACCCTGACGCCGGCCGAAATCTACCGGATCGCCGACCGCGTAGGCAGCATCGAGAAAGGCAAGATCGCCAACCTCGTGGTCACACGGGGCGACCTTTTCGAGAACACCACCAAAGTGGAAATGGTGATCGTGGACGGCCGCAAGTACACTCCGGCCGCCGACGCCACGGGCGGTCGCGGCTTCACGACGGACACGCCGGGAGGGAATCAATGAAACAGTTGCTGGTAGCGGCGCTGGCGGCAATGGCGCCGCTCTGCGCGCAGAGCATCGTCATCCGCAACGCCACGATCATGACCGTGACGCACGGGACGGTGAAAGGATCCATCGTCGTCAAAGACGGCAAGATCGCGGCGGTCGGCGAAAAAGTGATGGAGCCGGCCGGCGCGACCATCATCGACGCCGGCGGCCAGTATGTCATCCCCGGCATCATCGACTGCCACTCGCATATCGCGGGCGACGGCGGCATCAACGAGGGCAGCGTCTCGGTCTCGTCGATGGTCGATATCAAAGACATCATCAACCCCGAAGACATCTCGATCTACCGTGCGCTCGCCGGCGGCGTCACCTCGGCGAATATTCTGCACGGCTCGGCCAATTCGATCGGCGGGCAGACGCTGGTCTTGAAGATGCGCTGGGGCACGGACGCGCAGAAAATGATCTTCGAGGGCGCGACTCCCGGCATCAAGTTCGCGCTCGGCGAGAATCCGAAGCGCGCCGGGAATCCGGTCGGCGGCGGGCGCGGCGCAACCACTCCCGCCACACCGGCCCGCTATCCGGCAACCCGCATGGGCGTCGAAGATGTGATCCGCGAAGCCTTCACCGAGGCCAAGGTCTATAAGGCCGAATGGGACGCCTACAATGCCCAGGCCGCCAGGGGCGAACATCCCATCCCCCCGCGCAAGGATCTGAAACTGGAAGCGCTGAAGGAAGTGCTCGAAGGCAAGCGTTTTGTGCATTCGCATTCCTATCGCGCCGACGAGATTCTGATGCTGATCCGCGTGGCCGACGAGTTCGGATTCAAGATCCGCACCTTCCAGCACGTGCTCGAAGGGTATAAGGTCGCCAAAGAGATGGCCGCGCATGGAGCCGGCGGCTCGACCTTCAGCGACTGGTGGGACTACAAGGTCGAGGCGGCCGATGCCATCCCGTACAACGCCGCCCTGATGACCAAGAAAGGTGTAATCGCCAGCGTCAACAGCGATGACGCCGAGCTGATGCGTCACCTCAACACTGAGGCGGCCAAGGCCATGAAATACGGCGGCGCGACGGAAACCGAGGCGCTCGCCATGGTCACGCTGAATCCCGCGAAACAGCTCGGCATCGACAACCGCGTCGGCTCAATCGACATCGGCAAGGACGCGGACCTCGTGATCTACGACAAGTACCCGCTTTCGGACTACGCCAAAGTGCAGAAGGTGATGATCGACGGGCAGGTCTACTTCGATCGCGACAAGGAAGTCAGCGCTCAGACCGTCAAGGCGGCGGAGAAGCAGAAGCTCATCGAGAAGTTGAAGCAGTCGCAGCCGGCCGCCGGCCGCGGCGGACGCGGAGGGAGAGGTCAATGAGATTACTCGGAATCCTGTTGGGGTGTTCGCTCGCTGGGCTGGCCGCGGAAGGCGACACGTTTTTCATCCGCAACGCCGACGTGTACCCCGTGACGGCCAAGGAGATGACGGGCGTTTCGGTGCTGATCCAGGACGGCAAGATCGCCGACATCGGTCCCAAGCTCGTGCCGCCGAAAGGCATCAAGATTCTCGAAGGCAAGGGTTTGCGCGTCTATCCCGGTCTGATCGATTCGGCGACGAATCTCGGACTCCAGGAGATTTCGGCCGTGCGCGAGTCGGTGGACACCGGCGAGCTCGGCGAATTCATGCCGCAGCTTCGCGCCCTGAGCGCGGTGAACCCGGAGAGCGAGCATTTCGGCGCGGTCCGAGTCAACGGAATCACCAGCGCGATTACGCTTCCCGGCCCCAGCGGGGGCGCGGGCGGACGCGGCGGCGGCGCGCGCCAGCATATTTCCGGGCAGGCGGCGCTGATTCACACCAGCGGGTATACGTGGGAAGAGATGGAAATCAGCCGGTCGGCCGCGGTGCAGCTCAATTTCCCGAGCATCGGCGGACGCGGCGGACGCGGCGGCTTCGCCGTGCCCTCGGACGTGACGGACCTGTCCCCGGACCTGGCAGGCGCGACGACCGCCAACGCCCGGCGCACGTACGACGAGACGATCGTGAAGATCAACCAGTTCTTCGACGATGCTCGCCGCTACAAAGCAGCCAAAGCGGGAAACACCGCGGGGTTCAAGCCCGACCTGAAACTCGACGCCATGATTCCGGTCCTGGACGGCAAGGTCCCCGTGGCCGTTGCCGCCGCCACCGCCGAAGCGATTCGCGACGCCATCCAGATGGCGGACCGGCAGCACGTGAAGATTGTCATTATGGGCCCGCACGAAGTCGGCAACATCGGCGCGGAGCTGAAATCGCGCAATATCCCGGTCGTGCTGGGCCGCGTGCTGGCGCTCCCCGACCGCGAAGACGATTCCTATGACGCCGCGATGTCGCTGCCGAACCAGTTCTACAAAGCGGGCGTGAAGTTCGCATTCGGCACGTTCACCAACGAGTTCATCCGCAACCTGCCGTTCCAGGCCGCAGCCGCGGTTGCCTTCGGCCTTCCGCAGGAAGAAGCGCTGAAAGCAGTTACGATCAACCCCGCCGAAATCTGGGGGCAAGGGGCGACTCTAGGCTCCGTGGAAAAGGGAAAATGGGCGGACCTCCTGGTGACCAACGGCGACCCGCTCGACGTCCGCACCAAGGTCGAGCACGTCTACATCAAGGGCAAGGAGATCGAGCTCTCCAACAAGCAGACCCGTCTCTACGACAAGTACATGGGCAGGTAGCGGCTCTCACCGCCTGGCGCGGATATCCTCCAGCATCTCGAGGATTGAGCTCGCCACCGCATGCGGCTGTCCGGCGGCAATCAGATGATCGCTCCCCGGAACGACGCGCCAGCTTCCCCGCCGGGATTGACGCGCGAATTCCTGCTGCAGGCGCAGCCACTCGCGATCGAAAGCCCCTATCCGATCCGCCAGAAAGCGGTAGTTGGCGAGCCTCGACGGCAGAAAGCCGCCGGACGTTTCATGGATGAGCACCAGCAGCGGTATGTCGGGCGCAAGCGGCACCGCCGCGGCGAACTCCTGCATGGTGGTTCCTAACCCGCGCACCACGCCGCAGATGGTCTGCGCGGGTTCCACGCGATATAGCCGGGAGATCGACCGCGCAGCCGCTTCCGACCCCTCCTTGCGCAGGCCGAAGGGATCGAGTAAACGAAGCAATCCGAATCGTGCGGCTGGTTTCACCAGGCAGACCGATAAGAGCTGCATGGAGCTGAAGCGGCCCGCGATCGGGCCGAGCATCGCGCTATTCGCCGCATCGGAAAAGACCAACCCGGCAACTTGATCGGGGTGACGCCGCGCAAACAACTCGACGGTAAGTCCACCCATGGACGATGGCACGAGCAGGAACGGCGGCTGCAAATGCGCTTGCGCCGTCAGACGCTCCAGATCGCCGGCGAGCAGCCCCGCCGGGATCGTCTCCGGGCCCGGATCGCTCCACCCCATGCCTACCCGATCGTAGGAACAAACGCGGGTGTGGCGGCTCACTTCCAGCCGAGCGGCCTCGAAACTCAGGGATGTGTTGAACGCGCCCGGCTCGAAGATGACCGTGGGCTCGCCTTCCCCGAGACAGACCAGGTGGAGGCGCCGCGTAACCGAGCCATCCGCAATCCGGATCAGCCGGCCGGACGGCGGGAAGCGGACGGCCTCGTTCCGCGCGCAGAGAGCTTGGTAGATGGCGCCGCCCACCGGCAGCACGACCGCGATCGTCAGCGCGATTAGGGCCACACGGCGTCCACGGGACAGCGTTTTCACGCCACCAGATTACCAGTGGAATTCGCTGCTATGAAGCCTTTTCCTGCGCCGCCGCCGCCACGTGCTCCTCGTATGGCCCCTTGAAGTCCTCGATGTTGCCGCCCTCGAAGTGCCAGATCCGGGTGGCGACTTCCTCTACCAGGTCGTGATCGTGGCTCACCAGCAGCACCGTGCCTTCGTATTTCTGCAGCGCGATGTTCAGTGCATTGATCGCCTCCAGATCGAGGTGGTTGGTCGGTTCGTCGAGCACCAGCACGTTAGGTTTCTGCAGCATCAGCCGGCAGAACAGCAGCCGCGCCGCCTCGCCCCCGGACAAAGCCTTGGTGGGCTTGGTGGCGTCTTCGCCGCTGAACAGCATCTGCCCCAGCAGCCCGCGCAGTTCCTCCTGCGAGGCCTGCGGATCGAACCCGTGCAGCCACTCGATGACCGTCGTGTTCTTCGCAATCGAATCGGTGTGATCCTGCGCGAAGTAGCCGATGGCCACCTCGTGACCCCACACCACCAGCCCGGCGTCGACGTCGAACGGCTCGTCGTGCCCCGGCGCCGTGCGCAGCAGCGATCTCAGCAGCGTCGTCTTCCCCGCCCCGTTGCGCCCCATCAGCGCGACCTTCTCGCCGCGCGAAACGCTCGCCGTGAAACCGTCGATCACCTGAAGATCGCCGTACGACTTCGCCAATCCCTTGATCTCGAGGGGATGCCGCCCCGACTGCCGGTTCATCGTGAAGCGGATGTAAGGCCGCTGGATGTTCGATTTCGCGAGGTCGGAAGTCTGCAGCCGTTCGACCTCCTTCTTGCGCGACATCACCTGGCTCGAGCGCGTCCCCGCCGAGAACCGCGCGATGAACTCGTTCAACTGCGCGATCTTCTTCTCGCGCTGCGCGTTGTTGGCCTCGATGCGGGAGCGAATCTGCGTCTTGGCCAGCACCATGTCGTCGTACCCGCCGGTGTAGAGAATGACCGTCTCGTAATCGATATCCGCGACATGTGTGCAGACGCTATTGAGGAAGTGGCGATCGTGCGAGATCACGATCAGCACGCCGTTGTACTCGCACAGGTAGTCCTGCAGCCAATGGACGGAGTCGAGGTCGAGGTGGTTGGTAGGCTCGTCGAGCAGCAACGCCGGCGGGCTCCCGAAGAGGGCCTGTGCCAGCAGGATTCGGACCTTCTGCCCGCCCTGCAACTCGCCCATGCGCCGCTCGTGCAGGGAATCGTCGACCCCGAGCCCGTCGAGCAGCGTGGCCGCATCAGCTTCGGCGGTGTACCCGCCCTCTTCCCCGACGATGCCCTCCAGCTCGCCCAGGCGCATGCCATCTTCTTCCGTCAGCTCTTCATAGGGCTTCGCGTAAAGCGCGTCGCGCTCCGCCAGCGCCTTCCAAAGCGGCGCATTGCCCATGATCACGGTGTCGATGACGCGATACTCGTCGAAGGCGAACTGGTCCTGCCGGAGCACGCCGAATTTCTTCGGCCGCGTGACCGACCCCTTTGACGGCTCGAGTTCGCCGGTGAGGATCTTCATCAGGGTCGATTTGCCCGCGCCATTGGGTCCGCTGATGGCGTACCGCCGGCCGGGCAGAAAGGTGCACGTAACGTCTTCGAAAAGCGTACGGGCGCCGTAGCGCATGGAAATATTGTTGAGGGAAAGCAAGGGAGTACTTCTATTGTACTACGGGGATCGGCTCGCGCGCCGACAGCGTCCACACCACGCCGTCGACGCGGTATTCAACGACGGTGTACGGCGCCTTCACGTCGTACAACATCCTGGTCTCCGGCCCCATGGCCAACCGCACGGTGCGGAACACGCCTGCGGGACGACGCGTGGTTTCCACCTCCGGGTCCAGCTCCATGGTCACAGTGCGCCGGGATGACTGCCCCTCCAGCGGGGCGTGCCAGAGATTCACCGCGGAGTGCCATCTTACGGACCGACCGCGCGGCGCCAGCACCGCCGAAAGCCGCCACGGGAGTTCATACGGGCTGTAAAACCCGGCGGAGAGCCGAGACTCCTGGCGGACTGGCGCGGCTTCCTCATAGCGGAACGGCTCTTTCCGATCGCCGCGCGTGACTTCGCCGAAGAACCTGCGCAACACCATGCTCTTACGATCCCAGGAAGCGTCGAACCGGATTTTCATTGGCGAACCTGTCATCGCGTTGGCCGCCCGAAATTCCGCTGTGCCGGATAACAGCCATCCAGCCGCGCCCTGATCGATCAGATGGTAATCCGCTTCGCCGATCCGTCCTGGAGGGCCATAAATCTCGTACGCGAGATTGCGCTGCGCCGTCCACGGAGCTTCCACCGCCACGCCCGCGTTCGCCTGCGCGCCCCCGGTGGTCTGGACGGCGATCTCCGCGCCACCGGCAACAACAACGATGATCGTTGCGACGTACAGCGGCCACCACTGCGGCCCCACCGGGGAAGGCGTGACAGGAGGATGCGCCGCATGCCGGCGCGCAACCCACCGCAGGCACAAGATCGTAACCGCCGCCGCCGGAATCGCCGCCACCAGCAGTTGCCGAATGCCCGGTTCGTCGGCCGGCAACCGGGCCCTGAAAATCATCAGCAGCGCGGCCGTCCCATTGGCCCCGAGGTGACCGCCGACGGATGGCCAGACCGAGCCCGTGCGCCAGGCCAGATACGTCACGAGCAGGGCGAAGACGGCCACCGCTGGCGCGCGCGAAGGAGAGAGGTGCCACGCCGTGAATAACCCCGCCACCAGAAGGATTGCGTTCCGCGGCGCCCATCCGGCGCGTTCGTATGCGCCCAGGATGTATCCGCGGAACACCATTTCTTCGCAAAACGGAGCCATAACGACCGAGGCCAGCACATAAACCGCTGTACTGCCCGGGCCCGCCGGCCAGAATGATTCGGGAATCGACAAACGATAGCCCAAAAGGTTCCTGACCAAAGCATCGGCAAGCGCGGCCAGCGGGAACGCGCTGAGTCCCGTGAGCAAGCCTACGGCGCACGGCGCGACGCCAACCCACTTCAGGCGAAGCGCCTCCGCCGTGGACCCCGTTCGCCGTGCGAACCACCACGCGGGCAGGAGAATACAGAAGAGCTCCGTGAGAATCAGCCCCGGCCACGCCCGCCATACTTGCGCGGCGCCGCCTGCCGTCACGATCAGAACCATCGAGATCAGGAAGAGCAGGTTGGCGGAAAAAATCCGGCTAGATGCGCCGCGCGGGCAAGCAGCCCCAGCCGGATCCACTTCGGGTGACACAAATGATTACCGAAATAATCATACCCTAAACTCGCAAATGGAAAAGATCTCGGGAAGCGTCTGCCGGGTTCACTCCCGGGCGCGCCAGTGCCTACTTCCACTCCCAGATCTTGCTCTGCGTGTTCCCGTTCTCATCCGACTCGAATTCGAAAACTCCCGCCAACGAATTGAGCCGCGCCATCTTCGCCGACGCGGTCTGATAGTAAACCGCACCGCGATAGCTGACCGCGCCCCGCTCCTTGAAAACCCCAGCGCCGGCGCCCTTCCACGAGATCGCTTCGCCTTCCGCGGTCATCACAACACCCTGACCTTCGCCGTAAATCGAGCCGTCCGGCCGGATCGTTGACGTGTACGTCCCGATCTCCATCGCGTCCACACCGAGGATCTTGCCGCCTCCTTCGAAGGTGACTTCCACCTTGGTTGGCTCAGTCGACAGAACTCGCCGGACAATTCTCTTGCCGCTTCCCTCATAGATCAGTTCACCGAGCATCGTTTCTTCTCCTTTTGATTCCTTCCAGGAACACCTATTGTACGGAATACGCCGCCGATCGGATTGCATCGGCTCCCATTCGGGACTGAGGTGAGGCTCACCTTGATCCCATACTGATTCGCGGCCGTCAGCAAGGCCACGAGTTGATCGTTATAGGGAAGGCGCCCTGACCCACCTCGACGCCGGCGATGCCGTTTCCCTGCAACTCGCGGATCTCTGTCTTGAGTTCGGCGGGGTCCGCCGTTGCGGGCATGTTCAATCGCACCCAGGGCCGATCGGCGGCGGGCGGGTGAGCGAGGGTCGCAGCCGTCAGAGGTGTCACGGGGTTGAGCCGGATCCGCTGGGATCGCGACGTCGCCACCACTCTCGTGGTTTGTCCAAAGGCAGCCGGCCGGATGAGGAGCGCGGCCAGTGCCGCTATCACGCATATTCTTCTCATGGATCTACCGACGGAGGCTATCCCCCGGGGAGGAGCAGCCACGCTACGGGAGCGGACCGGTAACGAAGATCGTCACGCCATTGCTCACATAGCCCTCGGCCGAAATGAACACCGGCGCCTGTCCTCTGATTGCCGCATCGTCCGGGACGCGGGCATTGATTTGCCAGAGCCCCGGAATTCCGGGCGCGACTCCGCTGAAGAGAATCTCGGCCGGTCGATTGGCGATCCAGACGGAGACCGGCGCGCCGGTCGACGAGTCCAGCGGACCGCTCCCGGTGGCGAAAAGCTGCACCACGGATCCACGCGGGGCTGGCGCAGCAGCGGTATTCCACGTATTGTTCTCGTTCAGGACGGCGCCGGGCTGGCTGCTGTTGGCGGCGTCGGTGACAAACAGCCCGGGCCCCGCCGGAGTCGCTTGGAACAGTCCGTCGGACACTACAGCCGATTCCGCATGCACTTCCAGGGTCGCTGGGCCGGCAGGTGTGCCGGTCGGGACAATGAAATTGATTTGGTGGGGTGTCGCGGCCAGCGTTTGCGCGCTCCTTCCGTTGACCGTCAGCGTCAGATTCCCCGCCGGAAAACTACCGAAAGCCGACGCGAACGATCCAGGCGCGATGCCGGTCTCGTGCCGAAGGCTGGCTGCGTTCAGCACGATCGCGGGGCCGGCCGGGGCGATTGGGGGAGGCAGGGCATGGGCCAAAGCAGCCGCCAGAACCGGATCGTGCCGCGCAAAATAGTCGGTCGAACGGGAGTACACAGCCAGGTCCGGATACACGGAATCTTCTTGCGGTATGCCGTCGAAGGGTGGAGTACGAGTGGTCGAAGACCGAAGGCTCAAACGCGATTGCGGCAGAGTCAGACTGTTCACTCCTCCGTAATAACCCGGCTTGCCGCCGGTCGGTTCCCCGGCGAGGATGGCGTTCACCCCAGGGGCGCCTGCCTTGCCGAGGATGGTCATTCCCGGTGGAATCACGCTGTACTTCAGGTCCGCGGCAGTATTCATAGCCGCTGATTCTGTTCCACCGTCCACCATCGTGTAGACGCGAAATCGCGGGTTGGTGCGCAATGTGTTGATCCTCTGCACAAGTCCGATCGTCAGCGGAATGGTTATGGACTCGGAACCACCCCCGTTTGCCCGCAGATCGATAACCAGTGTGTCGACCGGATTGTTGTCGAGCAGCCCGAGCGTGCCCGCCGCGAACACGCTGGCAGGACGATCCGGCATCTCAACGCATTGCGCATACCGCACGTACACCGTTCGCGCAAATCCCCAGTATGCGGACCAATAGTTCTCGCTGGCGTGATCCAGCAGCGGTCCTATGAAGCCGTCACTCTCGCTGACAGAGGGCGCCAGAACCGAATTGGCGGTCGAAATCGCGACCGTTACCTGCTCGCCCGAGCGCAATTGAAAGTCGAACGGAATCGGCCCCTGCGCGGGCGCCACGCCAACTCCGCGCAACACGCCGCTATTTGAGAGAAGCGATGCCACCTCGACGCGCAGGCCCGAAGCGTTTTCGTGCGCGACCACAGGCTCCAAAAGGGTAAAGACGTCTGCGGCCGTCGTATCTCCGACGCGGACCAGCCGCGCCCCGTTCAAAAAGGACTGGCTGGCCGGCGCGGAAACGACAAAAACGCCGTCGGCGAAATACCGGAACTCGACCGGTAACCGGCCAAATCCCAAAGCGGCTGCCGTTGAACCTTCGAGCCACAGCCTCGTGTGTGGGTCATGGACCACCGCTACGAGAGCGCTCAGGCGCGTGTAGAACTGTTCGGTGGAGAGCTGCGGAATATCAGCGTCCAGCCGGTCCGCCGCGGCATAAAACGCGCTTGCGGGTGTCGAGAAAAACAGGTTGGGATGCGCCGCGGGCAGCTGGCTCACAACATACTGCAGGTCGGCGCGAAATTGCTCCTGGGTGAGGCCTCCGTACGAGAGAGTTGCCAGGGACACCAGCAAGATCGCAACGTGCGTGTGAATTCGCACGACCTCACTCTATCACTTTCCGGATAATCAGGCTTGTGATTCCGTAACAGCCACGTCACATGTAAACCGCGCACCCGCGGGCTTCCAGCATCGAAAGCCATGCCGGAGGCGCCAGCGTGGTCACCCACCGCAAGTCCAGTTTGTCCAGTCGAGGCAACTCGGCGATGACTTCAGGCAAATGACGCACCGGGTTGCCACGGAGGTCGATCTGTCGCAGTTCGCGCAGCGTCCCAACCGACTCCGGCAAGGTGGTCAGTAGATTGTTTCTGAGGTGCAACTCCCGCAAACGGGACAGCCGCCCCAGCCACTCGGGCAGCGCCGGGAGTCGATTGGCCGAAACCCTCAGCTCGACCAGGCCCTGCATGCCAAGGACGCACTCCGGCAACGCCTCGAAGGAGTTTTCACTGATGTTCAGGTAGCGCAGCTTCGCGAGACGCTCCAGCGACTTCGGCAGAGAGCTCAGCCGGTTGTCGTGAAGGTACAGAAAATCGGTGAGCGCCTCCAGGTCGCCCAAGGCGTCAGGCACGCGGGTCAGATTGTTGTGGCCCAGGTCGAGCATGCGAAGTTTTTTCAAGCCGCCAATCCGCTCGGACACTTCGGACAGGTCATTGTCGGCCAACACCAGGGTTTCGAGCCAGGTCTGCGACCACGTGGATTCCTCCACGCGGCCGAGCCGCCGCCTCCACAAGTTCAGGTGTGCCGTTTCATCCCGCGGCATGAATGCGATCCTAGCGCAGTTTGCGCTCCAAGGAGAATCGCGTGTAGACTTTCCGGATGCAGTTCGCTAAACGCCTTCGCGAAGGCGTTCGTCGCGGAGAGATCACCTGCACCGTCCGAATCTGGACGCGACCTCATGTGCATGTTGGCGGGCGGTATCAAATGGAGGAAGGGGAAATCGAAGTGGATTCGATCACGCCGATCGGTTTGCCGGATATCACTCCACAGTTGGCGCGAGAATCGGGCTTCCTTGGCGTGATCGATCTGCTCAAGGTCTCGAAACACGGTAAGGGCGAGAGGATCTTCCTGATCCACTTCCACTATGTGCCTCCGCCCGGGCGAAGGAAGGGCTAGTTCTCGGACGGCGACTTTTCGATGTGATCGATCACCAGGATTTCGACGGGCCCTTTGGACGTCCTCAAGGTGAGCCCCATCTTCTCCTGAAGTGCTCCCATCAGAGTGGGGTGCGAGGTGTCGCTTTCGTCGATCCGGTATTCGAGGTTGACGGCGAATCGGGTGGCGACACCGGTCTTATCGATCACGGGACGCCGCAGCCGGCCGGAGAGAAAGTCGGCGAATTCGGCCGCGGTAGTATTCTCCGACTTCAATGTCGACCAGAACTTTCCTTCGTACGACAGACCGGTTTTCGCCCCCGGCTTGGCGGGGTCGACCTTGGGTCCGCCCTTGGCAACCAGTAACTCGTAAACGGGGAGCACTTTGGTCTCGCGGTGGAAGGCGAGCTTGAACCGGTCTTCCAACAGCGCTCGCAACATCAGCCGCTGGAGCGCTTTCGTGGCGCCCGGCGGCATCTTTGCCTCGATGTCGAACGATTCGGAGTCGTCAGTGAGCCATTTGGGACCGGACACCTGATATTCCTTGAGCCGGTACGCCCAACGGATCAATTCATCCAGGGAATTGTTGATGACGACGAAAGTCCCGGGACTGCGCGCCTCGGGATCCAAGGAGACGGAAAGGCCCTCTGCGTCTCTGCCGTGCTTCGTCGGTTTGATGGAGGCGACCTCGAAGGCGGTTTGGCCGGAGCACGGAATCACGGCCGTAAAGAGCAGGATGCATACCCAGTTCCTCATGTGAACCCCTCGGGTCAATTTTGACGCAAAAAGGCGCGGAATCGCTGGGTCGCTGCCGGCGTCCCAAATAAAGACAAACAGGTTTTAAATGCTCTATAATCGCGCTAGCCATGAACCTATGTGCCGGAGTCTTCGTCGTGGCGCTGTTCGCGACTCCCATATTGCCGGCCGCCGCGGCGGGATCGCCCCGATTCTCGGTCGAATTCACGGATTCCGCGGTTGCCGAGTATGCCAAGGGGAGCCTCGCGGTGTCTGAGGAGTGGTTTCCAAAGATTCAGGAGCTGCTGTTCGGAACAGACCATTCCTTTCCTTACCGCGATATCCGGCTCGTCTTCGGCGAGCAGAAACTCGCGGGAGTCGCCAACTTCAATATTGTTCACATTTCCTCGCAGTGGGTGAAGCAGCCTCACGAGCTGGACTATCGCGCCGTCGTGATTCATGAGCTGACGCACGTTGTGCAGGACTATGCGTTGCGTTTGCAGTGCAACGGCTGGCGCGCCATTCCCTGTTTCTTTCAGATCAGGTTCTCCCGAGCGAACGCACCGGAGTGGCTGGGTGAAGGAATCGCGGACTACATTACGTACACGTATTTCACGAAGACCAATGAGCCGAAGCTGCGGCTGGACAAGGACGGTTACCTGTTCGGCTATACGGACACGATTCCGTATTTGTACGGGCTGCAGGAGGGTAAACTCCGGCCTGATGGGGCTTTGCGCGCGCGCAAAGTCCCGGCCGGCAAGGGGTACCGGCATGGCTATACGGTGGCCTCCGCATTCCTGCTCTGGCTGGAAACATACAAGGACAAGGACATCGTCCGAAAGCTGAATATCGCGCTCAACCAGCGCCATTACAGCGCAATGCTCTTTCAGCGCCACTGCGGCGCGCCCTTGGACACTCTCTGGCGGGAATTCCTGGCGGAGTGCATGCATCCCCAGCACGCCACAAAATGAGGTTTTCTGTCGGGTAGACTCAGAGCAGCAAACCCAACTCTATATCACCTTTTAAGTCTTTTAAACCTCAACCTCTTATTTCATATCTCGCCAAATTTACCTGGAGGGACCTGGGGGGAAGACACCTTAGGGCCCAAGTCTGATTACAAACGGCCCACCGGCAGGATCTTAGCGCGACCAGGCCGCCGTCAACCAAGGTGAAGAGCGAACCACATCCGCGAAATCCGCTAAGCTTTCCCTAATGAAACCCATGACTCGCCGTCAGGCTCTCGGCACGATCGCCGCGGGCGCTGTCCATGCACAGCAGGACGTGGAGGCGACGGCCTCGACGGTGAGCGCGCGGACGGTGCGGATCTGCGTCCAGCCGGGTTCGATCGCAGCGGATGGGGCGCTGGTCCGGGAAAACTGGGGAACGCCCATGCGGCTTCGCGGCACGGTGAAGAGCGGCGAGCTGTCGGTGACACTCGCGCCTTCTCCGCTGACGATCCGGGTCGAGGCCAAGGGCGGCCGCGTGGTGCAGGAACTGCGCATCGCGGACGGCAAGATCGCTTTCCGGCTGGACGACCGGCCTGTGCTGGGCATGGGGGCGGGCGGGCCGCAATTTGACCGGCGAGGGAATGTCGACCGCATGGTGAGCGGACAGGGCGGGTACCGGCTGGGCACCCACGGCGGGAAGGTGCCGATCCAATTAGTCATCGGGACGTCGGGGTGGGCGATGTTCCTGCACCAGCCGCTGGGCGCGTTCGATCTCACGGGCAAAGAGGGGATCGTCAAGCCGGCGGCCGCGCTGCCGCTGGACGTGTTTGTGATGAGCTGGCATGAGCCGGCCGAGGTCCTGGCCGAGTACGCCAAGATCACGGGGTACCCGGAAATGCCGCCGTTGTGGTCGTTCGGGTACCAGCAGTCGCACCGCACGCTGGGACCGCCGCAGGAGATCGTGGAGGAGGCGCGGACGTTCCGGCGCAAGGGGCTGCCGTGCGACGCGATGATCTATCTCGGGACCGATTTCTGTCCCAACGGCTGGAACACGCACAATGGCGAGTTCGAGTGGAACGCGAAGGCGTTTCCCGACCCGAAGCGGGCGATCGAGGAGCTGCACGCGGAAAACATGAAGGTGGTGCTGCACACAGTAATCGAGGGGCGGCACGTAACAGGGACGGTGGCCGACGCCTGCACGGCGGCGCCTCTGCCCAGTGGGCGCACTCCTGACGGGCGATGGCCGCCGGACCGGCAGGCGAGCTGCTACTGGCCTTCCCACAAGCCGCTCTTCGATCTCGGCGTCGACGGCTGGTGGCCGGACCAGGGCGACGGGCTGGACGCGCCGTCGCGGCTGGCGCGGAACCGGATGTACTTCGACGGGCACCAGACGTACCGGCCGAACGAACGCGTATACGCGCTGCATCGCAATGGATATGCGGGGATGCAACGGTATGCGTCGTTCCTATGGTCGGGGGACGTGCAATCGACGTGGGAGACGCTGAAGACGCACGTGCCGGCGGGGATCAACGCGGGGCTGAGCGGAATTCCGTATTGGGGAACGGACATCGCGGGATTCATACCTACGCGCGACCTGACGGGGGAGCTGTACGTGAGGTGGTTCCAGTTCGCGGCGTTCTGCCCGCTGTTCCGATCGCATGGCCGAAACTGGCGGCTGCGGCTGCCATGGGGATGGAACACGGGAGAGATGGGAGTGCCGGAGGTCGCGAACTACAATCCCGACCCGGCGGAGCTGCACAATCCGGCGGTGGAGCCGGTCTGCAAGAAGTTCCTGGAGCTGCGCTACCGGTTGATGCCGTATTTGTACTCGGCGGTAAAGGAGACGTGCGAGACCGGAATTCCGATCATCCGCGCCCTGTGGCTGCATTATCCGGACGACGCGGCGGCGGTCGCGCGCGGCGACCAGTACCTGTTCGGGCGCGACCTGCTGGTGGCGCCGGTGGTGGAAAAGGGGGCGACGTCGCGGACCGTGTACCTGCCGAAGGGCGTCTGGCACGATTTCTGGACGCAGGAGCGGATCGAAGGCGGGCACGAGGTGACCAGGAACGTCGATCTGGCGACCATCCCGCTGTACGTGCGGGCTGGCGCGGTGATTCCGATGGGGCCGGTAAAACAGCATACGGGCGAGAAATCGGACGCGCCGCTGACGATTTGGGCGCATCCGGGCGCGGACGGCGCGTTTCCGTTGTACGAGGACGACGGGCGCAGCTTCGATTTCCGTAAGGGCGCTTTCACGCGCGTGAACTTCTCGTGGCACGACCGGAGTCGGAGATTGACGATACGGTCGGGAACGCGGGAGGAGCGGCGGGTGGTGGTAAAGGTGTCCGGGGAGAGCTCCTCGCGGGAGGCGGTAATTGGGGGAAGCACCGTGGAGGTGAGGATGTGATTCGGCGGGGGGAAGCCGGCGAGCGACCGAAACGGGAATTATGCCGAAAACAATGGGCTTGCGGTGGAGTCCGAAACCATTTTAAGATAACGAAGTAGCTTTACTCCGATTTTATGCGGGGGAATTGAATGATCTATTCTCGCTCGGCCGAGTACGCGATTCGAGCTTTTGTGCACCTGGCCCAGGTGCCCGAAGGCAAATATGCCATGGTCAAGAACATTGCGGAGCAGGAGGACATCCCTGCCCACTTCTTGGCCAAAATTCTTCAGCAGCTTGCCCGCAAGGGACTGCTCCGGTCCAGCAAGGGTCCGACCGGCGGATTCGCCCTGCGGGTGGAACCGTCGGAGATTCGGCTGCTCGATATTGTGGAGGCGCTGGACGGGCTTGCCCCCTATCAGCAGTGCGCCAGCGGACTATCCGAGTGCTCGGACGAGATGCCTTGTTCGATGCACGATAGCTGGATTAACCTCCGTTCGCGTATCATGGATTATCTGGGGCGGAACACCATCGCCGACCTTGCCAAGGCGCTAGAACAGAAGAAAAAGGCCATAGCGATGACCAAACAGCGCAAGGGCAAGCGGCCGGTTACCGCCAAACGGGCCTAACCCGCATCCGAGCGGGTGGGGACCGCATCTCAATAATCGGAGGCTCGATGGGCCAATCAGTCCTGGTCCCGATGGTGGTCGAACAGACTTCCCGGGGCGAACGTGCGTACGACATCTATTCCCGACTGCTGAAAGAGAACATTATCTTCCTGGGGACACCCATCGATGATCAGGTGGCTAACCTCATCATCGCCCAGTTGCTGTTCCTGGAAGCCGAAGATCCCGAAAAGGACATTTCCATCTACATCAACTCGCCGGGCGGATCGATCACCGCCGGACTGGCGATTCTCGACACGATGGCCTTCATCCGGCCGGATATCGTGACGATTTGTGTAGGACAGGCCGCTTCGATGGCCGCCGTGCTCCTGGCCAAAGGCGCCAAGGGCAAGCGCTTCAGCCTGCCGAACTCGCGCATCATGATTCACCAGCCTTCGATGCAAGGTTTGGCCGGGCAGGCGGCGGACATCGATATTTATGCCCGTGAAATCCTGCGTATGCGGGAGATCCTGAACTCGATGCTGGCCGATGCGACCGGGCAGCCGATCGACCGGGTGGCGAAAGACGTCGACCGCGACTACATCATGGAACCGGAGCAGGCCGTGCAGTATGGCATGATCGACCGGGTGATCGCGAGCCGCGATTTGGCCCCGGTAGCGTTAAAGAGTTAATCTGGTGGGGCAGGTTCGGGCCTGCCCCATCACATGAAACTGCTTCTTCTCTTCGCGGCGGCCGCGTCCGCGGTGCCTGCTCAATCTCCGCTAACCCTGTGGTATCGCCAGCCGGCGAACCTGTGGGTGGAAGCCCTGCCCGTCGGCAATGGCCGCCTGGGCGCAATGGTCTTCGGCGGTATCGACCACGAACGCATCCAGTTCAACGAGACCACCGTCTGGACGGGAGAGCCGCACGACTACGCGCATCCCGGCGCCTACCAGTCGCTGGGGAAGATCCGTGAGCTTCTATGGGCTGGCAGGCAGAAGGAAGCGGAAGATCTCGCCATGAACGAGTTCATGAGCGTGCCGGTGCGGCAGAAAGCGTACCAGGCGCTCGGCGACCTCGAGCTCGACTTCCCGGGCGTCGTGCCGGCCGAAGTGAAGGATTACCGCCGGGAATTGGATCTGGACACCGGAATTGTGACGGTGCAGTACACGTTCCGGGGGACGCCGTACCAGCGGGAAGTGTTCGCAGACTACCCGTCGAATGTGATTGTGGTGCGCCTGACGGGGGGCAAATATACCCCGCGCCTCAAGGCTGCGCACGAAGCCACGGCCACCGCCGATTCGATCGCTGGCGGCATTCCCGAAGGCGCAATCCGCTATGAAGCGAAGTATGCGGCCCTGCCCGATGCCGCTGGCGCCACGCTCCTCCTGGCCGCCGCGACCAACTTTAAGAACTACAAGGACGTGTCGTCCGATCCGCACGCGCGCGCCGAGGCGGCGCTGTCCGCGGCCCGAAACAAGGGTTACGCCGCGCTGCGCGCCGAACATCTGGCGGATTATCAGAAGCTCTTCCGGCGGGTCACGCTGGACCTGGGGGCTTCGGAGGCCGCGAAGCTTCCGACCGACGAGCGGATCCGCAAATTCGCCTCGGCCAGCGATCCATCGCTGGTCGCCCTGGTGTTTCAGTTCGGGCGGTACTTGCTGATCGGGTCGAGCCGGCCGGGCGGACAGCCGGCCAATCTGCAGGGGCTCTGGAACGAGTCGAACAATCCCGCCTGGGACAGCAAGTACACCGACAACATCAACACTGAGATGAACTACTGGCCCTCCGGAGTGGCTAACCTCGCGGAGTGCCAACTGCCATTGTTCGACGCGCTGAAAGACCTATCCATGGCGGGCGCGGTCACGGCGAAGGAGCACTATAACGCCCGAGGGTGGGTGCTGCACCACAACTTCGATTTGTGGCGCGGCACGGCGCCGATCAACGCGTCGAACCATGGGATTTGGGAGACCGGCGGGGCGTGGCTCTCCACTCACCTCTGGGAGCAGTACCTCTATACGGGCGACAAGCAGTTTCTGCGCGAGACCGCGTATCCGCTGATGAAGGGGGCGGCCCTGTTCTTTGTGGACGCGATGGTGAAAGACCCGAAGACCGGCTTGCTGATCACGGGACCGAGCAACTCTCCCGAGCAGGGCGGCCTGGTGATGGGTCCAACGATGGACCGTCAGATCGTGCGCAGCCTGTTCGGGGAGGTGATCGCGGCCGCGAAGACACTCGGCGTGGATGCCGCTCTGCGGGATCAACTCGACGGGATGCGGAAGCAGATTGCGCCCAATCAGATCGGCAAGTTCGGCCAGTTGCAGGAGTGGCTGGAAGACAAGGACGATCCAAAGAACAATCATCGCCACCAGTCCCACTTGTGGGGTGTCTACCCGGGATATGAGATCACGGCGTACGGCACGCCCGACCTGTTCAAGGCGGCGCAGCAGTCGCTGATCTACCGCGGCGATGCGGCGACGGGCTGGTCGATGGGGTGGAAGTTGAATCTGTGGGCGCGGTTTCTGGATGGCGATCACGCCTACAGGATTTTGCAGAACCTGATCACGCCGGCGTCGGACAAGGACAAGAAGGCCGGCCTGTTCCCCAACCTCTTCGATGCGCACCCGCCGTTCCAGATCGACGGGAACTTCGGAGCGACGGCGGGAATTGCGGAGATGCTCTTGCAGAGCCACGATCCCTACGCGACGCCGACGAGCCTGACGGCGGTGCAATCGGGCGAGGCGGCATTCGTCAACCTGCTGCCGGCGCTGCCGTCGGCATTCCCCTCGGGGAAGGTCACGGGATTGCGCGCCCGGGGCGGTATCGGAGTCGACATCGAGTGGAAGGACAGCAAGCTCGTCAAAGCGACCTTAACTTCGGCGTCGGGAAAGCCTGTGAGAATCCGTTACGCCGGAAAAGAGAAAGAGATTCAAACGCGCGCCGGACAGACCTACACCTTCGGGCCGAATCTGTAGCGGAGACGGGTAACCCTCCGCACAATTCCCTACGGAGTGTGCCGTACGACAAGGGCAGGGTGACTGCATACAGTTCCACCATTGAAGCGCCTATTTTACATGGAGGGAACTATGAAGAAAGCTACGATTCTCGCGGTGATGCCGCTGTTCGCAGGTTTCCTGTGCGCGCAGACGACAACGGAAACCAAGACGGTGACGACATGGAACGGCACTCTGATCGATGCCGGCTGCCGCTCCACGCAGACCGCTCATCGCGAGAGCACCGAAACCAGTCATCCAGACGAGAACACCACCAAAACCACGACAACGAAGACCGACACCTACGCCAACGAGTGCCCGGTCACAATGACCACGACCACGTTCGGCCTGTTGACTCCAACCGGTGAATATGTCACGTTCGACGAACCCAGCAACACCAAGATCGTCGAGACAATCAAGCACAACAAGCGCTATACGACGTACATCACGGAGAAAAAGCCGGTCAAGGTCCGCTTGAGAGGCAACAAACACGGCGACGTCGTCGTTGTCGAAGAAATCCAGTAAGAATTACGGGCGTACGTAATTCTCGTACGCCCGTTCCCACTCCGCCGAGGGGCGGGGCTCCACCGTAACCGGAGCAAACGAGCGGCGCACGACCGCGCGCAGCCCATCCAGATCCCTCAACTCTCCCGCACCTATCGCCTGCGTCAGAATATTTCCAATCGCAGTCGCCTCTCCGGGCCCCGCCACGACACGGCGGCCCGTGCAATCGGCGACGAATTGATTCAGCACGGCGTTACGCGAGCCGCCCCCGACGATGTGAATCACCGCTATCCGCCGTCCTGAGAGCGTCTCGAGATCTTCCAGCACCTGGCGGTAGCGCAGCGCGAGGCTCTCCAGAATGGCGCGGGCATATTCGCCGTGAGACGTCGGGGGCGCCTGTCCCCGGGCGCGGCAATGCCGGTCGATTTTACCGGGCATCTCGCCCGGCTCGAGGAAGGCGTCGGGATCGATGACGGCGCTGAAGGGACGCGCCGCGGCGGCCATGCGGGTCAAGTCGTCGTACGTGTACTCGGTTCCTTCCAGGCTCCAGGCGCGTTTGCATTCCTGCAACAGCCATAGTCCCGCGATATTCTTCAGCAGCCGAATCTTCCCGCCGACACCGACTTCATTCGTGTAATTGAGCCGCAAGGACTCGTCGTTGATAACGGGCTGGTCGAGTTCGACTCCCATCAGGGACCAGGTGCCCGAGCTGATATAGCACCAATCGCCGCCGCCCTCGGCCGGCACTGCCGCGACGGCCGACGCCGTATCGTGCCCGCCGACCGTGTATACCGGCGCGTGCGGCGGCTCGATCGTGCTGCCCAGAAGCGTGCCGGGCGCGACAATCGGGCAGAGGATCTCGGTGGGAAGAGCCAGGCGCTTGAGAAGCTCGGTGGCCCAGGACATCTGGCACGGGTTGAAGCACTGCGAGGTGCTGGCGATCGTGGCTTCCGATTTCGCGACGCCGGTCAGCCAATAATTAAACAGATCCGGAATGTGCAGGAGGCGCTTGGCCCCGCGCAGCGCCGGCGAGTCTTCGAGCAACATCGCGTAGAGCTGCACCACGCTGTTGATCTGCATCATCTGAATGCCGGTGTAGTGGAAAACGTCTTCGCGCGGCACGACGCGAAACAGCTTCTCCATGACCCCGTTGTTGCGCGAATCGCGATAGTGGCGCGGCTTGTCGACGAGAGTCCCACCCTCGCCGATTAGCCCAAAGTCGACGCCCCAGGCGTCAACGCCGATCCCATCCAGGGCGACCCGGCGCGCCGCCGCGCTCTCGATGCCGTGCCGGATCTCGTGCCAGAGCCTCGGGGTGTCCCAGTAAAGGCCGGGGCCGTCGCGCAGGGGGGTGTTGGGAAAACGATGCAGCTCGTCGATCGCAAGCTTGCCGTCGAAGAGCCCGCCGAGGATGGCGCGCCCGCTCTCGGCGCCGAGATCGATGGCCAGGTATTGACCCATAAGCCAATATGATCCCACGCGGAGCGCGGCGTGTCCCCGGCTTACGCGACGGCGACGGGACGCACGGGAGAGCCGGTGGCGCCGCGGATCTTCAGCGGCAGGGCGATAAAGAGAAATTCGGCTACCCGGGCCGCGGCAAGCTCGTCAAGATTGAGGCACTCGACGATGTGAATGCCTTTTTCCACCAGCAGGTGGACATGGACGGGCATCGCCGGGTCTGGCACTTTCTCGAACGCCACTGTATCGGAGCCGGCCGCGAAGATGCCGCGCTCGCTGAGCCAGCGGGCGCCTTCGATCGCCGGGCCGGGGCCGTGGACTCCCGCGATGAACTTCTTCGGATCGTCGAAATAACGCGCCCATCCGGTGCGAATGAGGACGACGTCTCCGGGGCGGATTTCGGCGCGCGCGGCCGCGGCGAGGTCGGCCGAAGTGATCGTGTGGCCGGCCGGAAGCGGATCGTCGCCGGCAACGTCCAGGAGCACGCCGCGGCGCAGGATGGGTTCGATCGTGTCGATGGAATGGCGCTCGAGACCGCCGCCGTACGATTGCAGCGCCGCCACCTCCTCGCCGCCATACAGACGGCCCCCGCAGGAGAAGTGGCAAAGGGCGTCGATATGAGTTCCGACGTGGCTGCCCAGCGCGATCGCATCCGCCGCCGAGCTGTTGCCCCCGGGGCCGATGTATTCGCCGTGCTGCTTCACCAGGCTGTAGAGGAATGGGGGATGCGCGGGATGGTGCGGCATTCCCGTGAAATACGATTGCGCCAGGTCATAGACCTTAGCGCCGGCCAAGGCATCGAATCGGGTGCTCATAGACGTGCGCCGGCTTCCTCCAAAGGGACGGCGATAAACCGGTACCCGACGCCGCGAACCGTCAAGAGATGGCGGGGCTTGGTGGGATCGTCCTCGATATACCGCCGCAGCCGGACGATGAAATTGTCGATGGCGCGGGTGTCGGTGTCCTCGTGAAGGCCCCAGACTT
>CAZSQK010000027.1:0-86633 GCA_964608645.1 uncultured Solibacteraceae bacterium | reverse complement strand
CGTCAGCGGTGAGTCCATCTCCACAAGACTGCCAGGATAGCACCGGCCATGCGCAGCACGACCTCCGTCGGGCAACATCGGACAAGGAGCGCCGGCAATGGTGGCATTCCGGATAGGTTTGGCACCGTCGAATCTACAGTCTGCGGGGAGGTTTATGGCGCCCCGTGTTCGAATCCCCCCTCTCCGCCAATTATCCCGACGCAGTGGTGCGCACTTGTGCCGAGCGGCGCAAACGCGAGGTCCAAAGGCCACGAACTGCATCGCCGTCCGCTCCGTTTGAAATCGTTATGTTCCGCAACGGGTGTTTGTTATATACTACGGCAGTATTTCCATAAAAAGGAGTATTGTCATGGCGCCGCCGACCACGGAATCCGAGAGCAGTGCGACCACGCCGGTCATCGTAAAGCTTGGGCGTCAATCGCGCAAGCGCATCAAAGGCCTCGGCGAGGGCCGAGGCAAACTTTTTGCCGAAGTCATGGAAACCATCGAGGAGTTGCGCAAGAGCGGCCAGATTTCGACTTCCGCCCAACCGTTGATCTTCGTTGTCAAGCAGGAACCCAAGATTTCTTTTTTTGGTTAGGACACCCCTACGCCTGAATCCGTTCTACAAGTTCCTAGTTATCCTGACGTAACTGGACCGGCGGGGGAGCTTTCCGTGCGGCGGCGAAGATGCGCCATCGCACGGCTGGCCGGTGTTTGCGGACTGCTTGCCGCCCTGCTCTCCTGCCGCGGCTCGAATCCCAAAGAGGCGGCTGCCGCTCCGCCAGCCAAGGCCGTCACGGTGGAAACGGCAGCCGTGGTCTCCAAGCAGATTCCCAAGACGCTGTACGTCACGGGGACGCTGGCTCCGGACGAGAGTGCGAACATCCCGGCGGCGGTCGGGGGAGAGGTCAAGTCGACACCGGCCGCGGCGGGCTCCCTCGTCAAGGAAGGCGATGTCCTGGTGCAACTCGACATCACCGAGGCCAAATTGCGGGTGGTGCAGGCGCAGGCAGCGGTGGACCAGGCGGCGGTCGCGTTGAAACAGGCGCAGGGAAGGGTGACGAACGGGCCGGACGGCAAGTTTGACGCGGCATTGCAGCCGGAGGTGATCAGCGCCAAGGCGAATGCCGACACCGCCGAGAGCCAGGCCAAGCTGGCCCGCGAGAATCTGGCCCGCTACACCAACCTGTTGCAGTCCGGCGATATCTCCAATAGCGCTTTTGAGCAGGCATACCAACAGTCCCTGACGGCGATCGACCAGGCCCGGAGCGCGCAACAAGTGTACGTGAGCACGCTCAACCGCGCGCGCGAAGGCTTCCAGGGGCTGGATTCCCTGCGGGCGGCGAATGCGGCGGCGGGGGCGCAACTGGCCCTGGCGCAGCGAGCGCTGGAGGGGATGACCATCCGCGCGCCGTTTTCGGGAATACTCTCGGCGCGGCTGGTTTCCGTGGGCGAATTCGTGCCGCCGGGCGGACGCGTGGCCACACTGATGCGGACGAATCCCGTGCAATTGCAGGCGCAGGCGCCGGAGGCGGATTCCGCGTCGCTGCGGCCGGGGCTTCGCGTGGCGATTCGTGTGGCGGCGTTTCCCGAGCGCGACTTCAGCGGCGTGGTGCAAAGCGTCGGCGCCGCGGTGGACACGGCATCGCGAACCGCCTCGATCCAGGCGCGGATCGACAACCAGGAAGGACTTCTGCGGCCGGGGATGTTCGCGTCCGGCAAGATCGGGCTGGCGATGGAAGAGACAGCGATCTTCGTCCCGCAAGCGGCCTTGGTGTCGACAACGGGACGCAACTCTACGCTCGTCTATACGGTGGCCAACAACGTGGCGCATGCGACGCTGGTCCGGGCCGGGGAGAAGGGGGGCGGGCTCGTGCAGATTTTTTCCGGCCTCACACCCGACCAGATGGTGGCTACCGAAGGAGCGCAGAACCTCTATGACGGCGCCGCTGTCACTCTGCGCCGCTGAAGCCCGGCCACTCCCCGGACGTGTAAGAATAGCGGGCGGCAATTCCTTATGAAACTGATTCGATGGCGCCGTATGGCGTGGCGGTGCGCCGCCGGACTCGCGGTTCTACTCCTCCTGGCGCCGATTTCGCCGGGACAGACGCCCGCGCCCAGGCTCGAACTCACGGTCGAGCAGGCCATCGCAATGGCGCTGCGGAACAACCGCGACATCGAAGTGGCGCGGGTCGATCTGCTTTCTGCCGAAGTGTCCGTCGGCGGCGCCATGGGCATTTTCGACCCAATGTTCTCCCTCTCGGGGTATCGGGAGAAGCGGACGATACCGGTCAGCTCGATACTGGCGGGCTCGGCCACGGGGTCGCTGCGCGAAGGAGAGACGACCTACACCCCGCAGGTCTCGGGGCTGCTGGAGCGGTTGGGATCGACATACTCGGCATCCCTGTACACCAGCCGGGTGGCAACCGAGAACCTGTTCATCCCCCTCAGCCCGCAATACACAACCGCCCTGAACGTCACCTACTCGCAGCCACTGCTGCGCGGATTGCGGATTGACGGCGCGCGGCGCGGCCTGCTGATTTCGCGCAAGAACCTGACCATCACCGAAGCGCAGTTTCGCCAGCGGGTCATGGATACGGTGACGCAGACCATCCAGGCGTATTGGGACCTGTCTTTTGCGAGACACAACCTCGACGTGCAGAATTCCGCGATGGCTGATGCGCAGCACCTGCTGGAGAGCAACCGGCGCCTGTCGCAACAGGGCATTCTGGCGCCGATCGACCTGGTGGAGACGCGGGAACAGGTGGCTGCCATCGAGACGGCGACATTTATCGCGCGCGATGTCGTGAACCGGCTGGCCAACGCCCTCAAACTGACGCTGCTGGCGGCGCGCACCGCGCCGGAATGGGGCGCCGAATTGATTCCCATGTCGGAACCGGCGCTCAGCGGTCCGAAGGTCAATTACGAGGACGCCGTGAAACTGGCGCTCGAGAAGCGTCCGGAACCCCAACAACTCCGGCAGACGGGCGAAATCAACGACATCAACACGCGGTACTTTCGGGATCAGACGCGTCCCGAGGTCGATCTGATCGGCAGCTATACGCGCAATGGCCTTTCGGGCACGGTTATCAATCGGGCAGCCAGCCCGTTGTTTGGGTCGCTCTCGATCGCGCCGCCTCCAATCTTCATCGGCGGATACGGGCAATCACTAGAGAACATGTTCGACCAGCGGTTCCCGGTGCTGCGGGTCGGCCTGCGTGTTTCGATGCCGATTCGCAATCGCTCGGCGGAGGCGAACCTGACCACCTCGGAGCTGGCATCGCGCAAGTTCCACGCGCAACTCGACCAGGTATTGGAAGCGGTAGAGTTCGACGTGCGCAACGCGGTGGAGGGGCTTCGGCTGGCGGAAGGCCGCCTGCAGGCGGCGGCGGAGGCGACCAAGCTCGCGACACGGCAGTTCGAGAGCGAGCAGAGGCGGCTCCAGAACGGTCTTTCGACCGTGTTCCTCGTGCTGCAGCGGCAGAGCGGACTGATCGGCGCGCGCGCCCGGGAGTTCGAGGCACAGACAAACCTGAACAAGCAGATTGCCGCCTATCACCGGGCACTGGGGACGACGCTCGAGGAGAATCACATCGACGTGCAGGCGGTGAAACGCTGATGGCGACCAAGGGGGATCCGAAATGCAGAAGTTAGCGGAGATCTGTATCCAACGGCCGGTGTTCGCGACGATGCTGACGCTGGCACTGGTGGTGCTCGGCGGGTTCTCGTTCTTCAGCCTCGGCGTGGATCTGTTCCCCAATATCGATCTGCCGGTGGTCACGGTTTCGGTGGTGAACCCGGGGGCGTCGCCGCAGGAAATGGAAGGTCAGATCTCCAAGCGGATCGAGGACTCGGTCAACACCATCAGCGGGGTGGACGAAATCCGATCGAACTCGGTGGAAGGCCTGTCGCTGGTCTTCATTACGTTCGCGCTTGAGAAGAACGGCGATGTGGCGGCGCAGGAGGTTCGGGATCGGGTCAACCTGATCGGCGATTTGCCGCCGACGGCGCGCACGCCGATCGTGCAAAAGCTCGATCCGGGAGCGGCGCCGGTCTTGAAGCTGGCAGTGTCCTCGAACGGCTCCCTGGCGGCCGTGACGCAAATCGCCGAGCAGCAGATCAAGCCGCTGATCGAGAACATGAGCGGCGTCGGCGAGGTGCAGGTGATCGGCGGCGTCAAACAGGAGATCCGGGTCGAGTTACAGCCGGATCGCATGCGGGCGTACGGCATCACCGTGCCCGAGATCGCCAACTCGCTCCGCCTGCAGAACCTGGAGGCGCCGGCCGGGCGGATCGACGACGGCGCGCGCGAACTCACGGTGCGAACCATGGGGCGCATCGCCGATTCCGAACGCTTCAGCCAGATCGCCGTGGCGACGCGCGCGGGACACATCGTGACACTGGCGGAGTTGGCGCGCGTAGCGGAGACGACGTCGGAGCAGCGCACGGCCGCGAGCTTGAACGGAAAGCCGGCGGTCACGGTGATCGTTTCGAAGCAGTCGGGCCAGAACACCGTCGCGGTGGCCGATTCGGTGAAGGAGCGGCTGGCGGAAATCCAGGCGACGCTGCCCAAAGACATCCGCATAGAGATGGTTGCCGACCAATCGATCTTCATCAAGGCGGCGGTGGAATCGATCCAGACGCACCTGCTCGAAGGCGGCTTGATCGCCTCGCTGATCGTGTTCCTGTTCCTGCGCAATATTCGCTCCACCTTCATCGCGGCAGTGGCGATTCCGACCTCGCTGATCGGAACGTTTGCCCTGATGGAGATGGTGCACTACACGCTCAACCAGGTGACGATGCTGGCGCTGACTCTGATGGTCGGCATTGTGATCGACGACGCGATCGTGGTGCTGGAGAATATCTACCGATTTGTGGAAGAGAAGGGCATGGAGCCGTTCGAGGCCGCCGTCAAGGCGACCGGCGAGATCGGACTCGCCGTCATGGCGACGACGCTGTCGTTGATGGCGGTGTTTCTACCGGTGGCGTTTATGAAGGGCATCGTCGGGCGCGTGATGTCGTCGTTCGGACTGACCTCGGCCTTCGCGGTCGGAATCTCGCTGTTCGTCTCCTTCACGCTGACTCCGATGCTGTGCGCGCGGCTGATCAAGAAGCCGAAAGGCGCTGCCGTGGAAGGCGAGCCGGGGCCCGAGGTCCATGGAACGAAGGCGACGGGATTCTACAAGGTTATCGAAGACGCCTACATGGGGATGCTGGAATGGTCGCTGGCGCATCGCTGGGCGATCGTCGCCATCTGCGGCCTCGTAGTGATCGGGACCGTCCCTTTGTTCATGCTGGTGGGCAAAAACTTCCTGCCGACGGACGATCAGTCGGGATTTGAAGTGACGGTGCGCAGCCCGGAAGGCTCGACTCTGGAGGCGACGGCGCTTCTCGGGGAGAGGATCGCGACCACTCTGCACACGCTGCCCGGGACCAAGGACACGCTGGTGACCGTGGGCGGCGGGCAGGATCAACAGGTCAATGCCGCTTCGATTTTCGTCAAGCTGCTGCCGCTCGAAGATCGGAATGTGTCGCAGCAGGATCTCATTACGCGGGCGCGGGCGCTATTGGCCGGATATCCGAAGCAGATGCGGATTGCGGTGCAGCCGGTGGCGTCGACGTCGAGTTTAGGCAGCCGCAACGCCGATATTCAGTACGTCGTGCGCGGGCCGGACCTCGATAAGCTGGCCGGCTATTCGGAACAGCTCCTGGCCCACATGGCGAAGTCCAAGGACGCGGTGGATGTGGATTCGTCGCTGATCACGGGCAAGCCGGAAGTGCGTGTGGAGATCGACCGCGAGCGCGCATCGGACCTCGGCGTCAGCGTCGGGGACATCGCGCAGACGTTGAACTCGCTGGTGGCTAGCCAGGACATCTCGACGTTCGACACCGGCCAGGCTCGATACCCGGTGCGCATCCAGGCAGCCCCGGAATACCGGTCGAGCGAGACTGGATTGAAGCGGCTGTTCGTGTCGTCCTCGAAGCTGGGACTGGTGAGCCTCGATTCGGTGGCGCGGCTGGTGGAAGGCACTGGCCCGGCGTCGATCGAACGATTGAATCGAGAACGGCAGGTGACGCTCTCCGCCAATGTCAGGGTCGGCGGGTCGCAGGCGGCGGTGATCGCGGAGATGGACCAGTTCGTGAAGGAGATGAAGTTGTTGCCCGGCTACACCGCGGGGCCGGCGGGCGCGTCGCGCGAGCTGGGACGCGCCGCGGTGTATTTCCTGATCGCGATTGCGCTTTCGTTCATCTTCATGTACATGGTGCTGGCATCGCAGTTCGAATCGTTCATCCAGCCCGTTATCATTCTGGCGACATTGCCCCTGTCGGTGCCCTGCGGGATCTTCTCCCTGCTGATTACGGGACAGTCGGTGAACCTGTTCGCCGGATTAGGACTGCTGCTGCTGTTCGGCGTCGTCAAGAAGAACGCGATTCTGCAACTGGACCATACCAATGTGCTGCGCACGCACGGTATGAACCGGCACGACGCGATGATCGTGGCGAATCGCGACCGTCTACGCCCCATTCTGATGACCACGTGCGCTCTGGTGGGCGGCATGATTCCGCTGGTCGTCTCGAGCGGGGCGGGCTCTGGAACGAACCGCTCGATCGGCGTGATGGTGGTTGGCGGACAGTCGTTGTGTCTGCTGCTGACACTGCTGGCCGTGCCGGTGTTCTATTCGCTGGTCGAGGATGTGCGGGAGTCGCATCTGATGCGGAGACTCTCGCTGCGGTGGCCGCGACTGCGCCGCGCGCACGCGACGGCGGATTAGAGATCCCGCAGAATCGGCCCCAGGTCCCGGACGATGCTTCGCAACAAGCCGTCGCGGCGATTCTGCGGAAAGAAGTGATCGCCGGGCAGCAACTCGAGACGGAAATCGCGCAACGTCAACCGCCGCCAGGCGAGCAGCTCGTCGACCGCCACCGACCGGTCGTCGAGACCTGCGAAGGCGGAGATGGGAACGTCCAGGGGCGACTCGCCGCGCCAGCGGTACGCTTCCGTTACGGCGATGTCGGCGCGTAACAAGGGCAGGAAGATCTGTAAGAGGTCGCGATCCTGTTGGATCACCTTCGGAATGCCGTCGTACTGGCGGATCATCGCCGCGATGAAGGCGTCCTCGGGCAACGCCGCGATCGGCGAGCCTGGCAGAGGGAGAACGGGAGCTCGCCGGCCGGAGACAAACAAGTGGAGCGGCTGCGGGAGACCGCGGCGGCGCAAGTCGCATGCCAGATCGAAGGCGAGGAGCGAACCCATGCTGTGCCCGTAGAGAACAAACGGCACATCCAGGCACGGCTGAATCGCCGGGACGATGTCCTGCATCAGCGCCTGGGCGTCGGCGACGGGCGTCTCCTTCCAGCGGCTCTCTCTTCCCGGGAGCTGAATTCCACAGACCTCCACCGGCTCTGGAAGCGTCTCGTGCCAGGCGCGAAACATGGAGGCGCCGCCACCCGCGTGCGGGAAGCAGAACATTCGCAGGCGCGGGCGCGCGACGGTTCGGGCCGTGAGCAGCCAGGGATTCGGCGCCGTCATCGGCCTTCGAACCGGGGGTCGCGTTTTTCGAGAAACGCCTGGCGGGCTTCGTTCAAATCGCGCGTAAAAAAGAACGAGGCATTCCACTGGGCGACGTATTCGAGGCCCTCATCCTCGGTGCGATCTTCGCAGTGATCCATCACACGCTTGATTCCCTGGATGACGAACGGCGAGTGCGACGCGATCTCCCGCGCCATGTTGCGGCCGGCGTCGAGGAGCGCCGGCTTATCGGCAAAGATCTCGTTAACCAGGCCGGCGGCGAGGGCACGCTGGGCCGGGATGAGGCGTCCGGTAAATGCCATCTCACGGGCAAACCCGCGGCCGGTGATGCGGGTGATTCGCTGCAGCGTGCCGAGGTCGGCCACCATGGCCATTTTCGTTTCCTGCACCGAGAAGACAGCGTCGGCGGAGCACAGGCGGATGTCGCACGCAGTGACCAGATCGAGCCCCCCTCCGATGCAGAGACCCGCGATGGCCGCGATGACAGGCTTGCGGCATTTCCTCACCTCGGAGAAGCAGCTTTGGAAGTTGACGATCGTGTCGTAGAGCGCGCGATTGCGGGCCGCATCGCTGGCGAACGCCTCGCGGCCGGGGAGCAGGCTCTGGCCCTCGCGAAGGTTCAGCCCGACGCTGAAAGCGCGGCCCTCCGACCACAGGAGCACGGCGTGCACGCTGTCGTCGGCGCCCACCTCCTGGAAGGCGGCGCGGATCTCGCGAAAGAATTCCAGATCGATGGCGTTCAGTTGACCGGGCCGGTTAAGGACGATCTCGGCGACTCCGCCCGAGCGTTCGAGCCGGATGGTGTGATAGGTCATTGTCATGAGGAAACCTCGAAAGACGCGTTGAAGATGTCAGCCGCGCCGCGCAGCAGGGCTTCGGCGATCTCGTCGACACGGCGGTTGCGCCAGTCCTCGAACCGCGTGCCTTTGGCCCATTGATTGAAGGCGCCCATGGCGGGCCCGCAGTGGATCTGAAAATCCTCGCTGCTTTCCGCGGCGCCGGCCTGCGCGAGCCGGCCGGTCTGGATCAGGTACCAGCGGAAAATCATCGCCATTTTGTGCTTCGGGTTGCGCTCCGCCTTCTCCAACTCCTGCGGGGCGGTATGTTCGTAGTAAGCCCGCGTTTCGGCCCAAACCTCGTCGAAGCTGCGTTTGAAATACTTCTTTTGGATCGTTTCGAGCGTCCTGCGGTCGATCTGATCGATCGAGTCGTGCCGTTGGTACAGCTCGTAGAGCCGGTTGGCGCGCCCGGGAAACAACACGCCTTTTTTCAGCACTTGGACTTTGGCGCCGATCTCGAACATATCGCTTGCGGGGGTCATATCGGTGTCCTGGATCTCGGCAGCAGCGAGCAGGTCCTTGGCGCGATCGCTCGTGCCCGCTTCCACCGTGCACTGATTGATCGAACCCGTGAGAACGAAATCGGCACCCATAAGGAACATGGCGGCGATCGCTTCCGGCGCGCCCAACCCTCCGGCGGCTCCGACGCGCACGGGCCGGCGGGAGGGCGCGCCCGCGCCCACGCGATCGCGCAGGCGGACGAATGCCGGCAGCAGGACGGTGGCGGGGCGGCGGTCGGTGTGGCCGCCGGAATCGGCCTCCGCGCACACGTCGTCCGCCATGGGAAGGAACGGCGCGAGCCGAGCTTCTTCCGGCGAAATCCGGCCGGCATCGAGGAGCGCGCCCACGATCTCGGACGGCGGCGGCGCGAAGAAGCGCTCGGCGACTTCGAGCCGGGACGCCTTTCCGAGAAGACGATTCGGCGCAACGATCTCGCCCGAGGGAAGGCAGTGCGCGCCTGTCAGCCGGTAACAGACCAGCGCGGGCGTCATGTGAATGTAGGCGGCGGCTTCCACTTCCCGAATTCCGTGCCGGAGGAAGAGATCCACCGTATGCTGCTCAAACTCGGGGAGCAGCATATTGTGGATCAGATTGACGCCAAACGGATCGCCGGGTCGCAAGCCGCCCTGGATCTGGACAATGGCCTTGGCGATGACGTCGAGACGCTGTCCCGCAGATCCGTAGTAACTCAGCATCCGCGCCTTGGCCATGCGCGTGACCAGCGCCACGGATGCGATCCCCTTGGCCATTGCGCCTGCCACATAGGCATACTTCACCCCATGGTCGCGGCGGAAGGCTGCGGAACCGAGCATCTCCGGCGAGACGGGCGCCCGCATGGCTAGCTCGCGAAGGCGGACCGCACGCGGATCTGGTCCACCAGCCGGGTGAGCACGTTGCCGGGTCCGATCTCCTCGAATGCGACACAACCCATGCGGAACATACACTCCATGCTCTCGACCCAGCGCACGGGACTGGAGATCTGGCGCGACAGATTTCGTAGCAGGTCGCCGGGACCGTACGGCTCGGCCGTCACGTTGGAGACGACAGGGATGGCCAGGCCGCCGAACGCGAAGCCGCGCAAAAACTCGTCGAACGCCGGCTCGATCGTGCGCATATAACGGGAATGAAATGGCGCGCTCACATTCAGCGGGATCACGGCGCGCGCGCCGGCCGACTCGAACAACCGGATGGCCGCTTCGATGGCTGCGGACGGCCCCGCAAGAACAGTTTGATCGTAGGAATTGAAGTTGGCGACGTCGAGCGCAGCCAGCGCCGGATTCTCCAGCGTCTGGCGAATCCGGGCGGGCGAGAGGCCGATGACGGCGGCCATGGCGCCTCCAGATGCGGCTGCCATGAGACTGCCGCGGCGCTCCACGAGCCGCAGGCCGGCCGCAAAATCGAAAGCACCCGCGCAGCAGAGCGCGACGTATTCGCCAAGGCTGTGGCCGGCCATTACGTCGGGCGGCCCGGCCGTCTCGCAGGCGCGGCTCCAGTGGAGATAGTCGACGGTGAACAGCGCGGGCTGGGTATATTGCGTCTGAGACAACTTGCCGTCCGGATCCTCGAGACACAGCTCGCGCAACGAGTAACCAAGGATGTCCGAGGCTTCGCCGGCCACCTCCGGGTAACGGTCGAACAACTCACGGCCCATGCCTTTCGCCTGCGAACCCTGCCCGGGGAAGAGGTAAGCCTTGGCCATGATGATCAATTTCCGAAGAGCGTCTCGATACGGCGGCGAACTTCGGGCTGGGCGAAGCTGATCTCGTGCATCCCTACTTCGCCGCGGATGGTGGCGTCGAGCTCCGCGACCAGGCCAGCCGTCAAGTGGCGTTTCAGCAACTTCAGCGAGACGAGCGGCTTCTCCGCGATCTCCTGGGCGAGCCGCATCGCGGTGGGGATCACGTCGGCGCGCTTGACCACGGGGAAAGGGACACCTCTCTGGCGGAGTTCCCCTCCGTGGTAGCCGCGCGCGCTGAAGAACATTTCCGCGGCGAGGGCGATCCCGAGCTTGCGCGGCGCGATCAGTGTCGATCCCATCCCCGGAGTGAATCCATACTTCATGAAGTTCAGGCTGTACAGCGACTCCTCGGCGAGAACCACGATGTCGGCGAACAGACCCATGGCCAAACCGCCGCCCAGTGCGTGGCCCTGCATGGCGGCGATCACCGGAACCTCGCAATCGAGGAATACGCGATAGAGCGGGATGTCGTCGAAGCGCACTCGCCCCTCGACGATGCCGATGAGCTCCTGCTGTGTGCCCCCCGCGCAGAACACCGCGTCGTAACCGTGCACGACCACCGCGTGGACTTCGCTTTCACGCAGACGGGCAAAGGTGTCCATCAGCTCGCCGACCAGTTCGCGGGTGAAGAGGTTGCTATTGGCGCGGTCGGCCATCTCCACCACGGCGATGCGCGGATTGGGCCGCGACAACTGGATGACTGAAGCCATGCTCACTCTCCACCGCCCGCCGGGCCGGCGGGTCTCGCGCTTTGCCAGACACCTTGCTGCATCAGCTCGGCGATTCGGGCCATGTTCACGGGGTCGCCGAGCATTTCGGCAATTTGCGCCACGGCCAGCCGTTCGCTATCGGCCGGCAGCGGCAGGATCTTGCGGAAATAACTCTTGATCGAATCGACGGTTTTCGAAGGCACGTGCTCCAGGCGGATCAGAAAGCGCCGGAGGCTCTCGTCGGGATGGGTGGAGACCTCATCGACGAGGGAGATTTCGGCGGCCCGCCGCGCGTCGATCTGCCGCGCAGTCAAGGTCAGCAGGTACGACTGCTGATAGCCGATACGGCGGAGCAGAAACGGCATGAGATTGGCGGGCATGAGCCCGAGGACGGCTTCGGACAATTGAAACGTGGAGCGCTCCGAACAAACGGCAAAATCACTGGCCGCCACCAGTCCGACGCCGCCAGCCTGCACGCGGCCATCGATCTTCACGGCGACGATCTTAGGGCTCTCCGCGAAGCGCTGCAACACGCGGAAATAGAGGCTGGCGCCGGCCTCTATGGTTTCGCGTCCGGGCTGGCCGGACATCACCTCCTCGAAATCCATCCCCGTGCAGAATGTCCCAGGTTGCCCTTCGATGACGATGGCGCGGACGGCAGGATCGGCTTCCGCCGTGTCCATCGCGGCGTGGATTTCTTCGAGGAGGCTGCGGTTCAGGGCATTATGCCGGGCCAACCGGTTGAGAACGACGGTGACCACTCTGCCGGAGGATCGGACGAGGATGGATTCGTATGCCATATTTCCTTGAGACAGGCGGTCAAGACCACTGGTACTGACGATGGTAGCCAGAGATCTTCCGCAAGACAAGCAGATTCTGACCCTCGTAGTGGCTCCGGTGAATGTGCCTGAATGGCTGGAAATCGGGCTCGAAATCCTTGCAGCCGAAGGCCAGAGTGGCGTTGAGGGCCGTCAACTCATCATATTCCGGCATGCTCAGCTCGTAGCGGTTCATCAGGCGCCGGTCGATCTCCATGGCGGCCAGCGCCTCCTGCGAGCGCGCATCGGCGACGCCGCTGTAGAATTCCGAGCAGCAGCCGGAGCCATAGGAAAACAGCCCGACGCGGCGGCGGCGGTCGAAATCGGCGGTCCCGAGCACTCCTGCCAGCGCCAGCAACACCGTCCCCGAATAGATGTTGCCGACCTGCTGGCAGTAAACGAGAGAGGGCAGCATCCGCCGCGCGAAGTCCTCGTCGATGGCGGCTGGCGGCAATCGCTTCAGCTTGCGAAGAAGGGTGCGATGCGCTCCCTTCACCATGCCGCCGAACGGCGTGTGAAACGCGAGGTAGTCGAAGTAGTCCTGGAAATCGACCCCGCCGAGTTTCTGGCTGTAGGCCGCGAAGCTGTTTTCCAGACAATCGAGGTACGAGAGCAGCGAGAGGTCCGGATCGCCCGTTTCGATCTCGGCGGTAGGACGGCAAGTGTCCATGACTTCGTATCCGTAGCACCCGTTCGCGCCGAGGTCCAACTCGAAGATGACAGGGTTCGCGCTCACCAGCATGGCCACGGAGGCGGCGCCCTGCGAGGGCTCGACGTAGGTGTGCGGAATCGGACGGGCCACGTCGGTGGTGATGACCAGCGCGGCGGCGCCGGGTGAGGTGTTGGCGGCCACGAAACTCGCCGCCGTCTGCAAGCCCGCCGTGCCGGCAAAACAGGCGTGCTTCACCTCGAAATTGCGGCAGTTTCGGCTGAGCCCGAGATAATGATGCACATAGGTGCCCATGGCCTTGCCGAAATCAAGGCCGGATTCGGTGCAGATCACCAGCAACTCGATGCGGCGCTTCTGCTCCTCGGTGAGGCGGTCGATGAGTGGGCGGGCCGCGTTTACGGCGTAGGTGACCGGATCCTCGAAGTTGAGCGCGACGCTTTTCCGCTTCATGAGCAGGTTCTGGAAGCGATACGAGTCGAGCCCGCGAGCCTGAGCCAATTTGGCGACGTCCAGGAAGGCTCGGCCTGCGTAGACGTTGATCGC
Organism: uncultured Solibacteraceae bacterium; assembly: GCA_964608645.1. Classification (GTDB taxonomy): domain Bacteria; phylum Acidobacteriota; class Terriglobia; order Bryobacterales; family Bryobacteraceae; genus CAZSQK01. The sequence goes on along the minus strand of CAZSQK010000027.1, from coordinate 73,301 downwards.
TTCGATTCCCGCTTTGGTTGTTCGCTCAGGCATAGTGTGTTTTCGTTTCGATGGTCAGGAAACCGGCCAACTGCCGCGACACCTCGCTCAGGGCCGGCTCCCTGGCAATCGTAAAATGGTCGGCCGCTATTTCCACCACATGCGGGGGCGCGGGAAGCCACGCGGTCCAGCCGTGGTCGCGCTCTTCGGCGCCGCGGAACTGTTCGGGCACCTGCAATTCATCCGATTGCCCCGTGAATCCCCCGGCGCTGCGGAACAGGATCACGCGCATCTCCCCTGTGTACTGCTGCGCCCGGTAATTGCCCACCAAACGCCGCTCGAGCTGCACCATCCGCAAAGTATCGCGCAAGAAACCGGCGAGCTCGGACTCGCTCTGCGGCAGGTTACATCGGGCCTTCAACTGCCTGGCCGCGATCTCAGCCTGCGCCTGCTCGTCCTTGTCCTCAAAGAGGGAGACGTCCAGATCGGCCTTGCCTTTCCACTGCGCCGTAAGGAGGTTTGCGATGTTCACCAGAACGAAGTCGCCCCACGGCACGGACAACAGCCAGGTGAGCAGTTGCGAATCCGGCGCGTAGGTGTCGAGCAGCACCAGATGGCTGATCTTCTCGCCGCTTTCGGACAACTGCCGCGCCATCTCGTACGCGACCACTCCGCCATACGAGTATCCACCCAGGACATAAGGACCGTGCGGACGGACCTGGCGCAGCGCAGCCACATATGCCGCGGCGACCTCCTCTAACGACTCGTACCTCTCGTGCTGCGTGGACTTTCGCTGAAAGGCATAAAACGCCAACCGATCGCCGAGATCGTGTGAAAGCCGGGCGATCCAGTGGATCTCGCCCATGACGCTGGGAATCCAGAATGAAGCGGGACCACCCAGGTCCTTTCCCACGCACGACAACAGCTCGTCGATCGGAGCCTGCTCCGCGGGGCGGATCCAATAACGCTTCGCTTCGAACGGGTATGTCGGCAACGAAATGCGGCGGCCCGAACCGCTGGGGTTCGAGATGCTCCAATCGACGGCGCCCCCTCCCAAGTAGGACTGCGCCACGCGCTCGAGCGGCCCGGTGGCGTCCGTAGACTGCGGGGCGTCCCCCGCCAGCGCGGCGCGCAGCTTCGTCCGCAGGTCCTCGCGATTCGACGCGACGAAGGCCGCGCGCCGGCGGAAGTGGCTTCGTCCGACATTCAACGTGAAGCTGATATCGTCGAGCGAATGCGCGGCGCCCCGGCCCTCGAGCCACGCATCGTGGTCCGCCAGCCGCCGCGCCAGCGCCGCGGGCGTCTTGGCCGACACGGCGAAGAGCCGCTTCGTAGCCGCCGGTGGCGGGGGGTGGCCCACGGGGGGCGCCGCTTCCAGCACAAGATGGGCATTGGTGCCGCTAAACCCGAAGCTGCTGATCGCCGCGCGTCGCGGCCTTCCGGGCATGGCCGGCCATTCCATGAGGTCCTTGCACACGAAGAACGGGCTGCCGGAGAAATCGATTTGCCCGTTTTCCCGCTCGCAACGCAAACTGGCAGGAATCTTCCCATGCCGGAACATCAGCAATACCTTAATCAGACCCGCCATACCGGATGCCGCCAGCGCATGCCCCATATTGGTCTTGACGCTGCCGATGGCGCAAAACCCGCGCCGCGCTGTGTGACGCCGCATGGCGTCGGTGAGGCCTTCGATTTCGATGGGATCACCCATCTTCGTGCCGGTGCCATGCGCTTCGACGTAGGAGATCGTGTCCGGGTCGATGCCGAAGCGCTCGTAGATCGATAGCTCCAGCGCCGTTTGCGCCGCTGCGCTCGGCGCTGTGATCCCGTTGGTTCTTCCGTCCTGATTGATGCCGGAGCCACGGATCACCCCATAGATGCGATCCCCGTCCTCCATGGCGGCGGCGAGCGGCTTGAGCACAACCGCGCCGACTCCTTCCGCCGGGACGAAACCATCGGCTGCGTCATCGAAAGTGCGACAGACGCCGCTGGCCGAGAGCATTCCCGAATCGCCAGTGAACACGTGGGTCTGCGGCGTGGTCATCAGCGACACACCTCCGGCCAGCGCCATCTCGCTTTCTCCGTTCCACATCGACTGGCACGCCAGATGGATAGCGACGAGCGATGAGGAGCACGCCGTGTCGAGCGCCACCGCCGGCCCCCTGAGATTCAGCAGGTACGAGAGCCGTGCGGCGAGGATCGAGGGCACATTTCCCATCCCGAACTGCGCGGATTGGCCCGACAGGTTGCCGGCGGAATGCATGAAGTAGTCGCCACCGCCGGCCCCGACAAATACGGCGCACTTGCGATTCGACAACGATGTGTCCGAATAGCCGGCATCCTCGATCGCGTTCCACCCTTCCTCGAGGAACAGACGATGCTGCGGATCCATGGCCTCGGCTTCGCGAGGGGAGATATTGAAAAAGAGCGGGTCGAACTTATCCACATCGTCGATGAACCCGCCGCGCCGGCAACGCAACGATGCCAGCAGCTGCGGATCGTCACGGTGCTGCGCCGGCCAACGCTCGACGGGAATGTCGCTCAAGAGATCGTCGCCATTGGCAAGATGATTCCAGAATTCATCGGGCGTGCGCGCTCCGGGAAATCGGCCCGCCATGCCGATGATCGCGATATCGGTGGGCAATGCCGGAAACGGTGCCATCACCGGCGCGGCGCCCGTTCGGTCGCGGCCCAGTTCCATCAGCGGCATGCCTTCCTCGATTGCGGATGCGGGCGCCCCAACCGCCGCCGCGGCAGGCGGATTACCAGGGAGCGTTCGCAGCAGAACACGCGACCCTACTTCTGAAACCGCCGGTGTCGCAGGGACGTCCCGCGTGGTGGGCTCGGTCAGCAGGTCGGCGAGTTGCCGGAGATTCGAGCAATCGTAGAGACGTGCCGCCCGCAAATCGACACCGAGACGGTCGTTGATTCGCTTCACGAGTTCCACTGCGAGGATCGAATCGAGGCCCAATTCCGAAAACCCGATCTCGTCGTCGATCTGGCCGGGCTCCAGGTACAAGGCGTCCGCGACCAACTGCGCCAGGATCTTCTTGATGTCGTCGTGGGCCGCGGACGGCGCGGGCGTCGCCGGCCGTTCCGCATCGAACCAATGGCGCGTCCGCGCGAAGGGATACGTCGGGAGCGATATCCTGCGGGGCGCGGCGCCGGAAGCCGAACTGACGGCCGCCATTCGTTTGGCGGCTTCCGATCCGCGAAAGACGCCGGACGGCGCCCCGCCCGATTGCCACGTAGCAAGCTTCGTCAGAAGCTCCTCGGGCGAAGATGCCTCCACCACCAATGACTCCTTCATCGTCTCGCGACCGGCCTGAAGAGTGTGGACCAGGCCGCCCCAATCGGGAGTGGCAACACGCAGAAACGCGCACAGGTTAGCCGCGGCCTGGCGCAGTCGATCCTCGTCCCGGGCCGACAGCGGAACAAGCATCGGTTCCCGCGAAGAGGCCGCGGGTTCGGGACGCAGGAATTCCTGAACCACCGCATGCGCGTTTGAGCCGCCAAACCCGAAAGCGCTGATCGCGGCGCGCCGGGACATCGAATTCCCGTTGTCGTCTACGGGTTCCCAGGGCTCCGCGCTGGTGACGAGGTAGAAAGGGCTGCCTTCGAGATGCAGATACGGATTCACGTCGCGCACATGAAGCGTCGGCGGAAGCTGGCGGTGCTGCAACGCCATAACGACCTTGAGCACTCCGGCGATCCCCGCCGCCGGCTCGAGATGTCCCACGTTCGATTTGACCGTTGCCAGCCCACAGAACGGACGGTCAGGCAGAGATTTGCCCATCTCCTCCGCCCGCTCGCGAAAGGCCCGCTTCAGCGCATCCACTTCGATCGGATCGCCCAGCTCCATGCCGGTCCCGTGCGCTTCGACATACGAGATCGTGCGCGGATCGATGCCGGCGCCGGCATGGGCGCTCCTGATCAATTCCGCCTGGGCGGCCGGATTCGGAGCGGTCATGAAATTGGATCGCCCGCCATGGTTCTCGGCTGTCGCAACGATGACCGCGAGGATGTTGTCCCCGTCGGCCAACGCGTCGCGGAAGGGCTTCAGCAGAACCGCGCCGACACCCTCGCCCTTGACGTAGCCGTTGGCATTCTTGTCGAAGGTCTTGCAGCGTCCATCCGGCGAAAGCATCCCCAAATGCTGCGACAGAATGTAGGTTTCCGCCGAGAGGATGGTGCTCACGCCTCCCGCGATTGCCATCTCGCAATCGCCATTCCGCAAGGCCTGCACGGCGCGATGAACCGCCACCAGCGCGCTGGAACAGGCAGTGTCGATGGTCTGGCTGGGACCGAGGAAGTTGAACCACCCCGAGACGCGATTCGCCAGCATCGTGTGGGCGTTGCCTATGGCAGCCCGCGCGTTGCCATTCGTCCGGTCGCCGATCAGCTGTTTGTACTCGTTGAGTTGAGCGCCGGCGAAGACGCCAATCGCGCGGCCGCCCAGGAGAGAGGGGCAGTACCCGGCATCCTCCAACGCCGCCCAGACAGTCTCCATGAAGATGCGGTGCTGCGGGTCCATCAGGGCCGCGTCTCGCGGAGGGATGCCGAAGAATTCGGCATCGAAATTGTCGATATCCGGCATGAACCCGCCCCACCTTGCGACGGGCGTCCCGTCCGGGCCGCGGCTCTGATAGTCCCGCCAGTTCCAGCGCTCCGCGGGGATCTCGGTGACGCAATCGCGTCCCTCAATCAGATTCCGCCAGAACTCATCGAGGTCCTTCGACTGCGGGAACCGGCCGGCGGCTCCGATAATGGCGATCGGATCGTGGCCGGAGTCATTGGCGGACGGGTCTCGGATCATCGGGCCTCCCGAAGGCGCCTGCGAACAGCCACGCAAGAATTGACGCCGCCGATGCTGAAGGAGTTCGATAACGCAAAATCGATCTTGGCGTCCGTGACCGAAGTTCCGGCGAAACGCAAACGATCGGAGACGGGCTCGGTCAGACCTGGGACCGGATGGAGGAAGCCGCCGTTCATCTGAATGACGCTGGCGATCAGCTCGACGATTCCCGCGGCGTACAAGGTGTGGCCGGTGAGAGCCTTGGTGGAATTGATTACTGGCCCGGGAAGTCCCTCGAAGACCTTTTCGATGGCCTCGCACTCCGCATCGTCGCCGGCGGGCGTCCCAGTGCCGTGCGCATTGAGGTAATCCACCTCGCCGGGGCCGGCGCCGGCATGCGCCAGCGCCCGCGACATTGCGGCTGCTTCGCCGCTCGGGCTGGGATCGGACGCCGCATGGCCGTCCAGCAGCAGCGAGACGCCGGCCAACTCGGCGAGAATGGCGGCCCCGCGTGCGGTGGCCTGCTCCTCGGTTTCGAGAACGACGCAGCCGCTTCCCTGCCCGTATGCAAATCCGGAGTGGCGGCGGTCGAACGCCGGATACGGGCCGGCGGACGCGTCTTCCACATCCGTAGTGCTCAGGGCGCCCAGGTTCGCGAAGGCTCGAAATTCCAGGTCGCCGAAATCCGCCAGCGCGCCGAGGCAAATGCAGGCGGGCGCGGCGCCGGATTGCAGCAGATGATACGCCTGGTATAGCGCCACGTTCCCGCTGGCCATACTGCCGCCCACGGTGAAACCGGGACCTTCGAGACCGGCGATCTCGCTCAGCGCTCCCACGACATTGGTGTCGAGAAAGGACACCGCATACCGCGGATTCACGTACTCCGGCCGGTCGCGGAAGCGAGCCCAGTGATCCTGGATATAACGCTGGTGGATATTATTGCCGGCGACCAGAATGGCCGATTGTTTCCACTCCGGCGTGCCCCCGAGACCGGCAGCGAGAATGGCTTCCAGCGCGACGGCGCAACCGATATCCGTTGCAAGCGGAACGGCGCGGAGGACACGGCGTGCGGTGGCGCGGGCGGCGGTGAACGGCTCGGGGAGCTTCTCGAAGAAGGACGCCGTGGAATCGGGCGGCAGCAGCGCCGCGCCCACTCGGACGCCGCCGGCCATCGTCCAGGAGACGCCGCTGCGGCCTTCACGAAGCGCGGTTTCGAATTCACACACTCCAGACGCGATCGCGGTCCGCACGCCCATTCCCGTGATGACGACTCGCTGCCCCCCGGCTGCGCCGCGCGGCGGACTCCTTGTCATCCGAGTTTGTCTCCCGGAAGACTGCCGAGCAAAGCGTCGACGAGCGACTGGAGACTATCGACCCCGGCCAGACGTGTGCGCGGCACGTCGATTTCCAGCTCCTCCATGGCGCAGGTGGCCACCTCGATGCGGTCGAGCGAATTGGCGCCGAGGTCCTTGAGGCGGGCGTCCAGTGTGACCGAGCCGGACGGCAGGTCCGGCAGCACGCGCAGGACGTGCTCTTTCACAACATTGAAGACGCGCTGTCTGTGGCCGTGCGCCGCAGCCGGCGCGCCGCGCAGCAGTTGCGCGATTTGCCGGCCCACCGTCTCGATCGCGGGCTCCAGCCCGAGGGTACAGTGGTCGGCGTCCACTTCGAATATCTGTGGGGGCGCGGGCAGCCACCGCGACCAGCCATGATCGGGCGCCGTGTCGTTGACGACGGTCCTGGGCAGGCCCAGCGCGTTGCCGGCGCCCACAAAGCCAAACCGGTTGCGCACCAGGACGGCATTGTCTACAGCTGGGCATTGCCGCGCCTGGTAGTTCTGCTGTAACTCGGCGTGGAGGTTGGCGGCGCGAACCGAATTGGTCAGGACGGCGGCAATCTCGGCCTCGGTCTGCGGGATGTTGCAGGCGCCGCGGACGTGCTTCGCGGCGATGCGAATCTGCGCGTCGACATCGTCCCTGGGGAGGGCATCGGCTTTCAGGAACGGCCCGCCCTTCCACTGATGAATCAGCAGATTGGCGATCATCTGCGGCAGGAATCCGTCCCAGGAAAGACCGGTCAGCGACTCGAGCGCCCCGGAACCGGGCGCGTAGGCGTCAAGCAGCACCAGCCAGGAGACACGCTCTCCGGCGTCGCCGAGCTGCCGCGCCATTTCGAACGCCACCGAACCACCGAAGGAGAATCCGCCGAGGTTATAGGGCCCATGCGGCTGGACCGCGCGCATCGCTTTCACATAGGCGGCCGCCATGTCCTCCAGGCGCGCATAAGGTGGTTTGCCGTCATCGAGCGCCGCGGCCTTGAAGCCGTAAACCGGCCATTCCGGCCCCATATGATGGGCCAGGCGGACGGCCCAATTCATCTCGCCGACGACGCTGTGTACCCAAAACGATTTGGCCGCCGGACCCGTCTCCCGGATCGGGAAGAGGAGTGAGGGAACGGAAGGCGCAGGATCGGTGGACACGAGTCGCCCCACTTCCACTGGGTAGTGGATCGTCAGGAAACCGGCGAGGTTCCGGATCGTATTGTGCTCGAATAGCAACGTCTTCGGCAGCGGTCCGAGATCCGACTCCAACTGGCCGACGATGGTCAGCGAAACCAGCGAATCAACCCCGTATTCTTCGAAGGGCCGGTCGTCCTGGAGATCGTCGCCAGTCAGTTGCAAAACGGCGGAGACCACACCGCGAAGATAGTGGATCGCGTCCCGGGAAGCCGGCGCCGGCCCGGGTTGCTTGTCACCCCCGGCTTGCTTGGCGGCCGGATCGACCTTGGCGACGACGATCTGCGCCGCGCTGCCGGCCAACACCTGCCGAAAGGCCTCGACGCCTTCGACGGCGTCGATGGACCCCACGCCTAACGCGGCGACGCGCGCGCGGTAAACCTCTGACGCCACTGAGCCGACCTCTCCCCAATAGCCCCAGTTGAGGACACGCACGGGCCACCCGCCTTCAGCGTTCCAACAGAGGCCGAGCGTGTCCTGCAAAGTGCTGCCGGCGGCATAATTCGCTTGCCCCGTTCCCCCGGTGAAGGAAATGCTGGATGAAAACAGCGCCACCCAGTCGAGCTTGTCTTTCCGGAACGTCCACAAGACGACGGCGGTGCCACAGACCTTAGGATCGAGCGCTTCACGGAACGTGGCTTCGTCCATGCGGAGAAGGCTCATGTCGCGCAGCACGAACGCGGAATGGATGACGCCGTTGACGGCGCCCCACATTCCGAGAACTTCCTCGCGGAGGCGGGACATCTGGGCCTCGCCCGTGATGTCGGCGGCGCGGTAAACGGCCTCGCCGCCGAGGGCGTTCAAGTCGTGGATGGCCTGCTGTTTCTCGCGTGTCAGCCCGCCGCGGCCGACCAACAGCAGCCGGGCGTGGCACGTCGCGGCCAGGTGGCGAGCGAATGTGAGCCCGAGTCCCCCCATGCCGCCGAGGATGATGTAGACTCCGCGATCGCGAAGTGGCAGCGGGGCGCTCGCCGGCGCGGCCGGGGCCGAAGTCAAGGTCCGGCGGAACCGCTTCCCGCCGCGCAGGGCAATTTCGGCGAATGGCGACTCTCCGACTTCCCCGGCCAGCGCGCGGGCGGCGGAATCGTCGTCACCGGCTTCGAGGTCCACCAATGCGACCCGCAGTTCCGGAAACTCGGCCGCGAGCACGCGCGCGAAACCGGCCAGCGATGCCGCCTGCGCATGAATGGGATCGGCGTCCAGAACGCGATGCACGTTATTGGTGACGATGACGACTTCCGGCCGCGAGTCCTGGCGGGTGATGGCCTTGACCAGGCGGAAGAGGGACAACACACTGCCCTCTTGGAAGTCTTCGATCTCCTCGGGCCGCAGCAACTGCCGTCCGCAGAGACCTCCGAGGAAATAGATGCGCGAGACGGCGCCGGCTGCTCCCAGGGCGCGCTCGTAGTCCACCTCGCTGCCACGATTCACCTGCGACGGATGAAACTCCTTGCCGAGTAGAATCGAGGCCACGGGAGATCCGGCATGGGCACGGGTGAGCGCCGCAGCCAGACCTAAGTCTTCAGGTCCGCGGAAGATCAGGACGCTGTCGCGGTTCCCCGAGTTCCCACGGGCAACAGCGGGCGCGGGCTCCCACGCAGGCTGATACAACACGATCCGCGCGTCGTCCCGCTTCATGCGCCGCGCGGAGAATCCCTCGAACGCCACCAGGACGCGTCCCTCCGGACTCAGAATCCAAATGTCGAAGCGATCGCCGCGCATGTGGGCATGAGCGAAGCACGGGCCATCGACCGTGCCGAAGACGCAGTAGCGATCCAACGCGAAAGGCGTCACCGGGCCGCCCGGCGACGCGTCGCCGAGAGCGAATCCGATCAGGCTTTGCAGGGCGGCATCGAGCGCGCCGGGATGGATATCGTGCTGCCCTCTGGGGGGCGCGGCGATCCGCGCGACGACGTCCCGCTCTCCCACCCGAACCCATTCCAGACAGCGGAACGAAGGTCCGTAGACAATGCCCATCGCGGCGAAGGTATCGTAGACCCGATCCGCCGGAACCTGGGTCGGGCACAATTCCATCAGGCGGGCGATGTCCTGGCGAGGAGGTTCGGACGCGGCGGCCGGCTCGCCGAGCACGGCGTCACACTGGGCATGGGAGCGTTGGCCGCCGAGAAACTCGAAAGCCGCATTGCCGCCCGACGGTCTGATCCTCAGGCCCAACTCCCGGTTCTGGCCCTCGAGGCGGAACGGCGCCTTCCACACCATATTGCGCAGTTCGACCATACGGAAACCGTGCTCGACCGCCGCGAGCGCGGCCCGCGCCATCTCCAGGTACACTACGCCCGGCAACACGCCTTGTCCCAGCACCTGATGGTCGCGAATCACTGGATCGGATGGATCGAAACGCTTGCTCGCGCGCGCCTCGGTGAAGCCGGGCCGGCACTCATCGAGCAGTGGATGGGAGCCGGCTGCTGCCGCCACAGGCCGGGCCCAGCAGCGGCGGCGGACGAACGGGTAGCCTGGAAGAGTGAGGACGCGGACCTCGGCCGGCTTGAACTGCGCGGCCCAATCGACTGTTTCGCCGCGCATCCAGGCGGCTGCCATCGACGCGATCGGACCGCCCGATGGAATCGCGGACGGCTGCGACAAACCATCGAGAAGTTCCTGCCGCGTCGTTGCGACGATCGCCACGCGGTGGCGGAACGCGCTGCGCCGGACGCACAACGTGTAGCTGAGATCGTCCAGACGCGACCTCCCGCCGTCGGCGATCAGCCATGTCTGTAACGCGGCGATGGCGCGGCGCAACGCTTCCGGCGTCTTGGCGGACAGGCAAAAGACGCGCGCCAATGCGACGTCGGACGCAGGCGGACGGCTCGGGGCGGGCGGCTCCTCCACAACGATATGGCCGTTGGTGCCGCTAAAGCCGAAGCTGCTGACAGCGGCGCGGCGCGGACCGGGCCATGGCAGCAGTTCGCGATTGACGAAGAAGGGACTGTTGCCGAAATCGATCTGGCCGTTCTCGCGCTCGCAGTGCAAGGTAGGGGGAATTTGCCCCCGCTCCATCGACAGCACGGTCTTGAGGAGTCCGGCGATTCCGGCGGCGGGAAGAGAATGGCCGATATTGGTTTTCACACTGCCGATGGCGCAAAAGCCTTTCGCGGCAGTGTAGCGGCGGAACGACTCGGTCAGCGCATCGACCTCGATGGGGTCGCCGAGCGCCGTCCCGGTTCCGTGAGCCTCGACGTAGCCGAAGGTCGCGGGATCCAGCCCGAACCGCTGGTATACGGCCGATTCCAGCGCCGCCTGCGATTGGGCGCTGGGAGCTGTGATGCCGTTGGTCTTGCCGTCCTGATTGACGCCCGTCCCGCGGATCACCGCGTGAATCCGGTCGCCGTCGCGCAGCGCATCCGAAAGAAGCTTGAGCACTATGGCTCCGGCGCCTTCCGCCGGCACGAAGCCGTCCGCCGCCGCGTCGAAGGTCCTGCACTTGCCGTCCGCCGACAACATGCGGCCCTGGCTCCCTAACAGATGCATATGCGGCGTGGTCATTACGGAAACGCCGCCCGCCAGCGCCATCTCGCATTCTCCGGCGCGCAGGGACTGGCAAGCGAGGTGGATCGCGACCAGCGACGAGGAACAGGCGGTGTCGAGCGCCACCGCGGGGCCCTTGAGATTGAGGAAATACGCGATTCGTGCGGCCAGAATCGAATTTACATTGCCGAGACTGAACTGCGAGGCCGCGGCGGACGTAGTGTCCACAAGCTGGAAATAATCTCCCTGCGACACTCCGACGTAAACGCCGCAGTTGGTTTGGGAGAGTCTCGTGTCGGGATAGCCGGCGTCTTCGAGCGCGAGCCACGACTCTTCGAGGAACAGGCGCTGCTGCGGGTCCATCCACTCCGCTTCCTGCGGCGAGATCTGAAAGAAGAGCGGGTCGAACTGGTCGACGTCCTTGAGGAATCCGCCCTTGCGGCAGTACGTCTTCAGGGCTACGCCGGGATTGGGGTCGAAATAGCGCTCAATCGGCCACCGGTCGGAAGGAACCTCAGTGACCGAGTCGACGCCGCCGGCAAGATTGGCCCAAAACTCGTCGAGATTCGCCGCGCCGGGAAAGCGCCCCGACATACCCACGATCGCGACGTCGGTGGCGGCAACTTTGGGAGGCGGCGGCACGGCGGGCGGCGCAGCCGGGACGCAGTCGACGTCCGCCGCAAGCTGGCGGAGGCTGCTCATGCACAGCAGATCTTTCGGCCGGATTGACGCGCCGCACTCGCGCTTTAGCACGTTGGCCAACTCCGCCGCGGAGACGAGATCCAGGCCGAGTTCCATCAGAGGAACGTCATCGTCAATCTCGGCCGCGGAAAGCGACAGGGTGGCGGCCACGAGGCGCTTCAACTTCTCTGGAATCGCGTTCCCGGCGGCTGCCGGAACGGCCGCCGCGGGGACGGACACAGGTGTTTCCGGGGGCTCGACTGCTCCGCCGCCGGCCCCAGCCAGATAGGCGGAAAGGTCCCGGATATTCGTGTAATCGTAGAGCCGGGTCGCCCGCAAATCGATTCCGAAACGTTCGTTGATCTTCTTGACCAGTTCCACCGCCAGGATCGAATCGAGACCCAGCTCCGTGAAGCTGGTTTCTTCGTCGATTCCGGCGCAGTCGAGGTAGAGAGCATCGGCCACCATTTCGGTGAGAGCCGCCTTGACGTCGTTGCGGGGCGGCACAGGCGCTGCCGCCCCCCCGCCCTTGACGCACTCGCCGACGTATTTCGCCAGCGCCGAGAGGCAGCCATAGTCATACAGCCGCGTCGCACGGATATTGGTCCCAAATGCGTCATTGATGTGCTTCACGAACTCGACCGCGAGAATCGAGTCGAGGCCGAGATCGGTGAAGATCGCGTCATCGTCGATCAGCTCGGCGTCGAGATAGAGGAGACCTGCCAGCATGTGCCGCAGCCCGTCGACCGTCGAGCGCGTCGCAGGCGTCGCAACCGGCGCCCCTTGCGCGGCCGCCACTGTCGCCATCGCCCGCGCGGGCTCGGGCCGCTTGATGTCGAACCAGTGCCGGGTGCGCGCGAACGGATAGGTGGGCAGCGAAACCCGCCGCGCGGCTTTTCCCGCATGCAGCGCGACCCAATCGATTTCGGCGCCTGCGGTCCAAAGGCGGGCGGCGAGGTCCGGGTCAACTGGCGCCTCGGCGGTGGTTGGCTTTCCGGGCACCGAGCCGCGATACACCCCCGCCGACTGCCAGTCCGCGAGCTTCGCCAGCAGTTCTTCGGGGGACGCAGCCACTACCGCAAGCCGCTCCTTCATGGGTTCCCGGCCGGCCTGCAGTGTGTGCGCCACGTCGCGCCATCGCAGCCCTTTCGCCCTGATCAGAAACGCCCTGAAGCGATCGGCCAGCGCGCGCAAACGCTCCTCATCGCGCGCGGAAAACGGGAAGACTTGTGGTGCAGCGGGCTCGACAGGCGCCGCCGGAGCATCGTGCTCCTCTACGACCACGTGCGCGTTAGAGCCCCCGAAACCAAAGGCGCTGACGCCAGCCCGCCGCGGGCCTCCCCCGGGCGACTCCCACTCACGCGGCGCCGTGACGAGGTAGAACGGGCCGTCCGCGAGACGGAGGTACGGATTCACGTCGTGCACGTGCAGCGTCGCCGGCAAGCGGCGATGCCGCAGCGCCAGGACCACCTTCAACAAGCCGGCGATCCCCGCCGCGGGCTCCAGATGCCCCACATTCGATTTGACCGTTCCCAGGCCGCAGAACGGACGGTCGGGCAATTCGGCTCCCGCCTCCTCCGCCAACTCGCGGAAGGCGCGCTTGAGCGCGTCGACCTCGATCGGATCGCCCAATTCAGTGCCCGTGCCGTGCGCCTCCACGTAGGAAACGCTCCGCGGATCGATGCCCGCGCGGCCATACGCCGTCTTCAGCAGCGCCGCCTGCGCCTCCGGATTGGGCGCGGTGAGAAAATTCGCGCGACCGCCATGATTCTCGGCCGTGGACAGAATGACGCCCTGGATGTTGTCGCCATCGGCAATGGCGCGGCTGAGCGGCTTCAACAACACAGCGCCGGCGCCTTCTCCCTTGACGTAGCCATTGGCGGTCTTATCGAAAGTCTTGCAGCGCCCGTCAGGGGACAGCATCCCGAGATGCGTCGAGAGCACGTACGTGTCCGGCGAGAGAATGACGCTCACACCTCCGGCGATCGCAATTTCACAGTCGCCGTTCTGAATGGCGCGGACGGCGCGATGCACCGCCACCAGGGCGCTCGAACAGGCGGTGTCGATCGTCTCGCTCGGTCCGTGGAAGTCGAACCAGTAGGAGACGCGATTGGCGAGCATAGTGTGCGTGTTGCCGAGCGCCGCCTGGGCCTTGGCCTCGCCCGCGTCGCCGATCAACTGCATGTATTCGTTGAGCTGGGCGCCCACGAACACACCGATCTTGCGTCCGCCCAGCGACGACGGGCGGCATCCGGCGTCTTCCAGCGTCTTCCACACGGTCTCCAGGAAGATGCGGTGCTGCGGGTCCATCAGCGCGGCCTCGCGCGGAGACACGCCGAAGAATGCTGCGTCGAACCGGTCGATCTCGGGCATGAATCCGCCCCAGCGCGAGACGCCGTCATAGTCGCGCCAGTTCCACCGATCCGGCGGGATCTCGGTGATGAGGTCGCGTCCGGCGATCAGATTGTCCCAGAACTCGTCGAGGTCGATCGATTGCGGGAAGCGGCCGCTGGCGCCGACGATGGCAATCGGTTCGCGGCCGGGGGGCGGCGCCGCGGGACTCGGTGGGGCGAATTGCTGCTTCGAGAGGTGCGCGGCGAGGGCGGCAATCGTGTTGTGCTCGAAGAGCACCGTGGGCGACAGGTCGATTCGATAATCGCCGCTGAGGCGCGCCGCGAGGTCCTTCATGTTGAGCGAATCGAGTCCGAACGTGCTGAGGCAGGCGTCGGCGACCAAATCACGAGGCTGGAGCCGCAGCATCCCCGCGATGGTGTCGCGCAGGTGGGCTTCGATGTCCCTGGACGGAGCTTCCGCCCGAGCCTGCGGCGGCGCCAGGAATGCCGGGAGCCGCGCCGCGTCGCCCGCCAGCACCAGCACGTGCGGCCACGGGTTCGCGAGACAGCGTTCCATGGCGCGCAGGCCATCCCGTTCGGCGAGCAGCGACAATCCGGAGGCTGCGAGGTAAGCTCTTTCCTCTTCGACGTTCGGCCGCATGCCGCCCTCGGCCCATAGCGGCCAGCCGATCGAGACGGTCTTGCCCCGCCGGCTGCCTTCGGCGACCATCCGCGCGCGGCGCTCAGCGAACGAATCGAGGAAGCGGTTTGCGACTGCGTAATCGCACTGTCCGAAATCCCCGGCCACGGCCGAGAGCGAAGAGAACAGCACGAAGAAATCCAGCGCGTCGCCGTGAGTCGCCTCGTCGAGCGCAATGGCGCCGAGGACCTTCGGCGACAACACGGAATCCGCCTGCGCAGGCGTCTTCCGCGAGACCAGTTCCGGGACGATCGCGCCCGCCGCGTGGAAGACCCCGTGGATCGCGCCGTGCGTGCGCCGGATCCGCTCCGCGATCGCCCGCATCCTCGCGGGGTCGGCGGCGTCGCCTTCCATGCATTCGATCGACTCGCGGGTGGGAACCGCGCGCCGGCTCGTCAGGATCACATGCGCGGCGTACTCGCGAACCAGATAGTCCGCTAGCATCCGGCCCAGCGCCCCCCCGCCGCCGGTGATCCAATACACGCCGCCGCGGCGGATTGGCGTCACCGGGGACGATGCGTCATCGGCCGCGACCCAGTCCGGCGTCTGAATAACGCCCTCATCGCTGCGCAACTCCGCGGGCCATCTTCCCGATTGTGCGAGCAGGAAGCGCGTGGCGCGCAAAACGGCCTCGCTGCCGGAGACAGCGGCCGTTGTCCATCGCGCCGTGGGAGCCACCACCGCGAGCGAACGCGAGATGGCCGCTGACGCTTCCAGGATGCAGTCTTGCAGCGTATCTCCCGGCTCGTGGAAGACGATCACGTCGAACGGGCGGCGGCTCGCCTGCGAGGCCAGGGCGAACAGAGGATGCAACGGTGCGACCCGCGCTGTATCGCCGGACTCGCGTGAAGCGAAATAGAGCACAACCCCGCGACCCTCTTCGAGTCGCAGCTCTTCGCCAGGCCTGGTCCACCGGACGGCGGCCCGAAGCTGCGCCTCGATGGCCCGGGCGCGCTCGGGCGTTTCGTCGACGGCCACGATCCAAGCGGGTGTCGCCGCGAGAAGCGCCGGGGTGTCGGCGCGCTGCCATATCTTCCGGAACAGCGAAACATTGGCCGGCGGCAGTGATTTGGCGGCGACCCAATAGCTGTCACGGCGGAACGGATACGGCGGCAGCGAAATGCGGCGCAGCCGCCGGCCCTGATACACCCGATCCCACTCCGGATCCTGCCCCGCAACGTACGATTGTGCGATTGGATGCGGGGGTGACGGCGCCCCGCGCAGTTGCCGGATCAACTCAGCGGTTTCGTGCGCCACAAAGGCGACACGGTGTTCGAAGTGACTTCGGCCGGCATTCAGCGTGTAGGCGATCTCATCCAACCGATGCCGCGCGCCGTCGCGTTCCAGCCACTCCGCCAACTGCGACAGCCGCTCCCGCAGCGCCTCCGGGCTCTTCGCCGAGACGGTCACGAGTTGCTCACCCCACTCCACGGGGCTCGCCACCGGCGGCGCGGGGGCCTCTTCCACCACCACATGCGCATTGGTGCCGCTCAGCCCGAACGCGCTCACCGCGGCGCGCCGGGAATTCCCGTTCCACGAACGGGCCTCGCGGTTCACATAGAATGGAGTCTCGCCAAACCGGATGTGCCGGTTCGCCGTTTCGAAATTCAGGGACGCCGGGATTTCGCGGTGCTCGAGCGCGAGCAGCACCTTGATCAGCCCGGCAATTCCCGCCGCCGGGCCGGCATGTCCGATGTTGGTTTTGACCGAACCGATCGCGCAAAACTCCTTGCGATCGGTGAACCTCGCAAACGCCTGCTTTAGACCTTCGATCTCGACCGGGTCGCCGAGTTTGGTCCCCGTACCGTGGGTCTCGATGTAACTGAGCGTGGCCGGATCGATTCCGGCTTTCCGATACACTTCCAACTCCAGCTCGGTTTGTGACTGGGAACTGGGCGCGGTAATGCCGTTGGTGTTGCCATCCTGGTTGGTTCCGGTGGCCAGGATGACGCCGTAGATGTGGTCGCCCTCGCGAATCGCGTCCTCCAGCGGCCGCAACACGACCACTCCGACCCCTTCGCCCGGAACGAACCCATCGGCGCGGTCGTCGAACGCGCTGCACGTGCCGGTCGGCGAGAGCATGCCGAGATTGCCCGTCAGGCGATGAAACGCGGGAGTGGTCGTGAGAAACACACCGCCGGCCAGGGCCATTTCACACTCGCCGTTCAGGATGCTCTGGCACGCCAGGTGGAGCGCCACCAGCGAGGACGAACAGGCCGTGTCGACGGCCAGCGCCGGACCCTTCAAATTCAGCAGGTACGCGATCCGCGCCGCCAGAATCGACACGCCGTTGCCCAGGAACGCATAAGGCGACTCCTCGCCCGTATTCTGCAGGTAATCGCCTGCCGTCACTCCGGCAAACACCCCGCATTTCTTCCGGTTCAGCGAGCGGTCAGGGTAGCCTGCATCCTCGAACGCCTTCCAGCACTCCTCCAGGAACAGACGCTGCTGCGGGTCGGTGTATTGCGCCTCCACGCCGGACATCTGAAAAAACAGTGGATCGAACTGGTCGATCCCGGACAGAAATCCTCCCCACTTGCACGGGCTCTTGCCGGGCTTGCCGGGCTCGGGATCATAGTATGCCGAGACATCCCACCGCTCGCGCGGCACTTCGCGAATCGCCGATTCCCCGGCGCGGAGATTCTCCCAGAAGCGCCGCAACTCGGGAGCCCCCGGAAAGCGGCCAGACATGCCGGTAACCGCGATCTTCCTCGTCCCGGCACGCGGAGCTTCATCGAAAATGCGGGTCGCGACATGCGGCGCCGTTTCGCGCCGCGCCGCGATCCGGCTTCCATAGGCATCCACCAGGTGCGCCGTCAGGTCCCGGACGCTGCCATGGTCGAACAGCGCGGTTACGCGAAGATCCGCGCCGAACGTCCGGTTCAGACGCTCGATCAACTCCACGCCAACGATCGAATCGACGCCATACTCCGAGAACCGCTTGCGGGAGTGAAGGTCGCCCGGCGACAAGTTCAGCGCCTGCGCGACGAAGCTGCGCACAACCGACTCGACGTGCGCCGCGACGCCATCGGACACCGCCGGCGCTGTGTCCGTTGGCTCGGGAATGGCAGCGGGAGCCGGCGGCTGAGCGGGCCGTGACGTATCCGCCGCAGCCAGCAGGACAGCCTGGGAACTGTCGGCCGGCGACGACGGCGCGGCGGTGAAGCCCGTAAATCCCGCCTCCAACAGGACCGCGCGCCAGCCGGCTTCATCGAGCAGCGGAGAATGCGGCAAGCGCCGCTCCGGATCGCGATATAGCCAGAACCCGTCGGTCAGCCCAAAGGTGAGTGTCGAGAAATCCTGGACGCGGGTCGCCTCATTCAGGATGAGCAAACCTCCCGCCTTGAGCAACCGCCGCACATTGCGGAGGGTATCCAGGATGTCGCTGGTCGCGTGCAGAACATTGGACGCGACTGCTAGATCGAATGACCCCTCCGCGAATCCCTGCTCGCCCGGGTCCTTCTCGATATCGAGAACGCCGAATCGCAGAAACGGAGTTTCGCCGAAGTGATTCTGTCCGTGCCGCACAAAACCATGCGAGACATCCGTGTAGTGATATTCGACTCGGTCGGCGTACGGGCGCAGCGCCTCGAGGACACCGGCGGTCACCCCTCCGGTGCCCGCCCCGATTTCGACGATGCGCACCCGACCAGACAGGCCAGGAACCTGCCGCGCGACGGCCTCCGCCACCTGCACATTAAAGAAGTCCGATATCGGATTCCGCTTATATAGCGGCTCGACCAGTTCCAGCGACCCCTTGGGGAACATCACCGCGGTCGCAGGCAGCGCCCCGGACAACACCTCGCCGTACTGAGCCAGACATGCCGCGATCAGCCGCGCGAAGGGTCGCACCCAGTCGGCGAATTCGGACGAGGCCGGCTCACCTGCTCCGGCGGTCCGTATCCATTCCCCGTCGACTTCCAGGACGCCTTGGCGAGCCAGCATCGCCAGCAACGCGTCGAAGAGCCGGCGATATTTCGGCTGCAGCCCGACGGTCGCCTCCGCTTCGCTGCGCGTGATTCGCTCGCCCGGCGTGCGGAACAGCAGCTTGCTCTGAAAGAATGCAAGCAGCAAAGCGCGCCCATAGCGCTCGACGTTGACGAAGGCCTCGACGATCTCCTGGAACCGCCGCTCGGACGGAGGCGCAGCCACCGGGATCCCCAACTCCGCCAACCGGCGCGCGGTGATCTTCATCGGCATGACTTGCAGGGCCGGTTCGCGCAGCGCGCGCTCGAAGGCCACGGCGCCCTCGGCTGCGGTGATTGATCCGACCCCATACTTGCTGGCCTGGTCCCGGTAGAATGGGCTCGCCACGGCCCCCACGCCGCCCCAGAACCCCCAATTGATGACGCGCGCCCCCGCATACAGCCCGTATGCATCTTGGAAGGTCGACGCAGCGGCGTAGTTCCCCTGCCCTGCGTTCCCGAAGAACGAGTTGGCCGAGGAAAACAGCGCCGCGAAATCGATCGTATCGTCCGCCAGGGCGCGAAGCAGGACAGCCGTCCCGCGCGCTTTCGGCGCCAGCACCGCGCGCAAAGAGTCCTCGTCCATTGCCTCGATGGCGCGGTCCGCGAGCACCATGGCGGCCTGAATCACGCCATGAAAACGCCCCCACCGCGCGCGCGCCGCGCCGAGGGCATGCGCGACCGCCGCCTCGTCCGTGAGGTCCGCCCGCTCATACAGGACCTCCCCGCCGAGCGCGCGAATCTCGGCCAGCGCCGCCTCCTGCGACGCGCTCAGCGGATTCCGTCCGAGCAGCAGGAGCCGCGCGTGCCACACTTCGCCGAGGTGGCGCGCAAACGTGAGTCCGAGACCGCCTGCCCCGCCCGCAATCGCATATACCCCGCCCGTCCGCAATGGCGCCGGCGAGGTCGGATGGTTTGCCGCGGCCTGTAAGTGCCGGCAGTAGCGGCGTCCCGCGCGGTACGCGCTGACGGTTCCGCTGGCCGCGCCGCTCTCGGCGTCCAGCAGCGGCCACAGCCAGTCCTGCGCCAACTCCGCCGCGCGCAAATCCACGATGTGGATCGGCAAGGCGCGATATTCGCGGGCAGCGCTCATCGCCAGCCCGACGCATCCGGCTCCCAGCGGCTGTAGGGAGTCGCCCGGCGCCGCCGGCTGCGCGTCGTTCGTCAGAACATACAGCGCGCCCGCCGGTTGGCGCAGATGCCGCAAACCGCGCAGCAGCCGGAACAGCGAGAGGACCGACGTTTCCTGAGCCCGCTCGAGCACCGCCAGATCGTCCGGATTCACCTCGCGCCCGAAGAACGCCGTGAAATAGATACGGCCCACCGGCTTGAGCGATCGCAGCAGCCGCTCATAGTCTTCCTGCCGGCGGTGGTCGATCTCGAAAATCCCGTTCGCGACGCTTCGGTAGGTCTCACCCAACACCACCTGCAGCACGATCCGTTTCGGGTCCCACCGGGAGCCCGCGTCGGAAAAGCCGAGGTCCGAGGCCGTCCGAAAGATCACCGTGATGCCGTCCGGCGGTTCGGCCGGTCCCGCAGTCTCTTCGATCCACACCGGCTCGAAGCACGGAACCTCCGCGGCCTGCGCCTGAATCTGGGGCTTTGCCTGAGCCAGCAGGGGCCGCGCGCAAAAATCGCGGATCCGCGTCAACAGCGCTCCCGATTCGTCCAGCAGTGCGACGTTGAACCGGTATTCACCGGCATGCGGCTCCACGTACGCGTAGCAGCGCGCCGGAAGCGGCCGCAACATCTCGATCTCGCCAATCGACGACGGAACCAGCACGGGCGAGCCCTTACCCAAACGCCGGCCCAACCATGCCATGGCCGTCTGGAAGGCGCCGTCGAGCACAGTCGGGTGAAGCGCGTACTGCGCGAGGCTCGCAGACTCGCCGCCCGGGATCCGCAACTCTCCCAACGCTGCGTCGTCCGCCATCCAAATGTGTTCCACGCCCTGGCAAAATGGGCCAAGATGGACGCCGCCCTCGCGAAATTTTGCGTACAGCGACGCGGCGTCAATCTCGTAATCGCAGCGCCGCCGCACGGCGTCGAGATCCATCCTGGGCGGGTCACTCCGCGAAACATCATCGTAGGACACGACGCCGCGGCAGCAGGGCGTCTGCGATCCATCGGTTTCCACTTGAAACGCGAAGCGGCCGCCTTCCGGCGTGAGTCGCAGGACCACCTCGATCGCCCCATCGCGAAGCGTCAAAGGCCGCAGCCAGACGACGTCGCGAATGCCGCGAACCTTCGCGGAGCCCAGCGCCTCTACACCCGCGCACGCCATCTCCAGATAGCACACACCCGGCAGGATCGACTGGCCATTTACCTGGTGGTCGCGCAGAAACGGATTGCCGGCAGCGAGGCTCGTGCGATACACAGGGCTTTCCGCGCAGGGCGCCGCGGCGTCGAGCAGCGGATGAATCCCGCTCAACACCTTGGCCCTGGTGTGCTCCGCGAATCCGTGCGGCCGGCGCTCGAACGGGTAGGTCGGGAGCGGAATCCGGCGCCGCGACGCGGGCCCGTACAGGGCGCTCCAATCGACCTCTTCACCGGCGAGGAAGCGCTTCGCAATCTCCGGCAGTTCCCCGGCCCGACGATCGCCCCTCTCCAATTCGCGCGCCAATTCGCCGGCGTCGCGTGCGGCCACCACCGCCCGGCAATCGAAGTGCGTCCTTCCCGCGTTCAGAGTAAAGCTGACGGCGTCGAGATCGAGATCGGGATGGCGGCGGAGATGGGCCGCGAGATCGGCGGCGCGTCGCTGCAGCGCCGCATCGCTGCGGGCCGAAAGAGCAAACAGCCGCGGGCGGGCGGAAGCCGCGGCCCGCTCGCGCTCCGGCGCCTCGCGCACCACCATGTGGACATTTGTGCCGCTGAAGCCAAATGCGCTGACCGCCGCGCGCCGCGGCCCGCCGGAGGCCCATTCCCGCGATTCGGTGTTCACATAGAATGGCGTCTCCGCGAAACCGATCGCCGGATTGTCGCCGGAGAAATGCAGCGAAGGCGTCAGGCGCCGCCGGTCGAGCGAGAGCAGCACGCGGATCATGCTGACTACGCCTGCCGCGGTCATGGTATGACCGACGTTCGTCTTTACCGACCCCACGGCGCAGAACTGCTTCCGGCCGGTGAACTTGTGGAACGCATGGGCCAGCGCCTCGATCTCGATGGGATCGCCGAGCGGCGTGCCGGTCCCGTGCGCCTCGAGGTACCCGATACTCTCCGGCGCGATCCCGAAACGCCGGTAGACTTCGAGTTCGAGCGCGGTCTGCGACGGCCCGCTGGGCGCCGTGATGCCGTTCGTCCGCCCGTCCTGATTCATGGCGGCGCCTTCGATGACGCCGTAGATGTGGTCCCCGTCGCGAATGGCGTCGTCCAGACGCTTGAGCACGAGCGCGCCCGCCGCCTCGCCAGGGATAAATCCGTCCGCGCCTCTGTCGAACGCGCGGAGTTTGCCGCTGGGCGACAGCATGCCGGTCTTCGCAGCGGCGATGTAAAAGCCCGGCGTGTTCAGCACGCAGACGCCCCCGGCGATCGCGAGGTCGCATGTCCCGGCGGAGATGCTCTGGCAGGCGAGGTGGATCGCCACCAGCGAGGAGGAGCAGGCGGTGTCGACCGCCAGCGCCGGACCCTTCAAATTCAGCAGGTACGACACGCGGGCGGCGAGAATCGAGACCGCGTTCCCCATGAACGCATAGCCATCGGGCGCGATGCCTTCCGCCGTCATCTTATGTAGAAAATCGCCCGCGCCCGCGCCCACGAACACGCCGCAACGGCTGCCGCTCAAATCGCGGCTGGAATAGCCGGCATCCTCCAGGGCGTTCCATGCCTGTTCGAGGAAATAGCACTGCTGCGGATCCATCAGCTCCGCTTCCCGCGGCGAGATGTTGAAGAGCAGTGAATCCAGTTCCTTGATCCCGTCGAGGAACCCGCCCCACTTGCAATTCGTCTTGTTGGGGCGCTGCGGGTCGGGATCGAAATGCGCGCCGAGGTCCCAACGCGCCGGCGGCACTTCTCCGATGCTGCACCGCCCGGCGTTCAGGTTGTCCCAGAACTCCTCGACATTGCGTGCTCCGGGGAACTGACCGGAGAGCCCCACCACCGCTACCGGAATCCACGACGAGCCCGCCCCGGCGCCGCTCCGGACTTCGCCCACCAGCGCGAGCGCCTGGGCTGCGGTCAACTTCTTCTGCGCCACCATCCGGAAGACGACTTCTTTGAACGAGCCCGTCACTGGATCAGGTCTCCCTCGTACTTCTGCAGCGCGTCCTCATAACTCCACTCGCCGGATTCGAGCTTGCGCAGGACTTCTTCCAATCCGGCTGTCGCCGAGTGGCCGTTCGTCTTACGGGCGGGCGGCTCCGCTGCTTCGCCAAATCGCCGCGACATCGCTGCGCCATACTCCTCGTAAATATGACGGGCCAGTTCACGAATGCCGGGATAATTGAAGATCGCCGTTGTTTTCAGACTGAGGCCGAGCGCGGCATTGACCTTCTCCACCAGTTCCGCGCTCAGGATCGAATCTGCGCCGAGTTCGGTGAAGCTCAGCATTCGGGCGGCGCCCACATGCTCCGCGTTCAGACCGGCTGCCGCCCGCACGCTCTCGGGCGTCATTTCGAAAACATCCGCCACGGCCTGCACCACAGCCTGCTCGATCGCCGCGAGCACCCGGCCGCCATCCACCGGCGTCGCCGCCACGTCCTCGACGGCGCGGCAGGCGAGGACGGACTGCTGGAATCGTGCCGTGTCGCTTTCTCCCGGCTCCCCATGCGCCGCGACCACTTCGATCCCGGCCGCGCCCAACACGCGGGTCCATCCGGCGGCGCTCAATAACGGACTGTGCGGGATGCGCAGCCCGGGATCCTCATAACGGAACCATCCGTCCAGCAGCCCGAACGTGAGTGTCGCGAAATCGCGCGCAGCCGTCATCTCGTTCAGCACGAGCGCCCCACCGGGAACCAGCAAAGACCGCACATGCGCCAGCGTCTCACGAATATTCTTCGTAGCGTGCAGAACATTCGACGCGTAGACGACGTCCATCGAGCCGGGCTGGAATCCCTGCGGCCCAACTTCCTTCTCGATATCCAGCACCGCAAACTTCACGAATGGGTGCTTGGCCCCGAATGTGGCCTTGCCGTGATGGATGAAGCCGGACGAAATATCCGTATAGTGGAACTCGACGGGCGCTCCCGCGGCGGCGATCTCCTCCAGCACGAGGATGGTCGTGCCGCCGGTTCCCGCGCCAATCTCCAGCACGCGGACCGGCCCGCCGCGCTGCGAGGTCGCGCGGTCAACAGCCGCGCGCACCGACGCCGCCACCCGCCGATGGAAGTGCTCCGCCAGCCCGGATCCGCGATAGATCGCCTCCACCGTCTCCACGGAGCCGCCCGGGAAGAACGCCTCGGTCGCCGGGAACTCCCCGCGCAAGATCTCGGGATAGCGGCTCATGCAGCGGCCCATCAGCGTGAGGTGCGGGGCAAAGGCGCTGTGGGCGCGCAGCAGTTGCTGCTCGGCGGCGGCTCGTCCGGAAACGGCCTCTACCCCCTCCGACGCCCGCCATTCCGCCCCAGCGGCGGCAATGGCGCCGCTGCGTTCCAGCATCGCCAGCAACGCGTCGAGCAGCCGTTCGTACTTCGGCGCGAGCCGCAGCCCGGCCGCAATCTCGTTGCGATGGCAAACCATCCCCGGGCGGCGGAAGAAGCCCGCCTGTTGGAAGACGTCGAGCAACCCCAGCCGCCCGATCTCCTCCAGCCGCTCCAGTGCTTCGGTTTCGGATAGGGTGTCGGGAACCGGAACGGAAGCAGTCTGCCGCATCTCGCGCAGCACCAACTCCTTCATTGCGGCCAAAGCGCGTCCGTCGCCATCGAGAATCCAGATGTCGCAATGCGCGGCGCCGGGGCTGGGATCGCCTCCCTCCTGCACGTAGACATATCGCGCGTCCGCCAGCCCGGAGAAGAGATCGATACGTTCCACCAGGAACGGCAGCATCGACGGCGTCTTCCCGTGGCCCAGCAGGATGCCCATGATGGATTGCAGCGCCGCGTCCAGAATGACCGGATGGAGTTCCAGCGTGGACAATTCCGCCGCAGTCTCCGGGCCCGGCGCCAGTTCGGAAATCGCCTCACCCGCACGGAAGCGGATCGAATGCAGCGCCCGGAAGCGCGGGCCATAGACCACCATTGCGGAATCGCCCGGCGCGTAGATGCGCTCCCCATCCAACCGGCCCTCGCATCGTTGGCGAATGGCCTGCACGTCGAATCGCGGTCTGCCGGGCGCCGCCCCCAGCAGAATCTGTCCGCGGCCGTGCGTCTCGGATTCCGTGCGGACCTCGTAGGCGAGCGTCGCCTCGTCCGCGCGCCGGATCTCCAGCACAAACCGCGCGGCCGGCAGCGGCGCCAGCCACTTGACCGATTGGAAGCCGCAGACAGGGCCGACGCCCGCCAGCACCGCCGCGGCCCGCGCGGCCTCCAGGTATGCCACGCCGGGCAGCACCGCGTCGCCCCCGACCAGATGATCGCGCAGGAAAAACTCCGCCCCCGTCAGATCCTTGACAAACCGCGCGCCGTCCAGCGAGGGCTCGATTCGATCGAGGAGCGGGTGCAGGCCGGGCGTAGCGCCGGTCGTCTTCGCCCAGTGCCGCTGGCGCTCGAACGGATAACCGGGAAGCGTGACCCTGCGGCCCCTCGCGAGGTGGGGGAGCCGCGCCCATGGGATCCCCCAGCCCTCGACCCACAGCGCCGCCACGCGATCCAACTGCCCGCTCCGCAGCAGCGAATCGATGAATTCGACCGTCTCCGCGGCATCGTCTTCGTGCGCGCCCGCCCGGGTCGGACTGGCGGCGCCCGCAATCGAGCGATCGGCGCGGCCCGCCACAAACGCTTCGAGTTGCTCCGCCAGGTCGCGCGCGTCCGGACAGAGAAATGCGACCCGCTCCGCCATCGCCTCGCGTCCCACCTGCAAGGTGTGCGCGATATCCTCGATGCGCAAATCGGGATGGCGGACGAGAAACGCCGCGAGCTGCCGCGCTTGTTCCCGCAGCCGTTCCTGCGTGCGTGCGGAGAGGGGAACCATCACCCGGCCGGCCGCCGGAACTGCAGGCGTGCGAGGCGGAGCCTCCTCCACAATCAGGTGGACGTTCGTCCCGCCGGCGCCAAAAGAGCTGATCCCCGCCCGCAACGGAACCTCCGGCGCACGCCGCTCCCATGGGCGCGCTTCCTGCGGCAGATGGAACGGCGAACCGGCGAAGTCGATATTCGGATTCCGCTCGGCGCAATGGAGGGTCGGCGCGATCGTTCCGTGCTGCAGTTGCAGGATTACCTTGGTCAGCGCGGCAATCCCGGCGGCTGCCTCCAGGTGCCCGACATTCGATTTGACCGACCCCAACGCGCAAAACTGCTTCTCCGCGGTGTATCGGCGGAAGGCGTTCGTCAGCGCGGCCACTTCGATCGGGTCGCCCAACGACGTTCCGGTGCCGTGCGCTTCGACATAGGTAATCGTGGAGGCATCGAAACCTGCGCCCTCGACCGCCCTCAGCACCAGTTCGGTCTGCGCCTCGGGGCTCGGCACTGTGTAGCCAGGCGTCTTTCCGCCCGAATTGACAGCCGAGGACTTGACGACCGCGTAGATTCGGTCGCCATCCCGCAGCGCGTCGGCCAGCGGCCGCAGCAGAACCGCACCTACACCTTCCCCGAGAACGAATCCGTCCGCATCCGCGCCGAACGAGCAGTCCCGCTCGCCGTGCGAGAGCATCTTCATCGCGCTCAACACCACGAACTGCCGCGGATGAACAATCAGACTGACTCCGCCCGCGATCGCCGCCCGGCACTCGCCACGCCGGATGCTCTCGCACGCCAGATGCACCGCTGCCAGCGACGACGAACAGGCGGTGTCGACCGCCATGCTCGGCCCGTGAAAATCGAACCAGTAGGAGACGCGATTGGCAATCGACCAGTACGGCGAATTCGCATTCACCGCGTTCCCCTTCTCCGCCTCTGCCGCGCTCAACAACTGGTAGTTGCCGTGCATGACGCCGACGAAAACCCCGACGTCGCCTCCGCGCTCCGCCAGCGACCGGCGGGTGTAGCCGCCGTCTTCCAGCGCCGCCCATGCGCTCTCCAGGAACAGGCGTTCCTGCGGATCCATGGCCGCCGCCTCGCGCGCCGAGATGCCGAAGAACAGGGCGTCGAAACGGTCGATGTCCTCGATGAAGCCGCCCCACTTGCTGTAACTCTTGCCTTTGCCGTCGCCCTGCGGGTCGAAGTGCTGGCGGCAATCCCACCGCGAAGCGGGAATCTCGGAAATACAATTGCGGCCGGAGCGCAGGTTCTCCCAGAATTCGTCCAGCGTGGCGGCCATGGGATAGCGCCCGCTGAGCCCGACGATCGCGATGTCCCCCGTCGCCGGCTCCAACCGGGGCGCCTTCTCTACGACAAGCGGAATGGCGGCCGGATCCGGCGCCGGTGCGGCCGCGAGGAGTTCCGCCAAACGGCCTCCCGACTGTGCCACAAGGCGCGCGCTCAAGTCGCGGATATTGATGTTCTCAAACAACAGCGTCTTCGGCAGCGGCCCGAGATCCTGCTCCAGCCGACGGATGATCTGCATCATCACCAGTGAGTCGATGCCGAGCGTCTCGTGGGCTTGCGCGATGTCGATTTCGGCTGCGTCGCGCCGCACAATCCCGGCGAAAATGCGCTTCAGATAGTTCCGGGTCGCGCGGGCCAGGTCGGGCTCGGCAGTGCGGACGGCCGGAGCCGGGCCGGCAGCCGCCACCGCCACGGCGGCCTTTGCCGGTTCCGAATGCCCCAGCAGCCGGGCCGCCACGATCTGCGGATACCCGGACGCAAACAGGCGCTCGAAGACGGCGATTCCCTCTTCGGCGCGGATCGACCCGACTCCCTGCCGCCGCATGCGCTCGCGATGCTCGGGCGTGGCGACGATCCCCTGTTCACCCCAGTAGCCCCAGTTGATCGTCTTCACAGGACACGCGAGACGCGCCGCGAGCCATCGCGCCGCGGAGTCCTGAAAACTGGACGCCGCCGCGTAATTGCTCTGCCCCGCCGCCTGTGTCAGAGAAATCGCCGAGGAGAACAGGGCGGCGAAATCCAGGGGCTCTCCGCGGAATGCCTGCTCCAGGACAATCGACGCCTGCACCTTCGGCGCGAACACCGCCGCGAAATCGGCTTCGGTCAACTTCGGGATGCTGCCGTTCCGCAGGACCAGCGCCGAGTACACCACTCCGTTGATTGCGCCCCATCGAGCCTTGGCGTCGCGCACCACGGCGCGCATCGCGGTCAGGTCCGCCGCGTCGGCCTGCTGGTAAACGGCCTCGCCGCCAAGGGCCTGAATCTCGGCGATCAGCCGATCCGTCCGCGCACCGGCGGGACTGCGCCCCGTCAGGACGATCCGCGCCGCGTGCCGCGCCGCCAGGTATTTCGCCAGAATCGATCCGAGCCCCCCGGCGCCGCCGACAATGCAACAGACGCCTCTCTCGCGCATCGGAACGGCGGCGTCGTCGGGCAGCGAGACGGCGTCCAGCACGCGGGCGTACCGGCGTCCACCGCGATAGGCCACATCCGGGCCGGTCTCTTCCGCAAGCATCCGCGCCACATTTCCGATCGAACGCTCGGCTTCGAGATCGGATTCACCGAGATCCACGCAACACGCCCGAAGCCCGCTCCATTCCTGCGCCAACGCGCGGCAGAACCCACTCAATGCGCCCGCCTCGGGCTGAATCCGATCGCCCGGCAAGACTGACTGCACGTTGTTGGTGACTACGCGGACGATCGTCTGCGGCGTCAGACGATCGGAGCCCCATAAGGCCTGCGCCAGGCGGAACATCGAGAGCACGCCGAGCTGTTGCGCGTCCTCTACGGTTCGCGCGTCGATCTCATCGTGAGCCGGCTGCAATCCGCCAAGGAAGTAGATCGCATCCGCCGGCGGCAGCGCTTCCAGCACGCGGCGATAATCGTCCGGCTCGCGATGGCCGATCTCGTAAGCGCTCGCCGGCAGCTTCCGATACGTCGACCCGAGATAGATTTCGACGGCCGATCCCCCATGCGCCTCCCGCAGAGACTGCGCCAGCCCAAAATCCGCGAGGGTGCGGAAAATGATCGCCCGTCCCGCCGGAACGACCGGGGCGCCGATGTCCTGCTTCCAGACCGGCGCGAACAGCGAGAGCGGCGTCTCCTCCGGCTCGCGCCAGGTGCGCGCATAGAGACCCTTCCACTCCGCCAAAACCCTACCATGCGCATCCGCGATCAAGATCTCCGGCCGCGACCCTTCGGACATCCGCACCCAGGCGAACCGCGCCTGCGACAGGTCGCCATCGACTCTGAGCTCTTCGAATGAGAACGGCACGAGACGCGCTTGCGACGGCCCCGTCAACACCAGGGCGGCCGTCTGCATCGCCGCGTCGAGCGCCGCGGCATCGAACCGCAGCCCCGGCTCCCCCGCGCCGGTAATCTCGCCGAGCGCCGACGATGTGCCCGTCCATACCCGCTCCAGACGGCGGAACGAGGGTCCGTAGGCGAGTCCCGACGCTTCGAACCTCCGATAAAGCTCGGCCGCCTCAGTGACGCCGTCACTGCCGGCCTTGAGGCTGGCGATATCCAGAGTGCGCGGCGCCTCGGATCGCGATTCGAATACAACGACGCCCTGTGCGTGAATCGTCGATCCATCGCCGGCGGCCAGTTCGAATCGCAATTCCGCGCCGTCGTCCTGAAAACGGAGCGAGACCTCGCACTCCCCATTGACGAGGACCGGCTGCATCCACGTGACATCGCGCAACGCGTGAACCGGTCCCGCGGAGTCGAGCGATTCGGCCCCCGCGCGCGCCATCTCCAGAATCGCCGCGCCCGCCAGCACGCCTCGGCCGTGCACCCGGTGGTCGCGCACCCACGGATTCCCGGGCGTGAGAGTGGCGCGATACTGAGTCCCGTGGCGTGTCGCGACCAGCCGTCCGAGTAACGGGTGCGCCCCCGAGTTCGCCGCCCTGCGATACGCCTTGTGCTGGAACGGGTAGACCGGCAGCGCAATCCGCCGGCGCTGCCCCCGGGGCCAATCGATCGCCGCGCCCTCCGCCCACCACCGCGCGGCCGCTTCCAGTCCGCCGCTCGCATCGGCCGTCGCCTTGGCGTGCAGCATCTCCCGCATCGCCACCGGCATGCTCAACGACCCGCAGAATACTCCCGGCGCTCCCTCGCCGGCCGTCAGAAAACCGTCGAGACGCACAGCCAGTTCGGCAACCGAGGAACACACCGTCGCCATTCTGTGTTCGAACGCGTCCCGCCCGGTTTGCAGCGTGTACGCCAGATCCGCCAGCAAAACGTCGGACGACCCCGCAAGATATTCGCGCAACATCTCCGCATAACATCGCAGCGCCGGGGCCGTGCGCGCGGACAGCACGACGATCTGCGGACCCGCATCGGCCGTCGCGGGCGCGGGCGCCGGCGCCTCCTCGAGCAGGACGTGCGCGTTCACTCCGCCGAATCCAAAACTGCTCACGCCCGCGCGCCGCGGCGACGGGCCATCCCATGCCGTCGCACGCGTCACCACAAACACAGGACCGCCCTCCAGCGAAATGTGCGGATTCAGCTCGGTGCAGTGAATGCTGGGCGGTAACATTCGGTGCTCGAGCGCCAGCAATACCTTCACGAGACTCGCCACCCCGCTCGCCGGCTCGAGGTGACCGAGGTTCGACTTCACCGACCCGGTTCCGCACATCGCGGCGCCGGCCCCCGCCAGCGCCGTTTGCATCCCCTGAATCTCGATCGGGTCTCCCAACTCGGTGCCCGTGCCGTGAGCTTCGATGTACGAGATCGTTCCCGGAGCCACACCCGCGCGCTTCCAAACCCCGGCCAGAAGCTCCGCCTGCGCCAGTGGATTCGGCGCCGTCAACGATGTCGCGCGCCCCCCGTGATTCACGCCACTCCCGAGGATCACGCCGTGGATCGAGTCGCCGTCCTCCATGGCACGCGCCAGCGGCTTCAATAGGACGGCGCCCGCCCCTTCGCCGCGCACGTATCCGTCGGCCGACCGGTCGAACACCTTGCAGCGCCCGCTGGGAGACAGGACACCCATCCGCCCGACCGCCTCCGAAGTCTTGCCGGACAGCAGCAGGCTCACGCCCGCCGCGATCGCGAGATCGGCCTCCCCATCGCGCAACGACTGCGCGGCGCGGTGCACCGCCACCAGCGAACTGGAGCACGCCGTGTCGATCACCTCGCTCGGTCCGCGCCAGTCGAGCAGGTACGAGACGCGGTTCGCGAGCATCGCGTCCGAAGACCCTGTGACCACTTGCGGCTGCTGCGCGTCTCCGGCGAGTTGCAAAAAGTCGCTGCCCTGCGCCCCGACGAAAACGCCCGTGCGCGAGCCGGCGAGTCCAAGCGGCCGGTAGCCGGCGTTCTCCACGCTCTTCCAGATCGTCTCCAGCAGAACTCGCTGCTGC
Source organism: uncultured Solibacteraceae bacterium (assembly GCA_964608645.1). Taxonomy (GTDB): domain Bacteria; phylum Acidobacteriota; class Terriglobia; order Bryobacterales; family Bryobacteraceae; genus CAZSQK01. The sequence goes on along the minus strand of CAZSQK010000027.1, from coordinate 42,408 downwards.
GGGTCCATGACCTCGGCTTCCTGCGCCGAAATCTGGAAGAAATCGGCGTCGAATCCATACACGTCGTCGATGAATCCGGCGGGCCCTGCGCTCCCCCGTCCCTCGCACCCGGAAGTAATCAGGTCGCGCCCTTCGATCAGGTTTTGCCAATACGTTTCGAGGTCGGGCGATTGCGGGAACGTTCCGCTCATGCCGATGATCGCGATCGCGTCCGTCCGTGGTCCCACCGCCGCGGCCAGCTCCGCCAACCTGGGCTGCTCCTCCTCAATCGACTCCGCCAATTCGCGGAGGCAGCCGTTCGCGAAGAACCGCACCGGGCTGAGCGTGATTCCCAGCCGCCGGCTGATCGTGTTGGCGAATTCCTTCAGCGTGATCGAATCGAACCCGTACTCGCTGAAGCTGATCGACGGATTGATGTTCGCCGCCGGAATCCGCAGGATCTCCGCCATCATCTCGCGCAAGTCGCGTGTCAGCTCGGCGGAAACTGCCGGCGCCGCAGCGGAAACCGGGGCCGCACAACCCAGGTATCGCGAGAGTTTGTCCCGATCCCCATTCGCCACCAGAACCGCCGCGCCGCCCTCGGCCAGTGCGGCGCCCAGAACCGGAACGCCCTCCCGCGCCGTCAACGGCGTCATCCCCGTAGTCTTCAGGAAGAGCGCTTTGCCCTGCTCCGGAAAGCGGATTCCCCCTTCCGCCCACATCGGCCACTCGATTGAAACCGTCCGCCCCCGCCGCAGTCCGCGCCCACGCCACGCCTCGCGCATCGCGGCGAACTCGCTGAGGAAACGATTCGCCGCGGCGTAATCGCCCTCGCCGAAATCGCCCACCGAGGCCGCCAGCGAAGAGAACATCGCAAAGACTTTCAGGTCGTCCCCGCGCGTCAGCTCGTCCAGCAGGACCGCGCCAGTCGCCTTCACGGCAAATACCGACCGAAACTCGTCCAGACTCTTCCGCAGCCAGGGAGTCGACCCCACGACCCCCGCGGCATGGATCACCGCGTCGATGCCCCCGAACCGTTCCCGCGCCTCCCGCAGCGCGCCCGTGATCGCCGTCTCGTCGGCGACGTCGGCCCGGCAGTACAACACCTCCGCGCCCGCCGATTCCAGCGCGCGCATCTTTTCCCGCCTCGCGCCGTCAAGCGCGGAACGCCCGATCAGCACCAGCCGTGTGGACCGTAGAGCCAGTTCCTGCGCGAACAAGTACGGCATGCCGCCCAACCCGCCCGTGATTACGCAGACGCTGCCCGGCGCAAGCGGGACCGGGAGCGCCTGCGCATTCCCGCTCTCGCGCACCACGCGGACCGACCGCACCCCTCCCTCGTACCGGACCTCGGCAGCCATCGTCGATTGTCCAAGCTCTTCAAGAGCCCGTTCCGTATCCACATCGGGAGACATACCGACAACAACCAACTCGATCCCCGTATCGACTAGTGGCAGCGACTTCGCCATCCCCGCGACCGACGCGCCCAACGCGGCGCCCACCGAGTCGTCGCGGCGATATACAAATGCGATCCGCACCGTCCTTCCGCGCCGTCGTTCGCTCAGCGCACGAACCAGGAGGAACACCGATTCCGCGCCCCCACCCACGAGGACAATCCGAGCCGGGAACTTGCCCTTCGCATCCAGGTCCGCCAACAGGCGGCCATAGTCCTCGCCGCCATTCAAGGGCAGCGCCTCTGTTGCCGCCGCCGGCGAGAGGGGCTCCGTGACCCATTCCGGGCGGTACAGCAGGGGCAGTTCGGCCACGTCGCACCAGTAACGCTCTCGCGCGAATGGATAGCCGGGCAGCGAGACGCGCCAGACCTCCTCGCCCCTATACTGCCCATCCCAATCCACGTCTGCGCCCGTCAGATAGTGATCGGCGAGCCGTCGCAGGTTCTCCGGCGCGCCCGCGCCCCCGCTCCCTCCGCGGAGCTGCGCCGCCAGTTCCGCACAATCCCGCGCGAGAAACGCCCGCCGCACGGCGAAATGCTGCCGGCCCGTATTGAGTGTGAACGAGACATCCGCCAGCGCATCCGCGCTTCCGCGGCGCGTCAGGCACTCCGCGAGATCCCGCAGCCGACGTTCGAGATCCTCCGCGGTCCTCGCCGACACCGCCGCGATCCGCCATCCGCTCCGCTCCGGCCGCGTCACGGGCGGAACCTCCTCGACGATCAGATGCGCATTGGTCCCGCTGAAGCCGAAAGCGCTCAACGCCGCGCGCCGCCGGGTTCCCGGCGCCGCTTCCCATTCGCGCAACTCCGTGTTCACGTAGAACGGCGTCTCCGCCAGCGGGATCCGCTCGTTCGCCGCTTCGAAGTGCAGCGACGGCGGGATCTGCCGATGTTCCATTGCCGCCAGCAGCTTCGCCAGCCCCGCGATGCCGGCCGCCGCCGAGGTGTGCCCGATGTTCGTCTTCACCGACCCGATCGCGCAATACTGCCGCTTCGCCGTATGCGCGCGGTACGCCGCCGTGAGCGCTGCCACTTCGATGGGATCGCCGAGAGGCGTGCCGGTTCCGTGCGCCTCCACGCACGTAATGGTCGAAGGATCGACCTTCGCTTGCCCGCAGGCTGCCAGAATCAAGCTCGTCTGCGACGCCGCGCTCGGCGCGGTGATCCCGTTGGTGCGCCCGTCCTGATTCGTCGCCGACGCGCGAATCACGCCATAAATATGATCGCGATCCGCTATGGCGTCCCGAAGCCGCTTCAGGACCACGACACCGGCGCCTTCGCCCGGCGCGATGCCGTCCGCGCGATGGTCGAACGTCCGGCACTTACCGTCTTTCGAGAGCAGCCCCGCCCGGCTCATTTGGATGAACGGCCGCGCGGACAGATACAGAGCCACTCCGCCCGCCAGCGCAAGCTCGATATCGCCCCGCTCCAGAGCTTTGCACGCGAGATCGACCGCCACCAGCGACGAGGAGCAGGCCGTGTCGATCGACAGGCTCGGCCCCTTCAAATTCAGGAAGTACGAAATCCGCGCCGCCAGAATCGACGCGGAATTTCCCAGCATGACGTACGCGTCCGGCGCGCGATTCTCTCGCACCAGGTCTTGATACTCGTTGCCCAAAACGCCGGCATACACGCCGCAGCGCATTCCGGAAACGCGCGGTTCCGCATACCCTGCATCCTCCAACGCCTTCCAGGACTCCTCCAGGAAGAGTCGCTGCTGCGGGTCCATATACTCGGCTTCGCGGGGTGAGATGTTGAAGAAGAGCGGATCGAACCGGTCGTAGTCCGAAAGCAGGCCCGCCCACTTCCCGTACGTCGCGTCCAGCCGCTCGGGATCGGCCGAATAGTGTCGCGTGGTGTCCCATCGCTCGGGCGGAATTTCTCCCACCGAATCGCGCCCGGCGGCCAGGTTCTCCCAAAACTGATCTAAATTCGCGGCGCCCGGAAACCGCACCGAGACTCCAACTACCGCGATGCCGTCGCCTCCCGCTGGCTCCGGCTCCGAAGCCGGGGCGGCGGGCGCGGCCGCACTCCCGTACTCGCTCGTCAAATGCCGCGCCAGCGCCGGGAGCGTCGGATGATCGTAAATCACCTCCGTGCCCAGATTCAGGCCCAGATCCTGATTGATGGCGTCGACGAATTTCAATCCGCTCAGCGAATCCAGCCCGAGGTCCGCAAAAGACCGGTTCGCCGTAAGCTCTCTCTCGCCGACCTGAAGAATCGCGACCAGCCGCCGCCGCAGCACATCCTCGATCCCCCCCGCGGGTGTGTCCATCGCCCGCAAGACCGCGGCATACGCTTCGGCATGCTCGAGGACCCGCAGATTCTCCGCGGTCAGATCTGCGACGCGCGGGCCCGTGGCCCTCTCCGCGCTCAGCAGCAGGTACCGCATCAGGTTCGACCCCAGCGCCTTCCCGAAGTGGTCCCACGACCGGTGCACCGTTTCAACCAGCGCCCCCCGCGCCCGCGCATTGGCCATCGTGAGGTCGATTTCCTCGTCCCGCAGGCAGTTGGCAATCTCGCGGCTCGCATCGACGCATTCCAGAATCCGCAGCCCATGCCGCGCGAACAGGTCTGCGTAATCGCGGGCGTTCAATGTGAAGGACCCGGTCTCCGGGGCCTGCACGGTGGCCGTCTGAGCGACGCAATCGACCAGCAGCAATTTGCCGGTTTCGGTTAGATGCCCGGCAATATTCGCGAACAGCCCATCCTTATTTCGAATATGGTGGGCGACCTCGATGCCGAAAATGAGATCGAAGGCTCCCGGGAATGGGGCCGCGGAGCTATCCTGCGTGGCGACCGTGACGCGATCCTCCAACCGCTCCGCCCGCACCCGGCCGGCCGCGACGGCGGCGTGTTCCGAAGAAATCGAGTAGCCCGCGGCGCGGAGATGCGGATGACGTTTCGCGAGCATGATCAGGTCCGTGCCCAGCCCACACCCGAAATCGAAAATCGAGCGGACCTTCGTGAAGTCGACGCCGCGGAACAGCACGCGCCGCAATTCTCGCTGCTTCTCGAGCAGCAGCGCCGCGTCCTGCGGACGATGCTCCGGCTCGAACACGGCCCGTCCCCACGAAAATCCCGCCACCGGCGCCGCCAATGGCGCGAGCGAGAGATAGCTCTCCTCGAACACGGTCGCGTCGGCTTCCGCCGTGGCGTTGTAATACGCCGCGACCGGGCTGTCGTCCGTCAGCCAGTACCGCTTTCTCTCGAATGGATAAGTCGGCAGCGCAATCCGCCGCGCGCCCGCAATTCGATTCCATTCCACCGCGGCGCCCTGCACCCAGGCGCGCCCGAGAGCCGCGACATCCGCGTCGGACGAAGGCTTCACCGCCGCGCGTCCGGACCGCGCATTGCCCGCGAAAACACAGCGCGGGTCGGGATTCCCCGCAAGATACCCGTCGAGACACCGGGCCAGGTCCGGCCCATTCTCGACCACTGCGGCCCACCGTTCCTCCAGAGCCTGCCGGCCGGCTTGCAGCGTCCCCGCCACATCCTGAATCAGAGGCCGCGCCGCATGGACGAAGTCCCGGAGTTGCGTCAGCGATGCCCGCAGGCGTTCCTCGTTCTGCGCCGAGACGACCACCAGTTGCGGACCCATCTCCCGCCGCTGCTCGGCCGGCGCCGCGTACTCCTCCAGGACCAGGTGGGTGTTAGCCCCGCCCATTCCGAAAGAGCTGATGCCCGCGCGCCGTGGCGATCCCGCCGGCGCGTTCCATGCCGTCGCGGTTTGTTGCACCGCAAATGGAGTATTGCGGAAGTCGATCAGCGGATTCGCCGTCTCCGCGTGCAGCGACGGCGCGATCTGTCCGTGTTGGAATTGCAGCAGCAGTTTGGTCAGCCCCGCGATTCCCGACGCCGCTTCCAGATGCCCGATGTTTGCCTTGACGCTGCCGATGGCGCAGGTCTGCCGCGGCTCTCCCTCCCCAGCCGTCAACGCCCCAAACGCCTTCTGCAATCCCCGGATCTCCACCGGATCTCCGAGTTCCGTCCCGGTGCCGTGCGCCTCGATGTAGCTGATCGTGCGCGGGTCCACGCCGCACCGCCGCAGCGCCGCTGCGATCACCTCCGCCTGCCCCTGCGCGCTCGGCGCCGAGTAGCTGCTGGTGCGGCCGCAGCTATTGATCGCGCTCCCTTTGATGACCGCGTAAATACGGTCGCCGTCCCGCAGCGCGTCCTCGAATGGGCGCAGCAGGATCGCTCCTACGCCCTCCCCCACGACGAAGCCGTCCGCGTGCGTGCCGAACGGCCGCGTTTCGTTCGACGCGGTCAGCACTCGGTAATAGCTCAGCAGCACGTGATGCAGCGGATGCAGCAGCAGATTGACGCCGCCCGCGATCGCCGCGCGGCACTCCCCGCGGCGGATACTCTCGCAAGCCAGGTGAATCGCCGTCAACGACGAAGAGCAAGCCGTGTCGATCCCCAGGCTCGGCCCATGGAAATCGAACCAGTAGGAAACGCGATTGGCGATCGACGAATGAGACGAATACGCCCCCGTCGGATTGCCCCGCGTCCACTGCTCCACCGAGATCGTCTCGTACAGCCCGTTCATTACGCCGACGAAGACGCCGACGTCGCAGCCGTCTTCGGTCCGGCTGGCCGCGGCAAGCCGTCCCGGGGAGTAGCCGGCGTCTTCCAGCACCGTCCATGCCGTCTCCAGGAACAGCCGCTCCTGCGGGTCGAGCAGCTTGGCGTCGTGCGGGCTGAGCCGGAATAGCGGCGCGTCAAAGCACTCCACGCCGCTCAGGAAGCCGCCGTACTTGCTGTACGCCTTGGTCTCGTCCCGCCGCGTCGCATCGTAATGCGGCCAGTGATTCCACCGCTCCGGCGGGATTTCCGTGATCGAGTCTGTCCCCGCTCGGAGGTTCTCCCAGAACTGCGCGACGTTCTCCGCGCCCGGATACCGTCCGCTTAACCCGACGATCGCAATGTCATCCGCGGAGCGCGCCGGCGCCGCCCCCCGCGCGGGCGAAGCGAACAACTTCGCGACCGTCTCCCGCTGCTCCCGCTGCAAGTATCCCGCCAGCGAGCGGATCGTGTTGTATTCGAACAGCAGCGTCTTCGGAAGCTCGCCGAAATCCTGCTCCAGCCGCGCCACGATCTCGAGCGCCGTCACCGACTCCACACCGTACCGGTCGAATGGATCGTCCGCCCGCATCGGTTCGGACGCGAGCTTCAGAATCTGGGCGAAGATCCCGATCAGGTGTTCTTCCAGCCGCTCCGCCCGAGGCAGCGCAGGAGCGCCGCTCTCTTGCGCCTTTCCCGCGCCGCCGCGCGCCGCGATCATCGCCTGGAAGGGCGCGTCTGTCCCTCCCGTGAAGAACCGCGGCTCCTCGAACCCCGCCTCCAGCAACACACGGCGCCATTGCTCCTCTGACGCCACCGGGCTGTGTGGAGCCCGATTCTCCCGATCCTCGAACCGCCACCACCCCGATGTCAACCCGAACGTGAGCGTCGCGAAGTCGCGCACCCGCGTGCTCTCGTTCAGCGCCAGCAGCCCGTCCTTCCGCAACAGGCGGCGGCATTCCCCGAGACTCTCCCGCAGCCGGCGCGTCGCATGAATGACGTTCGCCGCGATCACGATGTCGAAGGCGCCCGCTTCGAATCCCTGCTGCGCCGCGTCCTTCTCGATATCGAGAACCCGGTACTGGACGAACGGATATTCGCCGCCGAACCGCTCCTCAGCCGCGCGCAGAAACGCCGGCGAGAGATCGGTGTACACATACTCCAGCCGCGCCGCGTGCTTCCGCAGCAGCGGCAGGACAGCTTTGGTCGTTCCCCCCGTTCCCGCGCCCACCTCGAGAATCCGCACCGGGCCATCCGACGCCGCGACGAATGCCTCCACGCCGCGGACCAGCAGCTCGTTGTAATAATCGGTCAGTTCGTTGCCGCGGTAGATGCCCTCCACAAGGTGCAGCGAACCCTTGGGGAACAGCGCCTCCATGGCTTGCATGCGGCCGAGCAGAATATCCGGATACCGGCTCAGGCACGCGTCGAGCAGTTGGACGTAGGGTATCCAGAGGGGCTCCGCCGCCAGCAGGCTCAGCTTACGATGCTGCAGTTCCTCCATCGCGGGCGCCGCGTTGCCTTCGGTCCATCCCCGCCGCCGCAGCATGTCGAGAAGGGCGGCCAGCAGCGGCGCGTACTGCGGCGTGACCTGCGGATCTCCGCCCATGTCCGCGAGAGCCCGCTGCAGACGCAGCCGGCCGTACTCTTCCACTTCCTCGAGCGCCGCCAGTTGCTTTGCAAACTCCGCGCCGCACGGCCCCTTCGACTCCGCCGCGGCCACCGCTCGCGCAAACGGCGCGACGCGATCCTCGACCCCAAGCTTCCGGAGCGTCTCCGCCGTCGCTTTAACGGCCGCGGCCTGCAACATCCCGCTGCCGAGAATGCGCGCGAACGCGTCGACGCCTTCGCTCTCCTCGATCGAAAACAGCCCCTGCTTGGTCAGCCGCTCGCGCATCGCCTCCGATGCCACCGCGCCCACTTCGCCCCAGTAGCCCCAGTTCACGATCGCGACCCGGCGCTTGCCCCGCGAGCTGAGATACGCCCCGAAGGCGTCCTGGAAAACACATCCGGCGACATAGTTCGACTGCCCCGCATTGCCGTAGAGCGAATTCGCTGAAGAGAAGAACGCCAGGAAGTCCGCCGCCTCGCTGCCCAAAGCCTCGTCGAGCGCCAGCGCGCCCCGCGCCTTCGGATCGAGCGCCGCCCGGAAACTGGTGTCGTCCATCCGCAGAATGCTCCGATCCTCCAGCACCAGCGCCGAGTGAATCGCTCCGTCGATACGGCCCCACTGCCGCTTGATCCGCACCACCGCCGCGCGCATCTGCTCGACATTCCCTACCTCGGCGCGGCAATACAGCCCCTCGCCCCCGTGCGCCTCGATCTCGCGCAGGCAACCCTGACGATCTTCCGCCGGAGCCCGCCCGACAATCGCCACCCGCGCCGCGAAATTCCGCGCCAGGTGTCGAGCGACCGCCATCCCCAACCCGCCGGCGCCCCCGACGATGAGGTAGACGCCCTTCTCCCGGAACGGCGGCTCCGCGGCGGCCGGCAGCCGGATTTCGCGCGCCCTTCGCGCGTAGCGGCTTCCGCCGCGATAAGCGATCTCCGAGACACGCGATTCGGCGGGCTCCACAGCCAGCCGCGCCGCATCCTCCGCGCTCCATTCGGCCGGCAGATCGATACACTGCACGTGCACTGTCGATAGCTCGTTGACCAGAACCTTGGCAACTCCGATTGCGCCCGCCGCCCACGGGCAGACCGAGTCCCCCGGCAGCACGCGATGCACGCCGTTCGTGGCCACGCGCAACACGCCGCCGCGGCTCGAAGGCCGCACGATCCATGCCTGTACCAGCCGCGTCAGCGCCAGCGCGCCATCCCTCTCCGCCTCCGCCAGCGCCGCGAACCCGTCCTCCGCTGGCCGCGCCTCGCGCACTCCCCCCAGGAAGAGAATCTCCGAAACCGCGCCGGCCTCCGCCAACAACGCCGCGAAATCGTCCTTCTGTTCCGGACGTACTTCCCATTGATCCGCCGCGATTCGCCGGAACGTCCGGCCGTACACCGCTTCGCACACGCTCCGTCCGCGATAGGCGTCCCGCAGCGCCTGCCCGAGCGCGGCGCCCTCGCCATTCCGCACGATCAGCACCGCGCCGTCCCGCCCGCCGCCGCTCTCCGGGACGGCTTCCGGAACCCATACGGGCTCCAGAATCTGCACCGGGTTCTCCCGCATCTCCTTCAATGCCAGATTGCGCAACGACGCCAGCGCGTCCCCCGCCGCATCCACCACCGACACGTCGAACCGCAGCACCCCGTTCGACGCCTCCAGCCGCCGCGCATGCGCGTAGCAAACACCCGACGGCCGCCCGAAGATCTCCACCGCGTCCGCCGAAAACGGCGCGTGCGGCGTGTCCAATCGCTCGTCCCAGCAACAGCCGGCGGCGGCTTGCCCTGCGGCGTCGAGCCACGCATACTCCACGCCGGAAGCTCCGCCGCGGATCTCCGCCAGCGCCTCACGATTCCCGATGTGCAGCCGCTCGATGAGTGCGAAGGATTCTCCGTACGAAACGCCGCGCTCCTCGAACCGCCGGTAGACTTCGTCCCGCTCGTGCGTCTCCGAGCATCGCCGCCGGATGGCTTCCACGTCGATTCGCGCCGGTGGATCGGACCGGGTGGACAATTCGCCGCTGCAATATACCGCTCCGTCGCCCGAAATCACTTCGAACGCCGCACCGGAGACCTTCGCCGCAAGATCGGCCGGCGCTCCGTTCGCCACCAGAGGCCGTTTCCACACGACATTGCGGAATTGAGCACGAGGACTTCCGCCGCGCGCCGCGCTCACCATTCCCAGGTAACAAACACCCGGCAGAATCGACTTCCCCGCGACCTTGTGATCGCGGAACGCCGCGCCTTCTGCGCGCGGTAGCCAATGCCGCTTGCGCTCGAAGGGATACGTCGGCAGCGACACCCGCCTGCGACGCCCCCCATCCCATTCGATCGACGCCCCCGTCGCCCAGCCTCGCGCCGCTTCTTCGGCGCTGCCTCCTCGAACCGTTCGTGCGGCGTCTTGCGCGTCTCCGGTGTACACTCCGGCCACAACCTCACCTGTCTGAAACGCCTCCAGCTTCCCGATCAGTTCGTTTGCCGTCGATGCCACCACCGCCAGCCGCACAGGCAGTTCCTCGCGTCCGGCGCGCAGTGTGTAGGCGACATCCGCCAATGGGAGCCCGGGCGCCTCGCGCAGGTGCGCAGCGAGTCGCGCCGCATACACGCGGAGCCGCTCGGCCGACCGCGCCGAGAGCACGAACACCATCGGACCTTCCCGCGCCGGAGCCTCACTGCCTTCGTCCGCGTACTCTTCCAGAATCGCGTGCGCGTTCGCCCCGCCCGCCCCAAACGAGCTGATCCCCGCGCGGCGCGGCCGGCTCGGCCAATCCGAAAGCTCCCGGTTCACATACAACCCGCCCTCCAGATGGAGCTCGGGATTCAAGCGCCCGGCGTGCAGCGAAGGCGCGATCTTGCCGTGCTGCATCTGCAGGATCACTTTCGTGATGGCCGCCACCCCCGCGGCCGCTTCCAGGTGCCCGATGTTCGATTTCACCGACCCGATCGCGCACCGCGCGCCGCCCAGGCCCGCCGCGATCCCCTCCACTTCGATCGGATCGCCTAGCGATGTGCCCGTGCCGTGCGCCTCCACATAGCTGATCGATTGCGCCGGCACGCCCGCCCGCGCTAGCGCCGTCCCGATAACCGCTCCTTGCGCCGCCGCCGTCGGCACGGGGTACCCGGTCGATTTGCCACCGTGATTGATGGCCGTCGATCGGATCGCCGCGTAGATGTGGTCCCCGTCCGCGATCGCCTGCGCCAGCGGCTTCAAAATCAGCGCGCCCACGCCCTCGCCGGGAACGTAGCCGTCGCCGCCCTCTCCGAAACTCCGGCAGCGCCCATCCGACGATGCGAATCGCGCATGGCTCAGTCCCAGATACTTGCGCGGATGCAGGCTCAGATTCACGCCGCCCGCGATCGCCATCCGGCACTCCCCGCGCCGCAGGCTCTCGCACGCCAGGTGGACCGCCGTCAGCGAAGAAGAACACGCCGTGTCGATCGCCATGCTCGGACCGCGCAGGTTCATCACATACGAAACGCGATTGGCGATCGACCAGTACGGCGAATAGGCCGGCACGAACTCCCCCTGCGCCGCCAACACCTGGTATTCGCCGTACATCACACCCGCGAAAACGCCGACCTCCCGATCGGCGCCGAGCGACTCGCGCGTATACCCGGCGTCCTCCACGGCGGACCATGCCGTCTCCAGGAATAGCCGCTCCTGCGGATCCATCAATTCCGCATCGCGCGGCGCGATCTGAAAGAACAGCGCGTCGAACTTATCGACGTCGCGCAGGAAGCCGCCCCATTTCGAGTAGCTCTTTCCCTCGACGCCCTTCCCCGCGTCGAAGAACCCGTCCATCTCCCATCGATCCGCGGGAATCTCCGTGATGCAATCGCGCCCCTCGCGCAGGACTTGCCAGAACTCGCGCATGTCCTCCGCCATGGGATAGCGGCCGCTGACGCCGATGATCGCGATGTCGCCGGAACGGACCGGGGCCGGCGCGATAGCGGGCGCTTCGACGGGAAGCGCCTCCCCGGACGGCGCCAGATGCTCTGCCAGCGCGCGCAGATTCCCCGATTCGTACAGCCGCGTCGCCCGAATCTCGATCCCCAGCTCTTCCTTGATCCGCTTCGCGAGCTCGACCGCCAGAATGGAATCCAGCCCCAGATCGATGAAACTCGCTTCGTCCTGCACCTGCGCCGGTTCCAGGTACAACTCGGTCGCGACCACCCGCCGCAACGTCTCCAGCAGTTCCACGGAAGGCTGCGCCACGGCGGCAATCGACTCGGGCACGGCCGGCGGCGTGATCTCCGGACGCGACAGCCAGTGCCGGATGCGCGCGAACGGATACGCCGGCAGCGACAGCTTCCGCGGCGTCTCGCCCGCGTACAAGCTTCGCCATTCGGGCTCGCCACCCGCCAGGTATTGCTCCCGCGCGCGGCGCAAATCCGCCGCTACCGGCTCCTCGATCGCTGCCGGACACGCCAATTGCATCTCCAGATCCGCCATGTCGCGCGCGACGAATGCCGCCCGCCTGTCGAAGTGAGTGCGTCCGGCATTGAGCGTGTAGCTGACATCCCGCAACTCGGCGCCGGGCGTCTCCCGGATCCACGACGCCAGATCCTCCAGCCGCGACCTCAGCGCCTCCTCCGTCCGCGCCGACACCGCCACCAGGTAATGAGTGCGCAACGGCCTCGCCGCCATGGCTGGCGCCGGCGCCTCATCCACTACGACATGCGCATTCGTCCCGCTGAAGCCGAACGAACTGACCGCCGCCCGCCGCCGCTCTGTCCACTCCCGCGCCTGCGCGGTCACATAAAACGGCCCATCCTCGAAATGAATCAGCGGATTCGCCGCGCGAAAATCCGGCGACGGCGGAATCCGCCGATGCTCCAGCGCCAGAATCGCCTTGATCAATCCGGCCGCCCCCGCCGCGGGCAGCGCGTGTCCGATGTTCGCCTTCACCGACCCGATCGCGCAGAATTGACGCGCGCTAGTGAAACTGCGAAACGCCTCGGTCAGCGCCTGAATCTCGATCGGATCCCCGAGTTTCGTGCCCGTCCCGTGCGCCTCCACGTACCCGATCGTCGCCGGATCGATTTGGAACCGCTCGTATACCTCCCGCAGCAGCGCGGTCTGCGATGGCGCGCTCGGCGCTGTGATGCCTGCCGTCCGTCCATCCTGATTGACTCCCACCGCCGCAATTACCGCCCGGATCGGATCGCCGTCGCGCAATGCCGACGCCAGCGGCTTCAGCACGAGGACGCCGGCCCCGTCCGCTGGAACCATCCCATCGGCGTCGGCGTCGAACGGACGGCATGCGCCGGAGCTCGACAGCATCCCCGCGCTTTCGAAGAAATCCCGCCCCGCCCGGCTGAACAGGCTGCACGACACACCGCCCGCGATCGCCATGTCGCTCTCGCCCGCCCACAGGCTTTGGCACGCCAGGTGCACCGCCACCAGTGACGACGAGCACGCCGTGTCCACCGTCAGAGCGGGCCCCTTCAGGTTCAGGTAGTACGAAATGCGCGCCGAGAGAATCGCCAGCGAGTTGCCGATGGTGGCCTGTCCCGGTTCTGCCGCGGCGGCATAATCGTTCGGCTGCGCGCCCGCGAACACTCCGACGCGCCGGCCTTCCAGGTCGGAGGCGCTATAGGCTGCGTCTTCCAGCGCCTTCCAACATTCCTCCAGGAAAATGCGCTGCTGCGGGTCCATCGCTTGCGCTTCGCTCGGAGAAATGCGGAAAAACTGGGAGTCGAAGCAATCGAAACCTTCCAGCAGCCCGCTGCTCGCGCGCGCCCCCGCCGCCAGACTGTCGCGGAAGATCCGCAAATTCGGCGCCCCCGGAAACCGTCCCGACATGCCGATTACCGCGATCTTCCGTCCGTGATCTTCGCCCGTAACGGCGCTCTTCGGCTTCGCCGGCAATCCCCCCAGATGCGCCGCCAGATCGCGCAGCGTGCCGTGGTTATAGAAATCGGTCGGATCGAGCGCGACCCCGAATGCCTCGTTCAACTCGATCGCCAGCAGCGGCGCGACCGTCGATTCCAGCCCGATCTCCTGAAACGGCCGGTCTGCGGCCAGCAGTGCCGCGTCAACCCCCACCACCGCCGCGATCTTCTGCCGCAACCGCTCGAGATCCACCCGCTGCGGCGCCGGCGCAACACTCGCGCTCTGCTCTTTCGCTCTCTGCTCAATCCAGAAACGCTTCCGCTCGAATGGGCGCCACGGCAGCAACACCCGCTGGCGCCTCTCCCCTGGATGCGCCTCCGCCCAGCGAACCGTCTGGCCGGCCAGCCATGCCCGTGCCAGCCGATCCAATCGTTCCTCCGAGACGGGCAGCACGCCATTCGCCGCCGCATGGCGCAATGCCGCGATCGCCTGCTCCCGGCTCCGGCACACCACCACGCGCCGATGTTCGAAATTCTTGCGGCCCGCCTGCAGCGTGAACGCGACGTCGGCCAGCGCCAGCCCGCGCTCCTGCTCGAGATGCCGGGCCAGGTCTTCCGACGCCGTCGCGAGAGCCCCGGCGCTGCGCGCGCTCAGGGGCAGCGCCTGCCATTCGCGCCCCGCCTCCACGGCGGCCCGCGCCGGAGCCTCCTCCAACACGACATGCGCATTCGTTCCACCCATCCCGAGCGCTGTAATCCCGGCGCGCAGCGGGCCCGCCGCGGTCCAGGGCCGCCTCTCGGTGCTGATCGAAAACGGAGTCCCCGTCAAATCGATTTGGGGATTCAGCCGCCGGAAATGCAGCGTCGGAACCAGCTCCCGATGTTGCAGCATCATCACCACCTTGATGAAGCCAGCGATCCCCGACGCGGTGTGCAGGTGGCCGATGTTCGGCTTCACCGCTCCAATCGCGCATCCCTGCCCGCGCCGTCCTCCGAATACCTGCTTAAGGGCCGCGATCTCCATCGGATCGCCTAGAGCGGTGCCCGTCCCGTGCGCTTCGATATACCCGATCGTTTCCGGCGCGGCGCCCGCCATCCGCAGCGCCTCCCGAATCACGCGTTCCTGCCCCTCCACGCTCGGCGCGTAGAAATCCATCTTCCGCCCGCCGTCGTTGTTCAGCGCCGAGCCCTTGATCACCGCGAGAATCTGGTCGCCGTCGCGCAACGCGTCGTCCAGGCGTTTCAGCAGCGTCAGCCCCGCGCCGTTCCCCGCCACCGTCCCCGCGGCCTCCGCGTCGAACGCCCGGCAATGGCCGTCCGGCGAAAACATCACCGACCCGTCGTACGTGTAACCCGCTTGCGGCAGCACAATGCACGCGCCGCCCGCAATCGCCAGGTCGCACTCGCCGTTGCACAGGCTCTCGCACGCCTGGTGCACGGCCGCCAGTGACGTGGAGCTCGCCGATTGCACGGTGAGGCTCGGCCCCTTCAGATTCAGCTTGTACGAGATCCACGTAGCCGCGTAGTCTTTTTCCTTCGACGCGTGCGCCACAAGCCGCTCAGTCGGCGAGCGTAGCGGCCCCTGCTGGTACGTGCTGTGTCCCGTGCCGACGTACACTCCGATCGACTCTTCGCACGAATCCGGATCGTATCCGCCGCGCTCGATCAACTCCCACGCGCACTCGAGCAGAATCCGCAGTTGCGGATCGAGCAGCTCCGCGTATCGGGGAATGATCCCGAAAAATTCCGCGTCGAACAGGTCTATGCCGTCGAGCGCCGCCCCCGCACGCACGAATCGCGGGTCGGCCAGCTCCCCCGGGCTGACGCCCATCGCCAATAGCTCTTCCTCGGAGTACGTCCGGATGCATTCCTGGCCCTCGCGCAGATTGTTCCAGTACGCTTCGACTGTCGGCGAATCCGCGAACCGCCCCGCCACCGCCACCACGGCGATTTCGTTGCTCGCCGCGCTCATTGCCCGTCACCTTGCGAGGACCGCGCCGCCCGCCGCCGGTCGCGCCGGCTCGGGCCGCTTTCCGTCTCGAACGCCGGGCTCGCCGGCGGCGAGGGCGCGCGCCCTTCCAATCGCGCC
The DNA here is from genome assembly GCA_964608645.1 of uncultured Solibacteraceae bacterium. Taxonomy (GTDB): domain Bacteria; phylum Acidobacteriota; class Terriglobia; order Bryobacterales; family Bryobacteraceae; genus CAZSQK01. The sequence goes on along the minus strand of CAZSQK010000027.1, from coordinate 26,884 downwards.
GCCAGACTGCGCACCGTCGGGTGGCGGAAGAGATCGGTGATCGTACAGGCGATCCCCATGCCCCCGGTGATTCGCCGGTGCACTTCGATCGCCGCGAACGAAGTCCCGCCCGCCTCGAAGAAATTCTCCTCGCGATTCCGTTGCGGCCGGCGCAGAACCTCTCCCCAAATCGCGGCGATCCGGTCCTCCAGCGACCCAACGTCCGCAAAGGGCGCGGCGCCTTCCGCCACGGCGGCGCCGCCGAGAAAGGAATGCAATAGGACGTGGTCGTCGGTCAGGCGGAAATGCTCCCGAATCGCCTCGAACCAGACAAACCCGATCGGGCAAAGCTCAATCTGGTGGAGCAGCGCGTTCTCCGTCAGCAACTGGCCCATATATCCGGCTTCCAGCTTGGCGAAGTCCGCCGCCAGATCGCCGTAGAGCGGCTGGATGGCGCGCATGTCCGCAATCAGGAAGATCGAAAACCCCGCGCCCGCGGAAACGGACCGGTTGGCGGGAGCATGAATCTCCGCCGTGAATTCGCGGCAACTGCTGACCCACTGCAGTTGGTCTTTGACCGGGTGATAGTAATACACCCCCGCTTCGATTCCCCGCGCCTTGCCGGGCTTCACATGAACGTACGTCTGCACCGGGTACGAGCCTCCCGCCGACGGGAACCGGTGTTTACGCCGTCCGCCGGTCTCGATCTCGCGCAGAACGCCCAGCAGGCCTGCCATTTGCTGCAAGTCGACCGGTCCATCCGCAAAAGTCCGGCTTGACCTCCGCCGCTCGTACATTGCGATCGTGTCCGCCGTTGGCGGCCCGCTCAGTTGCACCGCAGCGCCCTCGAGATCCGTCCGCACCGCAAGCCGGGCGCGCACAAAGCGCTCCCGTTCCACCGGATCCATCGCGACCGCAGCGGACGAGATCGCCTGCAAAAACGGATCGCCTCCGGACGTTGGCGGCCCTGGCTCCGGCTGCGCCGCCAGAACCTCCACCGCCTTCCGGTCCACCTTCCCATTCCCCGTGAGCGGAAACGATGCCATCTGAAGAATGCGCCCCGGAACCATATACGGCGGCAACTGCGCTCCCAGAGCCGCGCGCACCCGCTGCACATCGATGCGCGCCCCGCTCTTCCCGACGCAAGCCGCCGCCAGCCTCTTCTGTCCGTGCTGGTCGGTGAAGGTCACCGCCATGCCGCCGGCAACGTCCGGACACTGCGCCAGCGCCGCATCGATCTCCCCCAACTCCACCCGGTGCCCCCCCACCTTCACCTGCAAATCCGCGCGCCCGAGGAACTCGATATTCCCGTCCGCCAGGTACGTTCCCCAATCGCCCGTGCGATAGAGCCGTTCCCCCGTGACGGGGCGGTGAATAAAGCTGGCGCTCGTCTTTTCGGCGTCCCGCCAGTATCCCACGGCCACACCGGCGCCTCCGATGTAGAGTTCTCCGGCGACACCGTCGGGGCAGTCCTCCAGGTGCTCGTTCAGCACATGGAAACTCTGGTTAGTCAGCGGCTTGCCGTACGGAAAGCTCTTCCAGCCCGTCTCGACGCGCCCGATCGGATAACAGATCGACCAGATCGAAGCCTCGGTCGCCCCTCCCAGGCTGATCGTTCGCGCTCTCGGACACAGCTCTCGAATCCGCTCCGGAAGCTGCACCGGAATCCAGTCGCCGCTCATCATCGCCAGGCGCAAATCCCGCAGAGGAGCCTCGCCGCTCGCCGCCTCCACCACCATGTGCAAAAAGCTCGGCACCGAGTTCCAGATGGTGACCCGTTCCCGCCGCGCCAGCTCGCTCAGGTACAGCGGATCGCGCAGCCTCGCCGCCTCCGGAATCACCAATGCCCCGCCCGCTCCCAGCACGCCGAAGATGTCGTACACCGAAAGATCGAAGTTCAGGGCGGACAGCGCCAGCACCCGGTCACGCGGGCCCACGGCAAACCGCTCGTTGATGTCGCGGATCGTGTTCACAGCCGCGCGATGCTCGATCATCACGCCTTTCGGAACCCCCGTCGATCCCGACGTGAAGATCACGTACGCCAGGTCCGAAGGGTCCGCCTCCACGTCGGGCAGCGCCGGCGGCTCCGGCGCCTCGCCCCCATCGATTGCGATGCGGATCATGCCCTCGGGCCAGTCGATGCGACCCTCCACGTGCGGTTGCGTAACCGCGATGGTCGCTTCTCCGATCGAAAGCAGTTGGCGGATGCGCTGCGGCGGCAGGCTCGCGTCGATCGGCAGGTACGCGGCCCCCGACATCGCAATCCCCAGGACCGCCGCAACCTCCTCCCAGCCCTTCTCCATCACCACGGCGACCAGCCGGTTCCGCGACGCGCCCGCCGCGCGGAGATCGCCGGCCAGCCGCGCCGCCAAGCGCTCCAGTTCGCCGTACGAAAGCTCGCGCCGCGGGTCGATCACCGCCGTCCAGTCCGGATAGCGGCGGGCCTGTTCCAGGAACCCGGCCTGGATCGGCGCCGGCTCGAATGCCTTCGAGGTCGCATTCGCCCGGCGCCGCGACTCCAACTGCCCGTCCGGCAGAATGGGCCGATGCAGAGCTTGCCAGATCCGCTCGTCCCGCGCCAGCCGCTCGACCAGCGCGCGGAACGCCGTGAACATCTGCACGGCCAACCCGTCCGGCAGGGCGCCGTCCGCCACGTCCCAACTCAGGTATAGCTCTCCGTCATCGTCGAGCACCTGGCAGTCCAGCCAGACCTGCGGCGTCTCCGTCAGCCCGCCGGCAAACCTCCCGAGACCGTTCCACCGCGCTTCCTGTTTGAGAATGCCGGCATAGCCGAGGAAACTGGTGAACACCACCGGCATCAGGATGCTCGCGTCCCGCTCGCGCGACAACCGGCCCAACACATCCACTCCACTGACGAGGCTGTGATCCAGATCTTCCGTCAACTGATCTTGCACCCGCGCCGCCCGCGCCGCGAAACTCTCCGGCCGGCTGCAATCCACGGCCAACAGCACGTTCGACGTGAAATCGCCCGCGATCCGCCCGATATCCGGATGCGCCGGCAGCCGGTTGGCGACCGTAACGTTGATCGTGAACCCGGGGTTGCGCAGCCAGAGCCGTAGGGCATCCGCAAATGCACTGAGCAGGGCCGCGGGCGCCGTCAGGCCCGCCTGTTTCGCGATGCGTTGAAACTCCGCCCAGGATCCGGCGTCGAGCCGCGCGTCCAGCCGCCGGAAGTTCGGCTTTCGGATCGCCGTGAGGTCGCAACCCGCGACGGGCTCGGGCGCCGGCGGCAGGTTGCGCGCGCTCCAGTACGCCTGCGCGTTCCGATAAGCCTCCGATTGCCGCAGCCGCTCGCGGTACAGGACATAATCGCGATAGGACACCGCCGCGGGAACGTTCTCGCGGCTCTCGTCCTCAAACAAATCGGACCATTGGCCCAGCAGGAGGAACAGGCTGGGCCCGTCCAAGGCCAGCATGTCAATGCCCAAATGCAGCCGCATCGAACCGGGCAGCAGCGATACTTCGATGCGGAAAAGGGGCCACTCGCCCGGCGCGAAGTCCGTATGCGAAATGCGCTCTCGGACGCCGGCCAGTTCGCGATTCGCTTCCTCTGGAGCGCGGTCCCGCCAGTCGTGAATCGCGAAGACATACTCCGGGACCTCGGCCATCACGCATTGCCGTCCGTCGGACGAAAACGTGGCGCGCAGCATATCGTGCGCTTCCACCAGTTTCCGCCACGCCCGTTGCAATCGGCCCGGATCCCATTGGGCGTTCTCGAATTCCCAGTACAGGTGGCAGCCCTTGCCGCCCAACGGAAAAGCGTCCGACCGGCCCGCCAGATACGCGCGTTGGATGTCGGTCGGGGGAAACGGCTCGTAACGCCCCGCGAGATCCGCCGTGATCCCGTGGGCCTCTCGCGCGCGCGGCGCCTCCATCGCGAACAGCCGCGCGACGGCAGACCGGTGCCGCTGCAACAGATGCAAGGCCAGAGATTCGATGGTGACACTCCGGAATGCCAAACCCGCTGTCACTGGCCCGAAGAACGACTCCAGCCGCGACATGACGTCAAGCCGCGCACAGGAATCCCACCCCAATTCTCCGAACGTCCGGTTTAGCGGAAGCGCGCTGTTGCTGTCGCCGATCGTCTCGGCAATGAGCCGCTCCAAAAACCCCAGCAACCTCTGACGTAGCTCCTCCGGCGGCGCTGACATCGACGGCGTCCGGGCAGCGCCGCTGCCATTGATGGCAATTACCCGCGGAGAGCCGCCGGAACGGCTTCGCCCACCCTCGCCAAACTCCGCCGTCTCGCTCGAAACGGCGAGCGTTTCCCCCGTCTCTCGTCTCACAACGACATCGAACAACCGCGTCCCCGTCACTCGATTCCGCCGCGCGCGGCCCACAATTTCCAGCCGCTCTCCGGCGTTCGCGTTACCGGCGAATACCACCTCTTGCCGCATTACGGAGCGCTGCTGGAACGCCTCCCGCGAGAATCCGGCGCGGATTGCCGCATCCCGCGCTCCTGCCTGAAACAGGTCGAAGTAGGTGGCAAAATAGAGCAACCCTACGGCGTTGAAATCCCGATCCCCGTCGACCACGTAGGGCTGCGGCGCGGCCTCCGCTTCCGTTTCCCATTCCTCGGGCGCGTCGCAAAAGGAGAGTCGTTCCATGGCTGGCCGGTACCGCCGCCACGGATGTGCGCCATCCGGAATCGCCGGCAGATGTTCGCTTTGAAATTCCGGCGGCGCCGATTTCGCCAACCCCGCGTTGTCTCCGTCGGCGGAGCGCACGACCCATCGATTGAATCCCTCGATGACCAAAGAACCCTCGTCGGCGCCGCTCGTAACCTCCTCATAGCTCTCGCGCGGCGGCAGGGCCGGCGCGTCCTTCCGTCTGATGTGGTGAATGACGCTGACTGACTCCGAGGAGCCCCGGAAGCCGCTGCTGGTCACTTCCAAGTCGTCGCCCAGGGAGATCCCGTTGCACGGGAATCCACGGCTGCCCAGTAGCCGCATGTAACAAAACGCCAGGTAACTCGGCGTACCCTCGAGGTTGCACGCGCGGAATACGTTCACGCCGCATTGCCGCCGCACGAAATCCCAACTCCAGTCGCCGACCGCGCCCATCCAGCGCGCAGGTGGACCCGCGACGCTCAAAGGAACGTTGAAATTGTGGTGGATCTGATGATTCCGGATACCCTGAGTTTGCGACAGTTCACTCATCACGGCGGTGGTGTTGCCCGTCGGCGGCATCAACTTCACCCGCTCACGGTCTAGTCAAAAGCACGAAAAAGTCCTGGTAGTCCGAGGTGGCCTAGTATAACAGGTCCTTCCGGCGTAAATCGCGACAATTTGCACATGCAGAAGGGACTTGGCCGATATCGTGAAACGCTTCCAGGACTTCCCGGGGGGTCCCGGATGGACAACCATTCGCGTTATACTCAGTCCCCATGAGAACGATTTTGCGAAAGCGCGCATTCCTGCCGGTTGTCATCGCTGCCGCGCTGCCGCTGCTGCTCTCCGCCGCCGACGGGAAACCCGATTTCTCCGGCGACTGGAAACTCGATGTGTCGCGCAGCGAATTCGGACCGATGCCCGTGCCCGACAAGGTCGTGCAGAAAATCGTGCACAAGGACTCTACGCTGACCATAGACAGCACCGAGGTCAACAACGGCGCCGAGCGAAAACTGTCGCTGGCATATCGCACCGATGGCACGCCCACCAAGAGCAAAGTCGGCGACAACGAGATGACCAGCACCGCCACGTGGGAAGGCGCCACACTGGCGATCGAGTCCAAACTGACGATCCCCGGCCGGACCCTCGTTTTCAAGGAGCGCTGGACCATGTCGGACGAGAAGAACTCCTTCACGGTCCTACGCACCGTCAGCATGGGTTTGGGAGACACTCAATTCAAGTCTGTAATGGTCCGCCAGTAAAGGAAGTTACCGCCCCGCCAGAGCCTTTTCGCCCTCTGCCCGCGTTTTGTGAATCGCAAATAGGGCGCTGAATCCGCTGATCTGGAACACTTGGTCCACGTTCTTCTGCAGCCCCGCGAATGCGAGCTTGCCGCCCGAGGCGCGCAGCCTTTTGGCAGCCATGAGGAAAACCCGCAAACCCGTGCTGGCAATGAACGACAGGTCATGGCAGTCCATCAGCACCAGCTTGTCCCCTCCGTCGAGAATGCGCATCATCTCGGTTTCGAACTCGCCGCACGAGTTCGCGTCTACCTTGCCCTTGAGCACGACAATCAGCAGTGGGGGCGCCTTCTGCACGGTCAATTGCATGTTGTCTCAATCTTAGCCCACTCCGCTCCATCCTTTCGTCGAAAGCGCGATCGCTTGTGTCTTCTCCCTTTCGCATGGTAGAAAGGCAGCACCGGTCTTGCGGCCGGATAATCGGCCAAACAAATTATGGGACCAGCGGTTTCGGTAAGCAGCGGACCTCCTTCGCCGGATGAGATGCCGGGCGCATACCGGCGCCTCGCTCCGAAACCAGGGGAACCGGATCTGCCGAGTCCCCTTCCCCTGGCATTACCTCCGGAGGTGTACGCCGAATGGGGGCCGGACCAATGGGATCAAGCCCGCTGGCCGCTTCGCGCGACGTTGCGCATGCTCGCCGGCTGGGCGCTCCGGCTCGCCTTTTTGCGCTGGATCCGCCGCCGCCCCGACCTTGCCGCCCGCCACGTTCGCCACCTGTTCGAGCATCTCGGCGGTCTCTGGATCGAAGTAGGCCGCCTGCTGTCCCGCCGCAACGATCTCTTCTCGCGCGTCTACAGCGACGAGCTCGCCAAGATCGAGCAGCCTCGCCTCGCCGTTCCCTTCGAAGTGACGCGCCTCCTCTTCGAACGGGAATTCAACATGCCACTCGAAGCGGAGTTTTCCGAATTGGATGAGACTCCTCTCGCCGTGCTCCCGTTCGCGCAGGTCTACCTCGGCCGCCGCCACAACGGCCAGAAGGTGACTCTCAAGGTGCAGCGCCCGGATGTCCCCGCCATCTTCAAGCGCGACATGGGCATTCTCCATGTCGTGGTGCGGCTCTTCGAGACGCTCCGCGTATGGCCGCACTTACGCTGGAAAGAGCTGCTGTGGGAGATCGAGCATACTCTGACCCAGGAGTCCGACCTCCGCTACGAAGCCGCCAACCTCCGCCGCATGCGCAAGAAACTGCGCCGCCACGGCGTCTACGTGCCCCGCGTCTACCGCGACTTCTGCAGCCCCCGCATCCTCATGACGGAGTTCATCGCCGCGCCTACGCTGGGCGACGTCATGCGCCTCTCCGGCCGGAACTCCATGCTCCTTGGCCATTGGTGCAAGGTCAACGAGATCTCCCGCAAGAAACTGGGGCGCCGCCTGCTCAATACCTTTCTCCGCCAGGTCCTCGAAGACAACTTGTTCCACACCAATCTGTCGCCCGACAACGTCCTGGTGCTCAAGGACAGCCGCTTCGCATTGGTCGGCTTTAGCAATGTGTCCTCGCTCGAAAAGTACTTCCTCAGTATCTACGGCCTCAGCCTCCGCGCGCTGAGCGACCGCGATTACGTCAAGGTGGTCGATTACCTGTTTCTGCAATGCGACGTGCTCCCCACCGTCGAGCTCTCGCAATTGCGCGTCGAGATCGGCCGCTTGCTCCGTTCCTTCGAAGCCCGCGCCGCCCTGCACGGCGCCACTTATGCCGAAAAGTCCTATCTCTCGCTCTCGAACGAAATCAGCCAGTTGATGATCCGGCGCCGCGTCGTGCTCAGTTGGCAATCGGTGAACATCGCGCGCGCCTGGATGAATCTGGACGATTCTCTGGCGTTCCTGATGCCCGACATCAATTTCGTCAAAATGCTCGGCGCGCACTTCGAGGCCGCCGACAAACGCCGCTGGAAAAGCCTGTACCGCCAGGGTCTTTCCACGCTCGCCGGGACGCTCGTCTCCACCATCACCGAGCAGTGGATGTTCGTCAGCGCCCAGCTGCGGAAGAAGGCGCAGGTCTTTCAAGGCGTCAGCAGCAAGGCCTCCTATTTCGCTTCGGCCCTTCTCCGCTTCGGCTCCCGTATCGGCATGCTTGGCGTCCTCGCCGCCCTCTGGGTCTTCGTCAATCAGCACTTCGCCCGCCCGCTCGGCAGGTTCCACAACACCGCCCTTGGCCGCCTGACCGACTCGGTCCCTTTCTACCCCGCCGAAGTCTGGGTGGTGGCCCTGCTCGTAGGATCCTATGTCGCCTATCTCCTCAAACGGACCAGCCGCCGCATGGCGGAGCACGAAGCGCGCATCCCTTAGCCACGCCCCATGCTGCGACCCGAACTGATTCCCACTCCGCTGGCGCCCCCCCGGCGGCGCTCGCAAGTGGAAATGCGGCCGACCGTACGCCAACGGTATGGCCGCTGGCATTTCCTTTCGAAGATGACCGTGTGGCTGGCCGGTAATCTCTGGCTGCGCGTGCGCCGCCGCTACACCCCGCAGGCGTCCGCCCGCCGCCTCCGCCTGCTCATCGAGGATATGGGCGCCCTGTGGATCAAGGTCGGCCAGCTCGTCTCCCTCCGCACCGATTTCCTCAGCCCTGCCGTCGCCGACGAGCTCTCCAAGCTCCAGTTCCGCACCATCGGCTTCCCTCCGTCCGAGGCGCGCGCCATCATTGAACGCGAGCTCGGCCGCAGCCTGGACGAGGTCTTCGACGAGTTCGAAGAAGTCCCCTTCGCGGCCGCCTCCATCTGCCAGGTCCACAAAGCCCGTCTCCGCGACACCGGGCTGCCGGTCGCCGTCAAAGTCCAGCGCCCTTACGTCGATCTCGACCTCGAACGCGACTTCCGCATCATCGAACAACTCCTCGGCCTGCTCATCCGCTTTGAGATCCTGCCCCACCTCAAATGGGACAGCCTCCTCTGGGAGCTGCGCCAGGTCCTCCGCGAAGAGGTCGACTACCGGTACGAGGCCGCCAACCTTCGCCGCATGCGCAAGAGCCTCAAAGCTCACGATATCTACGTCCCCCGCCTCTACGAGGACCTGAGCACCACGCGCATCCTCGTCATGGAGTTCGTTCCCGGCGTCCTCATGTCCGACTATGTCGAGGCTCTCCGCAACGACCGCCCCCGCCTCGATTCCTGGCTCCGCGAAAACGATATCGACCCCACCAAGGTCGGCACGCGCGTCTTTCGCAGCTTCTTCCGCCAGTTGATGGAAGACAACCTCTTCCATAGCGACCTGCACCCCGGCAACGTGATGTTCCTGCGTCACAGCAAGGTGTGTTTGATCGATTTCGGCAGTATCGGCAGCAACGACATCAACTTCCTTCGCCTCTACGCGCTCAACATGTCCGCCGTCGGCCAGCGCGATTATCAGAAGGCGATCGATTACACGTTCCTGCTCTGCGAAGAGCTGCCGCGTGTCAATCTGGGGCCCCTCAAAGCCGAGGTCATTCGCTGCTACCGCGATTGGGACGCCAAGCTCGCGCTCGATAGCGTTCCCTACCACGAGCGCTCCATCGCGTCCGTCGGCGGAGCTTCCGGAAAGGTGCTGATCGAGAACAAAGTCGCCGCCAGTTGGCAGTTCCTGAAGATCAGCCGCACCTGGACCACATTGGACGCGGCGTTGAGTTTCCTCCTGCCGGATGCCAACTATGTGCGGTTGATCAGTGGTTACTTCGAGGAGGCCACCGTCCGCCAGAAGGCTCGTTTACGCGAACTCGGGATCAGCGGCTTTGCCGTGCGCGGGTTCAGCGAATTATCCGAAGCCGCGATGTTTCAGGGAGTCGCGGCGCGCCGCAAGGCACAGCGCTTCGAGATGTTCATCAGCCAGGCCGCTCGCCGCTTCGCGACGCTGACCCGCTGGCTGAGTTGGATGACTCTGGTCACCTTATTTACAGGTCTCTGGATCGTGGCCAAGTGGATGCGTGGCCCCGCCTCTCCGCCCGCGGCCGGCCCGTACCTCTGGATGCTGATGATGCCGGTCTTGGCGATCCTCTACGCGCGGCTCCGTAGCGTCGCCGCGCGATTGAGCGGCCGGTAACCCCGCCCTCCGCCCTAAAACGCCTTGCTCAACTTGATCATCTTCCGGCCCCGCTTCGTCGACTTCAGCGCGTTTTTACCCAGGTCCTTGAACCAGCCGTTCTTCTTCCGCTCCGCCGATCGCCGATGCCGCTCCCGGTAATCGTCGACGATCACCGCCTGCGCGTCGACAAACTGCTTCACCAGGCGCTCGATCGGTCTCAGCTTCTTGGTGGTGCGGCGGCTCGTGTCCGGATTCGCATAAACCTCCACGGGCATGATGTGGCCCTGAGGGTCGCGTTCGAGCCGGACAATTTTATCTACGGACTCGCTGAGTTTGAGAATGGCCATTGACGGATAGCTCCCATGCGTTCATACCACAACGGAATCCACGAAAACAACCGGAAAGCCCCTGACACAGCCGCGGCTCATCTTCTTTTGTGCTCCCTGTGTCCGGCGACGTGGGCCTCCAGGAGTTCATCGAATAAGTCACGGTAGTGGACCAGCCCCTGGCGGAGATCCTCGGTGGTGGCGTCGCCTTGTTCGTGCCGCAAAGCGATCTGGTGCGCGGCGCGATAGTTGCGAACCACGTGCGGATGGTCCACCGAAAGGTCCTCGGCGCGGTGCTCGAATTCGGACATCGGATAACCACGGCTCTTCATCACGTCGCAGACCAGCCGGTCGGCGTCCTCGACGGAGCCGGACGGGTCGTCCACGAACCGCGACTGGAGTTCGTGCCACTGTTCGGCAAAGCGATCCCGATCTTCGTTCGAGAGGGGGTGGACGTGAATTCTTTCCATACGTCTCTCGCGGGCGGCCAGCGCTTCCTCTGCTTTCGGCCGGCTGCCGAATTCGCGCATGGCGAACGCGTACTCCGGACCGAAGCGCGAGCGCAGCCGGCTGGTGCGGCGTTCCCGCATGAGATACCACGCCAGAACCGAAATCACGATGACCGCTACGATAAGCAGGACTATGCCTGTGGTTGCCATAAGTTCGATACCTCGCCTTCTCAAATGCAGGTGACGGGCCACGTAAGCGATCGCGCAGCCGCGTGAATGGCGAGAAAACGAACGAATCGAGGCTGGCAAAGGGCTGGCAGGAGCCAGGGGTCAGGCGGGGTCGCGTCTGGAATTTGGGACTTGAATCGAAAATCGACGACGTAGTAATAGAGCTGGTTACCGCTCTTCTTGGCGATGAGCGATGCCATCGTATGCGCACCGCCAAACGCAGCGCTCACTTCTTGTCGGCCGCTTCTTGCAGTTGGCGCAAGAATTCTTCACGGTCTTTTTGCATCTCCAGGTACCAGCCGCTCTTCCGATTGACAGTTGCCGAGGCGTCTACCAAGTGCGCATATCGGTCCAAGTCGAAGCTGCAACTGGCCCGATGAAACGTCCAGCGCCGCGTTTGTTCGAACACGTCGATCTGCCTGATGCACTCGTAACCGCCTGCCGAAAGCACCGCGACGATGTAGCTTCCCGCATCGGGAGCGTCCAACGCCGCGTGGTCGCCCGAGAACTTGCTCGAATCAGTCTTCTCGTTGTAGAGACCTAGCAGTCGAACCCACCAACTCTCGCCTGCCGGCGGCGCACCGTCCAGCGCTATCATCAGTTTGGGATTTCCCCGCTCCCCATTGATGAGGTTTTCCTTGCGCGCTACCACCGCGACCTGGTCTGCCCTCTCTACGGTGATGTGCTTGTGCGCTACGTCCTCATCGCAGCGAAGGAATGCCTCGTATTCTCCGGCAGGAATGTCCAGTCCGACGAGACCCCGAAAGTGGTCTGCGTAATCGCGCGGGCTTCCGTGTTCGTCGTCTGAACGGAAGTGCTCCACGCTACAGGATGTCAATGGTGCGCCAAACGCTCCGACGGCAAGTAAGGTAAGCGTCGAACCGGCGCCGTTCGCAATAGTCACGACCAGAAAGAACGATAGAAAAAGGCCCCGCATTTCAGATACAGTCCTTTACCAGTTTCGCGCTGATTGCCGAGGTGTCTGTCTTTGTAATCGTGACCCCCAAGGCCTTCGCGGCAAACTGGTCATCGAAGACTCGGACTGGCCAAGTGGATGATCTCATGCAGCAGGGCGCCCGACATCTCCAACTGACGTAGCCTGCCAGAAGTTGTTCCCAACATCGGTTGGCCCTCCGCCGCCGCTAATCGTAACACGTCCCGCCATTCGGCGCTTTCGCGCCTTTCCCTTTCTCCCGCTAGGAGGGAACGGGGCTCCGGTCAGACGGCGCTTCGTCTGTAACATAAGGAAGCGGCTATGGAACTACGATGTTTGGCAGTTCGTTCGAACCGCTCAAGTATTGCTGATACCGCCGCCGCGCATCTGTAAACTGGCTACATGCCCAGGAGATCGGATCGCTTCGAAATCTGAGAGCAGACGTCGCGAGGGGCCATAACGTGCCAACAGAAGCTTGCGCAGGGGTTCCCGAACGACTGCCGCCGGCACGGCACCCCCTTTCGCCAAGTCATACCCTATAACTACTCTCCCCTCAACGGTCGCTGGATCACAGACAAGAGCTCCGACTAGGGTCGAGTTCTGCGACCAATAAACTTCTATGACCCCTGGAACCCGATCCGCATGATCAGCATATATTGTCTTAGCCAACTTGCCGCTGAATAGTGTCAGCCGAATGGACCCATCGGGGCCATGCATGCGCTCCGTAATCACGAGGCTATGGGCGCCATCGGGCGCTCGCGAGCTTATGAGGACCTTCTCTTTACCAACACCACATGCCAGCATAGTCCCAAGCACTACGCAACAGCTCATTCCACGAGCGCTTAGCATAGATTCTCATTATCTCTAGAAAAAGGCATCATAAGCAGCAACTCCTTGGTCATCTTCTAAGGGATCACCCTGCGATCTCGCTCCTTTCAAAACCAAAAGATGGATGCTTCCGCGAGCCGTGTCCGTCTTCGTCGCCGCTGCTGACGGACGCGGCGAATCGCGGAGCCGCTCAGAACGCGATCACGCCGCCCGCATCTGCGACGAAGCCTCCTTCCGGCATAATCGTCACCTGGTTCACGCCCCCGACCGGCGCGATGGAGACGCTGTACGATGCGCCCGGCGTCAGCCCCGTGATGTAGGTGTGGGCGCCGGCCGGCACGCTGAACGTGATGCCGGTGAACGTGGCGGCGATATCCCGGCGGAACAGCACCGCGGTATTGCCAACCACGGCCCCGTCGAAGGGCGTCCCGGAGCTGCTTGAGAATGGAGACACCGCCTGCTTCGCCACGCCGGCGGAGGCCGCCTGCAGGACGTGCAGGAAGCGGACGTCGGCCGGGAGCGCCAGGTCTTCCGTCCACAAGCGGAAGGGCACGGGATCGCCCGCCGCGGCTTCGTTCATGCTCTCGCGCGGGGCTGCCGCCACCGTCGCGGAGGCCGGGAGGAGCGCGTCTACGTAGAGCGTCTGGCCGCCCGGAGTCGCCACCGTTGCGCTCTTGCCGTTGACCGTTGCCAGCGCGGGCGTGTTCAGGTAGAAGCGTTTGAACTTGCCGCCGCTCCCGGTGGTGGCGCGGTCGTACACCACAATCACATCGGGCTTGAGCCACAGCACCGAACGGCTGGCGTGCTGCACGTCCAGCGCGGCGATGGCCGGGTTGTTGTACAGGTTGGTGGCGTCGCCCTGTGCGTAGGTGTACGCCGGTGTGGAATTGTGGGTGACGACGGAGGGATCGCCGTTGGGGTCGTATTCCCATTGCGAACCCCGCGCCATGTTCGCCGACCAGAACGTGTTTGCCGTGTTCACCGGATTCTGGATGGCGAGCGTGTTCTGGTAGTCGGACGAGCCGATGTTGACGCCGTAGCCGGAAGCCGGCATCGTCATCCACTCGCCGCCACGGAAGAAGCCGATGGCGTTGCCGTCGCCGTGCTGGTGGTCGATGGCGTTCCAGCTCAGCTTATACGTGAACCACGCATCGACGGCAGTCCAGCCGGTGCGCGAGAGCAGCACGCCCGTGCCGGGCGCGAAGTAATCGGGCGGCAGCGCCGGACGCGGGTCCACGCCGGCGCTGTTGGGATCGCAGGCCAGAAAGTAGAAGATGGCCGGGCTCATGGCGCCCGAGTACGAGTACGTGCTCTGGATGCGCGTGTCGCGGCCGGGAAGCCCGCCGGGCGGCAGGTTGTCGACCATCCAGCGCGCCTTGCCGTAAAGCGGCGCGTTGTTGGTATTGATGGCGTAGATGGCTAGCGGACCGAAGACGCGGACGGCGTCCGAGACCTGGTATTTGTCAAAGTCGCCGAAAGAGTAGGGGCGATAGCTGGGCCCGGTTCCGGGGATGTTCACCGTGCCCGGGCTCACCATGTTCAAGTAGCCGTTCATCACGTCTTGGGTCCAATAGCTGTTGGTGATGGCGTTGGCCTGGACGCCATAGAAGGGGTTGTCGGTTCCGGTGGTGTGCATGGCGAGCAGGAGGAACGCCCAGCCGCGCAGGCTGAGTTCGCCATAGCCCATGCCTTCGGGTTCGATGCCGCCGGCGCCGGAAGTATTTTCGTACTGATTCTGCACGTAGAGCCACGCGCCGATGGCGTTACCCACGAAACGGCGGAGGGTTCCCGACGGCGGATCGCTGGCGCCCGCTGGAACATCGTCGGCGGCGTCGAGCACCATCGCCATCAGGCCAACTTGCCGGGCGTGATTGGCGTAGTAGTTGTTGGTGGAAACCCGCACGTTGAAAGGCTTGGAGACGAGTGAGGGATCGTTGACAACGCCTGCCGGCTGCGGATGATCGCCGCGCGAACTGGCGTTTAGGTTCTCCTGAATCCAACGCAGGAAGACGGCCCGGATGGACGCTTTCTCAGCGGCGGTAAACGAGTTGTAGAGCCAGTCGACCACGCACGGAAACGCTTCGCCGTACCAACTGGCGCGGTTGCCGATGGAGAACATCGGGTCGCGGTAGGGCTGGCCCGTGGCGGCGCCCAACGCGGCCTGGTTGATGACCGTCATCACCAGATCGTGTGCCCGCCTGGTGTAATCGGCGCGGGTGGCGGCGTCCGGGTGCAGCAGCGCCATGAAGGCGAAGAACTCGGCGTCGGTCTCGATGGGAATGAAGCCGGCGTCGCCATCGCCGCTATCGCCGTTCAACGCGCCGCTATCCATGGCGGCTTTGCGTTGCGTGCCGAGGTATAGCAGGTCGTTCCAGATGGGATTGCTCGAGACCGCCCAGCCCTGCAGGCGGGGCAGGTCCTGCTGCCGGATGAAAATCCGTGGGTGGCCGGCGAGCACACCGCCGGGAGGGTCGCTGGCTGGCGGATTGATGAAGCCGCTCGAAGTGACAGGCGCGGGTGCAGTGGGGGACCCGGACGAGGAACCCGAACCCGTCGACGATCCAGCCGGGCCGTCGACCGTGAAATTGGAGCCGGCCGTGTAGGATCCGCCCAGCGTCGTGATGGTGACCGGGCCGGTGGAAGCTCCGTTGGGGACGACCGCCGTCACGCCCCAATCGGAGTTCACCACCACGCTGGTTGCGGCCACGCCGTTAAACGTAACGCCCGAGGTGGTCTGCAGGTTCTTGCCCTGAATCGAAACGGATCCGCCCACCGGCGCGTGGTACGGCGACCACGACGAAATGCCCGGCGGCGGTGGAATTACCGTGAAGTTAGTGGAGGTCTTATACGTTCCGCCGGAGGTGGCGACCTGGATGGGTCCCGTGGAGGCGCCCGCGGGCACCGTGGCGTTGATCGACCAATCCGAAACCACGGTAAAGGCGGCCGCCGTGCCATTGAAGGAAACGGACGTGGTCTTGCTTAGATAACTGCCCGCGATGGCGATCGCGGCGCCGGCCGCGGCCTTGCTCGGGCTATACGACGAAATCGAGGGCGCTGGAGACGATGCGCCGTCTACCGTGAAATTCACGGAAGCGGTGTAGGCGCCCGCGGGGTTGACCACTTTGACGGGGCCGGTGGCGGCGCCGGCAGGCACAGTCACTGACAACCCCCAGGCGGATTGAATCTGCAGATTGCTTCCTGCCACGCCGTTGAAGTAGACCGAGGCGACGGTGTTCAGGTTGCTGCCGGCGATGGTCACCACTCCGCCTACCGGCGCGTGGTAAGGATTCCAACTCGCGATGGACGGGGTTTGAGCGGTCAGGACGGGTAAGGCAAGAGCCCAGACGGCGAGAACGCCCGCCTGTCGTGGGATGCGAAAGTAACTCATGTTGTAACTCCTATGGCGCTCTCGGCGCTTATGAGACGGGCGTGTGTTTTTTTGGCGCAACGCAAACAGGCGTAATTCGGCTCATGCGCTGGCCGCCGGAAAACTCCACCTCCGATTCCCGTCTCTACCTACCCGTGCGCGGAAAGCGGACAAAAAACACCAACTCACCGATTTTTTCTTTGCAGCCGCGGGGAAGTGTGCCATCATATGGACCGATTGAAACCAAGCCCATGGTTGCCGAGGATTTGAAACAGGAGGGTTCGGTAACTGCCCTGCTGCGCCGGTGGCAAGACGGATCGCCGGCCGCGCTCGACGCTCTTCTGCCGTACATCTACGACGAACTGCATGACCTGGCGGCGGCGTATTTGCGGCGGGAGCGTCCGGGACACACGCTGCAGCCCACCGCGCTCGTGAATGAACTGTATCTGCGCCTGGCGGGGAGCCGCGCGCCCGATGTCGAGGGGCGGCGGAACTTCTACCGCGTGGCGGCGCGGCTGATGCGGCAGATTCTCGTGGATCATGCGCGCAAGCACTTGGCAGACAAGCGCGGCGGCCCGGCGCCGCGGCTATCGCTCGACGAGGCCCTCAGTTATTCTGTCGAGCGCGCGGCGCAGTTCACGGCTCTCGACGACGCGCTCGATGCGCTGGCGCGTATCAACGAACGCGCCGCGCGCGCGGTGGAGTTGCGCTTCTTCACGGGCTTGACCTTGGAAGAAACCGCCGGCGTCCTCAGCCGTTCAGCCAACTCCGTCGGCCGCGACGTGCGCTTCGCCGTGGCGTTTCTGTCGCGCCAGTTGAAATCCGAATGAGAACCGCCGACTGGCGAAAGGCCGAAGCGGCCTTTCACGACATCGCCGATGCGCCCCCCGCGGAACGCGCCGCCAAACTGGCTGCGCTGCCGCTGGAACTGCGCGTGGTGGTGGAGCAACTGCTCACCGAAGCCGGCGGCGACGACGCCATCCATCGGGCCATTCAAGGCGCGGCCACGCTGGCCGCCCAGCCGGCCGCGTTCGCCGGTCCATACCGGCTCATCCGGCAGATCGGCGAAGGCGGCATGGGCGCGGTGTATCTGGCGGCCCGCGCCGACGACACGTTCGACAAACTGGTGGCCGTGAAATTTGTGCGCCGCGGCATGGAAACGCCGTTGCTGCGTCAGCGCTTTGATGCCGAGCGCCGAATTCTGGCGCGGCTCGAACACCCTGCCATCGCGCGCCTCCTCGATGCCGGCGAGACGCCCGACGGGCTTCCGTACCTCGTTCTGGAGTACGTCGAAGGGCGGACCATCGTCGAACACGCGGTGCAAGCCGGCCTCAACCTGCGGCGCCGGCTCGAGGTCTTCCTGCGCGTTTGCGGCGCCGTGGAGTACGCGCACCGCAATCTGGTGGTCCACCGCGACCTCAAGCCGAGCAACGTGCTGATCGACGCCGCCTCGATGCCCAAACTGCTCGACTTTGGCATCGCCAAACTGCTCGACGGCCCAGGCAGCCAATCGTCGGCGGCCACGGCGCTGCGCCTGCTCACGCCGGATTACGCCAGCCCCGAGCAGATCCGCGGCGAAGCAGTGGGCGTGGGCGCCGATGTCTACAGCCTCGGCGCGGTGCTGTACGAGTTGCTGGCGGAGTCGCGGCCTTATCGGTTGGAAGGCCTCTCGGTGGCGGAAGCGGAACGTACGGTGACCGCCGGACGGATGGAGCGTCCCAGCGCGCGCTCTCCGAAACTGCGCCGCCAACTGGAAGGCGATCTGGACAATATCGTCCTCAAGGCGATGCGGATCGAGCCCGCCGAACGCTACGGGTCGGTGGCGGAACTGGCGGCCGATCTGCAACGCCATCTGGAAGGCCGTCCCGTGCTGGCGCGGGACTACCAGTTGTGGGAACGCGCATGGAAATTCGCCCGCCGCCATCGCACGGCTGTGGCCGCTGCGTGCCTGGTGTCCGCCAGCCTGGTGGCCGGAACGGCGGCCGCGGAACGGGCCGCACGGCGGGCGGAGGCGGCACGGCAAATCGCCGTGGCGGAGCGCGCGCGCGCCGAAGCCGAAGCCTCCCGCGCCGAACGGGAGCGCGCCGAAGCCGCGCGCCAGGCAGCCTTGGCCCAGCGCCTTCAAACCGAGGCGGAAAAACGCTACGACGACGAACAGTCTGTGTTGGCAAAGCTGATGGATGACCTCTACAATATGGGGTCCCTCGAAGGCTCCACGGCGGTGCGGCGCAATATGCTGGAGGTCGCGATTCCGCACCTCGAGCAGTTGGCCCGGGATCCGCGGGCCAGCGCCGAGGTGCGGTTCAACCTGGCGGAGGCGTACCAGGGCTTGGGCTTTCTGTTGGGATCGTTGACGGCCACCGGAACCGGCGACCGGCAGAAGGGCATGGACCTGCTCTTGAGGTCCCTGGCGGCGTACCAGACTCTGGTGCGGGAGCAGCCACGGAAGGGGGAATTCGTCGCGCAACTGGCGGAGACCAACGGCGCGATTGGCGAGTTGGTCGCTCAATCGGCGAAGGATCCCCGCGAGGCGCTGCCTTATCTGGACAACTCCGTGCGGCAGGCGCGCCGCGCGCTGCAATTGCTCCCGAAGCGCGGCGACGTTTGGGATATCGCCATGCGCATGCACATCAACCGGCTGCAGAACACCATGGCGCGCGACGTGGCGGCGGCGTCCCTCGGGGACATCGCGGAGTTCGACCGGCTGGCGGCGCAGGCGCCGGCGTATCCCGGGCTGCGGCGGAATACGGCGTTCATGCGTTCGCTGGAAGGGCAATTGTTTGTGCGGCGGGGCGAGCCGGCCAAGTCGGTCCGGCCGTTCCAGGAGGCGCTGGCGGCGCGGGAGAAACTCTGGGAGGAGGATCCCCGCAACGCGGAGACGGCGCGGGCGGTCTCGGTAACCCACAGTCACCTGGCCGACACCTACCGCGATCTGGACGGGCCGGGGTCGCCGCGCGTGGCCCGGGAGTATGAGCAGGTAGTAGCAATTCAGGGGCGCCTGGCCGCGGACCCCAATGACCGAACGGCGCAATTCAGCTACGGGGCCGGCCTGACGGGCCTGGCGGAAGTGCGCATGTACGCGGGCGACCTGGCGGCTGCCCTCGAGCCGGCCGAGCTGGGACTGGCGCAGTTGCGCAAGGTGGTGCCGGCCAACGAGCCGAGCATTCGGCGGCAGACCTATCTCTCCCGGGCGTACCGCGTGGCCGGGGAAATCCAGCATCGCGCCGGACGCAACGAGGACGCGGTGAAGACTTGGCGCGCGGCGCTCGAACTCAGCGACTTGCTCCTGAAGCAGTTCGATAAGGAACCGGCGATTCTGGACGACGCGGCCGGTGCGGCCATCGGGTTGGCGCTCTACGGTCCCGCGGGAGAGCGGGTAGCCATGGCGCGCCGGGCTCTCGGATTGGCGGAGCGGGCCGCGGACGCGCCGCAGGCGCAGGCGCCGCACCGCGATTACCTGGCGCGGATTCGCGGCGACGCGGCCTTGGTATTGGCGGCGTCGGGCCAGACAGTCGAAGCGCGCCAACTGGCAACCCGCTCCCTGGCGGGCCTGCCGGGAATGTCGAAGACGATCCGCGACGCATGGCCGGAAGAGGCGTTGGCGAAGGTCAGGGCTCTGGCGGCCAACTGACCGGTCCTGGCGCCCCGGAGTCGTCGGCCTCCGGCCACTCGGCCGCCATTCATGACCGTGCGAGCCGCGCCGAGGGCGAGCATTTTACGACCGGCGCGTGGTTACCCATTTAACGCCAAGGTCTAGTTCGGTCAGTGTCTCCTCCATACCTTCTCCCAAACTTCGCGCGGCGCTCGGGTTGAGATCCATCAACTCCCCGCGAAGCGTACGGACTGGAGAAGAGTGCGATTAGCGAGCACTTCATCGAAGCCAGCCAGACGAAGTTGAAACAGATGATGGAGCGACGGCTGGACAAGGTACGTCTTTGTGGGCTGCTGCTCGACGCGACACCCTTTGCCGGCCAACAGATGGTGGCTGCCATGGGAATCAGCCAGGACGGGCGCAAAATGATCCTGGGACTCCGCCAGGGCGCCACGGAGAACGCCACGGTGGTGGGCGAGTTGTTGGGCGACCTGATGAACCGAGGGCTGGACTTCAGCCAACCGCGATTGTATGTACTGGATGGCGGCAAGGCGCTCAGCGCGGCGGTGAAAAAATATGCCGGCGAATCGGCGCCGATCCAACGCTGTGAAGTCCATAAGCGGCGCAATGTGCTGGATCACCTGACTGATGAACAGAAGCCGATGGCTGCCAAAAAACTGAAACGCGGCGTACGCGCTGGAAGACCACGCTGCCGCCAAACTGGCGTTGACACAGTTGCACCGCGAACTGATGGATCTGAATCCCAGCGCGGCCCGAAATTTCGTCACTTGCCCATTTCTAGCCACCTCGCCAACAACAACCGCATATCTCGCTGAGTAAACACCCTTTAGCGCCTTGTTTTCACGGCAATAGGCGGGTGGGACCACGACGTCTGGTTTTGCATCCGCCTTACTGGCGGCCGTAAGAAACCGGTTCCACCGGCCGTCCCGGGCCGCGCTGCAGGCAACGGTTCCCAAAGTTTGCCAGGACACTCCGGAGGTCTTCGGCATCGGTCACCCCGTCAGCGTTAAAGTCGAACACGCTTGGCAGCCCCTCAAAGCGGAAGACGCCGAGGAGATCCTCGATCCCGACGCGCTTATCGAGGTTGCCGTCCCCGTAACACGCAGGCTCGGATTTGAGTAATGCCTGCAAAGCGAACGCGAGCTTCCCGAAATTCGCCGCCTGGTCCGCAGTCAGATTCACCGGCTGGCCCTTCGTCAACAGATCGCCCTGCGGGAGTTCGATCCCCGCCGGGTTGGTGGTGGGATCCGGGGTAAGGTCGTAAAGCTCGTACTCCCCCTTGTCTGCGTCACAGGGCGCCCGCTCCAACTTCACCAGCTTGTACTTGTCATTGCGAAGAGCCCAGACCTTGTTCGACTCAATCGAAAACACCTTATAGAGACCGGCTTGCTGGATCGCACAACTGGTTGGGAAGAGGGGAATAGGTTGGACCGCGGTCGGACCGAACCATTCCCCGCCATTGAGTTCGCAGTAGCTCTGGGTGGTGAAGATGTTGTCGGCGCCGAGTTTGACCGGACCGATGCTCAGGACGCAGGGCCAAGTCTTGCTGGAAGGTGCCTTCAGCCCGGAGCCCAGTTGGGAAAAGCTGTATTCGCGGAAGGCCTGCTGATTCGGGTTGGTAAGATACGGCAGCATGGATTCCGAATCGAGAACATGCGAAGCCGGCACGACCGACCGGACATTCACGCCGGCGATCTCAGCGAAAAGCCGGAAGAGGTCAACGCAATTCACCAGGTGCGTGACACTCCGGCCGGGAGCAGCCACGAGCGGTCCCGCGACAATCAAGGGCGTAGCGACGCCGGTTTCATACGGCGAGCCTTTCGAGCGGACCGGATCATACGGAAGATACACGCTGGGGAAGTATGTTCCGTTGTCGCCCGCAATCACGACCATCGTGTTGGTCGCGGCGGGGTTGTATACCAGTTTTCCCTGCGTATCCCAGGTGGCCAAGCCGATGTTGACCAGCAAGCGCCCGATCTCTTTGTCCACCGCGGCCAGCATCAATTCGCCCAGGACGTGCTGCGCCGCGATATTCGACGGATCCTCAGGGATGTTGGCAGGCCAAACAAAGCCCGAGGGATAAAGGTCCGCGGGCGGCTGCTGATAGGGGGTGTGAATGGCAGTGTAGCTCACCGTCGCCATCCAGGGACGCACGGGCTCCGGACCCTGCTTCTGAGCTTTGATCCAATCGATCGCCGCGTCGGTCTGAGCCGAGACGATGTACTGGCGTGCGTTCTGCGATTGGACACCCGCCGAAGTGGCGGTTATCTCGTCCCAAACGTAGTAGCCATTCTGCCTAGTGAAGTCCGGACCAGAGCCTGCGGCCGCGCTGCATCTGACCGCGAAATCCCCCAGCGCGTCCAGCGCCGGGATGCCTCCCAGCGTCACCGCCTGTTTCCCGGCGTAACCCGTCCCGTTGTTGTCGTCGCACTTCGGCTTACCGGCCACCTGGAACCAAGCGGCGCCGGTCTGCTTTCCGAGGGGGAATCCGGATGCGTACCTGGTTACATCCTTGGTGTACTGACCTCCCAGGGTCACGTCGATGTTCGAGGGCCCGCTCCTCATGTTCCCCTTGAAAAGATCCCATCCCAAAACAATGGGCGCGTTGATTCCATCCGGATTGTTGTCCGGCACGGACAGATGATACTTGCCCAGCAGGGCGCTCCGGTAACCCGCCGTCGCCAGTACCTTCGGCGTGGCAACTTCATACGGGGAGATCTGCGCCGCCGGCAGATCCAGGTCGAGAATCGCGGCGTCCACACCCGTGCGCAATGGATAACGGCCTGTAAAGAACGCGACTCTGCTGGGCGAACACTCCGGCATGGTGTGAAAGTTGGTGAACTTCACGCCAGCCGCAACAATGGCATTGAGGACCGGGGTCATCGGTCCGGTGGGCGCCGCGGGGTTAAAGGCGGCCAGTTGATCCTTCCCGACGTCGTCCAGAATGATGAACAGAATGTTCGGCCGGGTACCAGGAGGCAGAACTGGAAGCTGCGCCTGAAGCTGCAAGGTCGCCAAGAGACACGTCAGATACAGTGCCCCTGCGGGAGCCAATTTACGGATCGTCAAAGGTCTTCCTCTTTCTTAGCAGTACTCGCACTCGCGGAATAGCGCACCTATTGCGGGCGGCCAGGCAGCCTTGAAGGCGCCCGCACATGTAGTCCGCGGGGCCAACTCCACAGGACTGCTCGAACCGGAACAAACGGCGAATTTAAGCTCGGGAGCCTCCGCAAGCATACCGCCGGCAACTAGCGTGCTTGATTATGACACGGCAAATACGTCACGCGGAGACAAAAGATGGGTGCCCGGCCGGATCTGACTCAAAGACCAGTACAACCAGTCCGCCCGCCAGAACGAAATTGCAGTGGATCGGCGGCTACTCGGCGTTCGTGGTTTGCCATCGAAGAGCGGAAGGCGTAATCGCCGAAAGATCTCGCATGGAAGGCATCCCATTTTTGTTGCCTGATGCACCTTTGTCCTTGACTCTCGTGTCTACCGAAAGGTAAAGTGCCTACACCTCGAAGGTCCCGCGGCATCAGACAATAGCGGAGATACCAGCGGACGCACAGGACAATTACGCGGTCCTCGAAGTGCCCAAGGTCCTTACGGTGTTGGTTGGAAGATGACGCGTGGTGTCTGCATGATGTCGGGGTTGCCGCCGCTGGTCGATCCCGGGCGGACATAGGCGCGTTGCGTGATGAAAACCGGGACGGCCTGTGGCAGTGCGGCCGTAGTTCCGAGCGCGATGCAATAAGTCGGGACCGCCGTGCAGGTTCTCGCGACAAATTCCACATAGAGGCTTGGCAGCGCTGCCTTCAGCGTGCTCGACGCTGAGTCATAGAGTCCAAGGCTTCTCAGGACGGCTTCGGCAGAACCGGTCATGACGCCGCTGTTGAATCCGACGGCGAGGGGATTGGTTTGCGATACGCTGGCCACTCCGGTGATGGTCTGGGCGTTGTAAACCGCCAGGGAAATGTAGCTGGCGTTGTTGGTAACGGCGTGATTCACGCCGGCAACGATGGCGATGTTGTTGCCCGTCAATTTGCCGATGACGCCGGAGCGGTAGGAATCGGTGTCTTGATTGTCGCCAAGACAGGACGTTCCCGCCGCGATGCATTCGCCGCCGACCAAGCCAAAAATCTTGCCTGTTGAATCGACGTGGTCGCTCACGGTCATCTTAATGGTGGTGGTGGCGCCGGATGACTGGTGCGCGGTCAGCCAAGTCGACAGCGAGGACGACAATTCGTCCAACGGCGTTTCGTAATTCGCTTCACTGGTTGCGATCTTGGGCGTATTTACCGGCGTCGGATACCGCGCGGTCGCCGTATTGGAAGAAATCCGGTACACCCGGATGCTCGATCGGATGCTGCGCAGCCATTCCGTCGAAGCGGCCGCATCCTCGGGCAGGGCGTATCGCAGGAGCGTCAATATGTCGTCCGCCGCCAGCGTCGGGCCAGTGAGGATGTTGGCCCCGATTGGTTCGATGAAAACATGGGTGGAGTCCAGGCCATTCGCCGCCGCGTTGGCCTTGATGCTATCGGCGACATTGGAGTTGGAGGCGGACACGTAGACGATGGGGTTGCCCCCCCAGAAGGAACCGATGCTGCGCTCCAGAATCACGCTGTTGACGTCATTCCCGAAGCTGCCGAAGATCTCGTACCGGCTGGGGTTGGGTGAAATCGTCTTGCCGGAGCTACTGCCGGTGTATTCGCTGGTCGAACGTGAAAACAAATACCCTTGATAGCCGAGATAGGCGGCCTTCGGTGGCGGAGAAACGATGGTGACGAGCGCGTCCCGATCGGAGAGGCGATAGAACATGTTGCTTGGCGAGCCGGTCTCGCCAAACGTAGTAAAGATGCCTCCGTAGTATGGATCGACGAGCGTGGAATCGATCGGCGGGACCGGAACGATATAGGGCGCGGCAGCATTGTTTCCGAAACAACTCCCGAAGACCATTACGAATCGCTCGCATGCAGCGTTGTCAACCACAGCGACCGTTCCTTGATCTACCGTATAGCCATCACGGTTCAGGTTCTTGACCCACGACTCCCATGCCACCACATCGGTTTTCGGTGATTCGATCGGGATCGTGACACCCGGCTGGGAGGATTGTCCCCCAACGCTGATCGTCACCGGGTTCTCACCTGCTGAAAGACTCGGGACCACAACGTTGATTTGGAATTGTCCGGGGTAGACCAGCGCTGCGCCTGTCACAGTGGCGTTTTGGGAACCGATGCTCACGGTAACTGGACTCTGGACCGCGATCGGACCGTTCAAGCCGGTTCCAGCCGGCGACGGCTCGATGCCAGTTGCATAGAGCGAGAGAACATCTCCCGTCTTTGCAAGCCTCACGGAGTTGCCGCTGATGATGGGATCGCCTACCCACGTTGACGTTCCGTTGTAAACCGCCGATGGATACGATTCAGCTCCGGACTTGTAGGTGAACAGGCCAGGCGAGGACCGGACATAGGTGACAGGAAAGCTATTGCTGAGTCCGAAGTATTGCACTTGAACGGATACAGTGCCGGTAAGATTGCCGGGCACCTGAACAGTGAGACGGTCTGGACTCACGTAGCATACGGCGGCCGCCAAGCCATTAAACGTCACCTGGACACCGCTGAGATTGGTAGGCAGTGCCGCCCCGCTGGTGAAGTCGCCGGCATTCCACGGACGGGAAACGTCGGAGAGATTCCGGCCCTGAATCGTAACCCAGGACCCCGCCACAATACCAGGTTGCAAACTGGCGTCATTGACGACAGCCGAGATGACCGGAGCGCTCGCCGGAGTCGAGCGGAGGGGACGGACGCCGGGTCCGAACAGCAGAACCAGCATGCCCCCCAAGGCACAAGATATCTTCACTCGGTCGCCAGATTTCGTATCATGGGTAACCAATCCTAGTCGATAGGGAATACCCTTGTCAATTAATACTCCGCTCCATCGAAGAATCCCGTATTGTGGGGATGCGGTCGCCTCCGCGCATGCGCGTGAGCGCGCACACGAGCCATCCCGGCGTTCCGACTCGCCGGCGGAACGTCCGGCGTCATGGCGTCCTCACGTGCCCGGGCATCGTTGCGATACACCTCTCCCAGTTGTTCCAACACATGCCGGCACTCTACCGGAAAGCTCTGCGCCACCTCCACCACCTGCCGCCTTCCGTGGGCCAGACAGTGGGCCACCAGCAACTCCACACCGGGTGGCAACTTCGGCGCGTTCCACGACAAAGCATCACACATCTGGATCGCCGGACCCGACTCCGCAGCCCGCTGCTTCAGCACATCCGCGATGTTCTCTCCGGCATGCTGCCACCCGGTAAAGTACAGCGCAATCTGCCGGCCCGCCGCCGTGGAAACGATGCCACTGGTGAAGACACCCGTGCGCTGGTCGCCGGGCTCGCGCTCCAGTTTCAGCACGCGCATCCCGGTATCGTCGTTGTACAGCACTTCCCCATTCGCCGCCTGCCGGATCAACTCGTCCCGTGCCGGCTTGATCACCTCCGCTTCCTCTTCCACGATCTCCCATTGCGTCGCCGCCGGCAGCGGGATTCCCAGTTGCTGTTGCAGCCGCTCCAGCCGGTAGAATGGGATCCCGCTGCCATACTTGAGTTGCGCGATCATCGCCGCCGCCGTCTCGTCGTACTTCTCCAGCCCCACGCCTGCCGTAAACACCTGCCCACAGGCCCCGCACCGCAATCGCTCCAGCGAGTACACCGTGGCCGCCAGCGGCGCCTGTCCGACGACGCACACCAGAACCTTTGGCTCCTTCTGCGCGTACACATTCCCACGCCCGCATTCCGGGCAGCGGTCGCCGTGTTCCAGGCTTGGATGCGGGACTGCCACCTGAGTCGCATCCGTAAATGCCGCAGCTGGGTTCCGCCCGTGTCCAGCCGGAGGAGGCAAGCTCGAATCGGCCGCCGCTTCATCCGCCTGGACTGGCTCCATGATTGAACTCCGCCGGGGTTACGTGGAAAAAGAGGTTCGCATGCCGCTGCGGCAGTTGCGTAGCCAGGTAATTCAGATCCGCGGTCCAGCGGGCATCCCGCGCCGCATCGCCCGCCAGTGCCTGCCCGGCCGCCAACAGGATGAAGAGGATACTTTGCTTCACATCGGAATCGTAATTCCGATTACCGGACAAAACAATCCTTTTCCCGATGAGTGGCCGATTCCCGCGTCTGAACGGCTTAGTCCGGCGGACTACGACGCATCGGACCCACTCGCGAACGCCGTTCCCCGCAG
>CAZSQK010000026.1:0-86906 GCA_964608645.1 uncultured Solibacteraceae bacterium | reverse complement strand
CAAGACGGCCTAAATTTTGGTTTTTTTCGCTCCAGAGCAACTATAAGCCCCAAAGAGCCATAGGGTGCGTCGGCCTCTCCCCGGGATTTCAAGGGCTCAGCCCTTGGCTACCGGCAGGCGCTCCCCGGCGCATTATATTCCTTGACACGCATATGCCCAATGGGGTATATTAAAAGAGTGGAATCCCTGTTCGAGGTCATTGCGGAGCCGAACCGCCGCGCGATATTGAGCCTGCTGGTCTCGTCCGAACAATCGGTGGGAGAGATCGAGCGTCAACTCCATATGCCGCAGCCGACCGTGTCGAAGCACCTGCGCGTGCTGCGCGACGCCGGTTTCGTGGAATCCACGGTGGACGCTCAGCGCCGTCTGTATCGGTTGAGGCCGGAGCCGCTGCAGGAGTTGGATGCCTGGCTGGCTCCGTTCCGCCGGTTCTGGTCCGCTCACGTGGATGCGCTCGAACGCCACCTCGACCGCATGGATCCACCAATAGTAAACAAGAGGAAGACCAGGAAAAGGTAGTGGAATGGCTGACAAGAAGGGTGTGAAGGTCGCGCGCTGAGGACAAGGAGACGAAGATGAACAACCTCGAACCATACGAACCGGGTCCGGCGCGCGAGGCGCAGATCCAAAAGGAGGACGGAGAGAAGTGGACGCTCATCCTCGTCCGGGAACTGCGCCACCCGCCGGAAAAGGTCTGGCGGGCGCTTACGGAGCCGGCGCACCTGCGCGAGTGGGCGCCCTTTTGAGGCGGATGGCAGCCTCGGCGGGGTTGGAACGGTGAAGCTCACCTGGGTGGGCACGCCGCAGGGGATCGAAACAAAAGTGACGCGAGCCGATGCTCCCGAGGTGTTGGAGTACGGCGATACGAAGTGGGAGCTCGAGCCGCTCGGCAGCGGCACACGCCTCACGCTATGGCACAAGATCGATCGCCGCTACATCGCCTGGGGCGCGGCGGGCTGGCACATCTGTTTCGACGTTCTCGAGCGGCGCCTCGCGGGTGAACCGATGGGACGCATCGCCGGCCCCGAGGCCATGCGGTGCGGCGGCTGGCAGCGATTGAAGGCCGAGTATGCCAAGCAGTTCGGCCTTGAAGCATAGGAGGAAGAAGCCATGGAATTGACTCTACCGAAACCGGTCTTCGTCGCCGCGAAGACCACGACCATCATGTATTGGATCGTCACCGCGCTCTTCTGCCTGCAGATGAGCTTCACCGCCTACGCGCAACTGCGCGTGCCGCAGGTGGCGGAGGCGTTCACCCACTTCGGCTTTCCCGCCTACTTCCGCGTGGAACTGTCGTGGGCCAAGCTTCTCGGCGTGGCGCTGCTGCTGGCGCCGGTTCCGCCGAGGCTCAAAGAGTGGGCCTACGCCGGCTTCGCCATCAACCTCGCGTCGGCGCTCATCGCCCACTTCTCTCTGGGCGACGGCCCGGAGGCGTGGGGCTGGGCGGCGGCCACCGCCGTGCTGTGGGGACTCTCGTACTTCTCTTGGCGCCGGAGCTGTTTATGAATAAGAACGTCCCGTTGGAATCCGCCTCTGCATTCATCGACGAGAAGATCAGGGAACTGGGGGACTGGCGCGGGAAGACGCTCGCGAAAGTCCGCGAGATCCTGCGCGAGGCAGACCCTGAGATCGTCGAAGAGGTGAAGTGGATGGGAACTCCCGTCTGGTCTCACGGCGGCATCGTCTGCACGGGAGAGACGTACAAGAACGTCGTCAAGATGACATTTGCCAAGGGAGCTGCGTTGAAGGACCCTTCAGGTCTATTCAACTCCAGCCTCGACGGGAATGTCAGGCGCGCCATCGACATCCACGAAGGCGAGAAGATCGATGTGCCGGCCTTGAAGGATCTAATCCGCGCGGCAGTGGCGCTCAACCTCGAGGGCAAGAGCAAGCGCCGGCGATAACTTGGTCACGTCAAGTTCTGATAAGCTCTTTCCTAACGGCACGAGAGAGGCGGACCCATGGGGGTTGTCGCAATCCGTGTCTTGCTTGTAGATGACGACGCGCAGATTCGCAGGCTTTTTCGCACGATCCTCGAACCCGGAGGCTTCACAGTCCTTGAAGCGGCCTCGGTCAAAGAAGCGCTCAAGCTGTTGAATGCCGCGCCTGTCGACCTGGTGATCCTCGAACTGAGCATGCCGGCGGCCGATGGGTTCGACGTGCTGAAGTTCATGACGAAGAATCTGCCGGCGATTCCCTCCCTGGTCGTCTCGGGCGTGGGAGAACCAGTCCTGCGGATGGCGAAACATCTGGGCGCCACGGCTGTCCTCGACAAACCGGACGCTCCGTTCTATCTGCTCTCGATGGCGCGCAAACTCCTCGGCAAAAAACGGGGCGGCAGCGTGCTGGGAGCCGGCAACTGACTGCTGCGCCGGCGTCGCCGCGCCAAACGCCCGGAAGGCCTCTGACGGCTAAAACACGAAGCGAACGCCGCCGTTGATCACCCGGCCTTCCAAAGGAGCCCACGCGTCGACTGTCCAGCGGCCATCGACGCCGCGAGTCGGCCGCACCATCGGGTCCCACCTGGTTTGCCGCACGTCCCCCAGGTTTTCGGCGTTGAGGAAGGCGCGGATCGGTCCAAACCGGTGCTCGGCAAGAAATCCTACGCTGATGTAGGGGCGCGACTCGGTTCGGTACGGATTGTCCTCCAACCGTTGGCGGCCGGTGTAGTAGCACTCGCGCCAAAGCGGCCGATCTTCTCGTTTTCCCAGACTCCCGTGACCCCAAAATTATGCCGGGGGGTGAGCGGAACTTCCACCCGACGTGCAAGGTCGGCGTCGAGTTGGCTGGTGTGCACGTAGCTGTATGTCGCCATGACCGCAAGCGGCGCTCTTCTCCAGGTTCCGATCAGCTCGAGACCTCGATTTTCCGCCGGCCCCGGCGCATTGGCGAGTTCATAGGACGTCGTGCGCGTTACCTGAACCGGATGGGCGACGGCGGAGTCGAAGAGCGTCAGGGTCGCGGAAAGCGGACCGAATCCGCGCGTCAGATCGACCGAAGCGCTGCGGCCCCGTTCCGCGACCAGGGGCAGTGGAACAGTCAGCCGGGACAGGCCGGCAGCTTCGGTTTCTTCCGTCACCGGCGTGGGCGCGAAAAAGCCCTGCCCGGCCGAAATCCGGCTCGTCCAGCCTTTGCCCCGCAGCAGGATCGCCAGCCGGGGGCTCAGCAGCGTGCCGTACCGGTTCTGAAAATCGGCGCGGCCGCTGGCGGAAAGCGACAGCCATGGCGCGACGGCGATATCGTCCTGGCCAAAGATGCCGGGCGTGACGAAGACGTAGGCAAAGCGCGGCACGTCGCGCGGCCGGTAGGCTTCGCGCTCGGCCGCGGTTCCCGCCACCCAGGTGTTCCGGCCGGCCGTTCCCCGCGCCGTCGATTCGCCGAACAGCATGTCATGCCGATCGCGTTCGCTCCGCTCGCCGAATTGATGACGATGCCGCTGTGAGGACGCGGCGATTCGGACCGTGACGACGTAGCGCCCGCCGATCAGGCGCTGGTAGCTCCCGCCAAACTCGTACCGCCGCGTGTCGAGCGCTTCTTCATACGGTTCGCCGGTCGCCCGCGACTTGGGCGGCGCTGTGAGGTCAGCTCGCGCATTCTGGCTCCTGCCTTCTGACTCCTGACTCCCAAATCCTGAAAGGATTTCAAGCCTCGCGCCGCTCTTCAGCTCTGCCGCTTGGCCTTCACGAAATCCAGCTCGGTCTGCTTCGGGATGCCGGGCTCGAAACACCTGCGGCAGCGGGCTTCGTACATGTCGGCCGCTCCCACTACGATCAGGTCTTCCGATCCGCGCAGCCGCTGCGTGTGCTTGGCCGGATTCCCGCACCGCACGCAGATCGCCAGGGTCTTCGTGATCGACTCGGCATGCGCCAGCAGATCCGGAATCGGCGCAAAGGGCCGGCCGAGATAATCCGTGTCGAGCCCGGAGATGATCACCTGCTTGCCGCTATCGGCGAGCCGTTGCGCGATGTCGACGAGCTTCTCGCCCATGAAGTTCGCCTCGTCGATCCCCACCACCTCCGAGCGCCAGTCGATCCGCGTGGTGATCTCTTCGGCGCTGGAGACCACCTGCGAGTTCATCCGCAGGTCGCCGTGCGACACAATCTCGTCGTTGGAGTAGCGGTTGTCGATCACCGGCTTGAAGACTTCGACGCGTTTGCGCGCGATCATGGCGCGGCGCAGGCGGCGGATCAGCTCCTCGCTCTTGCCCGAAAACATGGGCCCGCAAATGACTTCGATCCAGCCGACATTGCCGGTGATAATGTCCATGAACCGTTCAGGATGGCACAGGAACGGCGCTCAACACAATCTCCTCGAAGAGATCCAGCACGCCCGCGAAGAAGTGGTCCCCGGCCTCGACCCACAGAAGACGTTTCGGCTCCGCGAAGCGAGCATAGTGCTCCTCGAACTCCGCGCGCGGCCCGAACTCGTCGGCCGTGCTCTGGATGAAGATCTTGGGAGTGGCGCACGTTTCCAGATAGTCCGACAGACCGTAACGCGTCGGAAATCCGCAGGCGATCATCCAACTCGCGCCCTCCAGCGCGCAGCCCAGCCGCGTGATCGCGCGCGCGCCGAAGGAAAAGCCGGCCAGCGCGAACGGCAGCTCCGGATACCGGCCGCGCAGCCATGCCAGCGCGGCCCGCGCATCCTCGATTTCGCCCACCAGATGCCCGTGCTCGCCCTCGCTCCGCCCGACCCCGCGGAAATTGATCCGCAGCACGACAGCGCCCGACCGGCGGAGAGCGCGCGCCAGCCGATAGACGACCTTATTGTGCATCGTGCCCCCGTACAGCGGATGCGGATGGCACACCAGGATGGCGAGCCGCGGCGAGCCGCCCTCCGGCTCTTCCAGAATCGCTTCGAGCCGCCCGGCGGGTCCCGGAATGTCGTGGGATTCGATGCGGCGGGGCGATCCCACGTCAGTTGGTGCGGTAGTTAATGAACTGCATGTCGATGCCGAAATCGGAATCGCGCAGGAGTTTGATCACGGACTGCAAAACGTCGCGGTCCTTGCCGGCGACGCGGACGAAATCGCCCTGGATGGAGGCCTGCACCTTGAGCTTGCCGTCCTTGATCTTCTTGACGATTTCGCGCGCCTTCTCGATGGGAATTCCCTGCTGGAGCGTGACCTCCTGCCGCACGGTGGAGCCGGCGGCGGGAATGATCTCGCCGTAGGAGAGACCCTTGAGCGGCACGTTGCGCTTGACCAGCTTGGATTGCAGGATGTCGATCACCGCGCGCAGTTTGTACTCGTCCGCACTCGCCAGGATGATCTTGTTGTCCTTCTCTTTGAGCTCGATATTGGAGTGCGAATCCTTCAGGTCGAAGCGCTGATGGATCTCCTTCTGCGCCTGCTGAATGGCGTTGTGCACTTCCGGCATCTCGATCTTGGAGACTACGTCAAAAGAATTGTCGGGCATGGCTGTTTGGGGACCGGGGCCACGGGTCGGGCTGTTT
Source organism: uncultured Solibacteraceae bacterium (assembly GCA_964608645.1). Taxonomy (GTDB): domain Bacteria; phylum Acidobacteriota; class Terriglobia; order Bryobacterales; family Bryobacteraceae; genus CAZSQK01. Next base: position 81,452 of record CAZSQK010000026.1, on the reverse strand, counting down.
CCATTATAGGCCGCGGAAGAGTCCCCGTGGAGCCGGCGGCCGAACGGCCAGGCACGGCGGATCGATCCACACCTCTCTTCGCTGGCGAATGGGACTTGCCACTCCTATAATCGAGGGAATGAGGCCGGCCATTCTGTTGCTGCTCGTCGCGGACGCGTGCGCTCAGACGTTCTCCTCGCATAGCGGGTGGAGTTTCACCGATACGCTCCAGACGGCTACCGATGTCCTGGTGGGCGATATCGTCTCCGGATCCGCCGTCGATGACGGCTCACAGGTAAGCGTCAAGGCCACTCTGCGCGTCGTGCGCGTGCTTGGCGGCAACGCGGTGGCCGGCTCGGACCTCGCCATTCAATGGCAGTACCGCCCGATGCCGCTCGAGAGCCCAGCCGTCACCTCCACGGTCCCGAAAGCCCGTGGGCTATGGTTTCTCGCCCGTACGGAGGGAAAACTGCAGCCGCTCCAGGCGACCGTGATGATGCCGTCGCTGGGCGGATTCTATCTTCCGGCGGGTGGCGCTCCTCAATACTACAGCGCCAGTGCGCCTCTCCCTTACAAAACTGCTTGCGAGATCGCGCCGGTCATAGAAGATCTCGTCGCGCGGCATGGCGACGATCTGGGGCCTCACGCTCCCTGGATCCCAGTGGCCGGGCCGCCGCCTCAGTGGATGCAGACGGTGACGCAATTCAATGCGTTGACCATGGCTCTCCAGGGCTTGGGCAAAGCCGCCGCCGAGGCATACGCGCATTTCTCCTCTCTGCCCGATCCCAAGCTGAAACTGGCCGGAATCCAAGGCCGGTTGGAGACCGGCGACGCGAGCGCGCTCCTCGATCTGGAGAAGAATCTCGCTGCCGTCGCCCCGGCTTTGAACCGCGGCTCTATGCCGATGACAAGCATGGGCATCGACGTGAGAGCGAACCTTCCCGCTGCCCACGCCCTCGGGCGGTTGGCCATTGGCGAGACTCTCTTACCCGGCATCGAAGGGGGCGCCGCCTCTCAGTTGGCCTCGACACACAACCCGGAGTTCCTGCCCTACCTGATCGTGATGCTGGGCAGCCCGAGCGCCGGCACACGCGATCTCGCGCTGATGTCGTTCTGCCAACTGCTGAGAGACCAGAAGTTCTGGATGGCGGAAATGCCCGACTACTGCCCCAATCGCGCGCCTCTCAACGATCCCGCGGCGGAACAGAAGGACATCGCCTTCTGGAAAGACTGGTGGCAGGCTCATCGCGATGAGATCGCGAAAACCGTCACCCTGCCCAATGTCTCCGCGCCCGCGCGGTACAACATCCCGGACAACACGGGTTGGCAGACGGTGGAGGTCCCGATGGAGATCCGGTTCCTGTCGCTGCTTAACATGGCCGGCAATCCGTCCCATTACCACGACGCCGCCGGCGCCCTCGCGCCAGGACCCGGACCGGGCCCGCACGATCCACTGGCGCCACAACTCACACCCGTCGATCGCGATACGTATGAACAGGTCTGCGCGGCGATCCAGGCGAAGCTCGCCGCCATTCAGAAGCGTTCGGAAGAGATGCTCAACGCGGCGCGCATCGCGGGAACTCTGCCGCCCGTCATTGCCGACGACCGGATACCCGCCTTGAAATCCGGTCTTGACGACCTGCGCAATCGGCTCTCGCCCGCCGGGTGGCGGGTGGTGCAGCAGTTCCTCAACGATATGGCGATCGGAATGGGACGGATGGCCGCGCCCGCGAAGTAGAACTTACTTTGAATCCGGGGAGCCGGGGTCGGACGCGGAGGGCAGGGTGTCCAACCCGAGGATCGACGTCGAACGGACTCGCAGAGTATGTACCCGGCGGACGGTCTCCAATACGGGCGAGGACAGGTCCGGTGTGGCGGACGCGGGCGGCGGCGGCTCGGGTTCGGGAGATGCGGGGACGGGCGGTTTCGTCTGCAGAGCCGATAGGACCCGGCGCGTAATCTCGTCCGCCATTGATTCCATCGCGCCGTCGAGCGCCAGGGTGACCGCGGCGCGCACCTGCTCCGAATCCACGACGGCGATAAACGGGACCGCCGCGGCCGCGGCGGGCCGCCCGGTTGCGCCCTTTGCGCCGGTCTTCGCGTCCTGGCGCGACATCGCCGCGGCTTCGGCCAAAGGCTTCACGGTGTTCACCAGCGCCGTCGCCTCAAACGGTTTTTTGAGGGTGGCGTCGGCTTCGACGCGTTTGGATTGCTCCTCGTCGAAATTCTCGAGCACGCCGGCAGTGAGAATCACGCGGACATGGCGCAGCCGCGGGTTCATCTTGACGTACTGGCAGATTTCGTACCCGGTGCGGCCCGGCATCACCGTGTCGGCGACGACCACGTCCGGATCGACGTCGTCTAGGCGGATCAGAGCCGAATCGGCATTGCTCACCGTGACCACCTCGTAGCCTTCGTCGCTGAGGATCCGCTCACCCATGCGCTGGGCGTGCGGGCTGTCGTCCACGAGGAGGACGCGGCTCATTTAGTGGCAGCTTTGCCGCCGCCGGCCGCCGCGGGTTTCAGGTTCTCGATGGTCTTCTTCGACACGCCGACGCGGATCAGGTCGTTCAGCGACAGGAACGGGCGCGCCGCCACGATCCGCTTCGCCATCAGCTTGTTGATGCCGGGGAGCTTGCCAATCTCGGCTTCGGTGGCGCTGTTCAGATCGACGCCGGTGCGGGTCACGGCCGACGGCGCGGTCGGCTGCGCCGGCGCGGCGGTTGCCGCGGAGCGCGCCTCCGGATTGTTGTTCAGAGCGTTGGGATCGGCGGCAATCTGCGCGCCGACGTCAGTGACGCCCGTGGCGCCTGCGCCCGCTCCCGCCGCGGGCACGGGAACGCTGGCCGGAATCGTGGGACGGAAACCCGTCATTTGCGGGCTGCCGGACTTGGCGGACGGCGTCAGGTCCGGACGTCCGCTGAACGGCCCCCAGACTTTCCCGAGCAGGCTCCGGTTGGTGCGGTTCTCCATCTCGTACTTCATGCGCGCATAGGCCACCGGATCGGCCTCCGGAACCGGCCGGTTCATGGCCTGCAGCCGGGACTTCGCCTCGTCGACGTGCGCGCTGAGCGGGTAATCCTTCACGATCTTGGTATAGGCGTCGATCTGCTTGTTCTCGAAGCGGTCGCCCATGCGCCGGTAGGAATCGGCGACCTGCCAGAGGGCTTCGTCCGCCTTGCTATACAGCGGGAACTGGTCGGCCACGCCCTGCAGTCGGTTGGCAGCGGCGGGCATGCTGCCCTTGTTGTGGTAGAACGTGCCGACCTTGAATTCCTTGTCGCCGAGCACTTCCTGGACGTTGCGCAGCATCTGTTGCGCCTCGGGCGCGAACTTGCTGTTGGGGAACTGCACCAGAAGCTGCCGGCACTCGTCTTCGGCGCGGAGGGCATGGGTGGGGTCGCGATCGGCCTTCTCCATCTGGTTGTACTGCATTTTGCAGATCTTTTCCTGCGCCTCGGCCGACTCTTCCATGGCGGGATAGAACAGGATGAAGTCCTTGTATTCGGCCTCCGCCTGCGCCATGCCGTGCGCCCCGCCCTCGCGGTACCAGGCATCGGCGATGGCGAGTTTGGACTTCGCCAGGTATTCGCTGGTGTCGTAGGTGTTCATGAGGGTCTGTAGCAGCAGGCGGCCGCGGTCGAACCGGCTGTGCTCGATCTCTCTGATCGCCGAGTCGAACAAAACCTTATCGGGCTGCTGCGTGTCTTTGGCGATGGGGTTGTCGTACTTGTGGCGGCGAATGCCGCAGGAACTCAGCAGGACCACCAGCGCTCCGACGGCAAAACTATAACGAATGGCTTTTTGAAACATAGAAAATCCAATCACCCTCAGTCCGGTTCCCCGGCTTTACACCCGAATCGCGGTGGCGTTGGCCGCGATCCCGCGCATCTCCCGGACAGTCGCTTCCGGGTCCGGGCTGTGAAACACAGCCGAACCTGTGACGATCCAATCACACCCGGCCCGAACCACGTCGGCCAGATTATCACGGTGGACGCCGCCGTCAATTTCGATCGGCAGCGCTAACTTCTTTGCTCGCCTCATGCTATCCAGCTTGCGCACCTTGTCGAGCACGTAGGGAATCAATTTCTGTCCGCCAAAACCGGGATTCACGCTCATAAGTAGCACGTAATCCGCCACTTCCAGAACGTCCTCCAGCACCGAGACGGGGGTGGCGGGATTGAGGACCACGCCGGCCATGGCGCCTTTCGCGCGAATCAGGCCGAGCACCGCGTCGAGGTGGGGGCAGGCTTCATAATGCACCGAGACGGAATTCGCACCGGCCTGGATGAAAGCCGCACAATAGCGATCCGGGTTCTCGATCATGAGGTGGACGTCGAGGTGGAGGCGCGTGTTTTTGCGGATGGATTCGACGACCGGCGGCCCAATCGTCAGGTTGGGGACAAAGTGCCCGTCCATGACGTCGAGGTGCAGGATCGAGGCTCCGCCGCGCTCGACACGGGCAATCTCCTCCGCCAGGCGCGCGAAGTCCGCCGACAGAATCGAGGGAACAATTTCAATCATTTGCGGGCTAAACCGATTTTATCACAGCGGCGAAGAAGCCATCCCCGGCGTCGCGGCCGGGAAGGCGGTAAATCCCATCCGTGCCGGTAATTCCTTCGTTTTCTTCCGGTTCGAGCGAGCACGTGGAATAGACCAGGACGCCGCCGGGCGCCAACACCTCAAGGGCGTTGCGAAGCAGCGCCGCCTGCCGCTGCGGCAGATCGAGCAGGTCGGCGGGGCGCAGCTTCCACTTGATCTCGGGATTGCGGCCGAGGGTGCCGGTGCCGGAGCAAGGCGCATCGACCAGGATGCGGTCGAAGCGGCGAGCGAAGGGGAGCGGCCGGGTCCCGTCGAGGACGAGGAGGTCGGCGCCGAGGCCCTTCATCCCGGAAATGCGGTGCAGGTGGACATCGCAGGCCACCGCGCGGACGCCGGCTTCGAGCGCCTGGGCCGTCTTGTTGCCGGGGGCCGCGCAGAGGTCGAGAAACGACTGCCCGGGCGAGAGTCCGAGCAGCGGCACGATCGACTGCGACCCGATTTCCTGCCGGCGCTCTCCGCGCGTGTATTTTTCCGGTTCCCGGAGCGCGGCCTGGGCGATTTCGACGGCGGCGGCGGCGCCGTAATGGCGTTCCCAACGTTGGAGCAGCCACTCGGGGCAGGAGAGCTCGATCTCGCGATTCGGCCAGGCGACGGGTTCCCGGTCGACTTTCCGCAGGACGGCGTTCACCAGCCCCGCCGCGGAGGTCTTGCGGGCGCGTTTGACGAGGTCGACGGACTCGGCGACGGCGGCATGCGGGGGCACCCGATCGAGGAAACGGAGCTGAAAAATGCCCATTTCGAGGGCAATTTGCACCTCAAAATCGAGTTTTTGGCGCCTTTTTGCGTAAAATTCGATCAAAAAATCGAGCTGCGCGCGGTATCTGAGGACCCCAAAGACGATTTCGGCAGCCAGTCCGGCGTCGCGCGAATCGATCCCGGCGGTCTGGGCGAGCAGGAGGTCGGACGCGTACCCGCCCGTCTCGACCTTGCGGAGAATGTCGAACGCGATGCGGCGCGCCGGGGTCATAGCAACGCGAGTGCGACGGTGAGCTCCGGCGGCTCGGCCTCATCGGGATCTTCCAGATCGATTTCGACTTCGCAGGCGGCGACTTCTTCGGGAGTGGCGCCGTCGAAGCACAATTCGCAAACGGCGAGCAGTTGATCGCGGAAATGGAGCGGCGGACCGAAGGTGCGGCAAACGATCGGACGCCACGCATAAAGGTCGCAGGCGCCCGTCTCGGGATCGAGCGCCGGACAGGGCTCGTCCTCTTCCTGCGTCGAGAGGCTCGCCCGGGCGCGAATCCGGCCGGCGACGGCGGGGTCGAGCGACGCCAAGCCCTCGCGGAGGCGTTGGGCATCCTGGCGCGAGATCGCGAACAGCCCACGGCAGCATTCGAAGCAGCCGGGGCGGCAGGCGAGCCACGGGCCGGCCTTGCGGACCGCTTCCGCCAGGGCCGCGTCCACGATCTGCACCAACGCCGGATCGCCCGTCACGCTTCATGCTACCATCGCGGTTTGCGTAAGGTTCCGTTTGCGGAATCCCTCCGGATTATCGGGCGAGGGTCGCTGAACTGGCTCGCCAACCGTCCCATCGTCGTATCGTTCGAAGTCACCGACTCGTGCACGTGCTACTGCAAGCACTGCGATCACGGCGGTCCGCGCGATGAGTCGCGCAACCTTCGTCCGGACGATTACCGGCGTTATATGGAAGCGCTGCGTCCGTGCGTGGTGCAGATTTCGGGCGGCGAGCCGCTGATGCGGGAGGATGTGGTCGAGATCGTCCGCAACATTCAGGGCGGATCGACGCCACCGTATACGATCCTGGTGTCCAACTGGTCGAACATGACCGCTGAGAAGTACCTGGCGTTGCGCGACGCGGGTGTCGACCAGTTCTCCGTGAGCCTCGACTTTCCCGACCGCCGGCACGATGATTTTCGCGTGTACCCGGGCCTCTACCAACACCTGGAAGACCTCATCCCGCGGCTCGCGAAGCTGGGGCACGACGATATCGTGCTGAATAGCTGCATCACCAGCGAAAACGTCGGGGAGATCAATGCGATCGCGGACAAGGCGCGGGCGTGGGGCGTGAATCTCTGTTACAGCGCGTATTCCGCGCGCCGCACGGGATGCCGCGATTACTTCCTCGAGACCGCGGGGCAGCTTACGGAGCTGAACGGGCAACTCGACCGGGTGGAGGCGCGCCGCGATGCGACCAACTGGATCGTCAACGCGCCCACCACGCTGGACGCCACGCGCCGCTACTTCGAGAATCGCGGCGCGCCGGGGTGCAAGGCGGGCCTGCGATTCCTGGTGGTGACGGCCGCGGGCTTCCTGCAGCCGTGCTCGATGCAGTTCCGCCGCTACAGCCTCGAGGATCGCGAGCGGATGATCGAGGAGTTCACGCGCACGAACGGGTGCGACGAATGCTACGTGTCGATCCGTTCGTACCTGGATAAGAGCTTCCCGCAACTGCTGTGGGAGAACGTGAGCGGCTTCCTCAGCGTCCGCCCAGCCGGAATGTCACGGTGATGGGCGCGATCACCTCGACGAGCTCGCCGTTCAGCGTTCCCGGGTTGTAGAGCCATTGCTGGACCGCTTCGACCGCGGCCTTTACCAGGAAGGGATGGCCGCTGAGGACCTTCAGTTCGTGGATGCGGCCATCGGTTCCGATGACGCCCTGCAACTGCACCACACCTTCGATGCGGCCGATCCGGGCAAGTTGCGGATAGACGGGATCGACACGGCGGATCGGACTGGCGAGTTTGACGTTGCCACCTACGACATACCGCGGGATCTTCGGTGGGGCGGCGGCGACGACGGGCTGTTTCGGTGGCTCGACCGGACGAGGCGCCGCGACGGGCAGGTCCCTGAGAATGCCGGTCATCAAAACGTCTCCGCCGCCGTTGGGTATTCCACCGATCACACCTCCAGAGACACCACTGCCACTGGAGATTTCCGGCGGATCCTCCGAAAGCATCGTGACATGATCCGGGATTCGGACCGGCATGCACACGGAGCATACCCGCGTCGCGATGTGGCGCGGAACGACCGTCATATTGCCCGATGGCGGCGGTGGCGGCGGCGGCGGCGGACCGGGAGCGGTCAGCGTCACATACGACTGCAACTGCGGCAGCACCTGCGGCCAGATCAAGGGCGCCAGTAACATACATCCGACAATCAGCGCCTGGCCCGTTACGCCGGCGCACGTGCTCCATAACCTGGTAGACACCGGCGCCGGGGAAAGAGTTGCCTGCTCGAACATATCTCTCACACTCCTCTCTAAGTTGAGCGACACTCCTCCTCTGGCCAGTGGGGGGTGGGGATCGCAATCTGCGTTCACCGGAATAGACACCAACGGCGCGGCGGAAGTTCCTAAAATAGAAGAGTGCAACTGCCGCCGCACGTCCGCCGGACGATTGAGGAATGGGCCGAAGAAGCCGGTCTGGCCGCGCTGCGCCGCGCCTCGGCCGCGATGACCGCCGCGTACCGCGAGGGCTGCGCGCCGCGGCTGTCAGCCCGGGAACGGGTGGCCGCCTATCTCGTCACGCGAATGCCTGCGACTTATGCAGCGACTTACTCGGCACTGCAGCAACTCCCACAGATGGAGATCCGCAGCATTCTCGATATCGGAGCGGGAACCGGCGCGGCATCGCTGGCGGCGCAGGCATTCTTTCCGGAGGCGCGCCTGACGATGGTGGAGCGCGACCGCGCTTTCGCGCAGGCGGCGCGGTTGTGGTTTCCCGATGCGGAGATCCGCATCGAGGACGTCGGGCGCATCCCTGCCCTGCCCCGTCATGATCTGGTGATCGCGTCGTACTCGGCCGGCGAATTCGGCGCCGCCGCCATCGGAAATCTGTGGGACGCGGCGGGCCTGGCGCTGGTCGTGATCGAACCGGGAACCCCGCGGGGTTTCGCCCTCATCCGCGGGATCCGCGACAAGCTACTGGGGGCGGGCGGACACATGGCCGCGCCGTGTCCGATGGGGTCGGCTTGTCCGATCGCCGATCCCGACTGGTGCCACTTCGCGGCGCGGGTGGAGCGGTCGTCATGGCACCGGCGGGTCAAGGGAGGTGAACTCGGGTATGAAGACGAGAAGTTCAGTTATGTGGCGCTAACGCGCGCGCCTGTCGAGACCGCTGCGGCGCGGGTGGTCCGGCGTCCGCAACACCAGCCGGGACTGATCGTGCTGGAGACCTGTGCGCCGGCGGGGTTGCAAACGCGCCGGATTACAAAGCGCGACCGAGACGCCTTCCGCGCCGCACGCCATGCCGCCTGGGGCGGGTCATGGAATCGATAGGGCTTCGTGAAACGCCTGCCAGTTCTCGCGTAAGTGCTCGGGAGAGGTGGTTCCACTCAGGATTACGCCCGCAAACCTGCGTTTCAGGATGAAGCGGAAGGCGGCGCGCTTATCGGCCACGGCCGCGCCCATCGCGAAGGGGCGGTTCACGGCGAGCCACATGCCTCGCGCCGAGGCCTCCTCGAAGACCGGCGAGAGTGTGGGATTGGCCGCGTTGAACGGGATCTGCATCATCGAATACCGCGGGCTTGCGATCGCCAATCGCGCCGAGTCGAGATCGCTGGCGCTCGGGCCAATGCGGCGGATGCCGAGCGATTCGGCGAAGTCCCAGGCGCGGGACACGTCATCGGCCGCCAGGGCCCGCGGGGTGGTCTTATGCAATTGCAACACGTCGATGCGGCCGAGGCGCGCGACGCTGCGGTCCAGACTTCGCCGCAGCGCGTCGAAGGCGTGGTCCGCGTAAGGCTCGCCGGCAGCGGGGTTCCAATGCTCACCGAACTTGGTGGCTGCGATGATCCGGCCGCGATCGGCGGGAGTCAGGGATCGCAAGAACCGTCCCAGGCGCTCTTCGCTCACCCCATCGCCGTACGATGGGGCGGTGTCGAAGTAGCGGACGCCGAGGTCGTAGGCGAATTCGAGGAGAGATATCGCGCCGGCTTCGGAGGGCGCGGCGTGCGGCGCCACACCCCACGGTTTGCCGATGCCGATGAGGCCCAAACCGAGCTGCACGTTTCGCGAATCCACCGATATCATCATAGGCTCAATGACGGATCGAGAACAGGCAAGTCGGGGGCGGCGGAGAATCAGAGGCCGCTGCCTTTCGACGGGTGGCGTTCGCGATGGGAGGATTGGCTCAGCGATCGGATACCATAAACTCCATGCTCACTCACGAAGAGGCCTGGAACCTGCTGTGCGAATTCACCAAGTCGGAAGGCTTGAGAAAGCATGCCATGGCGGTGGAGACGTGCGTGACAGCGTACGCGCGCAAGTTCGGCGGCGATGAACGGCTTTGGTCGGTGACGGCGCTGCTGCACGATTTCGATTGGGAGATTCATCCGACGCTGGACGAGCATCCGCAGAAAGGCGAGGCCATCCTGGCGGAGAGGGGCGTGGACGAGGAGATCCGACGGGCGATTCTTTCCCATGCCAACCACACAGGTGTGCCGCGCCAATCTCCGCTCGAAAAGACGCTGTACGCTTGCGACGAGTTGGCGGGTTTCATCACCGCGATCTCCTATGTGAAGCCGAGCCGCAGCGTGTTCGAGGTGGACGTGCAGTCGGTAAAGAAGAAGATGAAGGACAAGGCATTCGCGCGATCGGTCAATCGGCAGGATATCGTGGAGGGCGCGCAGGAACTGGGCGTGCCGCTCGAGGAGCATATCGATTTCTGCGTGAAGGCGATGCAGGCTCGGGCGGAGGAGTTGGGCCTGAAGGGCAACGGCTGAGCGGGGGCGCCTCAGGGAATGAACGGGGCTGGATCTACTCTTCGCGGCGGCGGAGAAGCGGCGCGTGATCCAGGAGGTACTCCGTGCGGGGCCACTAGCGTGGGTGGCCAGGGCCGTTCGCTGCACTCAGGCGCTGAGTGGCCACCCTTGAATCTGGCCAAAGTGAATCTCGCCGCGACAAGACCGCCCGCGCTACTGTGCTACCGATTCTCAATCCTGGCGCAGCGCCACCGATGGATCGATAGACGCCGCCCGGCGCGCCGGGAGCGCGCTCGCCATCAATGCTACCGCTACGAACAACACCAGTCCGAACGTGATCGCGCTCAGGTTCTCCGCGCGATAGAGAAAACTCGCGACCGCCGGCTTCGCCCACACCGCCAACGGAATGCCGATCGCGATCCCCATCAGCGATAGCCGCAGCGCGTGTCCGGCAATTTGTCTCAGCACCTCGCCGCGGCCCGCGCCCAACGCCATGCGGATGCCGATCTCGCGCGCCCGTTGAGCCGTGGCATACGCCACCACGCCGTGGATGCCGGCGCACGCCAGCCCCAGTGCCAGCACGCCGAATAGCGTCAGCACGGATGCCGCCGCGCGGCGCTGCCACAGCGACTGCTCGATTTGCTCCTGCACCGTGTTCACCGTGCGCACCGGCAAATCGGGATTGAACTGCTGGATGGCGCGGCGCAGCGGTTCCTTGAAATCGGCCGCCGGCCCGTCCACGGCCACAATGAGGCGAGCGATCGAATCATAGTCTTGTAGCAGTGGAACGTAGAGCAGCGTCGGCGGCTCGTCCAGAACCGAGCGGTATCGCGAGTCTGCCGCTACGCCGATCACCTCGAGCGGCACCGCCGCCATCGCCTGTCCATCCACCGGCATCAGGATCTGACGGCCGATGGCATTCTGCCCGCCCCACAATCTTGTGGCCAGCGCCTGGCTGACGATCGCCACCAGCGTGGAGCCTCGACGGTCCGCAGCCGTGAAATCCCGTCCAGCGACCAGCCGGATCCCCAGCGTGCCGAAATACCCGGGCGCGATCACGTTGCGATCGGTTCGGATTGCATTCGGCGCCTGCTCCTCCCGCATGCCTTCGGTGGGCGCTTCGCCGGGACGGAAGATGTTCACACGGTCGCTCCAATCCACCGCCGGGCTGCTCTTTGCCGAGCTCGCCGAGCGGACGCCGGGAAGCGTGGACACGTGCCGCACCAGGTCGCTGAAGAACTGTGTCCCGCGATCCGCCGAGTAGCCGAGCAGCGAGAGGTCCATCGACGCCATGACCACGCCCTGAGTCTGAAATCCCGGTTGGATCCGCACAATTCGGCGCATGCTGCCCAGCACCAGCCCGCTCACTGCCACCAGCGCCACCGAGAGCGCCACTTGCGCCACCACGAATACGCGCTGGATTCCGCCGCGCCTGTGTCCCGATCCGGGCGAGGGGTCCTTCAGAGCCATGGCCACGTTGGTCGAGGACGCGGACCACGCCGGCGCCAGCCCGCACATCACAACGCACGCCAGTGAGACCGACAGCGCGAAAGCGAGCACGCGCCAATCCAGAATCACAGCGTCCACCTTCGTCTGCCAGAGTTGGCCCAGGATGCCGATCATCCACGGCGCCAGCATCAGTCCCAACGCTCCGCTCAACAGCCCCAAAAGCAGGCTCTCGGCGAGCAGTTGACGAAGCAGCGCGCCGCGTCCCGCGCCGAGAGCCAGACGGATCGCCATTTCCCGTACGCGCCCGGCCGCGCGCGCCAGCAGGAGATTGGCCACGTTGCCGCACGCGATTAAAAGCACCAGGCACACCGCCCCCAGCAGCAGCATCCACAGCCGGCTCAGATCGTCGCGTTGGCTCGGACTCATGGATGCGTGCGAATGAATCTCGAACCCTCGCCCGCGGTTGCTCCGCGGGTAAAGACTCTCCAGTTGAGCGGCAATGGCGTTCCACTCGCGCGTGGCTTGCGCGGTCGTGACGCCGGGATTCAGTCGCCCGTACCACGAGAGCCAACCCGCGTGGCGATCGCGAAGAAAGGGATAACCGGCATTGCGCGGCATGGCCTGTTTCACCATCGCGATCGGCATCCAGATTTCGGTGCGCTCACCGAATTCGACCCCCGCGAATGGCGCCGCCGCGACACCCACTATCGTGAACGGGTAACCGTTCAGCTTGAGCGTGGCGCCCACGGCCCGCGGCGTGCCGCCGAGTTCCCGCCGCCAATATGCTTCGCTCACCACCACCACGGAATGGGCATCCGGCGTGCGATCGTCTTCGGGCCCGAGCACTCGCCCCGCAGCTGGCTTGATGCCCAATGCCTGAAAGTAATTGCCGGTGACAATTGCGCCGTTGACAATCCGGGCCGGGGGCCCCGCCACTCGCAACGCCACCAGACGCTCCGCCACCAGGTCTTTGATCGTCTTCGATTGATCGCGGAAGTCCACGTAGTCGGGATAGCTCTGATTTCCTTGCGTGCGGCCGGACTGCGTACGCCGGATGCGCACGAGCTCGCCGGAGTCCCTCACTCCCGGGATCGGCCGCTGCAGAACCGCGCGGAACATGCTGAACAGCGCGGTGTTCGCGCCGATACCAAATGCCAGCAGCAGAACAATAGTAAGTGAGAGCCCCGGCGTCTTACGCAGCGATCGGAGTGCCAGCATCATAAACAGAGGACGCCCTCGGCGGCCGAAGTGTTAACCGTATCTGTCGGCGGAAAAAGCCGGCGCACAGAGGATGACCCACATTAGCCCGAAGCGCATCGCCTGAACTTCACCACTCTGGGCTGACGAATTTTGTGGGATCGCGCCTCAGGGCGTGTGCTTCGCGTGGAGTGTCGGCAAACAAGAAGTTGAGCGCCATGATGGCCGCACTGGTCCAATTTCCGGTTTGCGTTACTCAGCCAAGTGCGCTCCCTCCCCGTCGCCCAAGGATCACGCGATTGATCGCGGCTGATACTCAAGTCCAAAGAATGGCGCCCGATTGTTCATCGCATTCCTTTGGATATCATATCTTGACAGTCATGATGAAGCCGGGCTATTCTGGACGCAGCTTCATTTGGAGCACCGATGAACGAGCCGAACACAGACCTAATCCAGGGCACGCTGGATATGCTCATTCTCAAGACGCTCAGTCTGGAACCGATGCACGGCTTTGGCATTGCCCGGCGCATCGAGCAGATTTCGAAGGGCGTCTTCAAAGTGAACCCCGGGTCGCTCCTCACAGCTTTCCAGCGGCTGGAGCGCGTGGGTTGGCTGGATTCCGAGTGGCGCCAAACCGATAATTCCCGCCGTGCGAAGTACTATTCGCTCAATCGCTTGGGGCGAAAACAGCTCGAAGTTGAGACAGCGAACTGGAACCGGCGGGCATCCGCGATCGCGCGTCTTCTGAAGGCGGAAGGATAGACCGTGTCGTTCTGGCGTCAGGTCACTCGCGGCATACGGGTGCTCGGAAACCGACGGGCGGTGGAGCGGGAGATCGCTGAAGAACTCAACCATTATCTGGAAGAAAGCGCGGCCATGTTTGCCGCCAAAGGACTCACCCCCGATGAAGCCCGGCGAGCAGCGCGGATGGAGATGGGCAATGAAACGGCCGTTCGGGAACAGGTACGCGAGTACGGGTGGGAAAACACGATCGACACATGGTTTGCCGATTTGCGCTATGCCGCTCGCCGGCTGCGCGGCAAGCCGGGTTTCACGACGGCGAGCATACTTACGCTGGCGCTGGGAATTGGCGGGACCACCGCGATCTTCAGCGTCATCGAGTGCGTGCTCCTCAAACCCCTACCGTATCAGCGTCCCGAGCAGCTTGTGGCACTTCGGCACACGGCGCCGGGCATCCACATCAAGGACCTCAACCTCGCAGCCTCCCTGTATTTCACATATAGCGAAGAAAACCGGGTGTTCCAGGGCGTCGGGATGTGGCAAAGCGGCGCGTGGACCGTAACGGGACTCGGCAACCCGGAGGAGGTTCCGGGGCTCACCGTAACCAATCGCTTTTTTACTGTCCTGGAAGTCCAGGCCGCACTTGGCCGCTCATTCCTTCCGTCCGACGACGATCCAAGCGGCGAACGCACGGTGATGCTCTCGGACGGGTACTGGAAATCGCGCTTCGGAGGGGAACGCTCGGTTCTTGGCCGCCGCATCAGGGTGAATGGCACCGCGGCCACAATTATCGGCGTGTTGCCGCCATCGTTCCAATTCCTGGACCGCAAGATCTCGCTCATTCTGCCGCTGCGGCTGAATCGCACCGATGTCAGGCTCATCAGTTTCTGCTGCCAGGGAGTCGCGAGGCTCAAACCCGGGGTGACGCTGGCTCAGGCGAACGACGATGTTGCGCGTATGCTGCCTCTGGCGCCGGCGAAGTTCCCCATGAACCCAGGCCTGAACGGAAGAGCCTTCACGGATCTGCTCATTGCTCCCAATTTGCGCCCACTCAAGGATGTTCTAGTAGACGATATCGGCAACACTCTCTGGGTGCTGTTGGGCGGTGTAGGGCTATTGATGGCGATCGCCTGCAGCAACGTGGCGAACCTGTTGCTGGTGCGCGCGGAAGGACGCCGTCAGGAACTTGCGGTTCGCGCCGCCATCGGAGCCTCTTGGGGACGCATCGCGCGCGAACTGCTACTGGAAAGCTCTCTATTGGGCGTTGCCGGGGGCGCGTTGGGATTGGCTCTGGCTTCCATAGCGGTACACGCGCTCGTGGCATCAGACTTGGCGCACCTGCCACGCATCCATGACATTTCCATCGATCCAGCAGTGCTGGCGTTCACTCTGGCTATTTCGCTTGCCGCGGGCTTTGTCTTCGGCCTTGTTCCAGCCTTCAAGTATGCACGTCCGCGTCTCTCAAGCGCGCTCAGCAGCGACGGCCGTTCGGTCAGTCAGAGCAAAGAGAGAAACCATGTGCGCAGCGTGCTGGTGGTCGTGCAGGTAGCCCTGGCGCTTGTCCTGCTGGTGGGATCGGGGCTGATGATGCGCACATTCCAGGCGCTGCGTCGCGTCGATCCCGGCTTCGCTGGCGCGCCGGAGATCGATACGATGCGCATTTTTATTCCGGCAGAGCAAGTCCCAGACCCTGAGCGCACGACTCGCATGGAGGAGGAGATTCTCCACAAGATCGAGGCCCTAGCCGGTGTTTCCGCAGTCGCGATGACGAGTGGGACGCCACTGGAAAGCTGCTGCGATAACAATCCCGTTCAGTCAGAGGACCACGTGTCTGGCGAGGGCGCAACGCCCCCCATACGGCGTTTCAAGTACATCTCGCCCGGTTACATTTCGGCGTTCGGCAGCCGCCTGATCGCGGGGCGGGAACCGACCTGGGCCGAGATTTACCACCGGACTCCCGTCGCCATGGTCTCCGAGAACATGGCGCGCGAGTTGTGGAAAGATCCCAGCAAGGCATTGGGCAAACACATCCGTCCCATGTCCATCGGCGATTGGCGCGAAGTGATCGGCGTGGTGGCGGATCTCCGCGACGACGGCATCGATCAGAAGGCTCCGTCCATTGTCTACTGGACGCTGCTCCATGAGAATCCCGGCGCGGGGAGGGGGGGCGCAGCGACCCGCAGCGTGGTGTACCTCATCCGCACCCCGCGAGCGGGTTCGATGGAATTGCGCCGGGAAATCCAACAGGCAGTTGCCGACGTCAATCCGAACCTTCCGGTGGCGGACGTCAAGACGCTGGAGGCTGTATACAAACGGTCGCTCGCGCGCACTTCATTCACACTGGTGTTGCTTGCGATCGCCGGGAGCATGGCGCTGCTTCTCGGGGTGGTGGGACTCTACGGAGTCATCTCCTACTCGGTTGCCGGGCGGACGCGGGAGGTGGGCATCCGGCTCGCGCTGGGCGCTCGGAGGCAGAGCGTCTCCAGGATGTTCGTACGTCAAGGCTTGGCACTGTCGGCCATCGGTGCTATCTGCGGACTGGGGGCGGCGCTCGGCCTCACCCGTCTGATGAGGTCGGTGCTCTTTGAGGTGAGCCCGGCCGATCCGTTGACCTATGCCGGAGCATCGGCAGCCCTGGTCCTTGCGGCGGCGATTGGCAGCTACATACCGGCACGGAGAGCTACGCGGGTCGATCCGATGGAAGCACTTCGCGCTGAATAGCAGCCGGATGGGTACGTACTGGAGAACTATGCAGAGTCTTGCGCAGGGCGGGACGCCGGAGGGATGCGCGTCTTCCAGGATCAATCCACACGGGGACTACACGCCCGAAGGGAGCTCAGCGACGCGCCCGTACCTCCGCTTCGCGCCGGACCTCGTCTTCCGTGAATACCGCGAAAATGTGCTTCTGCGCTTCGATAAAACGAGCCAAGTCCGATAAGGTAAGACCGAGAGACGACAGCCGATCCTCATCGACGAACATCTGCGCGTTTTCGGGTTCGTAAGACGTAATGAGCTGCTTCGCCTGCGGATCGAACTTCACGTTCAGCAGATCCACCAATTCACGGGACATATGCCGGTGATCCGGCGGCGCGGAGGGCATGCCGTGATCGGCGGTCAATGCCAGGAGGTAGTCCTTTCCAACCTTCGCCTCAAGCGCGCCGATGATGCGCGCCAGATTGCGATCCATCTCTCCGAGTGTCAGGCGCAATTCCTCAGAATCCGGCCCATAGCGGTGCCCCACGAAATCGGCGCCTTTGTAGTTCAGCAGAATCAAATCCGGCACGCTGTCCTTACCCACCGGCTCCCGCTCGATCATGGCGGTCATCGCGTCGGCCTCGAAGGCCGGGAATAGGGCTGAACGACGCACCGCCGCGGGCGAGTCGATTCTATGATGCAACCACTCATCCTGCGCCGACCACAGCGTCTTCGCATTGCGATCCTTCAAGTAATCCGGCAAGCGAAAACAATTGGGGTTGGAACGCCAGCCGCCCGTCGACTCGTCGTAGCCCGCGAACACGATCGGCACACCATTCGGCTGGCATGCGCCATGACCCGCGAGCGGTGTCGCCGCACGATTGATGCTGCCCTGCGCTACAATGACCGCCCGGCCTGAGGTCGTGAGTTGCCAGACGTCGGCAAGAGTCAGTGCCGTCAGCGACTGCGGTGTCATGCCGGCGAACAGGTCCTGGCTCCGGTGGTGAACGCGATCGTAAATGTTGATGACCGGGATGCCATGGACACGCGGGTCAGCGCCCGTGGCAATGGTTGAGTGTCCAACCGCCGTGTTCGTCGGCAGATAGTTAACCTCGGCGTGGCTGAACCAAGCGGCGCGCCGACGGAGAGCGGAGAGCACCGGCATCATATCGGCATACCGATCGAAGTAATCGCGCCGCATCCCGTCGAGAACGAGGAGGAAGACGACGCGTGGCTGGGTTAAACCCGTACGTAAAACCGGTAATACACGCCCGGTTGCCGTCGATATCGAAACACCCAGCGCCGCGGCTAGTGTTGGCGCGACGTCCTGCTGGGTGGCCGGCATGGTATAAACGCCAGGCTTCACCCCGGGCCCTGCAAACATCAGCGGGATCGAGACGTCATACGGCCATGGGGAACCGTGCATGTAAGCGACGTCCGCGTCGGGCCGCGTGAGGACCTCGCCTTCCCGCGGCACGACGAGGAGTTGACCACTTCGGCCAGGAAAATTCGCGCGCACGAACATGTCCAGGAAGCGGCGGCGCGCCGCAGCGGTGGCCTCCTCCGGCTTGGTGACTCCAGTTGCGCTTGAAGATCGCTTGGCCAGTTGGCCTAAGGAGATGGCGGGCCCCGCTAACAGCATCAGGCTGAGAACGGTCAATTTAGGGGCGAGAGTCCGCATCGTTGGCACGGCGCCTCCGTCTCCCGCCGGAGCACAGATGATACCATCGCGGGAACAGGGTTCGAAATCAGCGTGAAAGGGCGGAACTCGCCGTGGTCGCGCATTCCGTCAGACGGTGTCGTATGGCGGCCAGCCGCTGAACGGAACTCCATATATACTCTCGAGGCGCCGGCGATTGCTGCTGTATGCAGTTACCACGCGAAGCGAGTAGCCGGTGGCCACCTGACGTAGCACGCCCTATGCGCGGGGAATGCGGCCGGTTTTGCCCGCCGGCGCGGAATATTCCAGAGCGATAGCGATACCGCAAGGCCTCACCAGCCAAGCGTTTGCGCGTATTGGGAGCCGCACTCACTGGTCCTAAAGGGTCTGCGTCCCCATTGCGGATGTTTACAAGTTGTTCTGTTCCAGCCGCCTATCGTTCCTGTCCCATCTTGCAGAGGAATAAACTATTGAGACCCGTTACCCTTCTTCTGTCCATGGCGCTCGGCGCGCAATTTGCCGGCGCTCAATATATAGCGATCGTTTCCCCGCCCACCCCGTCGTCCAAACCGCAGACCGGAAACGGAGACGTCAAGGCCGGGGTTGACCTTCGCGCCGTCAGCGGCGGTTACGCCTGGGGCCAATACCTAGGTAGAGCCGTGAAAGTCTCGCTGGCGGATGGATCCATCACCTACCTGGAAAACGTCGTCCCGACGATTCCGACAGACTTCAGCGCCGCTCTGTCCAGCGATGGCGGCAACATCGCGGGATATACCGGAGGGACCACGCTGTCCTGCATACGCTGGGATGCGAATGGCGTTCCAACGACGTTTACCTCGCAGGGGTGGCAGGAGTCAGTTTGCAGCGCCGCCAGCGGTGGCCTGGTGGGCGGATATGTCATGAACAGCGCCCTCAGTGGCGGCGTCCTCTTACCCACCTCGCAGCATGCTGCGATTTGGACCACTCCCACATCGTTCACTGACCTGCATACCGGCGGAAACAACTTCTCTCAGGTGCTGGGAATGGCTGGAAATCAGCAGGTGGGCTTTCAATCCTCCTCGATGGTCGCCTCCCAGATCGGCCACATATTTCTCGGTAGCCCGTATCCCACGGCGCCAGGCGCTTACTCCGCATACCTGTGGCATGGGTCCAATTCGGGAGCGGTGAATCTGAATCCCGCCGGGTTCACCTCCTCGCTGGCGTACGCCACCAATGGCACACAGCAAGGTGGCTATGCCTACGACACGACTGCGACACCCACGCGCCATGCGATCTTGTGGTCGGGCACCGCCGCGAGCGCGGTCGATCTGAGTTCCGCCTCCTGGGTGAACACGGAAATCCGAGGCCTTTCGGCAACAGCGCAGGCCGGCAGCGGTTACGAACCGGCCGCCATCCCAGCCAACGCGCGCCGGCACGCCCTAGTGTGGTTCGGCTCCGCCGCGAGCGTGATCGATCTAAATCTCTTTCTGCCCCTTGGCTATACCAACGCGCTGGCCGACGGCATCGATGCCGATGGCAACATCGTTGGCCACACCTGGACTGAGACGCCTAACACGGGTTACTCATTCGCCGAGGTCATCTTCAAACCGAAGCCGGCTTCGCCGTCACAACTGCTCTCCGTCACGCTGAGCGCCACTGAGATCAACCAGGGAGACTTCGTTCAGGGTCAGGTAACCCTCGCCGGTCCCGCGCCCGCCGGAGGGCAGGTCATCAATCTGTTGGCATGCAATCAGGATGGGTACCCGCTGACAGCTCTGGAGCCCGTTCCCTCCAGCATCGTTGTCCCGGAAGGCCTGACCACGGCGATCTTCAGCTTCCCCACGAATGCCCGTTTCCTTTCGAACGGCGGCCAGTTCTGGACGTACATCTATGCGAACGATGGCACGGTAAGCCGTTCGGCGCCCCTAAGCGTGGATATGCAGCCGTTTCTCACTGCGTTCACGGTCCCCTCCCCGGTAAATGGCGGCGCATCCGCCACCGGCAGCGTGTCCGTCCAATGCTTACCATGGCCATCGGGCCCGGCGGTTATCAACCTGGTCAGCGATAATCCCGCCGTCCTCAGCGTCCCGGCTACGGTCTCGATTCCACAGGGCGCCGCCGTTCCGATCTCCTCCGTTCCGGTCGCTACCGCTCAGGTCACCTCGCCCACAGTCGTAGGTGTCACGGCATCCATCAACGGCAGTTCCATGACGGTCAATGTCACCGTGCTTCCCGCGCCGCCGGTATCTCTCACCGGCATCTCGGTCTCCCAGGAAGTGGTGGCAGGCAATCCTTATAGCGGAACTCTGACCTTCAGCGGCCCCGTGCCTTTCGGCGGCGCAACCGTCAGCCTGGTCAGCGATAATCCGGCAGTTGTCCCGGTCCCCGCGACCGTCGGCGCGGCGCAGGGTCAGTCCAGCATCGCGTTTTCCGGCGTAACCGGCGCGGTCACAAGCGCTGTCACCGCTCACATCACGGCAACATACAACGGCGTCTCTCTGACCGCGCCCATCACGGTGGCCAACGAACCGCCCGTACGGATCACGGTGGCCGAATATGACACCATCTCGCTGGTCGTAAAGGTGAGCGCGACAACCCAAACTCCCAACAGCACGTTGAGTTTTGGGATCGACACCGCCCCCGGCACGGTAGTCTCCATGAGCCAGAGTAGCGGGGTGTGGTCCGGAAGCCTGAAGAACGTAAAAAGTGCGCCGGGGCTGATCACCGTCTGGAATTCCACCGGCGGATCGGCAAGCGCGTCGCCCACTCTGCGGGCCAAGTAAGCGGCGCGCGACTCGACTGCCTCAACTAAGGACAACTCTATGACGAACTCAACTCCATTGCTTCGGACCGCCGCACTCGCATTCCTATCCCTTGCCGCAACGGCCGCAACACCACAACTGGTCACGACGGCTCCATTCGGCAGCAGCGCGTACGCCGTTGCCGCAAACCCCGTAACGAACCAGGTCTACATCGTGGACGGCGCCCAAAACACGGTCATCGTACTGGATGGCCCCACCAACACCATCACAGCCCGCGTGCCGGTCAACCTTGCGGGAACGTTTAACATTGCGGTCAACAAGACGACCAACCAGTATGTTGCCACCGGCGCCAGCAGCGGTGTCGTCTTCGATGGCTCGACGAACCAACCGTTGGTCTCCATCACTCCGAATCCCGCCACTGTAGGCAATAACGCGTTTGTTCAACCCTCCGTCAACGACGCGACAAACAATCTCTACCACGAAAACACTTCAGCCCTCATGGTGACCGATCTGGCCACCGGCGCCGTCAGTTTCCTGGCGCCACCGTTTCTGCAGACGGGCGAAATCTGCGTGGTACGCGGGATCGCGGTAATGTCATCGGCCAACCGGATTTTCGCGGCGACTCAATGCCAGCTGGCATCGGCGGTGATGTTCATCTACGACGGCGTTACCGGCGCAATCCTGCAGACCGTGGATCTCGGCGCCGATATACCGATCGGCGCCAATGTAGTCGAGATCGCCTTGAATCCCCACACGGATAAGCTCTGCGTGACGAACTATGGTGGCTTTGGCGTGAAGACAGGCCTTCCGATACCCCCTTCGATTGAGGTCTACAACGCCCTCACGATGACTCACATCGCCAGCGTAGCGAACATGATCGGACCGCTCGCGGTGGATTCCACGCTGAACGCCATCTACGGCATGTCCGCCAGCGTAGCCGGCGTCGGAGCGATCATTGACGGCAGCACGGACACCTTGAGCAGCACGTTTGCGGTGGGCTTTCCGGTCTCTTCCGGTCAGGGGACCCCAATCGGCGTGAATGAAGCTACCCATATGGTCTACTATCTCAACCAGGGAGCCGGCATTCTCAGCATCTTCCAGGGAAGCCTGCCCGCGCCGGGCGTCTTCTCCATCAGCGGTCAATTCACGGGAACCGCGGCTGCCGGAGTGACTGTGGCGGCGCAGGGCGGATCCACGTTTAGCGCCGTGAGCGACGCGAACGGGGCTTTCACCTTGACCGGGCTGCCTCCAGGAGCCTATGTGGTCGCCCCCTCCTCGCCCGGGCTGTTCTATTCACCGCAGAATCGGAGCGTCACCGTCACTACCGCCAACGTGACGAATGTCAATTTCACAGCGCTATCCACTGCGATTGCGGTGCAGAGCCTCACGCTTGCCCCGTTTACCACCATCGCTTCCGGAGCCACCACAAATGGGACGGTAACGATCAATCAGCCGGCTCCGGCGGGGGGCATTGCGATTGCTCTTACATCGAGCAACACGGTGGGCAAGACGCCCAACGCAGTGACCATCGCGGCCGGCAGCGCCACCGCATCTTTCCTCGTCCAGGCAAGCGGCGTCAAAACGCCAACTCCGGTCACGCTCACCGCCACGTATAACGGGCCGCTCGCGCCCACGCCTTCATCGGCCAGCGCCGCGCTCATCGTTTCGCCGACGGACAGTTTGCATATCCAGTCGGCTACCTGGTCGAAGTCCACTCAGTTGATGCAAGTAACGGCCAGCAGCACCAATGCGACGGCGGTCCTGACGCTCTTCCTGGCTTCCGGGAACGTCAACCTGGGGACGTTTACCAACCTCGGCGGGGGCAGTTTCAGCATTCAGGTGCTGTTTACGTCGGGTACGCCCGCCAGCGTCAACGTGAAAAGCAACCTGGGCGGATCCACCGGCCAGGGCATTACGATCCTTCCGTAAGGGTTTATTTAGGTAGCGCGGGCCGTGTTACCCGCGCTACCTCTTCCCCAGTTGCCTTCCGACACAATGCATGTGTTTTCGGCCGTCAACGCCACCGCAGTGAAGACGCTCTTCCAGTCCGCCTCGCGTACATCCTACTGAGCGGAACTAAAGCAGGCGTATTATGCCCTCCGCCTGCTCTTGTTCGAGTTGCCTCACTTTTCTCTTTCTCACGGGATTCGCATTTTTAGGTAAATGTGGGAGCGTCTTCCAATTCGAACGTGGTATGTTCGCTTTATCTTGCCCAATTTGGCGGCTCCGGGGTCCCAAGTCGTCAATTTGCACGATGCGATCTATCGATAGATCGCGGGCCTCGATCGTGGTCAGATAAACATCGACATCGAGACCGGCAGCGCTGCGGAGAGCTGTCGCGACATCTAAAGTTGTTGGATCCCCCGCCAAACCGTTAATGGCGATTACCTTCACCAATCGTGTGTAGCTATTCACAACCACAAGCTTGCGTCTGGCGCCCGGCGCCTCGAATCGAATCGGTTTCACTCGGACAAGACGGTACAACGCCACCATGTGACGGATGCGAAGGCCGAAATAGAGCAAGGTGCTCAGCACCAGAATTAGCATGGGCACAATGAGACCGAGACACAAATTTAGAGCACGCGATCTTGAATCGAGCATTGCGAAGATCGGTTTGCCCCTTAACGCGCAAAAGGCGCCGTACATCAGGCCCACGCAACTCGGGATAATCACGGTTCGCGCCGCTTTGGACACCTCCAGCGGCCTCCGAACATGATCTTCCCAGTCCTTCGTACCTGCGACAATCGCCTTTGCCTTCTCGTGAATTCCGCGCACAGGGCGGTCGAGCACGTCTGCGAGGTCGAGGCGGCTGGCATGTAAAGAGCGTCCATCTGGCAAGAACATCTTCTCCAGATGCGGCAACAAAAATTCGCTCAGCTTCCCCGCCAGGGATCCTCTCTCGTCATCATCGGGAGAGAACAGCCGATCGAAGAGCCAATCGTCCAGGCGGCTTCCGACGCGGTACAGAAACCAGCAGATGAGCCAAGTGACAATCACAACGTATATTTCGACGTGTGACGGAAGCTGCATAAGGTGAAGTGCGTCAGCGGTGAAAAATGCCAGCAGGACCAGACTCACCACCCAGCCGAGTCCCGGTATCTTCTTGAGTTCATCCTTGAATGGGTTCAGGAAATCCTTCATCGCATCGCCTCACTCTGGCGTTAAATCATACCGGAACGGGAATGGTCGAGTAGATCGCAGGAAGTAGCGGCAAAGAGGAACCACCGCGCGTGCAACCCGCTGCGCATTGGAGCACAATGCGGAGGAGGAGAATTCCTATGAAATGTTCACCGCTCGCCCTGGTCCTGGCTGGGGGCCTGGGGCTCGCCGCCGGCGCGTGGATGCGCGCGCCGCGGCCGACTGTCGCGCTGGCGCAGACTCCCCCCGCGGCGCCCGCCGCCAACGACGGCAAGCTGCGCATTATCGTGTTCGGCGCGCATCCCGACGACGCCGAATACCGCGGCGCCGGCGTAGCCATGAAATGGGCGAAGCTCGGACATCACGTGAAGTTCGTGTCGGCGACAAACGGCGATATCGGGCATTGGGAAATGGCGGGAGGCCCGCTGGCGCAGCGGCGGAAGAAGGAAGTGCTGGGGGTGGCGCAGCGGCTGGGGGTCACCACGGACGTGCTGGACATCCACGATGGCGAGATCATGCCGACGCTGGAGAACCGGCGCACGTTTACGCGGCTGATTCGCGAATGGAATGCGGATGTGGTGATCACCAACCGGCCGAACGACTACCATCCCGATCACCGCTACACGTCGATCCTGGTGCAGGATTCGGCGTACATGGTGGCAGTGCCCTTCTTCACTTCAGGCGTCGCGCCGTTGAAGCGGAACCCGGTCTTTCTGTACGCGTCGGACCGTTTCCAGCGACCGAATCCGTTCCGCGCCGACGTGGCGGTGGGGATCGACGAAGTGATGGAGCCCACGCTCGACGCGCTGCTGCTGATGGAATCGCAGATCCACGAAGGCGGCGCGGACGGCCATGCGGGGCTGTATCCTTCGGATGCGGCGGGGCGGCAGCGGCGGGCGGACGAGGTGCGGCGGAATCTGGCGCGGCGATATGCGGCGCAGGCGGACAATTCTCGCGACACGCTGGTGAAGTTCTACGGACAGGATCGCGCGCGGGGGATCCATTATGCGCAGGCATTTGAGGTGTGCGAGTACGGGCGGCAGCCTTCGCAAGACGAGTTGAAGCAGTTGTTTCCGCTGTAAGAGGCGGGTTCAGGCCAGCATAGTTTTCCAGGCGGCTTCGTCGTGTCCGACGCTGAGTTTGTTGGCGGCGCGGATGAGGGGGAGCCGCAGGAACTTGGGCTCCGTTTCGATGCGGCGCAGCAGGTCGGCGTCGGACAGCTTCATGTACTGCAGTCCGGCATCGATGTAGGCGGCGCCGGCGGTGTCGAGCAGGGCGGCGAGGCCGAAGCGATCGATGAATCGCCTAATTTCGCCGGCGGCCATGGGCTTCTTGTTGAGGTCGACCATTTGGATCGAGACGCGGCGCTCCTTGAAGAAGCGCTCGGCGGCGCGGGTGGCCTGGGAATTTTTGACGCCGAAGATCTGGACGTTGGTCATGGTCGCGGTCTCTCAGGGAGTATTCCACAGTTGGGGGCTCTCCTGGCGAACGGCGCACGCCTGCCGAGGCCGCGCACTGCGCCGCGGCCAGCCGGCACGGCCACCTCGAAGGGGTAATCCCTTGGCCTGACTGGCGATGGGACAGGCCAGCGCTAAGCCGGATCTTTCGTTATATGTCCGGGGACTCAGCACCAGCGCCGGACGCCGCCCAGCCAGCTCGCGGCCGGCTTGCGGGTCAAAGGTCAGCCAAACAAAATCGCCGGCACCCGGCACAAAGGAGGCTTTCACCAGATTTCCTCACTCTGTGGCGGCCCCCAATCGGTTTGCCGGTGACGGTTGCGGGGGGATTCACAGACTTCGCCGGCGCGCCAAGGGAAATTATGCCTTGACCTCCGTCATATGACGGTGTATAAGGTATATGAGATGTTAAAATCCGATTTACCACAGGGTACCCTCGATCTGCTGATCCTGCAGACGCTCATCGCCGGGCCGCTTCACGGGTATGGGATCACGCAGCGCATGGCGCAGCGTTCGCGCGACATCGTGCGAGTGCAACAAGGCTCGCTCTATCCCGCGCTACACCGGCTCGAGGAAAAGGGCTGGCTGAACGCGGAATGGCGTGAATCCGAGCAGGGGAGGATGGCCAAGTTCTACTCCCTCACCAACGCTGGACACCGGCAGCTTGCCAGCGAGAAGGGCCAGTGGGCGCGGCTCCTGGAGGGAGTCGGTCTGATTCTGCAATCGGATTAGGAGGCGCAGGATGTTCCGATGGCTGCGGCCGCTGCTGCGGCGCGAGCAGTTCGAGCGCGAGCTCGAGGCGGAGCTGCTGTTCCATCTCGAACAGCAGACCAGGGCTCATATGGCCTCGGGAGTTTCCGAGGCCGAGGCGCGCCGCCGCGCGCGCCTGGACCTGGGGGGAGTGACCCAAGCACAGGAGGAAACCAGAATGGCGCGGCGGGCGAGCATCTTCTTCGAATTCGGGCAGGACCTTCGCTACGGTTGGCGCGTGATGCGCAAGAATTCGGGTCTGACGGCGATTGCGATCGCCTCGCTGGCGATCGGGATCGGGGCGAACACCGCAATTTTCAGCGTTTTTCATTCGGTGCTGGTTCGCGATCTGCCGTATGCGGATCCGAAGGGTCTGGTGGCCGTCGGGCTGCAGGACCGCAAGGGAAACGGCGGGATGTCCGATTCCGCCTCGCCCGTCTTCTTTCAGCAATGGCGGTATGCGGTTGGCGGGTTCGCCGGGACGGCGGCGCTGCACGAGACCTATGAAGTCAACCTGACGGGTGACGGCCGGCCGGAACGGCTCGACACGCAGCTCGTGACCGGCGAATTTTTCCGGCTACTCGGGGTCAATCCCCTCATGGGGCGCTACCTGACGCCCGATGACGACCAGCCGGGACACCAGATGGTGGCTGTTTTGAGCTATGCGCTGTGGGCGCAACGCTTCGGGGCCCGGCAGGACATAGTCGGCCGCCGGATCGAACTCGACACGCGGCCGTACACAGTCGTCGGCGTGATGCCGCGGGGCTTCCAGTTCCTGAATCCGAATGCGGCGCTGTGGAGGCCCTTCGGTTGGGGTCCTGGCGGCGACAAGTCGCGGACGTTCTATTTGCGGGCGTTCGCGCGGCTCAAACCGGGAGTGACGGTGGGGCAGGCGCATGGCGAACTGGCGGCGCTGTACGCGGCGTTCGGCAAGAGTTACGATGCGCGCCTGTTCGAATCCACCATGCTGAGCGCGGAGCCACTGCAGTCGCAGTTCACGGGCAATCTGAAGCAGCCCATGGTGTTGTTGCTCTGCGGGGTGGGGTTCGTGCTCCTGATTGCTTGCGCGAATGTGGCCAATCTGCTGCTCTCCCGCGCCGCGGCGCGCCAGGCGGAGATGAGCGTACGGGCCGCGCTGGGGGCGTCTCGGGGACGGCTGGCACGGCAACATCTGACCGAAAGCGTGGCGCTTTCGCTGGCGGGCTGTGTGCTCGGCGTGTTGCTGGCGGTGGCAGCCGTGCCCGGGCTGGTCCGGCTGATGCCGGCCGAATTCCCGCGTCGGGCCGAGATCGGAATCGACTTGACGGTGCTGGCGGTGTCGGTGGGATTGTCGATTGTGACGGGTCTGATCTTCGGGATGTTTCCGGCCTGGGCTGCGTCGCATAGCCAGGCGAATTCCGCCGGACACGCTTCCGGGATGCGCCTGCAAGGCGGGCGTTTCAGCAATCGCGCGCGACAGGCGCTAGCGGTGGTCCAGGTGGCGGCGGCGCTGCTGCTGCTGACGGGCTGCGGCCTCATGATGCGCACGTTCTGGGCTCTGGAGCACACCAGCCTGGGATTCGACGCGAAGAGTGTCTACACGTTTCAGGTGAGGCTGGCGCGAGAGCGGTATACCAGCCGAGCGAACGACCAGGCGGCCATCGACCCCAACCTGGCGGTGGCGTTCGATCGTGTGCTGGAACGGCTGCGAATGCTGCCGGGGGTAAGTTCAGCGGCAGCCGTGACGTGGCTGCCGATGAATGGGTTCTGGTCGGAAAATCGAGGGCTGCAAGTGGAGGGACGCGCGCCGGCGCCGAACGAGCGGAATCCGTGGACGGGCTACAATCCGGTCTCCACCGATTTCTTCCACACCTTCCGCATCCGGCTGGTGCGCGGCCGCGATTTCAACGAGCACGACACGGAGGGGTCGCGCTGGGTGGCGATCGTGAACCAGCGGGCGGCGCGGACCTACTGGAAGAACGAAGACCCGATCGGATCGCATATCCGCATCGATCTGGATGACCGGCCGCGGGAGGTGATCGGGATCGTGGAGGATGTGAAGCACTACGAGGTGCAGGAGGGGTCCAACCAGCAGGTGTACGTTCCGCACGCGCAGCAGGCGCCCGTTTATCCGTGGAACCGGGTGCGTGGCCGGACGCACATGTCCTTCGCGGTGCGGTCGGACAGCCGGGAGAACTGGGAGGCGGATTTCCGCGCGGCGACCGGGTCGGTCGATAAAGACATGCCTGTGTATGCGATCTGGCCGATGCGCCACTACGTGGCGGAGACGGAAGGACAACAACGGCTTTACCTGATGCTGCTGACTATTTTCGCCGGCGCGGCGTTGACGCTGGCGGCGATTGGGGTGTATGGCGTGATCAACTACTCGGTGGCGCGCCGTACGCAGGAGATCGGAGTGCGGATGGCGATGGGCGCGCGCCCCGGCGACGCGGTGCGAATGGTATTGGGGGAAGGGGTCGTGGTTGCGGTCTGCGGGCTCGCAGCCGGCTTCGGGCTGGCGTATTGGTTGACGCGGTTTCTGCGCAGCTACCTGTTCGGGGTGACGGCGACGGACCTGCCGACTTTCCTTGCGGTGGCAGGATGCCTGATCGCCATCATCTTCGCGGCAAGTTACCTTCCGGCACGGAGGGCGAGCCGGATCGATCCGATTTCCGCTCTACGGCATGAATGAAAGAGGCGGCGGCGCGCCGGAAAGGCACACTGGGAGACGCTACGATGCGCTGCTGACGATCGACCATGGAATGCCGCAACAGCAGAACCTGCCCGGCATTTACGGCATCATTGCCGGTCCGGAGTAGTGCACGTGAACGAGCTGCCACCGGTTCCCGGCCTTGTTATATATTTGCGTCTCGCGGCCGTCTGTCTGAACGGCTGCGCCATCCTTCGTCTGCTTCGCGGCGAAGTGCCAATAGAACTCGGCCCATGCCGAGTCGCCGTTGACATGGACGGACACGTCCCGCACGGTCAGCTTCCTCTCGGAAAAGGTCGAACCAAAGAACTTGTAGATTTCCTTTACTTCTTCCCAGCCGCGCGCGTGGCCTGCGGGGTGGATAAATGACACATCCGGCGATGTTCGCCAAAGCTGCGAGGCGAGGTCGATGTCCGCCGCGTCCACTGCTGCCGTGTAGCGTGCGATCTGCCGGCGGATGACGTCGTCCTGGTTCAGGGACGACCTACACGATAGGGATGACGCGATCACGAGGCTCAGGGCGAACGCTCCCGGGTATCTATGCGGATTTTTCACAGTTGATCACCCAGGTGATTCCGAAGCGATCCGTGAGCACGCCGAAACGGGCCGCCCAAAAAGTCTCCTGAAGCGGCATGCGAATGGTTCCTCCTTCCGCCAGTTCACTAAACAGACGCAGCGCATCGCTTTCAGCGGGGTTGAGCGTGATTTCGAAGCCACGTGGAGGCTCATAGGAACCTGGAGCCGGATCGGAGCCCTGCAACCTGGTATCGCCGACCAGCAGGGTGGCGTGAAAGACCTTGTTGCTCCATTCCGGGGGCGCGTCCCTGGCGACTGGCGAGTCGCCCCAGGTGAGCATGAAGGCGATCTTGCCGTTGAGGCAGCGCTCGTAAAGCCGGAACGCGGCTTCGCACTGGCCGTCAAACGACAGATTGATGCACGGGTTCAAAGGCATGAGGCTCATTATCGCGTGATTTCGGCCCGCACTCCTCAGTGAAACAGCACCGCAATCGATGTGTCGCGGACCTGGCTCAGGTGGATGGCAATTCGAGTCACGCCCAGGTTGACCGCCTGTTTGGGAGGATGCGGGCTGGCTGACAATGGCTCGGCCGGCCCGGTCTCGAATCTGGCCGATTCGGGTTCCAGCAGCCGCAAGTTCAAAGTCTCGCCTGCCTGACTGAGCACGAGCTCCCGACCGCCGGCGGATGGTTGAACCCGGGCGCGAGTCTGGAGAAACCACCAGATTTCACCGGCGCGCCGCAGCTTGATGGCGTCCTGGACCCTGACGGTCTTGCCGCGCACGAAAGATACGGACCGCACGATTCGTTCGGCCGCCGGGTACGCACCAGCGAGATCGGCCGACAGGTCTACGCCTTGCGGGGAGGCGGTGAAGGATGTGATCCTGCCGGCTCCGGCGTGGTCCTGGCCGGGACCGGCGCCGGGATCGATGACGATCGTATTGTGCCCCTCGGGGCGGAGGCGGTAGTAGGTCCACCGTTGGTCATCGTCCCGAGAATAGCCGGGCAGATCATAGTCGTCGGGGCCGAGATCGATTGCCCAGCGAACGCCTTTGGCTTCGAGGACGAACGAGCCGACGTCCAGATGCGCATGGTCAACGGTGTTCGAACCGGCCTTAAAGCCGACAAACCAGCCGCGGGCGCCGTTCCAGCCATCGCGCATCGTCGCCACTTCCACTCCGCGGAAATAGCGGTCCGGTTCAATCGTGCGCCACGGCTGGGGTTCGATTCCGGCGCCCCAGATCAATTCCAGAGCCGTGATCCGGCCGGTGTGGTTCTCGATTTCGTATTGCGCGTACCGGGGCTCGTGAAACCGTCGCGCGAGCCAGAAGAGTTGCGGACCGCTGCGCGGACTCGGGTCCTCGATGGCATCGGCGAAATTGAAAGCGCCGCCGGCGGGACCGTTGAGGTATACGGGAAACCAACCGCACCGATCCATGCCTGGAATGTCCTCCACGGTGAATTGGGAGCCACACGCCGTTTGGAAGGAGTCCAGGCAGAGAGCGGCAAATAGAGTCGCATTTTCCCAGTACATCGGACCTTCGCCCCAACCGCCATCGGGACCGAATTGCCGGAGGCCAATGGGAATCGACGACAGAGCGCGCACGAGGATTTCGCCCGCGATATCGGGCGCTTCATCAGCAACGGCGAGCGCTCCCAGGGCAAGACCGCTATTACAGACGATGTTCCAATTGCTGTTCCATGCCGGCCAGCGTCTTCCGGAACGGTACGCCGCGAGGCCAGGCAGGAGACCGAGCCGGACAATGGCTTGCCGGATGGTTTGCCGCTGTGCGTCCGTCCATGCATCGTAAAGCCAGTCGTAAGCGAGAGCGAAGCCGGCAGTCATCTCCGCGGCGCTGAGAAAATGGGCCGGGTCCCAATCGCTGAATTGGCTCGCGGCGGCGAGTTCGGACCAGCAGCGATCCAGGTACTTCCGGCTGCCTTCGATCCGGTAAACGAGGGCCAGTGTGGACACACGGTCAAAGACACGACGACTGGTGTCCAACAGGCGGTCTGTGCCGTCAAGGACATAGGAAGCGGCGGGTTCCGCCAAGAAACGATCCGCGCGCTCCCTTTGTCTTTCGTAGCGCGTTCTCAGCCACGGGTTCACGGCGAGATTGGCTTTAATGCGGCCGATGGTGTCCGACGTCATCATCAGGCGCGGGCGCCCGGGCCGGATCCTGCGAAGAATTTCGGGGGCCGTTATGGCGGACACGGGCGCCGCGGAGGAACATCCAGCGGACCCAATGCCCACGGCGACTAGGAGACTCAGGAGCACGACGGGCGCGCGAGGCGCAGAAGCGGATCGACCCTGACTCCGATTCCTGTGGTCCTGTCTCAAACTACGAAGTGTACCGGAATGTTATCGGGGTTTCCGAGCCGGAGCGGACCGGTTCCGCCACCGGGGTCAGGCTAACAGGTCTTTGACGACTTCGCCGTGCACGTCGGTCAGGCGGAAGTGGCGGCCCTGATATTTGTACGTGAGCTTCAGGTGGTCCACGCCCAGACAGCGCAGCATGGTGGCTTGCAGGTCATGGACGTGCACGGGGTTGGCGACGACGTTGTAGCAGTAGTCGTCGGTTTCGCCGTAACTGAAGCCTTTCTTGACGCCTCCTCCGGCCATCCACATGGTGAAGCAGCGGGGATGGTGGTCGCGGCCGTAATTGGTGTCGGTAAGCTTGCCCTGGCAATAGACCGTGCGGCCGAATTCCCCGCCCCAGACGACGAGGGTATCGTCGAGAAGGCCGCGCTGCTTCAGGTCCATGACTAACGCCGCCGAGGCCTGGTCGGTGCCTTTGCACTGGAGGGCGAGGTCGCGCGGCAGGTCGTTGTGCTGGTCCCAACCGCGATGATAGAGCTGGACGAAGCGGACATCGCGCTCGAGGAGGCGGCGCGCCAGCAGGCAGTTAGAGGCATATGTGCCCGGCTTGCGCGCGTCGGGGCCGTAGAGATCGAAGATGTGCTGCGGCTCCTTGGAGAGGTCGAGCAGATCCGGGACGGAGGTTTGCATGCGGAACGCCATTTCGTATTGCGTGATGCGCGTTTGAATCTCGGGATCACCGAACTGGTCGAGGCGCATGCGGTCGAGCTTGCCGGCGGCGTCGAGCATGTCGCGGCGGGTTTCGGGGTCGATGCCTTCGGGATTGTTGAGGTAGAGGACGGGGTTGCTGCCGGCGCGGAAGCGGACGCCCTGGTGGTTCGAGGGGAGGAAACCGGCGCCCCAGAGGCGCGAGAAGAGGGGCTGGTCGGCGTTGAGGGCCTGGGCTTGGGAGAGCATGACGACGAACGCCGGCAGATTCCGGTTTTCGCTGCCGAGGCCGTAGCTGACCCAGGCGCCCATGCTGGGGCGTCCGGGCTGCTGGCTGCCGCTTTGGATGAACGTGATCGCCGGATCGTGATTGATAGCGTCGGTGTTCATCGTCTTGACGATGGTGAGGTCATCGACGATTTTGGCGGTGTGCGGCAAGAGCTCACTGACCCAGGCCCCGGATTTGCCGTGCTGCTGAAATTTGAAAATCGAGCGCGCGACGGGGAAGCTGCTCTGTCCCGACGTCATGCCGGTGATGCGCTGGCCCATGCGGATGGCGGCGGGCAGTTCGGAGCCGGCGAACTTGTCAAGGGTCGGTTTGTAATCGAACAGGTCCATCTGCGAGGGGCCGCCGGACTGGTGCAGGAAGACGACGCGCTTGGCTTTCGGAGCGAAGTGGGGCAATCCCGGAAGACCGCCGGTATCCGCGGCCCAACCGTCCTGAGCGAGGAGCGAACCGAGGGCGGCGATGCCGATGCCCGTGCTGGTTCGCGAGAAGAAATGACGACGGGTGATGTCCATCAGGCTATTCCTTGGTGACGGTCTCGTCGAGATTGAAGATCGTACTGGCGACGGTGGTCCAGGCGGCGAGCTCGACGGCCTCGACATTGCCCGGTTTCGACGCGCCGATCGCGATCAGCCTGGCCGCGAGCTCGGGCTGTTGGCGGTAGTGTTCGAGGCGGCGTTGCGCGAGGTCGAGAAGGATGCGCGTTTCGGCTGGCGAGGGGCGGCGCGCGGTGGCTTCGCGGAAGAGGAAGCGGACGCGGGCGGAGGGATCGGGGCCGGCTTCGCGCAGGGCGCGCGCGGCAAGGACGCGGGAGGCTTCCACGTACGTCGGGTCGTTGAGCAGCACGAGGGCTTGCAGCGGGGTGTTGGTGACGAGGCGGCGGGAGGTGCACTTTTCGCGATCGGGCGCGTCGAACGTAGTGAGCGCGGCGGGCGGCACGGTGCGTTTCCAGAATGTGTACATGCTGCGACGGTAAAGGTCGGGGCCTTCGCTCTCGTGATACTCCTGGGCAGTGAAAGTCTCGCCGCGCGAGAGCTCCTCCCACAATCCGGGCGGCTGGTAGGGGAAGACGCTGGGGCCGCCGATGGTCCGATTGAGGAGGCGGCTGGCGGCGAGGGCATTGTCGCGGATCATTTCGGCGGGGAGGCGGAAGCGCGGACCGCGGGCGAGGAGGCGATTCTCGGGGTCCTTTTCGAGAAGTTCGGGGCTGACTTGGGACGACTGGCGGTAGGTCGCGGAGGTCACGATGAGCCTCTGGATGGCCTTGATATCCCAGGTCTTTTGAAACTCGACGGCGAGCCAATCGAGCAGGTCGCGCTGCACGGGGGCGTCGCCCTGGGAGCCGAAGTCCTCGGCGGTCTTGACGAGGCCGATACCGAAATGAAGCTGCCAGTAGCGATTCACGGCGACGCGCGCGGTGAGGGGGTGCTGCGGGCTGAACATCCACTGGGCGAGGCCGAGACGGTTCGCCGGGGCGTCCTTCGGCAGCGGCGGAAACAGGGCGGGAACCGCGGGCGTGACCTTTTCGGTCTGGTTGCGATAATCGCCGCGGGCAAGGACGAAGGTGTCGCG
This sequence comes from uncultured Solibacteraceae bacterium, assembly GCA_964608645.1. Classification (GTDB taxonomy): domain Bacteria; phylum Acidobacteriota; class Terriglobia; order Bryobacterales; family Bryobacteraceae; genus CAZSQK01. Next base: position 47,293 of record CAZSQK010000026.1, on the reverse strand, counting down.
CGGCTTGGCCATCTCGGACATCACCTGCGCGGTGACGATCTCCTTCTTGACCTGGGCGAGGCGCGCCTTGAGCGAATTCAGCCCGGCGTAGACGCGGCGCACTTCGGCGGGGGCGTCGTAGGTGAGGAAATAGTCCTGCAGGCGCTGCTTCTGATCTTTGGAACGCTTGCTCTCCTCGACGGTCAAGATGGCGCGGATGGGCTCGTGCAGAGACAGGACCTCGGCCTCGGCGGGGGTGAGCGGACGGTTGTATACCCGCAGATCGCCGATCTCGCCCTTGAGGGGCTTGCCGCCGCGCGGATCGCCGATCGCGAGGGGGCCGGCCGTTCGCGTGGGGACGGGTCCGACGGGGTCCATCGCCACGGGCTTGCCGTCGAGCAGCAGGGCAGGCGTGGTGTTTTCGAAGTTGAGAGCGACGTGATGCCATTGGGTCCCAAACACGATGGCGCGGCTGTGCCAGCGGCGGCCCTGGAATTCGAGGTACAGCGGGGAGCCGCGTTTGGAATCGGGCTGCGGATGCGATTCTTCGACGCCGAGTTCGAAGCCGGGGCCGCCTTCGAGGAGGGTCATCTCGGGCATCGCCATGCTGCGAATCCACAACGCGACGGCAAACCGGGCGGACTCGAAGGGAGGAAACTCGACGTGCGACTCGCCATTGAATGACGCGGCCTGACCGGGGCGGCCCGCGACGAACGTCGTGACGCCTTTAATCTGACGCGCTTCGCCAAGTTTGCCGTCGAGGGGGTAGTGCGCGAGGAGACCTTCGCCGGGGGGCGCGGGAAGGGTCGCGAGGCGTGTCTTTTGCCAGGCGGAGAGCAGCGACTGGGTGTCCTTGTCGGGAAGCGCCGCCTCGTGGTCGGCGATAGACTGCTGAAGCCATGCGACCTGGCTGGCCTGCTCTGCGGTAGGCATTTCGAGGATCGGCGCGGCGTTGCCGTTGCGGCCGTCGAGGCCTTTTTCCGCGATGGTGTTGAAGAAGGCGAAGAAGCGGTAGTAGTCCTTTTGCGAGATCGGGTCGTACTTGTGATCATGGCAGCGCGCGCAGCCGACGGTGAGGCCCATGAAGACGTTGGCAGTGGTGTCGACGCGGTCGGCGACATACTCCACCTGGTACTCTTCGGGGATCGCGCCGCCCTCGTAGTTCACCATGTGGTTGCGATTGAAGCCGCTGGCGAGCTGCTGCTGGACGGTGGCGTTGGGGAGAAGGTCGCCGGCAAGCTGTTCGATGGCGAACCGGTCGAAGGGCATGTTGCGGTTAAAGGCGTCGATGACCCAGTCGCGCCACTTCCACATGTCGCGGTGAGAGTCGATGTGGTAGCCGTGGGTATCGGCGTAGCGCGCGAGGTCGAGCCATTGCATCGCCATGCGTTCGCCGAACTGGGGCAGGGCGAGGAGGCGATCGACGTGCTTTTCGTATGCGTCGGGTGACTTGTCGGCGAGGAATGCGTCGAGCTCGGCGGTGGTGGGCGGGAGGCCGGTGAGATCGAAGCTGAGGCGGCGCAGGAGGGTGGCGCGGTCGGCCTCGGGCGAGGGCTTGAGGCCGTCGTGTTCGAGGCGCGCGAGCACAAAGCGGTCGATCGGATTGCGCGGCCATTTCTCGTTGTGGATGGCGGGCAGCGGGGCGGCCTGGGGGGGTTCGAAGGACCAGTGGCGCTGCCACTTGGCGCCCTGTTCGATCCACTTGCGGATAGTGACGACCTGGGATTCGGTGAGGGTCGTGCCGGCCTGCGGCGGGGGCATGCGGGTGGCGCGATTGGGCGCGGCGATGCGGGCGAGGAGGCGGCTGTTGGCGGGGTCGCCGGGGGCAATGATGCGATAGGCGCCGCGGTCGGCGAAGAGTCCGTCCTGGGTGTCAAGGCGCAGGTTGGCGACGCGCCGCTTGTCGTCGGGGCCATGGCAGGTGAAGCAGTTATCCGACAGGATCGGGCGGACATCGCGATCGAAATCGACGGGCTTCTCGGCGGCCGAGGACAGGCCAGCAACGAATACCGCCAGGAACAGACGAACCAACAAGGCATCCCCTCCGTGCACATACCATTCTGTACGATTTGGATGGATGGTGGGGCGTGACGGACGGTTGACACTCTCCACGGGGTCGCATACACTGCCACACCATGAAGGGACGCGAGGAGGCTTGGAGGCGGAGTTTGAACCGCCGGACTGCGTTTCGGGCCCTGGCGGGGTTTCTGGCGGGCTCTCCGCTGCTGCGCGGACAGCAGGATCCGTTCCGCGATCACAGCCGGATACCGGCTCTCGCCGAGCTCAATAACGCCTTCGATTTCGAGCCGGTGGCGTATGCTAAGGTCCCACGTTACAACTACGATTACACGGCCTATGGCAGCGATAGCGAGTTCACGCTGCGGCGGAACCGGCAGGCATTCGATTGGGTGGAGCTCGTGCCGAACCGGGTACTCGGCGCGGGACCGATTCAGACCGCGACGGAGGTGTTGGGGACCAAGATGGCGTTCCCGATCTTCGTTTCGCCATCCGCCACCCACAATCAACTGCACCCGGACGCGGAGATCGGCACGTATAAGGGCGCGATGGGCGCGTCGGAGACGCCGTACATCGTCAGCCAGGTGAGCAGCCTGCCCTTCGAGAAGGTGGCGGCGGCGGGGAAGGGTCCGTTGTGGGCGCAACTGTACCCGCGGGAGAACGTCGACGACAGCAAGGATTACCTGGAAAAGGCGCAGGCGGCGGGCGCGAAGGCGATCGTGGTGACGATCGATCAGCAGGCGGCGGAGCACGACCGGATTCTGCACGATCGCAATCTGAACGCGCGGCCGCCGGCGATGCGCCGCACCGCGCCGCGAAACCCGTACCGCATCCCGGAATCCCGGCTGTTCTATACGTGGAAGATCTTCGATCAGCTTCGGCCCCTGGTGAAGGTTCCGCTGCTGGCGAAGGGAATCAACACGGCGGAGGACGCGAAGCTGTGCCTGGAGCATGGGCTCGACGGCATCTACGTTTCGAACCACGGCGGGCGGTCGCTCGACTATGGGCCATCGACGCTGGAAGTGCTGCCGGAAATCGTGGACGCGGTGGGAGGCAAGGCGCCGATCCTGTTCGACAGCGGCGTAAGGCGCGGCTCGGACGTGCTGAAGGCGCTGGCGCTGGGCGCGAGCGCGGTCTGCCTGGGGCGGGTTCCGCGATGGGGGCTGGGGGCGTACGGGGCCCCGGGCGTGCAACGGATCCTCGAGATTCTGCAGGCGGAGCTGACGCAGGCGATGGCGTACACCGGGCGCACGACGCTGGCGTCAGTCGACCACAAGGTCGTGAGGACGGATTTCCCATGAGACGGCTCACAAGACGTCAGGCGCTGGCTCTCTGCGGGGCGGCGGCGCCGGTGTTGCGCGCGCAGAGGCCTTCGGGCGAACCGCCGGGCCGCATTCCTCCTTCGCAGGAACTGGTGAACGCGGAGGAGTTTCGCGCGGCGGCGGAGCGCCGGTTGGACCCGCTGACATTTGCGTCCGTGGAGGGCAGCGAGCGCGCAGCGTTCGAGAAGATCACGTTCCGCCCGCGGCTGATGATGGATGCGCGGCAGATGGATCTATCGCTGCAACTTTTCGGCGACACCCTGTTCACTCCGATTCTGGTGGGGCCGATGGCGCAGCAGAAGCGGTACCACGCGGAGGGCGAGTTGGCGATGGCGCGCGGCGCGTCGGCCGCCAAGGCGCCGATGGTGGTGGCTGCGGATTCGAGCTATCCGATCGAGCAGATCGCGGAGGTGGCGAAGACGCCGCTGTGGTACCAGGTCTATCTGGACGGCGAGGCGCGCGGCAACGTCGCGCAGGCGATAAAGAGCGGCTGCAAGGCTCTGTGCGTGACGGTCACGGCGGGCTTCGATTGGAAGGCGCTCGACCGGGTGCGGCAGAGGGTCACGGCTCCCGTGGTGCTCAAGGGCGTGATGAGTCCGGAGGAGGCGCGGAAGGCGATCGCGGCGGGGGTGCAGGGGATCGTGGTTTCGAACTACTCGCCCAAGGCGGTTCCGGGGATCGCATCGCCGATCGAGGTGCTGCCCTCGATTGCGGACGCGGCCGGGGGAAAAATTCCGGTTCTGATGGATGGCAGCGTGCGATTCGGAAGCGATGTGTTGAAGGCGCTGGCGCTGGGAGCGAATGCCGTGCTGCTGGGACGGCCAGCGATCTGGGGGCTGGCGGCATATGGGGCCGAGGGCGTGCAGGGGGTCGTGGAAACGATCCAGTCCGGTTTCGCGCGCGACATGGCGATGTGCGGCAAGTTGAATCTCAAGGCGGTGGATCGGACGGCGGTCACGGTTCACCGGCGGTAGGTGAGGCCGCCCTACTTCCAATGCTCGTCGAAGAAACCGGAGTGGGCGACCACATTGCCGGCGATCGACATCAAGGCGTAGTCTCCGATGTGCGGGTAGAGATTGGCGTTGGTGCCGCGCCAGTCGTAGTCGCTGAAGGTGTGGCCGCTGTTGATCACCACGTACTTCGCGGGATTCAACGGGTTCGGGTAGATCAGGACCGGGACGTGGGTCGAGGTCTCGACCGTCCGGCCGGCTAGCGTGATCTGCGTCTTCGTCCACTGGATCGGCAGCTTCGCAACCACCCTGGCGATGACGCTGTTGCTCCACGGGTCGCCGAAGAGGATGAGGTTATTGTCAGCGATGTCGGCGGCGGTCACGGCGCGATCGTCCTTCACGCGGGGGTCTCCGCGCAGCCACTTCGAGAAGACCTTCTGAAGGCGATCCAGGGTGGCGAGCCCGTACCCGGTGGCGCTCGTGCCGCTCCCGGTCGGACGGACGCAGAGGAAGGATTCGACGAACGCGTCATCCACCGGGCCTTGCAGCGCATGACGTTTGTGCAGACCCTGCGGCGCGCCGGCCTTGGCCCACTTGCCGTTCGCCTTCGCGAAGACGCCGGTGGCGGGGAAGTCCTGCCCGTCGAGCGAGAGGGCGCCGGGCCCGTCGACGTGGATGCGCGCGACGTTCTTCGTGGTCACTACGGTGCGGTTGCCTGCGCGGTTGCCGTCCACATCGGCCCGCTGGTAGTGGCGCTCCAGCTCTTCGACGGTGATCCAGAAAGCGCGATTGAAGCGGGTGGTGTAGGTGACAAAGCGGACGTGGGCGGGCGGGGTCAGGCCCTTGGCCACCGCTTCTTCAATGAAGCGCTCGGAGACCCTGTGCGTTTCGGGATGCCACTGGTGTCCCATGCCGGGACCGACCAGGAAGAGGGCGCGGATCGTCTCCAGATTGACACCCTCCTTGAGGAGTTGCGCCTGGATATTCTTGGAGGCTTGCAACTGTGGGTCGATTTCGCCGCCGTAGCCGACGAAGGGGACATTGGTGGCGTTGAGCGCGTGATCGGCCGCGTCATAGTAGTGGAGCGCGGCTTCCTGGTACGGGGGCAGATCGACCTTCTTCGCGTAGACCTTGGTCTCGGTGAACCCGGCCCCTGCCTCGAAGGCGACCCACTCGTCAGGGTGATGGACGCCGACATGCCACACCCCGGCGCCCCCCATGGAGAAGCCGCGCAACGCGATGCGCTGGGGGTCGATCTTGTACCGGTTTTCGACGGAATGCAGCGCCTCGAAGACGTCGGCTTCACCCGCCCAGCGATAGGCGACGTTGCTGCGGCCGTAGACGTCCAACTGGATGTACTGCTGGTCCGGCGGAACGGGCGTCTTCCCCTCGTGCCCCTTGATGAAGGCGATCTCGTTCAGGTTGCGATTCATGCCGTGCATCCAGACATCGAGCCGGACGGGCTGGCCGGAATAGGATTCGGGAATGATGAGACCGTAGGGCTGGATACTGCCGTCGACTGCGGAGCGGTAGGCGCGGAGGATGCGGCCCTTGCGGGTGGTCCACGACGCCGTGCCGGCAGCCAACTCGGCGGCGCGCGCGATGCCGGTGTCGAGGGCGGCGAGCGTGTCCTTCACCGCCGCCGCGTTGGCGAATTCGCCGGGCTGCCGGACGATGTACTCGGCGGCCTTATGGTAGATGGCCGCGTCGGGGTAGAGTGCGTGGCCTTCGACTTTCTTCAGCATCGCGCCGAGCTCATTGGTCTTCGCCTCGATCTGGCGGAGTTCGGCATCGGTGGGCGAATACGACTTCGGGGGCTGCTGCTGGGCCGCCAGGGCCGCCACAGACAAGAGGACACAGACCAGAGTGCGCATTTGGGTCGAGTATACTACCGGAATGAAGAAGATCGGACTACTGCTAGCCGCGGGCTACGTGTGCGCCGCGGTTGGGGCCGACGCGCCCAAGGCATTCACGGGCGCGCGGGTCATCGACGGGACGGGGAAGGCGGCGATCGAGAATGCGACGATCCTTGTGCGCAATGGGCGCATCGAGGCGGTCGGACGATCGGTGAAGGTTCCGGCAGACGCGGAGCGGATCGACGCGAGCGGAAAGACGATCATTCCCGGACTGGTCAACGGACACGGCCATGTCGGCAGCCTCGACCAACTCGGTTTGTACGCGCGGTATGGCGTGACCACCGTCTTCAGCCTCGGCGGGGATAAGGAGATCGAGTTGCGCGACCGCACGCGGGCCGAGCAACAGACGCCAGGGTTGATGCGGTCGCGGCTCTTTATCGCGGGACCGATTCCTACGTCGAAGACCGCCGAGGAAGGACGCAAGGCGGTGGACGCGATCGCGGCGGCAAAGACCGAGATCGTCAAGTTCCGGCTCGACGACAATCTCGGGAAGGGCGCGAAGATGCCGGTTGAGGCCTACACGGCGATCATCGACGAGGCGCACAAGAAGGGGATGCGGGTAGCCGTGCACATCGTCACGCTGGCCGACGCGAAGGCGGTATTGCGGCTGGGGGCCGACTTCATCGCGCACAGCGTCCGCGACGAGGAGGTCGACGGGGAGTTTCTCGCGCTCATGAAGAAGAACGGCGCCTATTACTGTCCGACGTTTCTGCGCGAAGTGTCGACCTATGTATATGGGGAGAAGCCGGCATTCCTGAAGGACCCGTTCCTGACGCGGGACGGCAACCAGGCCGAGATCGCGAAGGCGGGGGACGCGACGTTCCAGGAGAGCATGCGCAACGACAAGAACGGCCAGTGGTACAAGGAACATCTGGCGGTCGCCATGCGCAACCTGAAGAAGGTGCACGACGCGGGGGTTCCGGTGGTGATGGGCACGGATACGGGGCCGCCGTACCGGTTCCAGGGCTACTTCGAGCACCTCGAACTGGAACACATGGTAAAGGCCGGTCTGACGCCGATGCAGGCGCTGGTGGCGGCCACGAGCACGGGGGCGCGGGCGCTGAAAGCCTCGGATCAGTTCGGCACGCTCGAACGCGGCCGTTGGGCCGACCTCATCGTGCTGGGGGGCAACCCACTGGACGATATCGCGAACACGCGAAAGATCGATTCGGTGTGGATTGCGGGAAATCGCGTGCCGTCGAAATAGGGAATCCGCGATCGACAAATTTTGGATCTGGCACGAATATCCGGGCGCTCCTGCCTCCATTACTACCAGCAGGCTTCAATCTGCACTCGGAGGATACAGACCAGAATTCGCGGGGGATCGCTGACGACCAACCACAACCAGATGTAGGATTCCCTCCTTCGCGCCCGTGGCGTCGCTGCGCGGGCGCGAATTTTTCCCGTCATCCCCCGCCGCCCGCGAAACCTCGGACGGCTGCCAGCCTCCGCCGATACACCTGCTGTAACTGCTTACGGTGTTCCAGAGGGCGCAGGCCTGCCGCGGCAGCGCCGTCCTGGAACAATCGCGCGGCCAATTCAATCCCTGCTTGCATCTTTCCGCCAGCGGCATTCCGAAAGACTTCATCCGCTTCAAAGCCAGAGGTCCAAATCGACGGGAGGGCGATGGCATAGTTGTCCGGCAGGCCCAATTCCTGAAAGGGAAATGCCGCAGCCCAATCGACGTGATAACCCACACGCATGTTGGAAGGATTCACCGACACTTGCGCGTGTGTCACACAGGCGGACGCGGGGATATGGTAGCGAGCGCGAAGCATCTCGGTGAGCATCGCCCCGGACCGGGTCTGGGCGGCCGTCACTTCCGGGCCGGATTGACCGCCGGTCCGGGCCTCGAATGCGACTCCGAGAAAGCTTTCGTTCAGATTCACGTACACCCACTGCGCATCCGCCCATACGGAATGGCCGGCGTGCCGGGCGGCGCCGGTGTCGACGACCACACGGTAGACACGACCAAAACGATCGATGAGAAAGTGATATGACCGGCGGCGGCGCAGCGACTCGAGCAGGGACTCACCGATTTTCTTCAGGTCGTCATTGTGCGCCGCCTCGAACGGCGCCTGGTGGCTCTCGGTGCTATGAAAGACGATGCCCGCCGGCTCCGATCGCTGGACCGCAGGGCCGTCGCGGTCACTCGGAAATGCGAGGTACGAGCGGGAACGGTCCGAGACGGCGAAGGTGTTGTCGATCCGCAGCCCATTGCTGTAGACCTCGAAGTTTCCTCTTTCCTCGACGCGCCAGACGTCGGAGGACGGCCGGTCTACGAGAGGAATGGGAGCGGCCGGTCTGACGGCGAGGATCACCGGGGCTTCTCGATCTTTGCGCGTCAAAGAGATCGAGAGCAGGACCGCGGCGACTCCGGCCAGCAACAACAGCGCCCAAGCGAGGCGACGCCAGTGGCGCCGGCGCGGTTCGCGGGCGCCATGGGCGAGCGGCGCGACCGTGCGCAAGAACCGCAGACGCTTAACGGGGTCCGAGATTAAACCGGCGACGTTTTCGACCCAGGGCTGGAAATCCGAAGCCTGTGTAATGCTCGCCATCCTGCCCCTCTATCGGCGCCATTCCGAAAAAGCCTTAGTCGCAAATGTCTCGCGTTAGCTCTAAAGCTCCAAAGTCTTCCTACCGATTCTAAGGTTTCGGACAGAGATTCCACCGAATGGAGCTCGCGATGTTGAAACGATGGTTTAACTTTTCGTCCAAGGGTATCGGCAACGGCAGCGCCGGCGGCGGTGACGTGCCGGAGGAGAACGAACGGCCCTCGCCGCCGGTTCGCGAAGGCTCCGGAGGCGCTCTTCCTTCTGAGACTCGCGCGGATCTGGATCGGATCTGCCGGGCGGTGGGAGAGAAACGGACGCCCAGCCGCTGCGGAATCCTGGACGTCGTGGAGATGATGAACAGCGAGCATCTCGCGGGCCTGCCGGCCGAATCGAGACGTTGCGCGGTGCTGATGGCGCTGGAAGCGATGGGCGCCGGAATCGACAACCTTCTACAGGACGCCGTGGGCAGGCAACGCGCGCTCAACGAGTACGACAAGGAGCAGCAGGAGCAGCTACGGAGTTTCGAGGAGGCGCGCGCAGAAGAGAACCGCCGGCTGAGCGGCGAACTGGAGAGCGTGACGAACCAGTACATGGCGCGCGTGCAGGCCAATCTCGACGAGGTGGCGCAGGAACAGGACCGTTTCCGGCAGTGGCAGCAGAAGAAGCTCCGGCAAACGAAATGCATCGCCGAGGCGGCGGCGATGTGCGTGCCCGAAAACGCCACCGCGCCCCCAACGGGACTGACAGCAGTTCTGGAGCGCGCCACCGTGGCGCGCTGGTAAGGGGAGCAACCCCCCGGGCCGGACCCAGACGAAATCCGAATCCTCAGACGTCTGTCCAATCGGATTCGAAGCGAACCGGTACTCCGTTCGATGAGTTCTGTAGTCGAGGAGACGATGCAGTGAACACAACCGAACAAGAATACACGCACCCGCTGGGATTGGACGTCGGCACGAGCCGGATCGTGGCGGCGCGCAGCGTCGAAAAGAAGTATGTCTACGAGTCGCAGCTGAACGCCTTCCTGGCCATCCCGTATTCGAAGCTGGCCTTGAGCCTACTGCAGCGCGAGAACGTGTTTCACGAAGTGAGGGGCTCGGAGATCGTCGTGATCGGAAACGACGCGCAGCGGTTCGCGGAGGTGTTCCACGTGGAGACGCGGCGCCCGATGCGCAACGGAACCCTAAATCCGCAGGAGCCACACAGTCTGGCGGTGGTGCGCAGCATTATCTCATGGCTGGTGGGCAAGGCCGGGGCGCCGCAACAGAAAATCCTGTTCAGCGTGCCCTCGCCGCTTCCGGACGGTGATGTCGGGATTCCCTACCATCAAGCATGCATTCAGCAGGTGCTGGAGGAACTAGGGTACGACGCCGGTCCGATTGCCGAGGGTCTGGCCGTCATCTTCGGCGAATTGGGCGATTCCAACTTCACGGGTATCGGCATTTCCTGCGGCAGCGGGTTGTGCAATGTGTGCCTGGCCGTCCTGTCGGTCCCGGTCATCAGTTTCAGCGTCCCGAAAGCGGGCGACTTCGTCGACTCGCAGGCGGCGCTGGTTACGGGCGACATCGCGACACGGATGCGGATCCACAAGGAACAGGGCTTCCGGTTGAACGGTTTCTCGAGCGACCGTGTGCAGAACGCGATTACGGTTTACTATCACGAGATGATCGCGCACCTGGTGGAATCGCTCCGCGCGCAGATTTCGTCCGCGCAACGGCTGCCGAAGTTGGAGCAGTCCGTTCCGCTGGTGCTGAGCGGGGGCACGAGCATGCCGAAGGGCTTTCTCGACCGCTTCACAACGGCGTTGCGCGCCAACGAACTGCCGGTCAAACTCTCCGAGATCCGGATCTCCACGGACCCGTTGAATTCGACGGCCCGGGGGGCGTTGATGGCCGCTCTCTGCTAGCCGCTAGAGAGCATAACGCCAGCTACGGCAGACCGGGTTACACCTGTACCCAAAAACGGCATAGAGACAATTCGCACAGGCACTCCGTCATTTACCCCGTGGCTGAGTCGTCACAAAACCCACTTCCGGGTAATCCACGGCCGGGCCATCCAGCAGCCGCTCGCGGTTTCCATTGAGGTATTGGTTGAAGAACGCCTGGGCAAACACCGCCGTCACCCGAAGCGCGCGTGCCGGCGAAATCAAGTTTGCCCCGGCGTCCGAAGTCGGACTGCCCTTCAATACGAACGGCAATACCTGAAGATCTTTCGAGAACGCGTGTTCGGTTCCCGCCAGCCTCAAATGGCGGCCGGGCATTGCGCCGGCCAGGACGGTATCATACCGTGCCGAGGTGCTGGCGGCGCTCAACACCAGTAGCGGTTTGTGAAGCGCTCCCTCGTCGCTGCTCCAGATCGGTGAGCCGTCGATATCGAACACAGCTCGCACCCGCGCATCGTCGCGAGCGCACCGCAGCGCGGCCGCTCCTCCCAACGAATGGCCGAAGACGCCGACACGGCTGAGATCCGCGCGGCCTTTCAGCGGACCGCCTTGGACGTTTGCAAGCGCGGTCAGCGCAAAACGAAGATCTCGGCTGTAGATGCGTGTTTCTTCGAAGGCACGCCAGGCAGATTCTCTCGATGGGCTTCCTCCCCGGCGCGCCGCCCACTCCGCCGGATCATGGCCTTGGAAAACTCGCCCATCCGACAATACCCTGGCACGCCCAAATTCGGGAGATACAACGCCCAGAACGATGTAGCCGTGGCTCGCCACGTCTTCAATGATCGTTGTGTAATCGAGAGGCGTGTTGCCAAGTCCCGGGGCGAATAGCAGGATCGGATAACGCCGGGATGTGTCTCCCGCCGCATTCGGATACGCATGAGACAGAATCGAACCGATGGGCTGCTCCTCGCTAATCGCTCCTGGATGCGATTTGAGGTGTGCCGCCCCGAAGACCTCGCCCCACTTTCCCGGCATCCATTCCGCTGGCTGGTCCTTGGGGGTCACCGTCGCCGGATACCAAGCCCAAACGATGATCTCGCGGTGGCCATCCTGGATGTCGGGATCTGGAAGCGATTCATCGATCCAATGGAAAAGCGTTCGGCCCACCGAATGCTTGCCGGTGGGCGCCGGAAGTGGGCTTCGGTCGGCGCCCAGCGCGTGGAGTTGGCACGACGCAAGCAGCACGACCGCCAGTGACAACCGTTTCATTTCGGCGCCCTCGTCAGTCCTCTACCGGGCGCTCGGCGTGGTCGATGACAAAATACTCGACGGAGCCCGTGCCGGCAATCAGTTGCAGGCCCAGCGGCTTCAGGGCATCGGCGAACCGCGCCGCCGCGGGCAAGTCCGATGAGCCGACGGATTTCCCCCGCAGCTCGGCGGGTAACTTCACCACGAAGTTGTACAGGCCATCTAGCCCCGTCTCGTCGATGACCGCGTGGTCGAGTGTGCCCGAGAGAAAACCGCCAAGGCGGTACACTTCCGCGTTACGGAAGATGACGTCGTCGCCGCTGCGCCTCACGGGAGTGTCCCCGTCGTCTGCCGCTGCCTCCAGTTTCGATCCCCCCTTGGCTACCTGGAGCTTATAGACCTGTTCCATCCTGGTCTCACGGTGGAACCGCAGTTTGAAGCGGTCCTCCAGGAGGGACTGCAGCATCAAACGGATCTGCGGCCTCGACCCCGGGTGGCCTGCCTTCGCCACAATATCGTAACCGGTCCCAAAATCGAGATGTCTAAACGCCTCATCGTTAATACGGCTCAGCGGCACGCCGTAGGCCTCACCCATGAGGAAACGGATCTGACGCGCTCCGAACTCCACTCCCTGTGGACCGTAGGCGGTGCGGGAACCACGAGGACCCGTGCCACTGTCTTTGTGCAGCTTTACGGAGACAACTTCAAATGACGGCCGCTTGGCCGCCATCGACTGCGACCGGAGCGAAGGAACGCAGATCAGGCCAACCATAGCCGGGATTGCCGCCATCAGCATCCCCGCCAAGACCGGTCGCCGTTTCCGGCCGAGATTCACATCGCGGTTCCGTCGCAACGGTGATAAATCCGCATCGGTCAGGATACCCCAAGCCGCGAGCTGCGAGGGCGCCGGCTCCCGATCATCGGATACGAATAGCATGTGTCCTTCGGCGGGCTGCATCTTCTCGATAACGATCTCCATAGCGAATTTGTGACATAGGTTTGAATCTAATGGCCCGCCCGCGGCGCTGTTCCGGCAGACGTCTCGGCTGATCCGACTCCTGACTTCCGGCTCCTCATTCGCTAGCGAAGCGGAATGGCGGGGTCGGGACCGCTTCCTTTCGGCAGATCCAGCACGCGCTCGACTCGCCGGTCCCTGGTGGAAACGAAGACCAGCTTGTCGATTTCCTGGAGACCGGCGAATGCGCGGCTTCCATCGCGGCTCAAGGTCAGGGAAAGAGGACGTCCGCTGACCGGAACGACTGCGGTCTGTTTGCCGCTCGCGACATCGGCAAAACCGACGGCGGGCTCGTACTGGAGGTTATACACGAGGACGCCTCCGTCGGGCGTCAGGGCGATGCGGGCCGGACCCTTGCCGGTGGCGATCGTGCCAACGACTGCGAACGACTGTGTGTCGATGATCGCGATGGCGTTGGCATTGGTGCACGTCATATACAAGCGGCGGCCATCGCGGGAGAGAACGCCGCCTTGCGGGTGCGCCGGGGTCGGGATGACTTTGACATTCCCGGTCGCCAACTCGACCGCGGCCACGGAATCGGAATCGCTGTTGCTGACGAAGGCCCAGCGGGCGCCGGGGCCCGGCATCACCATATGCGGGCTCTTGCCGCGAATATCGAAGTCGCGGACCACGCGCCGCTCCCCGGGATTCACGAGAATCAGGCCGAACGGCCGTTCCGTTGTCGCCAACAGCATGCCCGAGGGAAGAACCGCGATGCCATGAGGCCGATGAAAGCACCCGAGATCGATATCGGCGATCTTCCGCATGGCGGCGACGTCGACGATCGAGATGGCGTTCGTGCCGAGCGCGTCCGTCGGTCATCCAGAGCACGCCATTGTCGCTGACGTAGAGCAGTTTGCCGTCGGAGGAGAGCGCCGCCTCGTGCGGGAAACTTCCCACCTTGACGAGGCCGAGCTGACGGCCATCCTCGCTGTAAAACCCGACTGCTCCCGCGACCTTTTCGACCACCGCAAGATACGGCGGTCCGGCTGCAGCCAGGTTCGAGGCGAGCGATGCGAACAGAAGAAGAGCTTCGGCCCGCAGAAGCATAATTGATGATAATCGGAAGTTCGCGACCATGGAACTGAACGAATACGCCGCGAGGATCGGGTATAGCGGCCCGTTTGCGCCGACCGTCGAGGTGTTGCACGCGCTGCATCTCGCCCATGCGACGCACATCCCGTTCGAAAATCTCGACGTTCTGCTGGGGCGGCCGATCCGGCTGGACCTGGACAGCGTGTGGGCCAAGCTGGTGCGCGGCGGGCGCGGCGGCTACTGCTTCGAACACAACGCCTTGTTTGCGGCTGTATTGGAAAGGGCGGGGTTCCGCGTGACGAGGCTGGCGGCGCGGGTGCGGATGGGCGCCACTGGCATCCGTCCGCGGTGCCACATGCTGCTGGTGGTCGACGCCGGCAGCGAACGCTGGTTGGCGGATGCCGGCTTCGGGGCCGACGGGCTGCTGCATCCGGTGTGGTTCCGTCCCGGCGAAATATCGGCTCAGTTTTCGTGGAAGCATCGGCTCATCGAGGAGCGCCCGAATTACGTATTGCAGTCGTGGAGCCTCGATGGATGGGTCGACCTGTACAGCTTCGGAATGGAGGAGCATTATCCGGTCGATTACGAGGTGGCGAACCACTACACGTCGACGTACCCGGGGTCGGTGTTTCGGAGGATGCTGTTGGCGCAGCAACCGGGGCCGGACGTGCGGACGATGCTGGTGAATCGCACGCTGATCGAGCGGACCGCCTCGGGGTCGACGGAGACTCCGGTCGGGGATAATGCGGAGCTGCTCGAAACGCTATCCGCGCGGTTCGGTCTGCACTTCCCGGCGGGCACGGCATTTCCGTTCGAGGAGTAAGCAGGAACTTCCGGCGCCGCGCAGTGTCCAATCAGCCAGGGAGAGGACACATGGCAATTTCGATGGGGCCTGCCGGCGCGCACAAAGCCGACATGAACGTCACACCGATGATCGACGTGCTGCTGGTGTTGATCATTATCTTCATGGTGATCACGCCGCTCGCGCCGCGGGGGCTCGATGCGCTGATTCCGCAGAACGCGGCGGCGGATAACCGCCCGGCGGTTCCGCGGCACGACATCGTGATTACGGTGAATGCGAATCGCAAGGTGAGTCTGAATCAGGAGGACCTCGACCTGGCGCGCTTGGAAAACCGGTTACTGGCGCTCTTCAAGACCGGCGCGAACGATGTGGTCTTCGTGCGCGCCGGGAAGGACCTGAACTTCGGAGAGGTGGCGGAGGTGATCGATATCGCCCGCGGCGCCGGGGTGAAGTGCGTCGGACTGATGACCCGTTAGGATCTTCGGGGTCGTATGACTCGCGTCACCTGTTTTCGCTCGTGCTTGTGTTTGCGCGGCCAGAACTCGCGGGCGATATTCACGCCGACGTCGGCGCCGAGACCGATGCCGCCGCTGGCGAGGCCGGCCCCGATCCCCGCGGCGGGCATCCATGCCTGGGAGATCATACCGGCTCCGAGGTTCCCGGAGACTCGCCCCATCGCGACGGTCTTCTTGCCTGGCTTGTTTGTTTTCGGCACGATGAAGGTGTGCTTGACGGCGTCGCCGAGGCGCGGCAGCGTGCCATGCTTGTCCGACTTCTGGTAGTGCAGGTTCTCATGCCGCAACGCGCTCACCCCGAGTTGGATCCCTTCCTTGGCGGCATGCTGCCCGAGACGCGACCCCACCCTGGCGGCAAACCCGCCGGCGCCGCGGCCCCACTGATGGGGGCTGTTGCGCGCCTGCGCAATTCCCGCGCCCGCGATTGAGGCGCCAAGCGTGCGTTTTCCAACCGCATTGCGGCGGTACTCGTGAAGCCGCGGGTGAGCATCGGTGGCGGCCAGCGCACAAGCGGCGATCAGTGCGCCCGCTAACAAGAGTCGCATGGGCCCTCCACGGTGAATAGAGCAATGTGGGGGCCAGAGCCGCTACTGCATGGATTCGAAGATACCGGCCGCGCCCTGACCGCCGCCGACGCACATGGTGACCATGCCGTACCGGGCCTGGCGGCGGCCCATCTCGCGCAAAATGGTCGCGGTCAGCTTGGCGCCGGTGCAGCCGAGCGGATGCCCCAGGGCAATGGCGCCGCCGTTCGGATTGACACGTTCGGGATCGAGGCCGGCCTCTCGCATCACGGCCAGCGCCTGCACGGCGAAGGCCTCGTTGAGTTCGATCACTCCGATGTCGTCCAGCTTGATGCCGGCCTTGTCGAGCGCCTTCGGGATTGCGGCTACCGGGCCGATGCCCATGATCTCCGGCGGAACTCCGGCGGTGGCGAAGCTCACGAAACGCGCCCGCGGCTTCAGACCCAGTTGCCGCGCCTTGGTCTCGGACATGACGAGCGCAGCGGCGGCGCCGTCGCTGGTCTGCGAGGAGTTTCCGGCGGTGACGGTCCCCTTCGCATGGAAGACGGGTTTGAGCTTCAGCAGAACGTCCAGACTCGTGTCGGCGCGGGGGCCCTCGTCGCGCTGGAAGACGGACTTCGTGCGCTCCCGGGGAGTGACGTTCTCGACGTCCACCGGGACGATTTCCTCCTCGAAATGGCCGCTTTCGATGGCGCGCACGGCGTTTTGGTGGCTGCGCAGAGAGAAGGAGTCGGCGTCCTCGCGGGAAATGCCGTACTTTCGTTGCAGACGCTCGGCGGTCAGCCCCATGTTCATGTAGACCTCGGGCCAATGGTCAACGAACCAGGGATTGGGGGCCGGCTTGAGACCGCCGCGCGGCGTGAGGCTCATCGACTCGCTGCCGCCCGCGATGATGACATCGGCGCCGCCGGACCGGATCCGGTCCGCCGCGAGCGCAATGGCTTGCAGTCCCGAGCTGCAAAAACGATTAATCGTCATGCCGGTGACGGTGTCGGGCAACCCGGCGCGGAGCAGCGATTGACGCGCCATATTGCCGCCGGCCTCGCCCTCGGGCATGGCGCACCCGACGATCACGTCCTCGACGTCCTCCTTCGCTTGTGGATAGCGTTCGAGGAGAGCGCGGATGACGGTCGCGCCCAGATCGTCCGGACGGCTGTTGCGTAGGGCGCCGCGCGGGGCTTTGCCGGCGGCGGTGCGGAGACAGTCGATAATGACGGCTTCAGGCATAGGTTTCTAGTTCCTCAAAGGCTTGCCGGTTTTCAGCATGTGCTGCATCCGCTCCTGCGTTTTCGGTTGGCCGCAGAGGCTGAGGAAGGCTTCGCGCTCCAGATCCAGGAGGTATTGTTCGGAGACAAGTTGCTCGCCCGTGACGCGTCCGCCGCTCAGGATGTGGGCGAGCTTTTCCCCGACGACCGCGTCGTACTCACTGATATAACCGCCCTCACGGGCCAGGTACAGCGCGACTTTCATGAGCGCGTAACCGGCATCCCCCTCCACTTTGATATTGTCGCGCGGCGCTCCGGGGGCATACGTGGGCGCCAGGGCGAGGGCGGCGCGCCGTGCGTCATCGATGAGACGCTCCTGGTTCATCGACACGGCGTCTTGCGGGCGCAGCAGCCCAAGCTCGCGCGCGTTCTCCGCGCTGGTGGAGACTTTGGCATACCCGATCAGCTCGAAGGCTTTCCTGGCGCTGCCGAGCCGCAGCAGCATTTCCTTGCAACCGCCGCCGGCGGGGACGAGGCCGACGCCGGTTTCGACCAGCCCCATAAAGGTCTCCGCCGACGCCTGCGCGCGCGCGGAGTGCAACACGAACTCGCAGCCGCCGCCGAGCGTCATCGCGAACGGCGCGGCCACCACGGGCTTGGGCGCGTACTTGATCGCCATGGCGGCGCCCTGAAAACGGCGGATCGCGGCGTCGAGCTCATCCCACTCGCCCTCCTGCGCGGGCAGCAGGACCATCATGAGATTGGCCCCGACGCTGAAGTTCTCGCCCTGGTTGGCGATGACCAGCGCCTGGAAATTCCGTGACGTTTCCGCGATCGCGGCGCCGATCATTTGCACCGCGTCATCGCCCAGCGAGTTCATCTTGCTGTGGAACTCGAGGCAGAGAGCGCCGCCGCCGAGGTCGATGAGGGACGCCCCGGCATTCTTCTTAACGACGCCGCGGGCGCGTTTCAGGTCCGTCAGCACGAGAATACCCGGGCGGGACTCGAGCGCTTCGTAGCGCGCGCCATTCAGATCGAAGTAGCGCGCGCCGGGTTCACCGCCGCGGTCTTCGGTCTGATAGAAGGATTGCGCGCCGGAGGCCAGCATGCGCTCGACGTTGGCGGGAATCGCGCAGCCCTCCTTGCGCATGCGAGCGGCGGTTTCCGGCACTCCCAGCGCGTCCCAGAGCTCGAAGGGGCCATAGGCGAAGTTATAGCCCCAACGCATGGCGCGGTCGATCTCGACAATGCGGTCCGAGATCTCGGGAACCATCCCGGCGGAGTAGAGGACGTAATCGCGGAACAGCGTCCAGACGAACGTGCCGGCCCGATCGTCCTTCGCCACGAGGGCGCGGAGACGCTGCGGGAGATCCTCGATGGGTTTCACGGCTTCGACCGAGGGGAACTTCGGTTTGTTGGCCGGATGATATTCGAGGGTGTGCAGGTCGATGGCGTGGATCTCCTTCTCCTTGCCGACCCGTTTGTAAAAGCCCTGCCCCCGCTTCTCGCCGAGCCAGCCGCGCTCCATCATGCGCTCCATGAACTCAGGGACGGCGAAGCGGCCGCGGGCGGGATCGTCCGGCACGAGATCATACAGATTGCGCAGCACATGCACCCAGACGTCGAGGCCGATGATGTCGACCAGACGAAAGCTGGCGCTCTTGGGGAGACCGATCAGCGGACCCGTCAGCGCGTCGACCTCCTCGATGGTGTAGTCGCCTTCGGAGGTGAGCTTGTGGATCGTGGCGCCGAAGAAACAGCCAAGCCGGTTGGCGATGAAATTCGGCGTGTCCTTGCAGAGCACGACGCCTTTGCCGAGGTGGAGATCGCAGAAATCCGAGGCCCAGGCGAGCACCTCGGGAAGGGTTTCGGCGCCGGGAATCACCTCGACGAGGTGCAGGTAGCGCGGCGGATTGAAGAAGTGGGCGCCCAGGAAGTGGCGGCGGAACTCCTCGTCGAAGCCTTCGGTGATATGAGCGAGGGGAATGCCGCTGGTGTTCGTGGAGACGACGCTTCCGGGGGCGCGCAGGGCCGCCACTTTGGACCAAAGCTGGCGCTTGATCTCGAGATTCTCGGCAACCGCTTCGACAATCCAGTCGCAGTGACGGACGCGGCCGAGATCGTCCTCGAAGTTGCCGGGGGTGATCAGGGCTTTCGCGGCGTCCGTGAAGAAGGCGACGGGCTTCTGTTTGGCGGCGTTCTCGATACCGGAGAGCGCGGCGGCGTTGCGCTTGGGCTGGCCGGGAAGCACGATATCGAGGAGATCGACGGGAAATCCGGCGTTGGCGAAGTGAGCGGCGATCCGCGCCCCCATGGTTCCGGCTCCGAGAACCGCGACACGGCGAAGTGGCGTCATTAACGCTAGAGTAACGTAAGCGGCGCCGCGGTGGAGTCTATAGTTTCAGGATCCTCTCCACGATCACGCGGTCGCCCTGGACCCTGCCGCGGAACGTAACCTGCGGTTTCATGGCGCCACCTGTGCCGTTGAGCATGGCGCGGCCCTCGGGAGTCGATTGAATTGCCTGGAGTGCGAGGGTATTGCCGCCTTCGTCGAGATTCACCAGACGGCCGTTGGACATCAGGAGAGCGAAGCCGCGGGTGGCGCCGGTCACCGCGCAGGAACGGTCGGACTGACGCATGAGGACATCGGGGTTCTGATGCGCCATGGCATCCGCGCGTTCCTTCTGAAGGGTCTTGGCGTCGACCTTGACGCCCGCCGCGGGCATAGGCCTGGACGGCGGCTGGGAGGCGAGGTTCGGTGGCGCCGCCGGCTGTTGCAGATTGAGGGCACTGCGATCCTCACAGGCGGCGTCGATCAGGGTCCCGGAAATGTCCTCGAACCTGGTATGCGGCTGCGCGAAGGCAGCCGCGGTGATCAGAATAAGGCCGATCGCATTCATGCCCTGAAGCGTGCAATCGAACGGCTAGCGGGTCCGGCGGTACAGATCGGCCAGTTGTGCGAGGGATAGCTGTTCGGCGCGGAGGCCCGCCTCCGGCCAGGCCTCGACGAGCTCTTTCCCATAGAGCGAAACCAGATTGTTCCGCAGGGTCTTTCGTTTCTGCCGGAAGGAGGCGGAGGCAAAGCGGAGGAAGCCGTCGGGGTCGTCGCTCACGGGGGGGCGCGGTTCGAGGAGGACGACCGCTGAATCGACTTTCGGGGGCGGATGAAAGGCCGCGGGCTTCACTTCGAACAGGAGGCGCGCCCGGGCGAAGAGCGTCGTCTGCACGGTGAGATAGCCGTAGTCGCGGCTCCCCGGCTCGGCGACGAGGCGTTGCGCCACCTCCTTCTGCATGAGGAAGACGGCGCGCGGGAAATCGAGCCGCGCGACCTTTTCCAGAATCGGGGAAGTGATGTAGTAGGGCAGGTTTCCGGCGATGGGCGCGCGGCCCCATTGACTGAGATCGGTGGTCAGGACGTCGGCGGTGATGACGGTCAGGCGATCGTCAAAGCGGCCGCGGAGGTGTTCGACCAGATACGGGTCAACTTCAATCGCGACGACCCGGCGGGCGCGTTTCAGGAGCTTTTCGGTGAGGGCGCCGCGGCCGGGACCGATCTCGACGACCAGTTCTTCCGGGTTGGGGCAGACGGCCGCGGCGATTCGTTCAAGGATTCCACCTTTGATTAAGAAGTGCTGGCCGAGGCGCTGACCCACGCTTAGCTGCGCACGCGGATGGGCGCGGTCTGCACGTTGCGAATCTGGAACGCCTTCACTTTGGCCTGGATGGGGACGCCCAGATTGGTGGCCGGACTGAACTGGCCGAACATGATGATGTTGGTGAGGTCCTGCGTGAGTTCGCCGCGGGCCACCGACCAATCGCTGACTCGTCCGCTCTGGTCGATAGTCAGCTCCACGACATTGGCGGTTTCCGGACTGGCCGCGTCGGCGCGCTGAATCCGAGGGGCATTCTCCGACTCCGGCGCGGGCATGTAGGCGCCGTTCGGACCAAGCACCACCACCTCGCCATCCGGGTATGTGAAGAGAACCTGGTCGGCGAAAGCGTGCTGGAACGTCAGGCTCGGCACGAGAAGACCGAAGATCATCATCGACGAGACCAGTCCGCCTGCAAACGGAAAGGCGAGCGGCCGCATCAGATTATCGAACATCAATTGAACGCGGCTGTAGAAGGCGCGCGCGCGGGCGGATAGGGACACGCGGGCGAGGCGCCGCTGCCGTTCGTGGGACGCGAGTACGCTGAGCCGCGAAGAGAGGTCGGCGGGGACCGGGGGCCGATGCAGACTGCGGAGCGCCGTCCGCATGGTCAACTGGACTTCCAGATAAGCACTGCAGTCGCGGCAGGACCCGATGTGCGCCAACACATTCTCCCGCTCCGCGACCGGGGTAGCCTGGTCTAGGAATGAAGAGACCCGTTCTTGCACGTTATCGCAACTCATACCGTCACTCTGCCGTATTCGGCACCAGTCGCAGGGCCGGCCGGTTCTTCAGGCTCCCCACGAGCTCTTCCCGAAGGGCTTCACGGCCCCGCAGGATTCGCGATTTCACAGTCCCCAATGAAACGCCCAGGATTTCCGCGATCTCCTCATAAGCGAGATCGGTGATATCACGTAGAACCACCGCTTCGCGGAAAATCGGATTAATTTTCTCCAGCGCCGCTTCTAGCATCACGTGTTGTTCGCGGTCGAACGCGACGTCAAAGGGTGAGCGGCTGCGGTCCGGGATAATCTCCTTCCAACTACGGGCCTCTTCCGGCTGGGTATCGAGCTCCACTTCGCGGCGGCGATGCCGGAAAAACCAACGGCGCGCATTATGGGCTTCGTTCACGGTAATCCGGTAGATCCACGTCTTGAGGGTGCTCTGCCCGCGAAAACTGCCGATATTGCGGAACACCTTCAGAAAAACTTCCTGCGCGACATCGCCGGCGTCGGACTGATCGTTGAGCAGGCGCAGCGCAAGTGTGTAGACAGGCTGCTGGAAGCGCGCGATCAGATCTTCGTAGGCCCGTTCGGAACCTTCGCGAAGAGCCTCGGCGAGGCGGAGATCATCGGTCTCAGCGCCCGATTCCGCCCGCTCCGAACTCAGATCCAATATAGAGGTGGCCACTGGCAGCCTCACAAATGTGTTCCTGACTACACCCTATCAGGAAAAATTCTGCCTTGCAAAGGATGTAGACACCGGTGGCGGGAAAAAGTTCCGGGATGCCAGGTGGGGGCCACGCCGGGCCGAGACCCCGGCGTGGCCGGTTGGCGCGGCGTCTAGCGCCTCGATTTGGTTTTCGGGCGGCCGATCAGCTTATTGAAGTTGCTCTTCTGCCCGCCGCCGGTTCTATCTTGCACAATCAACGCGAGTTTCCGCTCGTCGAACTTCTCGAACCAGTCGTCCCAGGAGATCGGCTGGAGAGTTTCTTCGCCGCTATACCCGGGAAAATCGAGGCGCAGCACGCCGATGTCGCCGCGATTTCCCGTGCCGCGCACGCAGGCGGGCGTGCCGCCGCGCTCCTCGGCCCATTGCCGGATCTCGTCGTGGTCCGTCAGCGGATGGGCCGCACCGCCCGCCGTTCCCCGCCCCGAGGCCCGCGGCATGGGTTTCCGTTGCGCCGAGCCCTGCTTCAAGAGCCGCTTGGAAATCGAGGCGAGTTTACGGTCGGTTTCCGTTTCCTCGCGCAAGGTCTCCTGCAGGAGTTGTGCGACGTCGCGCATGCCAAGCTGTTGGGCGAGAGCCCGGGCGGTCTCATAACCCGCCATTTCGTAATGCTCGACCTTGCGGGCGGCGCCGATGAGGCCCGAATCGAGCACCGATTCCTCGTGGTCTTCCTGCATCATCTCCTGGCCTTCTTCGACCAGACCCTTCATGCCGTGACACGGCTTGCTGCGGGCGCGCATGTCCATGGATTCGAAGACCTGTTCGAGGCGCTGCACCTGGCCGCGTGTCACCTCGAGGTGTTCGCGAAAGGCCATCTCCAATTCCTGATCCGAGGCCGATTTCGCCATCTTCGGAAGCGCGCGAACGAGCTGCTTCTCCGCATCGAACAAATCCCTTAGCTCGTCCACCAAGAGCTGCTCCAGACCTTCCATCTTCTTTGCCATGAAATTCTCCCTGGCGGGCGCTCTTCCGGCGCCCGCTATTCCGAGTGTCGCAACTGCGCCGTCGGGAGCGGTGTGCAGTGCGGCACAGACGCCAGGATCTTGGTAAAAGGCCGCGCATTTGGGCTGTTCGGGCGCGCGCGTTACCCTGTAAGCTTATGCCCCTGATCTCCGCTCCCGCCCTGACGAAATTCGCAACGGATATCCTCCTGGCCGCCGGAACGCCGGCGCACAAAGCCGCCATCGCGGCCGAATGCCTGGTCGCCTCGAATCTGCGCGGCGTGGACTCGCATGGCATCCAACTGCTCCCCTTTTACATCGAGCAGATTCTGGCCCACGAGATGGATCCCGCGGCGGACGGGCAGGTGATCTCCGAATCCGGCTCGTGCCTTCTGTTCGACGGGCAGAACGCGCTCGGCCAATGGGTCGCCCAGACCTGCTGCGATCATGCGATCCGGATCGCGCGGGAGCAGGGACTGGGAATGGCGGTCGCGAGAGAATCGAATCACTTCGGGGCGGCGGCCTGGTGGGCGCAGAAGATGCGCGCCGCGGGGCAGATCGGCATCGTGATGTGCAACGCCTCTCCGATCGTGCCGCCCTGGCAGGGGAAAGAGGGACGGCTCGGGACCAACCCAATCTGCGTCGCGCTGCCGGGACCGTGGCTGCTCGATATGGCGACCACTACGGTGGCGGCGGGCAGGATCTTCAAGGCATACCTCAACGGTCAACCCGAGGTTCCGGCCGGATGGGCCTTCGATTCCAACGGTTACCCGACCACCGAAACGAAGGCGGCGTATACCGGGATGCTGATGCCTCTCGGAGGATACAAAGGCAGCGGACTGGCCATGATGGTCGAGATCCTGTGCGGGGTGTTGAGCGGGGGCGCCATGGCGAACGAAATCGGCGGCATCCGCTATCGGGGCAAGACTGTGCGGGTGAGCCAGACGTTCCTGGCGATCGACATCGCGCGCTTCATGCCGGTGGAAGAGTTCACGGCGCGGATCGAGAAGCTGGTCGGCATTATGAAATCGACGCCGAGCGCGCCGGGCTATGACGAGGTGTTGGTGGCGGGCGACCCCGAATGGCGGATCGAAGGCGAGCGCCGGAAAAACGGGGTGCCGATCGCTCAGGGAAACTGGGACGCACTGTGCAAAGCGGCGGCGTCAGTCGGGCTGGCCGCGCCGGCGGCATAGACCGCGCGCCCATCTCCGTGGTCGAGGATCCGACGCCGACCCGGTCATGTTCCAGCGCGACGGCAAGGGAACCCGGACAATTCCGACGTCCGGCTGGCCTTCCAGGAAGCCGCCATGCAGGGGCTCGGGCGCCCTCAGTGACAGCGGTTCGGCGGCTCTCCCGGTCCACCTTCGAGGCACGGAATCGCGCTCAGATACTCATAGATGGCGCGGATATCGTTTATCGACAGGCTCTGCAACGATGGCCATGGCATGACCTGAAGCACGCCGCCAACGAACGGCGCGGGAAGGCAGTTGGTGGTGACCGTCGCCGAGCATGACGGATGGGCCTTGTCGAGATCGACTCCGGTAGTGAGGATCTGGTAGAACTCCGTGAACGTATGGCCGCCTGTCGTTCCAGTCTTGTCCGGCGTCAGGTTGCGGGAGGCAATCACGGGCGAATTGGGCGCTACGGAACCGAATGTGCGGCCGCCTCCCAGGTAGGTGGCGGGATTGATCATCTTCGGCTGTCCGAGATAAGGGTTACGATCCTGCGCGTATGTGGCGGTCGTGTTGGCGGTATGACAACCGTTGCAGTCGTTTGCCACGTTCACGAGATAGCTGCCCAAGCCAATCAGCGACGTGTCTTTGCCATGCAGATTCAAGGGGACTGGCGCCACCGCAAGTCCAATTTGAGCTCGCTCCGAATCGTCGGAGTGCCCACGCGCCTGTCCCCGCAAATTGTTCGCGATCCCCAGCACCAGGATCGCGCCGAACACCGCGCCCGCCGTCAGAAACCGAATCCGTCGTCCGTTCTTCATCCAATCCTCCAGGTGGAATTCAACGCACCTTTGCCGCGGAATATTTTCCCGCGGGCGGTGATGCGAATGCCTCGGGGAATCCCCCGGACAACCGTTCGTTTGCGCGCATTGCGGGCCTGATCCAGCCTATGCTTCCGGTTATTGGCCCGATCACATAATTTTAGGGAATGTAATGGTCCCGGCCCTTGCGGTCTGCTCTATACTGATCGAAAGCCTCGTAGATCGAAGTCTTTCCAAAACCGGGAGAGGTGTCTCTTCATGATTGTGACGCGCACGCTATTTACTTTTTCATTGGCATTTTTCGCCTGTCTCACTGCAAACCTGCCGGCCCAAACCACGGGCGCGGGCACGATCACGGGAGCGATCACCGATCAGAGTGGCGGGGTCGTGCCCGATGCCAGCGTCGTCGTGCGCAACACGGCGACCTCCACCGAGCGCAGCATCGCGACCAACCAGGCCGGCATCTTCGTCGCGCAATTCCTGCAGCCCGGCGCCTATGAAATCAGGATCTCGAAGCCCGGCTTCTCCAAGACCGTGCGGACCGGCTTGAGCCTGCAGGTGGGCCAGACCCTTACGGTCAATCTCACACTTTCCGTCCAGGCCACCACGGAGGAGGTGACCGTCTCCGGGGAGACCAGCATCGTTGACACCGAGAAAACGGAGATGTCGCAAGTGGTCTCCCAGACGCAGAAAGAGAACCTGCCGATCGCCGGCCGGCGCTGGGAGGGCTTCGCCCTGCTGACTCCCAATGTCACCACCGACGGAGGCACAGGACTCGTGTCGTACCGCGGCATTTCGGGACTCTACAACCAGAGCTCCGTCGACGGCACGAGCAACAGCCAGGCATTTTTCTCGGAGACCAAGGGCCGCACCACATTGGCCTATGTGTACAGCATGGATTCGATCCAGGAATTTCAGGTCGCGTCGAGCAATTACAGCGCGGAGTTGGGACAGGCGGCGGGCGGCGTGGTCAACGCCGTCACCAAGTCCGGGACCAACAAGCCGCATGGCGATCTGTTCTACTACCTTCGGTATCCGACCTTGAACGCGCTG
Source organism: uncultured Solibacteraceae bacterium (assembly GCA_964608645.1). GTDB lineage: Bacteria > Acidobacteriota > Terriglobia > Bryobacterales > Bryobacteraceae > CAZSQK01. Next base: position 21,246 of record CAZSQK010000026.1, on the reverse strand, counting down.
GACCCCCTGCAGAAATCGCGCGGTATCTATACCCAGCCGATCCACCAGCAGCAGCAGTTCGGCGGCAGTATCGGGGGACCGGTCGTAAAGGACAAACTGTTTTACTTCTTCACCTATGAAGGCTCGCGCAAGGTGAATCCGATCGCCTATACGAGCACGTCGTTTAACGGGCCGCAGAACTGCCTCGCCGCGATTCCGTTGGCGACCTGCGCGGCCGCCAACGCCTTCATCGCCTCGCAGCTCGGCGCTTTCCCGCGCTCCACGCGACAGGACGTCATGTTCGGCAAGTTGGATTACCAGTTCACCCCGGGCAACCATCTCAGCGCTTCGCTCGATGGCTTGAACCTGAAAGCGCCGAACTCCTACCGGACGGCCGCGACGCAGAATAATGAATCGCTCAGCGCCAATGGGTCGGCGGTGACGCGCGAGCGCATCTTCGTGGTGAATTGGGATTCCGCCATCAAGTCGAATCTGACCAACAGCTTTCGCTTCCAATGGTCGCGGGATCTCGAGAAAATCTCGGAAAACGGCACGGCGCCGAGCGTGACCATCACGAACTTCATGAACTACGGACTGCCGAATGCGCTGCCGCGGCCGGCGTTTCCGGACGAGCACCGGCTGCAGTTCGCCGATGTCGTTTCCCTCACGCGCGGGCATCACACTCTGAAAATGGGCGCCGATGTCAGTCCGATTCACGAACTGCTGATCAATCTCTTTCAGGGCGCCGGCGTCTACACCTATTCGGGCGCGAACAATTATTCCAACTGGGTCGCGGACGTCGCCGGCGTCAGTCTCGGCGACAACCTGACGGGACGGCACTTTACCACGTTCGTCCAGGTGACCGACCCGGTGACGGGAGTCGGCAAGGACGATTTCTACGACACCGACCTCTCCGGATTCGCGGAAGATAGCTGGAAGGCGCGCCGCAACCTCACCGTAAATCTCGGCGTGCGCTACGAAGTGCAACTGGTTCCGCAACCTCCGAAACCGAACACGCTTACGCCCCTGACCACGCTGTACACCTCGAAAATCAATATCGACAAGAACAACTTCGCGCCGCGCCTCGGCGTCGCGTGGGATCTCGGAAAGGGGACCGTCGTGCGGGCCGGGTATGGGATTTTCTACGCCAAGACCACCAACAGCACGTTCTATGCGACCCGGGTGGAGAATGGCGTGATTCAACAGACCTTCAATTGCACGCCCACGAGCTGCCCCGCCCTGCTGTTTCCGAACCTGATCTTCACGCCTCCGGGCGGCCGGCCCACGGCTCCGTTCAACGGCGCGCTCACGCCCGCGGTCGTGCCGTTCACTCCGCCGGCGGGAACGCAAACCACCAGAGGACAGGCGCCCGATTGGGTCAATCCGATGGTGCATGAGGGCGAGTTGACCGTCGAGCGCCAGTTGCCGAAGAACATGAGCGTTTCGGGTTCCTATGTCATGAGTCGGGCGCTTCGCCTGCCGATGTTCTACGATTCCAACATCGCTCCTTCGACCACCACGCGCAGTTACGATGTCACCGACCTGACCGGCGCGACGCAGAGCACGTTCTCCGTGCCGTTCTACACGAGCCGGCTCAATCCGTCGACCGGCCCGATCCTCACCGGAGTGAGCGATGTGAATTCCTGGTACAACAGCTTCGTCCTCACCCTCCGCAAACGCATGAGCGGCGGAGTGGAGTTTGTCGCCAACTATACCCTGTCCAAGGCAAGCGACGGAGGGCAGGTGCCCGGCCAATTCGGCACGTTCAACGGCACCGACACGCCGATCGACCCTTATAACCGAAAACTGGAGCAGGCGCGGTCCGACCTGGATCAGCGGCAGCGCTTCGTAGGCAACCTCGTGTGGATCCCCCAATTCGCGCGGAAGATCTCGAATCCGAAGCTGCGGTACATGCTGCACGGATTCGCGCTCTCGAGCATCGTCACCATCGCCACCGGTCAACCCGTCACCGGCACGATCAGCGGCAACCCTGCCGGCGCCATCGCCGGCGGCCCGACGGGCGGAGCGGTGAACAACTCCGGCACCGCCACCGGCGGACGTTCGCCGGGACTTCCGCGGAACTTCTACACGGGACCGGGAATGGGCGATGTCGACCTGCGGATCAGCCGCGAGTTCGCCATTCGCGAACGGGTGAAGCTCTCCTTCCTGGGAGAGGCGTTCAACGTTTTCAACCACACCAACGTGTTCACCGTCAATGCGCAGCAATACACGTATACGGGGCCCGGGGCGGGCGTTTGCGGCGGACACAGCAATGGATGCCTTGTTCCGGTGACGTCCTTCCTGACTCCGAGCGCGACCAACAACAACCTGTTCGGAGCCAGGCAGCTGCAGATCTCGGGACGAATCTCTTTCTAACCGCTTTACTGCCGGCCCCAGACCTCCGCGGTGAAGGCCGAGTGCAACGCCGCCATCCGGACGGGCTTGGGGATGTCGAGACGGCCGAGCGTATCGTAGAGCGCGAGGGCGCCGGCGCGATCGCCGCGGGCGAGAAGACTCTCCGCGCAGACCAGTCCCGCGTCGGCCACGGTGGCGCGCAGGCGGCCCTTGGTCTTGCCGAGAGCGTCGCGCAGCACCTTCGCGGCGGCCGGACCTCCGATGTTTCCGACCGCGGCGGCGGCCGCTTCACCGACTTCGGGATCCGGGTCCCGAATCAGCTTCGCGAGCGGCGCGATGCCGCTCTCGTCCTGCCGCTGGCCCATCGTGTTGATGACGCCCACCAGCAGTCTGCCCTTCACCTTCGGCAAGGCGGCGCGGAGCGCGTCGTCGACCGACGGGCCGGGGATCGGGCCAAGGCCGAAACGCGCGTAGTGTGCGAGCTTGGCATCGGGCAGCAGCGCCGCGAGCGCGGGCACGGCGGCCTTCGTGCCCACCAATGCCAACCGGCGGCAGGCGACATTCTTCTGAAACAGCGGCGCATTGGGATCCTGCAGGATCTTCACCAGGGCCGCTTCGTCGAGAGTGAGCAGATCGTCCGCTTTCTGCATGATCAGATCCTCCACGGCTCGCGCATCTCGCGCGACCGCATGCGATTGGCCTCCGCGTCGCCGGCGAACTCCTGCTTCACCGGGTCCCACGTCAGCTTCCGCCCCAGTTGCCACGCGATGTAGGCGACGTGGCAGGTGATGTGCGTGTTGGCCGCATGGTCCGCGTTGGCGCGCGCCTGCGACCGCGTCTTGATCGATTCGATGAAATCGCGCCAGTGCCAGTGCAGCGCCAGGTTGAACGCGTTACCGGCCTCGGCGGGCGGCAGCAGCGGCTTGAGATTGTCGGACACGATGATCTTGCCGGTGTCGCCGGTTTCGATCCAACCCTCATCGCCCTCGAACCGGACGCTGCACGTGCCCATCCCCAGCCAGCCGTCGTCCCGCATCACCATCTTCAGCCCATTCGCAAAACGGGTGTGGACGGCATACGGCCCCTTATTGTCGCCTCGCGGCTCGTACTCCACGGGTTGAGTGTGATCCACATCGCCGGCCCAGTGACACAGATCCGCCGTGTGCGAGCCCCATTCGAGAATCCCGCCGCCATGGAAATCGAAGTAACCGCGCCATTTGCCCGCGACGTAGGCCGGATTGTACGGCCGCCACGGGCACGGCCCCAGCCATCGCTCCCAATCCACAATCTCCTTCGGCGGTTCGGGCTCGGCGGGCAGCCAGTCGTGGAGCGTGGTGGGAGCCCAGCTCTTGGCAGTGCCGGCATTGGCGTGCAGGGTCTGCAGCTTCCCCAGCTTGCCTTCACGCGCCATATTGGCAGCCCAGACGAAGTTTTTCCCGTTGCGCCGCTGGCAGCCCGCCTGATAGACCCGGCCGTAGCGCCGGAAGGTGTCCGCGAGCGCGTGGCTCTCCAGGATCGTCATGGAGCACGGCTTCTCGCAATACACGTCCTTGCCTGCCTTGGCGGCCAGGATGGACATGGGCGTGTGCCAGCGATCGCCCGTGGCGATGAGGACGGCGTCGATGTCCTTGCGGTCGAGCAGTTCCTCGTGCGTGGCGTAGGTGGCGCAGTCCTGGTTCTGATAGCGCTTGTCGACGGTGTTTTTGACGAACTCGCGGCGCTCCTTGCGCAGGTCGGCGACGGCGAGGAAGCGCGCATCCTTATAGCTGAGAATGCACGCCAGGGAAGAGGGTCCCCGGCTGCCGATTCCGATACCGCCGAAAGTGAGACGGTCGCTGGGCGCCACCGTTCCGGCGCGCAGGCCGAGGACCGAACTGGGAACAATCATCGGCGCCGCGGCCGCCGAGAGGAAAGTTCTGCGGGTTACGGGCTTCATACGGCTAGCAGTATATCAGGTATTAAAAGCTGAAATAGCTATTTCCGGCGTTTCGAGGTGATTACGGCGGTGTTCATGCCGATGGTGTTCAGACCGCCGAAGAAGCGCGCGTGCTCGATCTTCATGCAGCGGTCCATCACCACTTCCAGGCCGGCGGCGCGCGCTTTGGCGGCCGCTTCCTCGTGGACGACGCCCAATTGCATCCAGATCACCCTGGCGCCTACCGCGATCGCCTCGTCGGCGATGGCCGGCACGGCGGCGGGCTCGCGGAAGATGTCCACCACCTCGATCGGCCCGGGCACGGCCGCCAGCGATGGGTAGCATGCGCGGCCGAGCACCTCCCGCTCGCGCGGATTCACCGGAATCACGTCGTAGCCTTCCGCGATCAGGTAGATCGCCGCAAAATGACTTGGACGGAACGGATTCGACGAGAGGCCGACCATCGCGACGCGGCGATAGGTCTCGAGAATGCGCAGCCGGTCGAACGCAGAGTTCGCGAAACGGCCTTGGTTCACCGGCGAGTTGCCGCCAACTCCATCCTGAAAAAAACTGACGTTGCACTGACTCATGCGCTGGCCCTCAATGCCTGGTCGAGATCCCACCGAATGTCGTCGACTTCCTCCAGCCCGATGGAGAGCCGGATCAGGTCGTCCGAGATGCCGCCGGCGAGTTTCTCCTCCGCGGTGAGCTGCTGATGCGTGGTCGAGGCCGGATGAATCACAAGGCTCTTGGCGTCGCCGACATTCGCGAGGTGGGAGAACACCTGCAGCGCCTCGATGAAGCGGCGCCCGGCGTCGAGCCCTCCGCGAATCCCGAACGTCAGGATGGCGCCCGCTCCCCGCGGCAGGTATCGTTGCGCGAGGTCGTGATACGGGCTTGCCGGGAGACCGGGATAGTTCACCCAGGCGACGCGCTCGTGCGCTTGCAGGAATTGCGCGGCGGCGAGCGCCTGTTCGGAGTGGCTCCGCATGCGCAGCTTGAGCGTTTCCAGCCCCTGGATAAACAGAAACGAGTTGAACGGGCTGAGCGCCGGCCCGAAATCCCGCAGTCCCTCCACGCGCGCTTTCATGATGTACGCGAAGTCGCCGAACGTCTCGTAGAAGCGGATGCCGTGGTAGCCCTTGCTCGGTTCGAGGAGCTGCGGAAACCGCCCCTTGTCCCACGGAAAGCGCCCGCTATCGACGATGATGCCGCCAATCGAGGTCCCATGGCCGCCGATGAACTTGGTCGCGGAATGCACCACAATGTCGGCGCCGTGCTCGATGGGCCGGCAGAGGTAAGGCGAAGCAAAGGTGTTGTCGATCACCAGCGGAAGGTTGTTCTCATGCGCGACGGCCGCGACGGCTTCGATGTCGAGCACGTTGAGCCGGGGATTGCCGATGGTTTCGCCATAGAGGACCTTGGTCCGCGGCGTGATGGCGCGGCGGAAGTTCTCCGGGTCGTCGGGATCGACGAAGGTGGTCCCGATGCCAAATCGCCGGAAGCTCACGTCGAACTGCGTGTACGTGCCGCCATACAGCGTCTTCGCAGCGACAATCTCGTCCCCCGCCTCGAGGAGGCTGGCGAGGGCGATAAATTGCGCCGCCTGCCCGCTGCCGACCGCCAGCGCGCCGACGCCCCGCTCCAACGACGCCATCCGCTCTTCGAGCGCGGCCGTGGTGGGATTCATGATGCGGGTATAAATGTTGCCGAATCGCTGGAGGTTGAACAGCGCGGCGGCGTGAGCCGTGTCTTCGAAGACGTATGAGGTGGTCTGGTAGATGGGCACCGCGCGCGCGCCGGTCTCCGCATCGGGGCGGTGTCCGGCGTGCAATGCGCGAGTGGCGAAGCCGAAAGCTCGGTCGGGAGTCGAGGCCATGTCTTTCCAAGGTACCCCAGCCCGTGCCATCTGCGATATACTTCCAGCCGTCATGAATCGCCGCCAATTTCTCTCGGCAGGAGCCGCCGGACTGGGGCTCGCAGAGCTCGGTTACTCGCAGAATAAGCCGCTGCGGGTCGGCCTGATCGGATGCGGATGGTATGGGAAGACCGACCTGTTGCGCATGATTCAGGTGTCTCCCGTCGACGTCGTTTCGCTCTGCGACGTCGACCGCGTCATGCTGGCGGACGCGGCGGAGCTGGTGGCGTCGCGGCAGGCGTCGAAGCAAAAGCCGCGCGTCTATGGCGACTATCGCAAGATGCTCGCCGAGAAGGACCTCGACGCGGTGCTGGTGGGCACACCCGACCATTGGCATGCGCTGGCGAGCATCGCGGCGCTTCAGTCGGGAGCCGACGTATGGTGCCAGAAGCCGATCAGCGTGGACGTGACCGAGGGACAGGCGATGCTGGCAGCCGCCCGAAAATACAAGCGCGTGATGCAGATCGGCACGCAGCGCCGCAGCACGCCGCACCTCATCGATGCGCGAGACAAGGTGGTCCGCGAGGGCAAACTCGGCAAGGTCGGGCTGGTCGAAATCTATTGTTATTACCACATGCGGGCGGAGACGAATCCTCCGGACGAGGCGCCGCCGCCCAATCTCGATTACGAGATGTGGACCGGCCCCGCGCCCATGCGGCCCTATAACAAGCTCGTGCATCCCCGGTCGTGGCGCGCCTTTATGGAGTATGGCAACGGAATCATGGGCGACATGTGCATCCATATGTTCGACATGGTGCGGTGGATGCTCGGCCTCGGCTGGCCGAAGCGCGTCTCGTCGAGCGGCGGCATCCTGGTGTCGAAGGGCAGCAAGGCGAACATCGCGGACACGCAGACCGCCACCTTCGAATATGACGATCTCAAGGTGATCTGGCAGCATCGCACGTGGGGCGATTCGCCCGACCCGAAGTATCAGTGGGGCGCGACGCTCTATGGCGATAAAGGCACGCTCAAGGCGAGCGTCTATAGTTACGACTTCGTGCCCTCGGCCAAGGGGCAGCAGCCCATCCATCAGGACGTGGTTTACGAGCTCGAACAATTCCCCGAAGATCGGACGGAAAAGGACCTGGAAAAGCACTGCGCCCCGGCCATCCGGCGGCACATGCAGGACTTCATCGCGGCGATCGCGACGCGCGGCCGGCCCGTGGCGGATATCGAAGAGGGGTATACCTCCACGGCAAGCTGCATCCTGGCGAACCTGTCGATGAAGCTCGGGCGGACCCTGGCCTGGGACTCCGCGCGCGGCAGGGTGATCGGCGACGACGAGGCGAACCGCCTGCTCACGCGGCCTTATCGCGGGCCTTGGACCCACCCCGTGTAGATTGAGTCGGGATTTCAGGCGGCGAGTATCGGCGAGAAGCTCGCCGGACCCTCCTACTTCAACAGGAACGCCCGCCGCTGTTCCATGAAGCTCTTCAGACTCATCGACGGCGGCGCTGTCGGGCCGAAACCGGGCTCGAAGCCATCCTGCGTGACCGACTTCGTGAACGCTTCGGTGGAGAAAATCTTCCGCGTGTCGGCCTTCACATCCGCCGCGATCAACGACTGCCATTGCGCCACCAGCGGTCCCATTTTCTTCCAGTCCATCCAGTTCTGCGCCACGTCCTTCACATACCCCACATAGCGAGCGCGCAGCGCGGGGACCGCCAGCAAACGGACCAGCAACGCCTTGTTGGGATCGTTCGCGCCGGCGAAGATGTCGAGCGTCGCATCCTCCGGAATGTTTCCGCCGCCCCCGAACCGGCCCATCCGTTCCGGTTCGCGGAATGTCTCGTTGGCGTCCCAGGGGATCAGGTGGAATTTGCCGTCGGGGTCCTCGTAGAGCGAGTAATCGCTGGCCCGCGTCCAGAATCCGTCGTTATTGATGACGGCCTTGTCGAGCGCCAGGAATTTGAGCGCCCCCTCGACGTCGAGAATCGGCGCGAGCGCCTTTTCGAGCTGCTCGGGCGGCGTCTGGTTCAGCACTTTGCAAAGATGAATGAGGTCCGCCCAGGATTCCTTCGTGTCCTTGCTCTTGATGTCGTAGATCGACTTGTACGGAGCGGGATCGTCGCCGAGATAGGCCAGACCGCCGCGTCCACCCGGGCTGCCGGTCACTTTCCAGCGCCCGCCTTTCGTGGTCTTCCACCACTCCTTCGTCATTTCCGAGTTGATCTGCTGCGTGTTGACGTAGATGCCCCAACTTTCACCGTTGATCACCACCCGCACCCAATTGGCCTGGGGCGCGGCGATGTACTGGCGCGCCACATAGTGGTAGAGCGCGGTCCGCATGAATGTCGGATCCGCATTCGAATTCAGCAGGTTCAACGAGCGGTAGCCGCCCAGACGCTGATCGTCGTTCATGAAATTGAGCGACACGCCGAGCGACCGCTTGCGCCCCTCCGGCACTGTCGAGTAGGACGACTGCCCCCGAAAGTGCACTCCCACATCGCGGTACACCTTTCCATCGACCGTCAGCTTGGCGGGAACGTCCACGTCGGTGTGATAAAAGTCGGCCAGTTCCTTCTCCCAATCCGGGTCTTCGAATTCGAAGAAAAGCGTACGCAGGGTGTGCATGTCATACAGAGGCTCGTTGCCGTAGGACTTCACCTCTGACGGTTTCAGCTTGGGACCCGGAGTCACCGGCTCGGAGTTGCCACCGCCGCCGAAGGGACCGCCGCGGCCGCCCGGTCCCCGGCGCGGCCGGGTCGCGAGATACTCGCGCGCCGCCTTGCGCTCGGCGGCATTCAGGTAGCCGTCGCCGTCCTTATCGAACTGTTCCAGAACCTTCGTCCGCGCTCCCGGGGCAAAGCCCCGGCCGCCGCGCCCCCCAAATCCGCCCGGTCCGCCGAAACCCGGAGGCGGTCCAAAACCCGGAGGGCCGAAATCGGGTGGCTGGGCGAACGCCATGCCGGCGCACACCGCCAAACAAAACGCGAACTGCTTCATACTGTCACCTCGTGGACCCGGGCGGACCCTGCCAGACGCAGGGCGGTCACCGCGGTCCTGTACTTGGAAATCGGCTCCGCCGTGAGCTCGAACTCCCGCATCAGTTCCTCGAACATGGGTGGCACGGCGTGGTAATACTTCAGTTCCAGGATCGCCTGTCCGGGAGTGAGACGCTGTGCGCCGGAGAGATCGCGGAAGACCGGCAGGCCGCTCACGGCCGACGCGCGCACATCCTGGTCGAGCGTCAACCGCATGGGTCCATGTCCGTTGCTGTGCACCAACGCCGTGCGACGGTATGCCACCTGGCAGACGAGCTCCAACTCGCGCGCCAGAATCCGCCGGTGGAACCAGTGGCCCGCCCAACCCCGCCGCGGGTCCGTCCCGGCGAGCCTCGGCAGCTCGCCCGCATCAACGGTCGACCGCCGCTTGCACACCAGATCGCGAGTCTTCAGCTTGCGCTCGAGAAACACTTCCGCCGCCTCGCCGTAACGCCGCACCCGATACTTGCTCCGCCCGTAGGATCCCCGCCGATGGTAGACGTCGAACCCGCCGGTGTCGAAATACAGGCTGTTGGTCTCGTAGGTGTCGCCGTGCAGACCTCCGCCGTTCGGATCGGGTCCCAGACGCGCGCGAGCCCAGGCGCGCAATGGCGCGACGCGATCCGCGGCGACGAAGAACTTGATCTCCGCGGCGAATGCGCGATTCTCTCGGATCTCGGTGGAGAATGCCATACCGTTGTCAGCTTATCGGTAAGACGCCGCGCGCGGCGCCGATTGTCGCGCATCTTAACAATTCTTTGCAGGAAGCCGGTCATAGCGTGGCAAATCCCTCCGATATACTGGCTGCGAGCATGCGCCTTCCGAAGATTGTTCTGGCGCCCGCGGGTATGTTGGCGTTTCTCGCCGTGCTGCCCGCGCAGCGGCCGTTTCGCGAGTACACGCCCATGGAGGGCGCGGACAGCGCGGCGGCCCTTCCGCCCGATTACCAGAACAAGGCCGAACTGGTCCTGGGACGTCTCATGTATCCTTCGGCGGGACGCGGCGGCCGCGGCGGCGGCAACTGGCTGAACGGCGGCACGAACTGGACGGTCGATTACCCGCGCGGAGACCGGACGTTCTCCGTAGCCATTCGCCGCCTGACGCGCATTGACGTCCGTTCCGTGGAGCAACCCGTCAATCCGGATGACGAGGACGACATATTCCTCTACCCTTACATGCACGCCGGCATGCCGACTAACTGGAACCTGACTGGGTCGCAGGCCGCCAAGATCCGCGAGTATCTCCTGCGCGGCGGCTTCCTCGTGTGCGACAGCTTCTTCGGCTCCCAGGAATGGGAGGGCTTCGAGCGTGGGATGCGCCAGATCTTCCCCGACCGCGAAATCGCGGAAATGCCCGACGACGATCCGATCTTCCTTGCCGGCTTCAGCGTGCGGGAGAAATACCAGGTCGGCAACTTCCGATCGATGTTGCGCAATGGGAACACCTATCGCGCCGATGGGAGCACTCCGCATTGGCGCGCCATCCGCGACGATCGCGGGCGCATCCTGGTCGCCATCAATTTCAATAACGATTTCGGCGATTCCTGGCAGTTGGCCGACGACCCACGGTATCCGGAGAAATTCTCGTATCTCGGAATCCGGCTCGGCATCAACTATGTCATCTATGCGATGACACACTGACGCTATGCGAAGATTTCGTCCACCGCCAACGAGTCGCCGCCGAACGACGAGAGCGGCATGGCCCCGCCCTACTGACTCAGAGTAATCTTCAAATAACTGATCCCCGACCCGAGTTGCACCGTCTGCGTGGCTTCCCGGCCGCCGAGTTCGACGGTGATCTTGTAGCTCCCGGGCGCCAACGTCAGTTGCGCCGGCGTGGTCTTACCCGTCGGTTTGCCGTTCACCAGCACGGCGGCCCCGTTCGGGATGCTGGTCAGCATCAGCGTGCCGCCGGGGGCGCGCAGAATTACGGCCGGCATCTCGACCGGGCTCGTGCCCACGTCCACTTCCCGATGTTCGGGCTGATAGCCCTCCATCGACACGGCAATCATATGGCGCCCGGGCGCCGCGTCCAGGAAGCACGGCGTCGTGCAGACGGCGTCGGGACGGTTGTCGAGCATTGCTTTCGCGCCGCCGGGGCTGCTGATAATCGTGATCGCCTGCGCGGCGCCGGCGGATGCGGTCGGCCGCCGCGCCGGGTCCGGCGCCGGCGGTTTCGGCACGGTCTCGATCGCCGGTCCGAGAGGACTCGGCTTCGCATCGGCGGATGCCGCCTCGGCCGGTTGAACGGGTGGCTGCGCCGGCGGCGGCTCCTGTTTCGGCTCCGGCGCCTGTTCGGTCTTCGCCGCCTCGGCCGGAGGCCGCTTTCCGGTCGTCGACAGCCACGAAGGGGACTGGATCGCGATCAGCGCGATCAGCCCTCCGGTGACCAGCGCGGCCAGTAGAAACGTCAGGAATCCGCTCTTCCGGCCGGGCGACCGCGCCGCGGTCACGGTCGTATCGCCCAGACGCTGCGGCTTCACGCCGCGGGGCAAGGTGACCGCCGGCCCGGGCGCGCCGTCCGCTACGGTCGGCTCATTCAGGCTCCCCCCGCGCGGCATCACCTTCCAGCCCTTGGTCGCCGCGCACGCTTTCTCCAGCGCGTCGACAAATTCCTGGCAGTTGCGATAGCGCCCATCCGGCTTCTTGGCGAGCGCCTTCCGGATCACCGTGTCGATGGGACCGCTGAGGCTCGGATTGATGCGATGCGGCGGCGGCGGCTCCTCAGTGACGATCTTGTACACGACCGTCGTCAGGTGCTCGCCGGTATACGGCTTCTCCCCGGTCAGCGCCTCGTACGCGATCACCGCCAGCGAAAACTGGTCCGATCGCCCGTCCACCGCCTGCCCCTGCACCTGCTCCGGCGACATGTAATGCGGCGTCCCGACGATCGCTCCCGTCATCGTCAACTGGTCTGACGCCGTGATCTTGGCGATGCCGAAATCCGTGATTTTGGTCGTGCCGTCCGCCGCGATCATGATGTTGGCCGGCTTGATGTCGCGATGCACAATGCCCTTCTGGTGCGCATAGTCCAGCGCCGCGGCCGTCTGTGCCAGCACGCTGAACAACTGCGCGGGCGCGATCGGCGGCTGCCCGGAAAGGACGTGATCGAGGGTGGGGCCATCGACGTATTCCATCGCGATGTAGGCGACGTCGCCTTGATGCTCGACGTCGTAGATCGTCACGATACCCGGGTGGGAGAGGATGCCGGCGGACCGCGCCTCGCGGAAGAGACGCTCGCGCAGGCGCTCCTGCTCTTCCGGCTTGCGGCCGCCGCCAAGTTGGATCGTCTTGATCGCGACCGGCCGTCCGATGTTCGGATCGATGGCGTGGTACACAATCCCCATCGCCCCCCGTCCAAGCTCCCTGACGATCTTGTATCGTCCGATGCGATCCATTCAGTCTAGTGATAGCACTTTCTTTGGCAGGGAAGCAGGCCCGCATGGGAATTCGCGGCGCGAACGGGGGAGCCGTCAATTACAATTGAGGTCACGTGATGGTGGCGCGGTTGTCATTGAAAACGCAAGGGATCATGGTCTTGTCGATCCCCTTGGCGGCGCTCCTGGTGGCTCTGGGCTCGATGTACCGGGTCGAGGGCCAAGCGCAAGCGGCCGATCGGGCGACGTTGCGCGCATACGCCACGCGCGCCGAAGCGCTGCGCTTGCGCATGCTGGCGCAGGATCCTTCGACCACCGAGGACCTGATTTACGAATCGCTGGGGCGGCTCTCGTCGCTCGTCCAGGACGACCCGGCCGGCAACAGCGCACTCGCCCGGATTCGCTCCGCCGCCGCCGACCGGCAGGCCGTCTTGCAGCGGCTGGCGCCTCTCGACCAGTCGCAGGATCAGCGCCTTCTGCGCGCGGCCTTCCTTCGCGACACTGCCCGTCAGCGGCTTTCCCGGACCCTGATTGTCTGCGGCGTCCTGGGGCCCTTGGGAGCAATGTTCCTGCATTTTCTGATGGCGGGACGGCTGGTGAACCGCCTGGGCCGCGTGCAGGAAAACGCGCGCCGCCTCGCGCAGGGCTTGCCCCTCGATCCGTTGCGCGGGAGCGGCGACGAAATCGCCGCGCTCGAACGGCAGATCGAAGACGCCGCCAACCGGCTAAATACCCGGGAACGCGAATTGCGGGAAAGCGAAACCCGCTACCTCGACCTCTTCAACCGGGCGCCCGTTCCCTATGAAGAGACGGACCGTGAAGGCGTGATCCGCCGCTTTAACCAGGAGGTCTGCCAACTACTGAAGTGCGGACCCGATCGTGTGCTCGGCAGCAACGCCTGGGAGTTCGTGGCGCCGGACCAGCGTGAGCCCTTTCGTCACGCCATGATGGAGCGCATGGCCGCCGGCGAGGAATCCCCGCCGTTCGAATGCGAATACCTGCTGGAAGACGGCTCCCGCATTGTGGTGGAGATTCGCGAAAGCCTGATCCGCAATGAGGCCGGAGAAGTCACCGGCGTGTGCTGCTCGCTCCTGGATGTCACCGAGCGCAAACTCGCCGCCGTCGCCGCGCGCAAGGTCGCGCAGTATGCGATGGAACTGCGCAACAAGAACGAGCAACTCGCGCACGCCCTCGATGCCGCGCGCTCCGCGACAGCGGCCAAGAGCCGCTTCCTGGCCAGCGTCTCGCACGAGCTGCGCACGCCGCTCAATGGAATCATCGGGTTCTCCGAGCTGCTTTTCGATGGCAAGATCGGCGAAGTGCCGGAGGCGCAGCATGAGATCCTGGGAGACATCCTATCCAGCGCGCGCCACCTCCTGCAGCTCATCAGCGACATCCTGGACCTCTCGAAGGTGGAGGCCGGCCGCATGGAGTTCCGCCCCGAAACGAGCGAGCTCGACCCGCTGGTGCAGGAGGTTCGCGACGTGCTTCGCCCGCTCGCCGACCGTAAGAATATCCGCCTCTCGGCCGATGTTCCGGCGGGCTTCCGGGCCGTGCTCGATCGCTCGCGATTCAAGCAGGTGCTCTACAATTACCTGTCAAACGCCGTGAAATTTACGCCGCACGGTGGAAATGTGACGGTGCGGATCGTGCCCGCCACCGACAGTTTTCGTCTCGAGGTCGAGGATAGCGGAATCGGCATCCCCACGGAGGAAATCTCCAAACTGTTTCAGGACTTTCAGCAGCTTTCAACCAGCGGCTATAACGATCAGGGCACCGGCTTGGGGCTCGCGCTGACGCGCCACATCGTGGAAGCGCAGGGCGGCACTGTCGGAGTGCATAGCGTGCCCGGCGCAGGCAGCTTATTCTCTGCAACCCTACCGATACAAACGTGTGCGACGCGCCGCGTGAGCTAAAATTACCAGAGCATGCCCGGTGAGCCCATCCTGATTGTCGACGACACACCCGTCAACCTGAAGCTCACCCGGATTCTGCTCGAACACGAAGGGTATGACGTGCGCACCGCCAACTCGGCGGAAGAGGCCCTGACGCTGCTCGAGACATTTCGGCCCCGGCTCGTTTTAGCCGATATCCAGATGCCAGGCGTGGACGGACTGGAGATGACGCGCCGCATCAAACGGGATCCGCGAAACAGCGGCATCCTCGTCGTCGCGTTGACCGCGCTCGCCATGAAGGGCGACGAGGAACGGGCCATGGCGGCCGGCTGCGACGGCTATATCACCAAGCCGATCGACACGCGCGCGCTGGGCGACCGGGTCCGCTCCTACCTGAAACTCGGACCTGCCCAGCCCCGCGGAACCGACCCCTTCGCCTCCGCCGGCATCGAGGACCTGCGGCAGAGGTTCCTCGATGAGGCTCGCCAGCAAGTCCCGCTGTGGATCGAAGAGTTGCAGGGGCGCTTCGACGCCGCGCGCGCGCAGGAGATTGCGCACCAGTGGGTAGGGTCTGGGGGTCTGTTGGGATTCCGTCAGGTCAGCGTTCTCGCGCGCGAAGCGGAAACCATCCTGCGCCAGAAGCCGCTCGACGCTTCCGAGCTTCGCGAGACCCTGGACGCGCTCCTCGAAGAGTTGGAGGATCCGGCCATGAACGGCGCCGCGCAACCCGCGCCAACCCCCGCCCCCGTCGCGCCGGCCGGCTCCCTCGTGCTGATCGCCGATGACGATCCCAACATCCGGGCGCTCGGCAAGGCGTTGATCGAGAGTCAAGGCATTGAATGCCACACCTTCGCCGACGGAACGTCGGCGCTCGCCGCGATCCCCAAGTTGAAGCCTCAAGTGGTGGTGCTGGACGTGAATATGCCCGATATGAGCGGCTATGAAGTGCTGGCCACGCTTCGGGCTAGCGGTTCCAAGGTGAGAGTGCTCCTGCTCACCGCCGACGAGCACCCGAACACAGCCGGAGCCAACGATTTCCTGGTCAAACCATTCAACCCTTTAGAGCTTGCAGTCCGCGTCAAAAAACTCCTGTAACGCCTGGAAAAATGCCGGCAAGAATGCTGGCATGGCAAGGTTGCCATGCCAGCGTGCCCAGCTAATTGAAAATCAGCCGCGTACTCGTCCCGCCGATACGAATTTCCGTGATGACCGCTTTGCCCGCGTCCTGCAGGTAACGGACGGCGGTGTCCTTGTATTTCTCCGCGCCCGTTTCAATCTTGGCGGCGGATTCGACGATTGTCTTGCCATTCGAGAATGTCACTTTGTCCGCGCCCAGGCTGACGCGATATTCGCCCGGTTTCAAGTCCGCGCCCTTCACCACCGAAGGCTGCGAGAGAGTGACCCGGAAAGTCGACCCCGGGGCTGGAACGGTGCCTGCAGAGGCCATGACCAGTGCCAGAATTGCGAACGCCACAAGGAATTTCGAAAACATAATTTCTCCTATTTCGGAGTTTAGCACCACTTTATCGTGGATGCCAGTATCACAAAGTCTCTCGCAAGGCCCGCACCGGATCCACGCTGCTCGCGCGCACCGCTGGGATGATCCCGGCGATGGCCGCGCACGCTCCCAACAGAAGGGCGGCCAGACCGAGGATGACCGGGTCGTAGGTCTTGACGCCAAAGAGTTGGTCCGCAAGCAACCGGCCGGCAGCCAGCGCCGCCGGAATCCCCACAGCCAGGCCAAGGCCCGCTTGCGCCAGCGCGCCGCCCAGGATCAGGTGGACGACCTGCGCCCGGGTAGCTCCCAGCGCCGTCCGCACCCCGATCTCGCTGGTCCGCCGCGCTACCGAATACGCCGTGATGCCGTACAGACCAACCGATGCGAGAATCAGCGCCAGACCGCCGAAAACCTGCGCGAGACCTCCAATCAACTGCTCGTGCCTCAGAAGCTGCCCGAGTTGCTCGGTCATGGGCGCGACCCGCAACATCGTCAGGTTCGGGTCGATCGCGCCCAGCGCTCGTTGGATTTGCGGACCGAGTCCCGGCGGGTTGCCGCTGACCCTCAGAATGATACTGTCGATCAGGTTGGAGCGGGCCTTGGTGTTGTTTTCCCACTCATCCTTGTGCATCTGGAGCAGGGGCACGAAAAACATGGGACGGCCCGGTCCGCGGGGATTGCGGAAGCGGATGGTGTTGACCACACCGGCGATGGTGTAATCGGCGCGGTGACTCAAGCCGCCAATCCCAAAACGTTTGCCGATCGGGTCTTCCTTAGGAAAATAGGCGTCGGCGAACGCCTGGTTGACCACCGCGACGTGCACCGCGTCGGGGGTGTCGCCGTCGGTGAAACCGCGCCCTCGCAGGATATGGGCGCCGATGGTATCGAAGAAACCCGGGCTGACCCGGTCCCACGACGGCGAGGTTTGCTGCTGCGGACGCTCTTCCAGAGTGATTCCCATTTGCCAGTTATTGCCCGACATCGGGCTGTAAAGCGCCAGGGCGACGTTCCGAACGCCCGGAATCTGCCGCATCTGCCGCTCCAGTTCCGCATAAATGGACGCCAGCTTCTCCGGAGCATACCCGCCGAAACCGGCATTCACATTCACCACGATGCTGCCTTCCATCTGCAGCCCGAACTGCTGATTGGTGAGATTTCGCAGCGTCTGCACCATCAGGCCCGCGCCGGTCAGCAGGACCAGCGATAGCGCGGCCTGCAATACGACCAGAGTTCTCTGCGGCAGCGTGGAGCGTCCGCTGGCCGACCGGCCGGCGCCATGCAGCGCGGCCGCCGGATCCGCCCGCGATGCCGACCACGCCGGCGCGATCCCGAACACCACGCCGGTCAGCACCGAAAGCCCGAAGGCGAAACCGAGGACCGGGACGGACGGAGCGGAATCGATCGGAACATACCGCGCCCCGTGAAACGCCATCCGCAGCAGCAGGCCGGCGGTCTGGTCGGCCACCAGCAGACCGATGGCGCCTCCCCCGACAGCCAGAATCGCGCTTTCCACCAGCACCTGCCGGATCAGCCGGGCGCGCGGCGCCCCGAGCGCAACCCGGATCGACGTCTGCGCCGCGGCGGCGGCTCCGCGCGCCAGTTGCAGGTTGGCGAGATTGGCGCAAGCGATCAACAGCACCAGCGCCGTGATGCCCATCAATAGGCGCAGGTCGTGCTCATAGCTCTCCTTCATCTCCGCAAGTCCGCCGCCGCCCGGCGCCAGCGTGATGTGTTGCTTCTCGATGTTCTGCCGCCCCTTTTCGTCGCGCGGCGGTTCATTGGCCAGCAGCCACTGCCGCAGTTCCGCGTTGAGCCTCGCCTCCACGGGCGGAAGCGCGCTTTGCGGTCTGATACGCCCGAAGACATACAGCCAGTGATTGTCCCGCACGTCGAGCAGAGCGTTCTTGCCGTGGGTCGCGGGTTCGGAAGCGAGCGGCATCCAGAAATCCGGCGGGTCCGGGCGAAGGGCGGCCCCGAAGAAGCCTGGCGGCGCGATGCCGATGACGGTGAAGGGCGCGCCGTCGATGACGAAAGGCGCGCCGACGATCGAAGGATCGCCGCCAAACTGCTGCTGCCACGCCCGATAGCTGATCACCGCGACCGACGCGGCGCCCCGCACATCGTCGGAGGGCGCCAGCAGCCGGCCGGCATAGGGACGTAGGCCGAAGAGCGTGAAGTAATTCCCCGACACGAACTGATCGACGAACGGTTCCGCGGTATTGGCCCCCGCGCGCCGGACGCCGACCTTCCCGAGGCCCGCCTGGAACGCCGAAATTTCCTCGAACTCGGGCGTGTGATCGCGGATATAGGTGTACAGCGAGTACGAGCAGACCGAGAATCTGCCCTGCAAACCGCCCAAAACGCAGCAGTTATCGCCGTCTCCAATCCGCAGAATATGCTGCGGATCGGCCACCGGCAGCGACTTCATCATCAACGCATGGACCAGGGTGAAGATCCCCGTGTTGGCGCCGATGCCGAGGGCCAGGGTCAGCATGGCCGTGATGGTGAAGCCTTTGGCCGCGGCCAGTTGCCGAAGGGCGAATCGAATATCGTTCAGCATGCCGGTAATACTCCAAATGAAATACTGCCGAACGCACAAAAGGTTTCCCGAATTCCCCAATCCGTCCGGCCCGTTAGCAACCGCGCGTGAGCGGCGGTATCATAGCGGGAACGCATGCGATTTCTCGCCGGTCTCGCGCTTGCCATCTGCGCCTTCGCTCAGGAAGCCCCGCAAATCGCCGAAACCACGACCAAGGACGAGCCAGCGACCTTTAAGGCGCGGGTCAACCTCGTCATGGTTCCCGTCGTTATCCGCGACAAGCAGGGACACGCCATCGGAACCCTCAAACAGGAGGATTTCCAGCTCTTCGACCGGGGGAAGCCGCAAATCATCACTAAATTCTCGCTCGAAAAGCCCGGGAGTTCGGGCAGCAAAGGAAAGACCGGCGCCAAGCCTGCTCCCGCTGACTCCGTGCCGGTCGATGCCCCCGAGCGCTACATCGCCTACCTGTTCGACGACATTCACCTGCAATTCCCGGACCTCGCCCGCATCCGCGACGCCGCTTGGGCCCACATGCGCGACTCCCTGCGCGACGTGGATCGCGCCGCCATCTACACCACCTCCGGGCAGACCATCGCCGAATTCACCGACGATAAGGAGAAGCTGCGCGGCACGCTGTTCACACTCCATCCCCGCCCGGTCGCGGGCAGTGGAATAGCCGATTGTCCGGAAGTCGGCTATTACATGGGCGACATGATTCAGAATCACAACGACACGATGGCATTGGCCGCCGCCACGTCTGAAGCTATGGTGTGCGCCCACCTGGACCCGACCGCGCGCCCCGCCGCGGAAAGCATGGCGCGCGCTGCGGCGTCGCATGCAACCTCGGTCGGCGGGCACGAGACGCGCCTGGCGCTCGGCATGGTCCGCGACGTCGTCCGCCGCATGGCCTCCATGCCTGGCCAGCGCGTCGTGGTGCTGTCGTCGCCCGGCTTCATCACGCCGGAGGATCATCTCGAGGTGAGCGACATTATCGACCGCGCCATCAAGGCCAGCGTCACCATCAACACCCTCGATGTGCGTGGGCTTTGGATCGACGGCATCGACGCCAGCCGGCAGATTACCGATTTGAACTCCAACCGGATCAAAGCCCAATACGAGCACGACAGCAACATGGCGAACGCCGACATCATGGCCGAACTGGCATCTGGAACCGGCGGCAAGTTCTTTCAGAACAATAACGATCTGGGAGAAGGCCTGCGCAGGATCACCGACGTTCCCGAGTACCTGTATGTGCTCGGTTTCTCGCCGCAGAACCTTAAGCTCGACGGCGGCTTCCACGCGCTCAAGGTCAGCCTGAAGACTCCGGCCGGGCTGTCGGCCAATGCGCGCCGCGGCTATTACGCGCCGCGGCATCTCACCGATCCGGCGGAGAATGCCAAAGAGGAGATCCGCGAGGCCATCTTCTCGCGCGAGGAGATGCGCGAGCTGCCGGCCGAGTTGCACAGCCAGTTCTTCAAGCCCAATAACGACACCGCGCGGGTCACGGTGCTGGCGCGCGTGGAGCTGAAAGGCCTGAAATTTCGCAAGGCGGACGATCGCAATCGCAACGACCTGACGATCGTGTCCGCGCTTTTCGACCGCAACGGCAATTACGTCACGGGAAACCAGAAACTCGTCGAGATGCGGCTCAAGGATGATACGCTCGCGGCGCGGTTGAACTCGGGCATCACGGTGCGAAGCACCTTCGATGTGAAGCCCGGACAATACCTCATCCGCCTGGTAATACGGGACGCGGAAGGACAACTCATGACGGCGCAGAACGGCTCCGTCGATATTCCCTAGGGAGGCGCAGGATGGCACTTCGAAGCGCAATCGTTACTGGATTTCTGATGGCCGCGGGGGCGCTGGCACAACAGCAGCCGCCCGCCAACGCTCCGGCCGCGCAGGCGCCGGGCACGATCTTCCGGTCGGACACCCGCCTGGTTCCGGTCGACGTCGTGGTGCAGGACAAGAAGGGCAATTACGTCCACGATCTGGAGCAGAAGGATTTCAAGGTCTGGGAAGACAACAAGGAACAGCAGATCAAGAACTTCTCCTTCGAGGCCGATCCGTCGTCGCCCCTGGCGCAGCAGAAGAAGTACCTCGTGCTGTTCTTCGATCTCTCGACCATGAACATGTCGGA
The DNA here is from genome assembly GCA_964608645.1 of uncultured Solibacteraceae bacterium. Taxonomy (GTDB): domain Bacteria; phylum Acidobacteriota; class Terriglobia; order Bryobacterales; family Bryobacteraceae; genus CAZSQK01. The sequence continues at coordinate 641 of CAZSQK010000026.1, read as the reverse complement.
CCAGATCCAGGCGCGGCAGGCGGCGGCGAAGTTCATCGACGCCAACGCCGGACCGAACCGGCTGATGGCAATCGCTAATTTCGGCGGCGCGCTCCAGATCACGCAAAACTTCACGGACGACATCGAACGCCTCAAGCAGGTGGTCAGCGGCGCCAAACTCTCGGCGGTGTCCGCCAATGACTCGACCGGGCCCCGGCTCAGCTCCGCGGGCCAGTTCGGTATCCGCACCGGCGTGCTGGCGCTGCGCAATCTGGCCAAGAGTCTGGGCGACATCCCTGGACGCAAGACCCTCGTGTTGTTCAGCGCGGGCTTTCCGCTGACCCCCAACAACCGCTCCGAAATCACGTCGGAGATTACCGCGACCATCGACGCCTGCAACCGCGCCAACGTGGCGATCTATCCCGTGGACGTCCGCGGCCTCACGACCAACTCGATGCCCTTCGATCCCCGGCGCGGCGCAATTCTGCCGCGTGGCGCCCTGCACGATTCCGGTTTGGCGCTCGCCGGATGGCCCGTCCTTCGGATCGCGGCGCTCTTCGCCCCGCAGCGCGGCGGCGGAGCCGGCGGCGGTGGAGCTCCAGCGGGCGGTGGAGCTCCAGCGGGCGGTGGCGCCCCGGCGGGCGGTGGCGCCCCGGCGGGTG
>CAZSQK010000025.1:0-88928 GCA_964608645.1 uncultured Solibacteraceae bacterium | reverse complement strand
TGTTTGGAAGAGAGGGGAGCTCGCCGAAACCTCGTTTTTCCGCAACCTGCTAGTGAATCGCCAGGATCTTGATATTGCGGAACCAGGCCTGCGACGAATGGTTCTGCAGACTCACCGGACTGGTTTCGATCGGCTCGTTGGCGCCTTTCGGCAGATCGCTTCGTAACAGCTTCTGAACCTCCGGCGCGGAGGTCTCGAACTCCACGACCTTCACGCCATTGAGCCAGTGTTCGACGTGGCGGCCCTTGACGAGGATGCGGGAATGGTTGAACTTCCCGATGCGGGGCGGGATGCGCGGCGCGGGAGCGATCAGCGAGTACAACGAGGCGGCGACGCGGCGTGGATCGGACGCGGCGTCCTCATTGGTGTCGTCGGCGAGCTGGTATTCGAGCCCGCGCGCCCGAGCTTGGCGGCCGGCGGCATTGGTCCACTCGTCGACGCGCTGGATCAGGTATTTCACGCCGGAATTGCCGTCCTTCAGAATCTTCCAGTCGAACTCGAGATCGAACGAGCCGAAGGTCTGCTTCGTGCGGATGTCTTGAAACCCGTCGGTTCGAACCAGAGATTTGAGCGACGCGTCTTCGACCGTCCAGCAGTTCGATGGGAACGGCTTGCCGGTGATCTCCTCCCATCCCGCGGTGGTCTTGCCGTCGAAGAGGAGGCGCCAGCCTTGACGGCGCTCGGCGTCCGTCAGTTGGTTCGGCTCGATGGCGCACGCCATCGACACGGCCAGCAGCAGGTGCAGGGTGGATTTCATGCGGTAGCCCTTGATTATACGCCCGGCGCTAGAATGGACCTGCTATGCCGACTCGAAGGAACTTTCTCCAGGCGGGCTCCACCTTGCTGGCGGCGGGGCTGGCCGAAGCCGCACAGGATGTTTCGCCGAACAACCGCATCCGCATCGCGACCATCGGATTCGGCGGGATGGGGATGGGCGACACCGGCTATGCGCTCTCCGTTCCGGGCGTCGAACTCGCGGCCGTCTGCGATATCTACGATGGGCGCCTGAGGCGCGCGCGGGAGACGCATGGCGACCAGATCTTCACCACACGCGACTATCGCGAAGTGCTGGCGCGCAGAGACATCGACGCCGTGATTATTGCCACGCCGGACCACTGGCACGCCGATCTCTCGGTGGCGGCGATGGAAGCGGGCAAGGACGTGTACTGCGAAAAGCCAATGGTGCGTTCGGTCGAGGACGGGAAAAGGGTGGTCGCGGCGCAGGAGCGCACCGGCCGGATGTTCCAGGTGGGGAGCCAGTACGTCACGTCGGCGGTCTACCAGAAGGCGCGTGACCTGGTGCAGGCGGGGGCCATCGGCCGCCTGACGATGGTCGAGGCATGGCTCGACCGGAACACCGCGCTGGGCGCGTGGCAATATTCGATTCCGCCGGACGCGTCGCCGGCGACGGTCGATTGGGACCGCTTCCTGGGAAAGGCGCCGAAGCGGCCGTTCGAAGCGATGCGGCTGTTCCGGTGGCGCAATTACCAGGACTACGGCACGGGAGTCGCCGGCGATCTCTTCGTGCACCTGTTGAGCGGGCTGCACCTGGTGACCGGGTCGATGGGGCCGGAGCGGATTCTGGCCACAGGCGGGCTGCGTTATTGGAATGACGGCCGCGACGTGCCCGACGTGATGCTGGCCATGGTCGATTACGGGAAGCAGGCGTCGCACCCGGACTTCACGCTGTCGTTGCGCGTGAACCTGAAGAGCGGCGTGCCGGAGGAGCGCTTCGGTTTCCGCTTCATGGGCACGGACGGGGTGATCACCACCAGCATGAGCTCGCTGCTGCTGGAGAAGGCGGCGCCGGAGCGCGAGCCGGGCTACAGCATCGGGACTTTTCCCAAGGACGTCCAGGAGGAGTTTCTGCGGCAGTATCGCGAGAAGTACCCGCCCCAGCCCAAGGAGGCCGCCAAGATCGAGCCCGAGAAATTCGCGCCGCCGAAGGGCTACGATGCGCACCGCGAGCACCATCGCGTCTTTTACGAGGCGGTGCGCAGCCGCAAGCGGCCGCTGGAAGACGCAGTGTTCGGTTTCCGCGCCGCCGGCCCGGCGTTGCTGGCGAATACGAGCTTCTTCGAGAAGCGCATGTGCCACTGGGACCCCCAGGCGATGACCGTCAAAAACGCCTAGCCGGAATCGGAGGGCGCACGGGCAGCCGTTTTGAGTTACAGTAAGCGGAATCGATGTATCGGGGATTCATCTTCCGCGCGCTATTCGCGGTCCTGGGGAGCGGTGGACTGTTGTGGGCGCAAACCTCGGCTCCGGTGCAACTGGAGAGCACGACAGGCCTCGGCCCGGCGACGTCGATGATCTCCGACGCGTCCGGAGCGCTGTATATCGCGGGTCCGGCGTCCACGGTGCTCGGCCAATCAGTCCCGGTGCGCACCCCGCCGGGCGGCGTCGTCTCGCTGGTCTCCGATGGCGGGCCGGCTCTCAGCTATGTCGCCCGGGTGCGTCCGGAAGGCGATGTCGTCTTTTGGGTCATGCTGCTCCCGATGTCCGTGCAGGATCTCAAGCTGGATCCGCAGGGGAATCTCTGGGCGGCCGGGATCGCCGTCCGATCGCCCTCGGCGTCCGACGTCACGCCCTGTTTTTCCACGAATAACCCGACGGCCGAACCGGGAGGAACGGCTCCCGCGATTCTCCGTCTGAGCGGCGATGGCAGGTCCGCGCCGATCTTCCAATGCATCGGCCGCGGTTGGCAAATCAATCCGGCGGACGGGCTCGCCGTGCGTCTCACATTCGACCCGCTGGGCAATATCTACCTCGCGGGCGACTCGACCGCGTATCGGGGATTCAGCCCGACGCCGGGCGCTGCCATGCCAACGCCGGGCGACGCGCCGCCGGCGGCGTATGCGGGCGTCTTCACCCCATACGCCATCAAGCTCGACCCATCGGCGGCGAGCATCCAGTACGCCACGTGGCTGCCCGGCGACCGCGTCACGGCCGTCTCGGCCGACGCTGCGGGCGTGCTGACGATCGGCGGCTCGGCCAATGAGGCCCACCAGCAACCGTCGCTCTCCGGCGCCGCGCAACCCAATCCCGGTGGCGGCGTCCTGTTGCGCACCCAGGACGGCGGGCAGACCTGGCAAAACGCCGCGAACGGACTTCCCGGGGCGCCGGTGGCTGTCGTGGTGGCGCGCCGCAACGTCAATGCGCTGCTGGCCTGGTCGTTGCAATGGATTGCCCTCAGCGCGGATGGCGGCCGTTCCTGGACGCAGATGCCGCCGCCGCCCGACGTCCGCTCGGGGCCTTATCTGCGCTCACTCGCCATCGACGACGGCGGACAGGCCGTTTACCTGCTGGAAGCCGACTATGCGGGCGGCGCTAGTCTGTCCCGCTATCAGGACGGGCAATGGACTAGCCTGCGAACGCCTCCCTCGCTGAACCTGAGCACCGCGTCGCTGGCGGCCGGAGCGGGATCCACGGTGTACCTGTTCCAGGGCGGCATCTGGTACTCGCCGGACGCCGGATCGACGTGGCAGATCGATGCTCCCGATTCCTCTCCGTACGTGCTCACCGCGCACCCGGCCGACGGGCGATTCGTGTACCGGATCGCGCCCGGCGCGGCGGGGTTCGTGTACCAGCAGACCGTGGATTACGGGAAAAGCTGGACTACGTTCAATGCGCCTTCCAACACGATCGTGCCCAGCGTCAACGACCCCAATCTGCTCATCGCCTCGACGGCGCTCAATTTGTACCGGTCCCTCGACGGCGGCCAGCATTGGCAAACGTATGCCGGCCTGGGATGCGCGGGGGCGCGGCCCAATCCGACGAATGCCGGTTCGGTGCTATGCCTGGACCGATCGGCCGCCGCGACCAAAACGGATCTGTCCAGCAAGCAGGTCAGCATCTATCAACCCATCCTGGGCGCCGCCCCGATTCTGGGACTGCCGGGGGCGGCCGTTTCCGCATCGCAGTTTTACCTGCTGCGCAGCGCGCGCAAGGACGGCCTGGTTTGCCGGCTGGATTCCGCGGGGGCCCAGTTCCAGGTCTGCACCTATCTCGGAGGGCTGGGCGACGACGCTGTGACGTTGCTCACGCCGGCGTCGAAGGGCGGGTTCTGGGTTGCCGGAACCAGTAACTCGCGGGATTTTCCGGTCTCGCCGGGCGCCTTGCAGAAGACGGTCCGCTTCTACACCGACGACGGGAACTTCAGCGTCGCGGAATCTTCCGACGTATTCCTCTGCCGGCTCTCCGCCGATGCCCGTCAATGGTCTGCCTGCACGTTGTTCGGAGGCTCCCTCGACGAGACCGCGATCGGTCTTTTCGAGGATTCGCAGGGCCGTCCGATGCTTCTGGGAAACACCGTTTCGTGGGATTTCCCGATCGCGGGCGGCGGCCAGGCGTCGCCCTATACCTCCAAACCGCAATTTGTTTTCAACCTGCTCAGCAGCGGCTTTCTCATGCGCACGGACGCCGCCCTGACACAGGCCTCCTTCGCGTCCGTTCTGACTCCGATCGCGATCGGCGCGGCTGCTTCGGCGGGCGTGGACGCCGCCGCGTATGCCGGCAAAGATAGCTCCTCCGCGCCGTGGGATTACCTGGGACCGCAGTTCTTCGACGCCGCATCCTCGACCATCGGCGTGTTCGATTTCTCGGGGGCCCTGAGCGCCGATATCTTCCCGTACGGATTGCGCGAACCGGTTTTCTACACCGGGTTGTCGCTGACGCCCGGAGGCGTCGTGATTCTGACGGGCTCGGGCGTCTCGACGGCGGTGCAATCGGGGACCACCGACCCCCTGCCGCGGCAGATGGCGACCGTGCAGGTGATGCTCGATGGCCAGACCGCGCCGCTCTTCTTCGTCTCCCCCTCGCAGATCAATTTTCAAACGCCCTGGACGGCCTCGCCGGGAGTGCATACACTGCAGGTGACGCGCACCGGGGTCAAGACGCCGCTGGTCCCGATCTGGCTCTTTCCGGCGGTGCCGATCCAGTTCATCGATCCTCTCACGCGCTATCCGATTGCATTCAACGAAGACGGTTCGCGGCATGACGCGAAGCATCCGGCGGCGCCGGGGTCGATGTTGACGGTATGGTTCTCGGGCGCGGGAAATGTGTATAGCGCTCCGGCGCCCGGACAGCGGGCCAAGGGGCCGGCGCCCTCGGTGTACCCCGCCACGGCGATGGTGGGCCCCTATCAGGGCGATGTCTGGTACACCGGCGTCGCTCCGGGAACTGTCGGCGTATCGGAAGTGCAGTTTCGCGTGCCCGACGTGCCGGATGGCGAGTATCCCTTGTGGCTCGTCATGAACGGGCTCGAGAGCAATCGGACGTCGATCTCGATCCGCACGCCGCGGTAGCCGGTTTAGAATCGCAGCTTCAACGACACGGCCATGCGGCGAGCGCTGTGCTGCGCTCCCGAGATTGCGCCGAATGAGGCATTCGTCTGCTGTCCGTTGTTGAAATTGAAGGTCAGCGACGTGCCCGGATTCCCTGGATTGAAGTGATTCAGTGAATTGAATGCCTCCGCCTTGAACTCCACAGCCTTGCCCTCGCCGGCGCGGAACGATTTCGACATCGACACGTCGACGTTTTCGAGACCGGGCCCGTACGTCAGCGCGGGGGGCGTATTGCCGATTCCCCACGAGGTGGCGGGTGGCAGGCTGAACACCGACGCGTCGAAGGGAAACCAGAGGCGCCGGTCGATGGTCCGGGGAGGCGCCGCGTCTGCCGGCAGCCAGTACCGATCGCCGTTCATCTGGCAGCGGAACGGGATGCCGCCTGTTGGAGTGCCGGTCCAATAGCCGATGGGCGCGTTGGTGGCGCTGCATCCCACGGTGATGCCGGTCCCGCTGAAGATCGCTCCGACGGCGGCGAAACGCCATCCATCGAGCGCTCCGCGGGTGAGGAAATTCCTCCAGACGCGACTGAGGTTGGGCAATTGGTACCCGAGGTTCAGATTCACAACGTGCGGGCGGTTGATCACGTTCTTCATGAGCTGGTCGTCCGTCCACTGCTGGTGCGAGAACGTGATGGTTTTCGACCAGGTGTAATTCGCCGAGAATTGCAGCCGCTTGCCGAAACGGCGATTGAATTGTGCCTGCAGTGCGTTGTAGGAAGACTCGCCGATGCTGGTGTAGGTCGCGATCGAGCCATAGCCCTGGTAGCCGGTCATGGCGCGGATCAGATTGGTGGCATAGAACGCTCCCGTGCCGTTGGCGCTGGTGGGGTCGAGATACTGCCGGTTGGCGCCGCCCTGCGGGGTCCACGTCGTGAGGGGACGGACGGCGTTGGCGTCGTTGGCGGCTCCGAAGCCATGATGGGCCACGTTGCCGACATATGCCACGTCGAGCAGCATGCCGTGGCGCAGATCCTGCTGGATGCCGAAGCTCCAGTTGTATGTCGTCGGGTTCTTGTAATCCGGCGATCCGCCGTTCACATTCTGCGCGCCGAAGAACCCTTGGGTGTTGAGAAGATTGGCGAACGTGGTGTTGTAGTAGATCGGTGATCGAAAGGCAGGCGGCGCCGCCATCGGACCCACTCCGGCGCTGGTCGCGCCGATGGTGTCCACGCCGAAAGCCCGGCCGTAGAAGATGCCGAAGCCCCCGCGAATGGCGGTTTTGCCCTTTCCGAAGACGTCCCAGGCGAATCCGACTCGCGGGCCGAGTTGCGGCGGCGGCATATGGAAGAACCTGGAATTGTGCTGCACAATGCCGGAGTATGGGAGGCCGTCGGCGGGGTACGAGGCCGGGTCGAACGAAGTGGCGCGCGCGAAGAGATAGGTGGCGCCGGTCTTCGGGTTCACGGCGACCTTCTGTCCATTCGCCAGGGCCGGGTAAAGCAGTTGGCCCGACTGGGCCGCATCGTACGCCTTTCCGTCGAAGAGGCCGAGGGTCGCGCCGTCGGACCAGGTCGGCTCGAGCATCTGGACACGGACTCCGAGATCGAGCGTCACGCGCCGTCCCGCTTTCCACGAATCCTGCGCGAACCACTCGATCTGGTTGTAACGCGCGTGGTTCACCTGTTTTTTGTTGTCTTCACCGTAGGCCTGCACGGAACCGGCGAGCAGGTTGGAATAGGCGTACCCGGTGTCGTACGGGTTAGCCGTGTCGGACCCGAACCAATACGTGCCGGCGGTGTTGTAAGTGGAGTACACACTCACATTGCGGGAGTCGTGCTCGAAGTAGAAGCCCGCCTTGACGGTGTGGCGCTTCCGGACCCAGGTGACGTTGTCGGTGATGTTCCAGATCTGGTCGGTGCCATTGAAGGGCCAACGGCTATCACGGCCGAACGTCGGAGGCGCCGTGACGGCCTGGCCGGCCGATTGCGCGCCGTTGGTTCCGAAGTTGATATTCGGAATGAGATTCAGGTAGTTGCCGGCGAAGAAGTGCGGTAACGTCACAGGCTGCCCGTCGGGGCCCTTTAACGCGGCGAGGCCGTTCACCGCGTCAAACCGGGCGGGGTCGGCCGGCGCAACAATCTGATGCGCGCGATTCACGCCGAAGGTCGTTTCGTTGATGAGGTTGGCGCGCAGCGTTCGAATCAGCGTGATCGAGACGCCCGCCGAGAGGATGTCGTAGTTGCTGGCGAATTGCCCCCACCCGCCGCCGCCGTTGAGCGTCGCGCCGACGCCCCGATCCGCCTGAAAATCGTTGATCATGCGGAGGTACGACGTGGTTTTCGGGCCCAGATTGTAATCGAGCCGCAGAATGCGGTCCTCGCGCGGCTGCTCCCGGTTGAACTGATATTGGCTGTTGAACTGCCGCCGCCCGGTCGGGTCGGTTGTGAACGAGAGCGGAAACTGATTCATCAGGGCATAGCCGATCGGGCTCAGGACGCTCTTCGGCAGGATATTGCCAGGCAGGACTTGCCGCGTGGTCGGGTCTTTGATGGGAATCAGGACGCCGGTGCTGGTGACGGTCTGCGAGAAATCGCCGCTGCGCTCCGCCTCGGTCGGCATGTTGTAGCTGTTGACGCCGCCGGTCACATAGGTGTGCAGATAGTCCTCGGAGAAGAAGAAGAACAGTTTCGTGCGGCTGCGGTTGAAATTCAAACCCGGGATATACAGGGGGCCGCCGATCGTCCCGCCGGGGTTCCAGTACCGGTATTTCGGCTTGGCGACGCCGTTCTTGTTATTGAAGAACTCGTTGGCGGAAAACTCCTCGTGGCGGAAGAAATAGTAGGCGCTGCCGTGGAAACGGTTGGTGCCGTTCTTGATCTGCACGTTCATCTGCCCGCCGGCGCGCGCCCCGTATTCCGCCGTGTAATTCGAAACCAGCACCTTGACCTCGCCGATGGCGTCGATGTTCGGCGCGAGGTAGCCGCCCGTGCCCGGGTTGCCGCTGTCCTGGCTGCCGATGCCATCGAGCGTCACCAGAAATTGTCCGCTCTGCCCCCCATTTACGGGATTGACGTTGGAGTTGAACCACCCCGGCGTGTCATTGGTGCTGACCATCTGCACGCCCGGCAGGGTGCGGAGGATCCCGAGGTAGTCGCGCCCGCTGATGGGTGTGTTCTCGATCTGCGTGGCGTCCACCGTAATGGCGCGATCGGAGCTGTCCGTGGCCACCCGGCCCACTTCGGCCTGGACCTCGATGGTGGTGGCGACGTCTCCCACCGCGAGCTTGATCTCGTGCATCGCGACGCGCTCTTCGGCGCTGACGTTGATGGCTCTCTGGCCATATGCTTTGAAGCCGGGATGCTCGATGCGCACGCTGTAGTCGCCCGGCACCAGGTTGGTGAAGAGGAACGATCCGCCGGAATCGGTCGGCTGGGATTTCGCGACCCTGGTGAGGTCGTTGGTGAGCGTCACCGTGGCGTTGGAGATGACAGAGCCGCCCGGGTCCGTCACCGTCCCCGAGATCTGGCCCGTTACACTTTGCGCGAATGCCGCCGGGAATATGGCGGCGAAAAACATCAGGCAGCCCGCGCGTAGAATGAACCCCATCTCCCCACCTCCCCGTCCCGAGATTTGATTCCTGGCCTGGTGAAGTATTCTAATCGAAACCAGCATGCTTCGCTTTGCTTATTTACCGCTCACCGTGGCGGCGCTCGCATTTGCGGCGCCGACCGTTACGAAAGTCGAGCCCCCGAACTGGTGGGTCCGCCACACGCGCAATCCCATCCAGATCCTCCTGACGGGCGCCGATCTGAAGGGCGCCTCCGTTACCACAAACGTCAGGGGCCTGCGGGTCGAGACTCGCCGGGCATCGGACAACGGGCACTATCTCTTCGCGTATCTTACGGTCGATCCGTCCGTGAAGCCGGGCAACTACCCCTTCCAGGTGAAAAACGCGTCGGGAACGGCCGGGTTCCAGTTCGCGCTCGATACGCCGCTCGATCCGGCGGGCCGGTTCCAGGGCTTCTCCTCCGACGATGTGATCTACCTGATCATGCCCGACCGCTTCGCCAACGGCGATCCGGCCAATGACAGCCCCGACGGCCTCGGGGCGCCCGCCGACCGCGGCTCCGCCCGAGCGATTCACGGCGGCGATCTGCGCGGGATTCGCGACCGTCTCGGCTATCTGAAAGACCTCGGCGTCACTGGTATCTGGATGACTCCGATTTACCGCAACTCATTGCCGGGCGCGGCGTCGTACCACGGATATTCGGCGGTCGATTTCTATGCGGTCGAGCCGCGATTGGGAAGCATGGAAGACCTGCGGGCGCTGGTCGACGACGCGCACCGGATGGGCCTGAAGGTCGTCCAGGACCAGGTGGCGAATCATAGCGGGCCGCGTCATCCGTTCGTTGCCGATCCGCCGGCCCCGACCTGGTGGCACGGTCTCGAGCGCACGCCAAAACTGCGGAACAATTTCGATATCGCGGCGCTGGCCGATCCCTACGCGCGGCCGAAGCGGCGCGAGATCCCGCTCAACGGCTGGTTCGCCGGCAGTCTCCCCGACTTCGACCAGAGCGATCCCCTGGTGAGCGATTACGTCATTCAGAACGCGCTTTGGTGGGTCGGGATGAGCGGGATCGACGGCATCCGCCAGGACACCTATCCGTACGTGGACCGGCCCTTCTGGGAGCAGTGGCAGGCGGCCATCGACCGGCAATATCCGAATCTGGTGGTGACGGGCGAGATCACCGCGCCGAACCCGGCGGTCCTCTCCTTCTTCGAGGGCGGCGCGCGCCGGCGGGGCGTCGACACGGGCCTGAAATCGATGCTCGATTTCCCCCTGGAATCGGCGCTCCGCAATGTCTTTGCGCAAGGACAGCCGATGAACCTGCTGGCCGATATCCTGGCGCAGGACTCGCTGTATCGGCGTCCGGAGAACCTGGTGGTGTTTCCCGGGAATCACGATCAGCCGCGCCTGCTCACGGTCGCGGGCGGAGATATCGGCAAGCTTCGCATGGCGGAGGCGTTCGTGTTGACGACCCGCCGCATCGTGCATCTGTATTACGGCGACGAGATCGCCATGCAGGGCGGACGCGATCCCGACAACCGGCACGACTTTCCCGGCGGATGGCCGGGGGATCCGGTCAACGCCTTCACAGGCGCCGGACGGAGCGGCGACGCCGCGACCGTGTTCAATTGGACGCGTGAGTTGCTGCACTTCCGGGCCGCGCATGCCGCCCTGCGCCGCGGCGGTCTGACACAGTTGCTGGTCACCAAGGATCAGTATGCCTATCTGCGAAGTTCCCCTGAGGAGGATGTCCTGGTGGTGCTGAACCGGGCCGGCGCGGAGAAGCCGATCGAGTTCGACGTGGACGATCTGGCGCTGCCGGAGGGATTGCGGCTGGCCTCGTTCGACGGAAGACCCGATCTCACCATAACGCAGCGCAAGATCGCGATTGCGGCTCCGCAGGATGTCGGGATCTACTGGGCGGCCAAGACCCGCGCGCGCTGAGTGAGGACTATTTCAGCCAGAGGACCACATCCGCGCTGCGCCGGCATAGAGGATCTCCGCGGGACGTCCGTCGATCGTCACGTTCACGGCGCCGGTGACGCCAGCGGCGCCGCGGCGTGAAATGTAACGTTTGGGTCCAGCGACTCAAGAATGAGCGAGCCGGAATTCGTATATTACAGGTCCGTTGAGTTTGCCGGACGACGACACGCGCGCCTTCTCCTTATCCTGCACGATCACCAGTTCCCGGCCCGCCATACGCGGGCCCGAGATCGCGTTGGGGAGCTTTTCCTCGGCGGCGACGTTTCGCGGACCGGCCGTGGAATCGATGCAGAGGCCGCGCGCGCGGAAGATCGTCTGGTCGCACCGCGGGATGAGCGTCGGTGAGGGGCGCGGCGGGTGCGGAGTTTGCAGGGACGCCGCGGGATTGCCGTCGAGCGGCGTTGGGCTGAGCAGCCAGTAAACCACGTCGTGCCCGGCGGGACCGGCGACTTTGAAAGACGCCCCCGTCGACGGCACGAAGTACTCTTTGCCCGCCTGGACGCGATTGTTCTTCCCCGTGGCGTCGCCCGGGAACAGCAGCGATTGCGATCCACTCGTGCCCGAGTTGATGACGTAAAGATACCCGTCGAACGTCGTGCGGAAACGGAATCGGACCAGGTCGCCCTGGCCGAGGACGAGTCCCGGATCGATCGCCTTCCACGCGCCCCCTTCATGTCGTTCCAACACAATCTCGACGGACTGCGACTGCGCGGAAAGCGCGAGCGGCGCCAACAGGGCGAACAATAGCGTGCGCAGCATAGGGCCTACTTGTGTTCGAGGCGGATATCCGCGACCAGGCGTCCGCCCGACTTGTTCACGACATACACGGCGTTTTCGGGCATGCTGGCCTCCGCGGCGCCTTCGCTCTTCGGCGTGACGGTCTGCACGATGAGATCGCGCGAATAGCTGTTGCGCAGGCGCGAGACGAATTCGTCGTTGATCGGCGCGGCGCTGGCGGTGATGATTGGCGGCGGTTTGATCTGCCGGTCTGTCTTCACCGGTCCGGCCAGCGAGGGGATCAGTTCGTCGACGTCCTTGACGGGTTCCGGCGAGTAGATCACGAAAAGCTGCTCCTGTCCGGACTGCTCGTCGAAGGTGAAGGCCTGCGTCGCGGACGGCAGACGGAAACCGCGATGCGCGACGATCTTGTTGTCGCCGCCGTTGATGTCCGCGGCGGGAAACAGAGGTTTCCAGTTGCCGCTCGATCCGCGTGCGACCACGTAAAGGTACCCGTCGCGATTGCCTTCCACTTTCACCCGCACCATATCGCCGTGATGGAACGTGGCGGTCGGGCTGACCTCGGACTCGGCGCCATTGACGACCTGCATGAGCGCATAGCGAAGCCCGAGCGGCCGCTCCTCGGCATAGGTCGCATTTTGCACTTGCGAGGGGACCGGCTTGGGAGTAGGAACCTCGGAGGTGGGGACCGAGGCAGGCGCCGGCTTGGCGTCGGATTTCGGGGCCGCCTTCGCCGGCGATTTCCGGGGCGGCGTTTTCGGAGCCGCCTTGGGCGCCGGCTTCGCCTCCGGTTCGTCCTTATAGAACAGTTGTCGCGCGGTCAGACCCTGCGCGGCGAGCGAATGCGCGCCGGCGATTCCGAGCATGAGACCAATGAGCTTCCGGTTCATATTTACTTCCCCCTCGCCAGCAATAAATCGTAATTGGCGAGCATCTTCTTGATATCGTCCGCCTCGGGCGCGTTCGGATTGATGCGCAGCGAGGACCGGAAATGTTGCGACGCCGCCGCCAATGGCTCGACACTCGCGGTCTTCTGCGCCTTCATGGCGTACGTCATCCCCATCAGATAGTGCGTCCGCGGGTCGTCGGGATCGTACGTCAGCGACATGCGGCATTCATCGATCGCTTCGTCGAAGCGCTTCAACTGACGGTCGCAGTCGCACAGCCCGAAGTACGCGAGACTGCGCAGGTCTTTCCAGATATCCCGCACCGACGCGCGCGTCTTTCGCCCATGGCCCACCAGGAACCCGAGCACCCAGTAATTCAACTGCCCGGCCAGCTTGCTGTCGAAATTGCTGAGCCGCAGATAATCCTGGTACGACTGTTTGGCTTCGTCCAGCTTGCCGCTCAGGTGCAGACTCTCCGCCAGCCAGAAGTGGCTCTCCGCCTTATTGGGGATTAACCGGATAGCCTGCCGCGCGGCCTCGATGGACTGCGGATAGTCGTCCTTGAGGCAGAAAGCGTTCGCCAGGAGGTACCAGGCGAGGCCGTAATTCTTGTCCCGCTGGATGGCGGCGTCGAGTTGACGGATGGCCTCATCCGTCGCGCCTTTGTCGACCAGCATGCCGCCGAAGCTGGCGCGCGCCTCCACATAATCGGGGTCGATCGACAGCGCCTTGCGGTAAAACTCCTCGGCTTTGTCCTGCTCGAACAGCGCATTGTACGCGCGCCCGAGATACAGCGCCGCCTGGCTGTATGTGGGATCCTCGTCGAGCGCCTTCTGAAAATACTCGGCGGCGCGGGTGTAATTCTCCTTCGAGCCCTTGTTGTAGAATTCGAGTCCGCGGTCGAGGTTGTCGAGCGCCGCTTTCGGACGCCGCCGCACGAATTGGATCTTGAGGCTGACGATGCGCTCTTCGTCGGGATAGACGGCCTCTTCCCGCGGACCGTCCGGCTCGTAGCCCATCTTGACGCCCTTGATGGAGTGCGCGCCCGCCACCAGTCCTTGCAGCCGGAGAGGCGTCCCCTTGTTCACGACTCCCATCGACTTGCCGTCCAGGAAAACCTCGACGCCGTCCATATTCGACTCGATGGCGAGGATGCCGAATTTCGGCGGCGGCGGCGCGTCGGGATTGACATTGCCGGGGACGTAGGCGAGTTGCATTTTCGGGTCGAAGCTGCCCGCCTCGGAGGTGGGATTCTGCTGGCCCCCCGAGTCCTTGCGGACATTCACGCGCACGTATTCGGCGAGCTCGTCGGCCGTCACGATGCCATCGCGGTCTTCGTCGGCAGCCCCGCCGAGACCGCGCTCGACGTAATAGGTGAAGATGCCATGGCCGCCGCCCCAATCCGGGCTTTCGAAGGACTGCTCGCGGTCGCGGCTCGCCGAGAGCACGAAAATCGACTTATCGACATCGAGCATCCCGCGGTTCAGCGCCGCGCTCGATTCCGCCCCGATCGCGCCGCTGTGGCACGCGTCCGTCAGCAGCACCTTCCACTTGCCCTGGATCTTCGACCCGAACACCGAGCCGAGCGTCTGCATCGGATAGGCGGTCGCCGCCACTTTGTCGAGCTGGATATCGTACGGCGCCAGGTAGGCGCGGCCATCCACCACAAAACCGTGGCCGGCGAAATAGACCAGCACCCGGTCGCCGTCCTTCGTGACCGATGGCAGCCACTCCTCCAGTTCGTGCTTGATATTGGCGAGCGTCGCCTTCGAGCCGACCAGCCGATGGACGTTCTGCGCGGGAAAGCTGCCGCCCTCGGGGCTGATGAGGATGGAGTAGAGAGACTCCGCATCGCGCTCGGAGAACAGCAGGTTCTGCTTTTCCGTGAGGTTCTGGTATTTTCCGACGCCCACGATGAGCGCGTAGCTGCGCGGCGGCGCAGCGATCCGCGGCGCTTTGGGCAGCGGGGTCGCGTCCTTGACGGAAAGATCGCGCTGCTGTTGCTGTTTGGGCGCCTGCCCGTGAGCCAGCGCCGCGGCCATCGCGAAGATAATCCCGAACCGCACCTTACTCATGATGACGCTTTCCGGCATAAATGGCTTCCGGACCGGTACTATAACCGCGGCTATCTCTTGTCGAGCGGTATCTCGTGCACCAACACCTTGTCGCTCGCCCGCACTTCCGTTTGGCCGCCCTTTTGCGACGCCACGCTGGTGTGCGCGCTCAGAAACTTATGTAACGCAGCGATTTGCGACGGATTATCCACGATCGCTTCTCCGCCCTTGGCCCGCGGCAAACTCTTCAGCGCTTCCATTTCGGGAATCGCTTCGCTGGAAAAGATAAGGTACGGTGTATTCTTTTCCTCGGGCGTATTGGGCGCGAATCCGCGCTCCTCCGGGATGCGCACCGTCTCGCCGCCGTTCCGTAAAGCCGATTTGCCCTTGAGCGGCTCGATCATGAGGAACAACCACTTCGGCCCGTCCGGCCCGTAGCTCAGGATGTATAGAAACCCCGCTTTGGCCGGCGTCACGCGAAAGGCGAGCAGGCCATTTTCAGTCAGCGTCTCATATCGCACCATTTGCGCCGGCGCTTTCGGACGCGTTGCGAACCACCCGGCGCCTGCGCCCGCCGCGAGCACCGCCGTCAGCACCGCTGTAACCACCGCGCTTTTCGACTTTCGCGGCGGAGGCGCGGGCAGCGCCGCCCCAATCTTCGATGGACGTTCGGCATTTCCCGCGTCCACGGTCGCCAAGTTGTACAGATGCACCTTGGCGCCATGCTTGACCGCCTGTTCGCCGAGATCGGCAAGGCACGGCGCCCAGCCGCTGAATTGCAGCAGGACGTCGGCGACGCTCTTCGACACCAGGATGTGCCCCGCATCGCCGCACTCCATGACGCGCTGCGCGATGTTGATGCCGCCCCCCGCGACGTTCGCGTTGGCGTTGACGTCGGCGACGCGGTACACCGGCCCGGTGTGAATGCCCATGCGCAATTTCAGGTGCGGCTGGCTCTTCAGTCCCGCCGCGATCTCCAGGGCGCACTGCGCGGGAGCGGTCGGATCGCCGAAGAAAACCAGGGCCATGCCATCGCCCGTCGGCAGGCAGATCATCTCCCCTGCCTTCTCCGCGGCCCGAAAGCGCGGCGCCGCCCGCACCACACCCTGCAATTCCGCCAGGTATTGCTTCTGCCGGTCCATCGGCAGCATCGAATACCCTACCAGGTCGGTGAAGAGCACGTGCGCCATCTCCAGGCCGCCCGGATCGCCGCCCGTGCGCCGCGTAGGCTCCCCGCCGGTGCGGCGCGTCTCCTCCGTCGTGCGGCGGGTTGCCGCGCCTGCCGCTCCGCAGAGTGCGGAGTACATCTCGTCGCTGAAATCCCGCACCGACGCCTGACGCGCTTCGGGGCGGAACGACAGCGCCTTGAGGAGCGCGTGTTCCGCCGCCTCCGGGACATCCGGCCGCCGCGTGCGCGGCAACACCAGCGTGAGATCCTCCGCCACCAGGTGCGTCATCGAGCTCGCCCCGAATGGCGGATCGCCCGTGAGCATCTCGTACGCCACTACTCCGAGGGCGTATGTGTCGCTGGCGGCGCATGGGTTGCCGGCGAACTGCTCCGGCGCCATATACGTCAGGCTGCCCGCCACCTTCGTCTTTTCACCGGTGAATTGCGAATTCTGAATACCGGCGATGCCGAAGTCGATCAGCTTGACGTAATCCTCGCCCCCCGACCGCTGCAGCATGATGTTCTCGGGCTTCAGGTCGCGATGCCACACCCCCGCCTCGTGGGCCGCCGCCAGCGCCTGCCCGATCTGCCGGATCAGGTTCGCCGCCCGCTCGAGAGGCATGCCCCCGGCTTGTATCGAGCTGCGCAGCGTCTGACCCTCGATGTATTGCATTACGAGGAACTGCTTGCCCTCCGGCGTCTGGCCCGTGTCCAGCACGCCGACGACGCCGGGATGGTCGATGCGCGCCAGCGCCTCCATCTCCTGGAAGAACTTCTGCCGCATCCATGCGTCCTCGTTCATCTCCTCGAGGAGCACTTTCACCACGACGCGCTTGGAAAGAAGCTGACGGTCTTTCGCCAGGAACACCGCGCTCATGCCGCCCCGTCCCAGAGGCCGCTCGATCTCGTACCGGTCCTTCCAGATCTGCGCCGTGGCTTCGCTCATTGCAATTGGCAGGACGCCGCTGCCGACGTGCCCACCGAGTTCCCCAATCTCACCGACACGCTCGCCACCGAAGTGGAGCTCCCCTGCACGGTGAATGGCTGCGTGTAACGGAACAGGCCGCCCGCGGTGGCCGCCGCCGTGCTCCCAAACCAGCCGCTGAAGAGCGTCCCGGTGGTCAGCACGACCTGGGTCGTACCCAGGGTCGATCCGGACGCCGCCGTGAAGTCGAAGGTCGCCTGCGTGGCCTCGCGAGTATTCGTGAACCCATCGATGACCACCGTAAATCCGCTGGTGTTTCTCGTGCACGTGACCGCCGAAATGCCCGGCGCCGTCCGGGCGATCACGATGCGCTGCGGCGGCGGAGCGGGCGTCACATCGGCGCCGGACGCGGTTGTGAACGTGAGGGTCACCGTGATGGTCCCGGCGACGGTGCCGGTCTGTATGATCGTCTGCGGGATCTGCGGCGTTGCCCCGCCCGGCACGTTGAAGGTGATCACGCGTTTGCCGTTCTGGAACTGGATCGCGGGATCGTCGGGCAGCCCCGACTCGCCGGTGAAGGTCAGGGTCAGCGTTCCCACCAGGTCGACCGGGTAGCTTCCGCCGAGAGTCAGCGTGATGGTCTGATTCTGCCCCGGCGTCCCCGTCCCGGGGGTGGAAACGGTAACTGGTGGAGGCGGCAACACCACAACCCGGAACGGCAGTGAATTCGAAGTCACGCCGTTGCCGACAGCCGTGATGTTCGCCGTCCCGCCCACGGTCAGCAAGCCCGCCGGAACCTGCGCGTCCAACTCGGTCGCGTTCACGAATGTGGTGCCCAGAGGCGACCCGTTCCATGCGACCAGCATTCCCTGCCGCAGGTTCGTGCCGGTCACCACGAGCGTGAATGCCGCCGACCCGATGTTGGCGGAGGACGGGCTCAACCCCGTGATCACCGGCCCGGGCAGAATCGCGAATGGCAAGGAGTTGGAGACCGCGCCGCTCGCAGTGACATCGATCTGCACGGTACCGGCGCTGGCAATGAGCGTCGCAGGAACCTGAACGGTCAAACGCTCCGGGTTGACGACGGTCGTCGCGAGCGGCTGGCCGTTCCAGCGCACCGTCCCGCCCCCCAGGTTCGTGCCATTCACGGCGAGGGTGAAGGCCGGCCCGCCGGCAATCGTGGATATGGGATCGAGCGCCGTGATGCGAAGCTCCGCGGTAACCGTGAGGGTCAATGCATTCGAAGCGACATTCCCCGGGTTGACGACCCGCACCGCCAGGTCGCCCGCCTGCGCTATGGCAGTCGTGGGGACGGTCACCACGATCTGCGTTGCGGTCATCGAACTGGGAGAGAGGGTAGCGCTCCCCACTTGCACCGTGGCGCCCGCCGCGAAGCCGGTCCCCACAAGATTCAGCGTGAACGGCGGCGCTGCGGCGACTACGGTAGTCGGCGAAATAGAGGTGAGCCGGGGCAGCGGCACAACCGTGAGAGTCAGTGCGTTGGAAGTCACTCCCCCGGCATTGAGGACCGACACGCTGAGCGGTCCCGGCTGCGCGATGACGGAGGCCGGAACGTTCGCCGTAATCTGCGTGGCCGTCAGCGAAGCGGGCTGCAGTGTCGTCCCGCCCACCACCAGGCTCGCCCCTTGCAGGAAACCGACGCCGGTCGCCGTCAGGGTGAACGCCGGACCTCCGGCGAGCACTGTCGTCGGGTCGATCGCCGTGAGCTGGAATGGCAGGATCGTGAAGCCTAACGAATTAGACACTGCGCCATCGGGCGTGACAGCGGTAATCGACGCCGTCCCCGCGCTGGCGACCAGCGAGGCGGGAACCGATGCCGTCAACTGGCCTGCATTTCCAAACGAGGTCGTGAGCGTCGAGCCGTTCCACGCCACGCGGGTGGACGATGTGAAATTCGCGCCGCTGACCGTCAATGTGAAGGCGGCCGACCCCGCCAGCGTCGAGGCAGGGCTCAACGCGCTAATCACGGGCGTTGCGATCAGCAACAAGGTGACGGGGACCTGAACATCGGGAGCGCCGGCGCCGGCGCTCACCGTGATCGTGTCGCGGTATGTCCCGCCGTTGAGGCCTCGCGTGTTGACCGACACCCCGATCGAGCCCGGTGTGGTCGCGCCCAACAACTGGAATTGCAGCGGAATCGCGCCGCCCGAGGAAACTCCGATCGGCAGTCCGGGTGTGTTCGACTGGACGCTGAGCGACTGCGAGCCCGGATTCGGCCCTCCCGCCGTCCCCGTAAACGTCAGGCTGGACGGAGACACCGTCAGCGTCGGAGCAGGAGGCGGCGGCGGTGGTGGCGGGGGAGGCGGTGGCGGAGCCGTGGCGGTGAACGACGCCATGACTTGGCTTGTGGTGACTGGCGTGAATACCGGAATGCCGGCGCCGGCGAATGGCGCGTACCGCATCGTCACGACGACGGGCGGCGGCGCGGGAAAGATATTCGCGCCGTACGAGAAGTAAACACCGAAATCGTAATTCTCTGGGGACGCACCAGTGTTGCGCAGGACCTCCCAAACGGCCGTCGCCGCGCCACTGATTGGGGTTAGTTGCGCGATGGTCCCATTGCCCGCGACCGCCGTGAAAGGACCCGCGCCGTTGGCGTCGGTGGCGATGAGCCGCGCCACCGGAGTGTTGCTGAGAGTGGCATTGTCATTGCGCAAACTGACATAGATGGTCACGCCCGCCGGGATGCCGGTGAAGGTCGCCATGTAGCGCGTGCCCCAATCGGCCAGACCGGCCAATGCGAGGTTGCCGCCGGGCCCCGCCGGAAACGCTGGATTGTAGAAGCCGGATTCCGAGTTATTGACGATCCCCGGCGAATTCTGTGGCGCCGGCGGAGGCGCCGCGTCGGGTCCGATGTATGTCGCGATCGTGCGCGGACGCGCCGCTCCGGGGAATAGCGTGGCGAATCGAAGCGTCGCCGCGCGGTTGGCATTGGAGCCGCCCGCCGCCAGCGGAATCGTGACGCCGCTGGGCGCGGCGGCGGCGCTCCCCGCATCGCGCACGGTTGCCGACAGGGAAGTCACCGGCGTTCCCACCGTAAGCGGTCCGCCAATGGGAGTCGCAGTTCTCCCGGTCATCGTGATGCTGAGCACTTGCAGTGCGGCTCCCTTGGACGAAGCGGCGTCGAGCCGCACGTTCGTAAAACGGAAAATGCGTGTGCCGGTAGTGCCGGGCGGGTCCACGGGGACTTGGGACCACAAAACGGAAGTGGAAGGGCCGGGCGCGGCGGCGGAGGCCGGATACACTCCCTGGAATACGTTCGGATTGCCGGAGGGCCCGTAGTAGCCGGCGCCGGTTCCGTTCCCCGTGGCGGCGCAGGAGCCCGCCGCACACGGAAATTGCGCGCCGGGCTTCGGCTCGTCGAGCAGCAAGAGAGCTTCGGAGGCGCCTGCACTGCTGAGCGTTCTCGACGTCACGTTGGCGTTGAACGTCAGAAGGAAGTCGGCGGCCGGAATCGGCGTACCGGCGGCAGTTGGAATGCCCCCATTGCACGTCACCACTACGTCGGCGACGAGTTCATTCTTCCCCTCGCTCCGCACCGGCCCGCCGAGCGCGGTGGGCACGCACGACATCGTTGGTTGCGCGACGATCGGGACGGCGACGGCGATCATCGCCAGGACGAGACGGCCGACCCTCATCGGCTGCCTCCCGCCGGCGGGGCCACGAACAGGATTCGCGGCTCGGCCGAATCCGCGTCGAGCATCCAGAGCGGACCGTTACCCATCTCGTTGAGGCGGAAAACGGCGTTGCCACGCACGGCGGAAAAGGCCGTCGGCGCGCAACCGCAAGACAGCGAAACCTCCGTCGAAGAAGACCGGTCGTGAATCAGGATCCGTCCGTCCCGCGTGGCCATGAACACCTTGGCGCCCTGTTCCGTCGCCGCCAGCGCGATGACGTCGGCGCCGGCGTCGGATACCGTTTGCACTCCAAAGGAAGGTGAGATCAGTTTGACGGCGTTCCGCTCGGCGATCACTACATCGGCCGTTCCAGGCACGAACGCCAACGCCGAAACGAGTCTCGCACGATGCAAGATTCGGGGCGATTGCCCCGCCGTGTACGCATAGACGATGGAGCCATCCCGCCCCGCGGGCGAAGCGGAGAGGAGCGTCGCGCCGTCATCGCTTACCGCCAGGCGAACGAATGCGCCTTCCAGATCGACCGTCCGGGAGACGCGCGGAGTATCGGGCAATCCGGTGAAGATCTGCGCCGTTCCGGAGTCGGCGAAGTACAATGCGGCAGCGCTGCCGCGCGGGCTGAAAATCAAACGGGTGGCGCCCGTTCCGGCGCCGGGCAACGGCCGCGACCCTTCCGGCGACACCAGCACCGCCGCTCCATTGGCATCCACTGCCAACGCATAGTCGCGCTCGGCCGTCGCATCCCGCAGCCCGACCGCTCCGTCCAGCGGTTTGCCGAGGAGAGAGGACCCCGGAACACCGATCAGCGGGCGAATTCCACCGATCTCGCGGTCGAAAACCACTCCGAGCAGAGGTCCGCCGACATTGCCGGCGCCGCCTTGCGCGAAGGCGCTCCCAGCGATCAGAAGAGTGACTGTCAGGCTTTTCATATGAGTCTTCATGGGCGTCCCCCAACCGATCCGGGTCCCGCTGTAATGATGGTCGGAGTGCCTGTGGTTCCACCCGGACCGCTGCCGCTGCCCGACCCGGAACCGCTGCCGGATCCACCGGTATGCGTGGCGGCATATGCCCCGCCCGTCACGGCGGCGGCGCCCACGGCCACGAGAATGCCGATCAGCTTGCCATGCCCGGCCGCATGCGCCGCATTGGCCGCGCCGCCGCCGGTCAGGACGTTTTGCATGTGGACCGCGGCGGTCGCGGTGGCGCCCTGATAAGTAGCCGTCACCTGTATGCTGAAGTTTCCCTGGGCGTTATTCGGGCGGAAACCCTGTCCTACGGCGCGGCCTTGCGCGTCCGCTGTGACCCGCAGCGTCGGCGAACCGCCAAGGAATGCGCCCGAAGCCCCATCGCGCGGCGCTTCGAACAGGACCAGCGCCCCCGCTACGGGCCGGTTATTCTGATCCCGCACCTCCACCACCGGCTCGCGCGCGGTTCTCTGCTTCACGTTGTTGATCGAGCCTTCGCCGCCGATCACCAGAATCTGAAGCTGCAGCGGTTCTTGTTGGCCATGCAACACGGCCATGCCCGCTAAAATTGTGAGCGGCCTCAGCCATCGCGTCATTGATTCTCCCCTTCCGGTGTTCTCAAACTTCTACCATATTCATAGTGTTAGGCGAAAGGGATGCGTTAACTACAGTTACCAGGACCACGGACGGAACGGCACAAAATCGCCCGGCTGGACTTCTCAAGAAAGACCGGGAAGTCCCGGTGTGCCCGCCCGCGCCAGGCGCACGAAGGCTTCCGCCGCGGAGACGCCGCTCTCCCGCCCGCGAAAGACCTCCATCACCTCGTGGTGCTGCCGATAAATCCCCTCGCCGTCCTGGCTCCTGTGCGCGAACAGAGCGGCCTTCTTCTTTTCCCGAACGGCCGTAATATCGACGTAGTCCGTGGGATGGAAGCCCATGGTCTGCGCGCCCAAATCGACCTCGTAGTAGAACAGTTCCGCCCGGCGGCCTCCCGCCAGCCACGCCCGATAGGCCAGGATGCTCGCGGCCTGATGGTCCATATGGGTGTCGATGGGCCATTGCGTCAGCAGGACGTCGGGCCGCTCCGCCGCCACCAGCCGCCCGAGCGTTTCCGCCGCGCGCGCGTCGACCACCGTGGCGCCGTCGATTTGCCCGGCGAAGACCGGCCGCGCCCCGAGAATCTTGCACGCAGCCTCGCATTCCGCGGTGCGGATGGCGGCCGCTTCCTCGTGCGATTTCCCGCGAATCCCAGCTTCCCCGCGAGTCAGGTAGACGATCGTCACAGCATGCCCGAGGACCGCATACCGCGCGAGCGTTCCCCCGCACCCCGATTCGGGATCGTCCGGGTGGCCTCCCACGCACACCACGCTGAGTTTCCGCGCAGGCGATGTCTGCGCCGCTGCCAGCGCCGGCAGGGCGAGGCCGAGAAACCCCCGTCGCGTCCCTCTCACGCCTTCGCCAGTTCCGCGGCGTGTTTCTGGATCTTCCGAACCGCCCCGGCGATCCGCTCCATGGAGCCGCGCGGCGCGAGCAGCATGGTCTGCACCAGCCATACCGCCTCCTCGCACAGGCGATCGTTCGCCGGGCAGCGGTTCCGCTCCTCCCATGCCGCGATTTCCCTGGCCGGAAACAGCCGCTGGTAGCCCCGCGAATGCAGCGTGTTCTTCAAAAATGGCTGCGTGTTCAGCGGGCTGTAGCCACCCTGGCAGGGAACGCCCTCGGCCGCCAGGGCTTTGAGGAATGCCGCGCGCGGCAGACCCGCGAAGCGAGCCTTGTCGTACCGGAACATGTAAAGGTGGTATGCATTGCGGGTGCAGCCGGCGTACATCTTCGCGGGTGTGATGCCCGGAATCTCCTTCAGCATCGACGTCAGATACGAAGCATTCTCCGTGCGCGTTTGCGCCTGCGCATCGATCCTCGTCATCTGCGCCGTCAGGAGCGCCGCCTGAAACTCCGGCATGCGCAGATTGCAGCCGGCCGAGGCGTAAGTGAAGTTGCTGCCGATCGAGCGGAAACCGCTGCCGTTATTGTGGAACGCGAAGCAGCGCTCCCGGAGATCCTCGTCGTTGGTGATGATGGCCCCGCCTTCTCCCGAGTTCAGATTCTTGGACGCCTGGAAACTGAAACAACCCGCCGCCCCGTATGCGCCGGCTTTGCGTCCCCGCCATTCCGCCAGATGCGCCTGGCAGGCGTCCTCCAGCACCGGGATGTTGTGCCGCGCCGCGATCGGCAGGATGGCGTCCAGGTCGCAGACGTTGCCGCCCAGGTGCACGGGGACGATCGCCTTGGTGCGCGGCGTGATACACGCTTCGAGCTTGCCGGCGTCCATTTGAAACGTCTCCGGATCCGTGTCGACGAAGACCGGCAGGGCGTGCTGCCGCAGCACGACGTTCACGGTTGCAATGAACGTGTACGGCGGCACGATGACCTCATCGCCCGCGTCCACCCCTAGGGCATTCAGGCTTGTGAACAGCGCGCTCGTGCCATTGGCCGTCGCCAGGCAGGTCTTCGCGCCCGTGAGACGGGCGTAAGCCTCTTCGAAGCGCGCCACGTTCTTGCCGTTCCCGCGGTACCATTTGCCGCTGTGCAGGGTTTCGGCGATGGCGCGCTCTTCCGCCTGATCGAAGACAGGCCATGAGGGAAACGGCTCGGGATGCGCCTTGGGGCCGCCCAGCGCCGCCGGCCGGTCGTTCGGAGCCTCAGCCGCCAGGGCCGCCCCCGCCAAAGGGGCGGCAGCCAGGAAACGTCGTCGCGTCGGGTTCATAGGAGTTCCCCCTTTCTGCACGCTCCATATAAACTTACTCCAAATGAGACCTCTGCTTACGCTCCTTCTCTCCGCAACCGGACTCTGGGGCGCCTCTCTGCGAGCCGGCGCCGGCCGGGCGGACATCACACCGGACGGGCCGATCTGGATGTCGGGGTACGCCGCGCGGACCCACCCGTCGGAAGGTTCCCTGGGCAGGCTCTGGGCCCGCGCCCTGGCGATCGAAAGCGCTCCCGGGCGCCGCATCGTGATCGTGAGCACGGACGTGGTGGGGATTCCTCGATCCATTGCCGACCACGTGGCGGCGCGCGCCGAGAAGGAGTTCGGCCTCAAGCGGTCGCAGTTCCTGCTCAATGCCAGCCATACCCATACGGGCCCCGTGATCTGGCCGAACCTGATCAACCTGACTGTGTTCCCGCCGCTCGAGCAGAAGAAACTCCTGGTCTATGCCGGGAAGTTCGCGGACGACATCGTCAGCGCGATCGCAGCGGCAATCGCCGATCTGTCGCCCGCGACCGTGGAATACGCCGTCGGCTCCGCGGATTTCGCGGTGAATCGCAGGCTGGCGACTCCCACCGGCGTCAAGATCGGCGTGAATCCCAATGGCCCGATCGATCATACCGTCCCCATCCTCAAAATCACCGATAGCGCGGGCAAGATCCGGGCGGTCCTGTTCGGGTATGCGTGCCATAACACCACGCTCACCGCGGAAACATACCGGCTCAGTGGCGATTATGCCGGCTTCGCCGCGGCCGAACTGGAACGGCGGCATCCGGGCGCGACAGCCTTGTTCCTCATGCTCTGCGGCGCCGACCAGAATCCCAACCCGCGCGGGACCGTCGAACTGGGAGAGAAATACGGCGCGTCGCTCGCCGGCGAAGTCGATCGGGTGATTGCGGCGGGGATGAAGCCTCTCGCCGGCCCTGTCCGGACGGCGTTCCGTCTAACCCGGTTGCAACTCGCGCCTCGATCTCGTTCCGATCTCCAAGCGGAGTTGAAGGCTGCCGTGCCCGCGCAGGTGCGCCGCGCACAGATGATGCTGAAGGCGCTGGATGAGGGGCGGCGCATTGACCGCATCGAATACCCCGTGCAAGCGGTGCGATTCGGCAGTGGCCTCACGCTGGTCGCGCTCGGCGGAGAGGTAGTCGTGGATTATGCGCTGCGAATCAAGCGCGAATTTCCTGGCGAACCGATCGTCGCCGCCGGATATTCGAACGACGTCATGTGCTATATCCCTTCGAAGCGCGTGTTGCGGGAAGGCGGGTACGAAGCGGTCGACAGCATGATCTATTACGGCCAGTCTGGTCCCTTCGCGGATGACGTGGAGGAGCGGATCATGACGGCCGTGCATCGCGTGATGAAGGACGTCGGCCGGACCGCCGGCCCGGTCCCCGGCCGTTTGTAATAGAATTCTCGGCAGGCAAATGAGATTCTTCGCCGCCATCCTGTTTTCGGCTCTGCTCTGCCCCGCGCAGAACGTCACGTATGAACGCCTCCTGCGAGCGCCCGACGAGCCGGGCAACTGGCTCATGTATGGCGGCGACTACCGCTCGCACCACTACAGCCGCCTCGATCAGATCACCAGCGGCAATGTCGGCCGCCTGCGTGCGGCGTGGATCTATCAGATGCACCGCAGCAAGGTGGAGACCACCCCCATTGTGGTCGACGGCATCATGTACGTGACGCGCCCGCAGAGCGACGTCATCGCGCTCGACGCCGCTACCGGGCGCACGCTGTGGACCTGGCAATACCGCGTCGCCGATAAACTGGCGCTGTGCTGCGGCGAGGTGAACCGCGGCCTCGCGATCCTCGGCAATCGCCTCTTCATCAATACCCTCGACGCCAACCTCGTGGCATTGGACGCCCGCTCGGGCCGCGAATTGTGGAAGAAGAAGATTGCGGATCATGAGATCGGCTATACCGCGACCGCCGCGCCGCTCATCGTGAAAGACAAAGTGATCGTCGGCATTTCCGGCGCCGAGGAGGGAATCCGCGGCTTCGTCGACGCGTATTACGTGGCCACCGGCGAGCACGCCTGGCGATTCTACACCGTCCCCGGACCCGGCGAACCCGGCAGCGAGACGTGGGGCAAAGACAAAGCGTGGGAGCATGGCGGCGGATCGACGTGGATCACGGGGTCGTTCGATCCCGAGTTGAATCTGCTGTACTGGGGGACCGGTAATCCCGGCCCCGATTACAACGGCGACGTCCGGCCCGGAGACAACCTGTATACATCCTCGATGCTGGCGCTCGATCCCGACACCGGCAAGCTGAAATGGCACTTCCAGTACACCCCCCACGACACCCACGATTGGGATGCGACTCAGGTCCCCGTGTTGCTGGATTCGACCATAGATGGCCGCCCTCGAAAGTTGCTGCTGCACGCCAACCGCAATGGCTTTTTCTACGTCCTCGACCGGCAGACCGGCGAATACCTCCTGTCGAAGCCGATCGCCAAGCAGACTTGGGCGCGGGAGATCGACGCGAAGGGCCGGCCGGTCGTCCTCCCTGGCACCGAGCCGACCATCGAAGGGATCGACACCGTCTGGCCAGGAGTCGATGGCGGAGCGAACTGGATGTCGCCGAGTTATAGTCCGCTCACCCGGCTGCTCTATGTGGACCTCCGCGAGGAGCGGCGGCGCTTCTTCAAGTCGGACTCCGTCGAGTTCCGGCCCGGCGAGATGTATGCGGGCGGAGGCGGCGGGGGCGGCGCGCGCTTTCGTCCGGAGGAAAGCTGGGGACGCCTGGTCGCGATCGTGCCGGAGACAGGCGAAATCAAATGGGAGCATCGCGTAGTGACGCCGCCATGGTCGGGTGTGCTGGCGACCGCCGGAAATCTCGTTTTTTGCAGCACCATGCAAGGCAACATGTACGCGGTGGACGCGCAGACCGGCAAGGAGCTCTGGCATTTTGCCGGCGGCGACAAGGTGTACGCGAGCCCCATTTCCTATCTCGCGAACGGAAAACAATATATCTCGCTCGCCATCGGAGACAACCTGATTGCCTTTACCCTGGATTAGTGTTCTGCGTGACCCCGCCGCGAGCGTGAGCGGGCGATTGTCCCGGCGCGGCGCCCGGACCTGCCTGTTGCTGCTGTTCGCCGGGCTCTCGCTCCATGCGCAGCGCCAGGCCCGGCCCGTCGATCCGGCCCGCCTCCCCGCGCGCAATCCCTTCACGTCGGCGGCGGACATCGCCGAAGGAAAGCGCATGTTTATGGGCCGCTGCGCGCTGTGCCACGGTCAGATGGGGGAGGGCGGCCGCGGTCCGGCGCTCAAGCCAGGCCAGTCCGACCGCGAACGCTTCGTCATCGTCCGCATGGGAATTCCCAACAGCGAGATGCCGCCTTCGTTCTCGCAGACGGACCAGGAGATCTGGCGGCTGGTCGCCTTTGTGCAACAGCTCGGCAGCGGCGGCGGCGAGACAGAGGTCTTCCGCGGCGACGCCACGGTCGGCAAGGGCGTCTTTGCCAATCAGAGCTGCGGCGTCTGTCACATGATCGACGGCGAAGGGAGCGACTTCGGGCCTGACCTCTCCCAAGCCGGCGTGCGGACGCCGCGCTATCTGAAGGAATCGATTCTCAATCCCGATGCGGACGTCCCCGTGACTTATCATTCCGTCAGTGTCGTCACCTCCGCCGGCGCGACCGTTCGCGGGATCTTCATCGGGGAGGATGAATACTCCATCCAGCTGCGCGACATGAAGGGCAGCCCGCGCTCGTTCCTGAAGACCCAGTTGCGGGAAGTCCAGCACGAGGCCTCTTCATTGATGCCGGCCTT
Source organism: uncultured Solibacteraceae bacterium (assembly GCA_964608645.1). GTDB lineage: Bacteria > Acidobacteriota > Terriglobia > Bryobacterales > Bryobacteraceae > CAZSQK01. The sequence continues at coordinate 61,157 of CAZSQK010000025.1, read as the reverse complement.
TACCATGCCATCCACCGATCTGGACAACCTCGTGGCATATTTAAGCTCTCTGAAAGGGAAGAGATAGCGTGGACGATTTCGACCTCCTCGACCGGGTCATCCGCTCCGAAGGCGCCGAGGCGGCGTTCGAATTCCTCATCCGCAAAGCTCGGGACGCCGGAAACTACCGCGACGTCTTCAGCACGCGCCTGATGCAGATCCGCCGCCGGATGGGTCTCCCCCTGATCGAGATCGAACCAGCCGTCGATGTTGGGGACCAGCGGCGCGCCGCATATGAGAAGGCCGTCCAGGACGCCGCGCGCGAGACCGGCGAGCTCTTTCTTGCCTCGGGCGACATTCCCGCGGCCTGGCCCTATTTCCGCGCCATCGGCGAAAGTGCGCCCATTTCGGCCGCCATCGAACGCGCCGGGGCGGGCGAACAAGTCGAAGCCTTGATCGATATCGCCTTCCGCGAGCAGGTGAACCCGCGCAAAGGATTCGAACTCATCCTGGAGCATCGCGGCATTTGCAACGCCATCACCTGGTTCGGGGCGATGCCTGCGGGAGACGCGCGCAACCAATGCCTCAAGCTCCTGGTGCGCAACCTCTATGCCGAACTGGCCGGCGCCGTGCGCAGCCACATAGAAAGGACGGAGGGCGCGGCGCCCGCCACATCAAGCCTCGCCGGGTTGATCGCCGGCCGCGAGTGGCTGTTCGAAGGCAACAACTACCACGTCGATACGACCCACCTCACGTCGATCCTCCGCTTCAGCGCCGAGTTGGAGGACGAAGAATCGATGCGGCTGGCCGTCGAGATGGCGCAATATGGCACGCAACTCGCGCCCATGTATCACTTCCGCGGCGACCCGCCCTTCGAAGACGCCTATATCGACCATGAGATCTACTTGCGGACCCTGCTCGGCGAAGATGTGGAGCGCGGTGTCGCGCATTTCCGCCGCAAGGCAGTCGAGGCCTCGGAGGCCGGATATTCGACGCCGGCGGAGATTTTCATCGATCTCCTCGTCCGCCTCGATCGCTTTGACGAAGCCATCCAGGCCTCCATCGAGTTCTTCCCCGAGCCCTCGAATCCGCCGGCCAATTCGCCCTCGTCGCTTCAGTTATGCCAGATCGCGGGCGACTTCCCGCGCTTGCGCGCATTAGCCCGCGCAAGGGGCGATTTACTCGCTTACGCCGCCGGAGCGATTCAGACCCCTCCAACCGCTTGAGCCGCGCCCGATCGTGAGCGCTCGGGCGCCAACCGTAGCCTACGGCACGAGAACAAAACGCTCGATGGCGATCCGCGCGCTCTTATCGCCTCTGGCCCTGGCGCGCCGGAAGGTCACCTTCAATTCCGTACACAGAACTGCGGCCGAGATAGGGAATTCGAGTGTCTCCGCCACCGCCACCACCGGGTCGCGCTGCAGATCGGGCGTCGATCGCACCGGCGTCGAACCGAGCAGCTTGTCGTTCGCGTACAGTTCGAGCGCCACCGTGCCGGGATACCGGTCGGCGTTCCAGATCTCGATCCGCACCGCGTGGCAGCAGCTCAGATCGATCGGTTCGTCCAGCTTCTGGATCGCGTCCATGTTGAGCGGCCAACGATCCACCGTGCTGAAGGCAAGCGAGGCCGGGCTCCCCCGTTGCAAAATCGACGTCGGTGGCGGGCGGCGTTGCGGCCAGCGGTAAAGAAGATATTGGCCCGCGAACAGAATGCCGTATGGCCGGGGGATGGCGTTTCCTGTCGAGAGGCCTTGGGGCGGCGGGGCGACGAGCCTCGTCACGGGCTTCACTTCCGGCCACAGAATCACGCCCGGGAAACTGCCGTCGGGCGCGATTCCGGCGCTCGCCGGCGGGAACGCCGGCACGGTTCCTGGAACCCGATCGGCCGGGCCGCTCTTCTCGTCGCCGAATAACTCGCGCAGCACCTCCTTCGCGCTGGCCACGGCCCCTTTGCCGCCCTGGCCCGCGATGTCGCCCTCCCCGTCGCCGCGGCCCCGCGCTACCCGCAAGCCGCCGAGCGTCAACCCAGACGCCAGGATCACCGTCATCGCCATCCCCAGCACCGAACGCGGCAGGGTTGGCGGGCGCGAATCGTCCACCGCGCCACTCACCATCGCAAACAATGTGACGATCGCCGCGCTGAGGACAAACCAGCCGCCGGCGAACAGCGGGTGGTGGCGCCACACCGAGATCACGCCCGCCTGTAGCGCCAGGGCCGCCGCCAACCCGGTGCACAGTTCGCGGGTGATCACGGGCGGCCGGATCGCATAGTTTCCGAAGAGTCCGAGGCGCGGTGCGGGCTCCAAAGGAACCGGCTCGGGGAGGCAGTCGGACCTCCATTCGGAGTAGAGCAGGCGGGTCGCTGAAATCACCAGAACCAGGGCGGCGAGCAGAGTGGCCGGAGAAAGCTGCGAAAGAAGGATGCACGCCGGCGCGAACCACACGGCCACGGCTGCCGTGCGGAGTATGTTCCAAATCGTCCGTTCCGACTTCTCTCCGGGCAGGAAGAGATACAGGCCCGCTGTAATGACCGCGCTGAAGAACCACGCCAGGCAGGCATAAAGAAGCGCGTGTGCCAGGATGGCCGAGGGTTTTTCGAACATCAGCCGCGGGCGCACCGCGGAGTTCCAGATGAGGATGCCCGTGATGACAAGGCTCCCGATCTGGGCAAGCATGCCCAGACGGCCCGAGAGCGGCTTTGGAACGAAGGCCGGCACGGTTAAGGTATGGACGCCGCGGAAGCGCCGCCGGTTCCCGCGCGGGCGCTGGTAACATGACAGAGATATGGATGCGCTGCTCCTCACGGAATACATGAAATTGGAAATGGTCCAGATGGACGAACCGGAGATCGGGCCCGACGACGTGCTGATCCGCGTCCGCGCCTGCGGAATCTGCGGCAGTGACGTTCACGGCCTGGATGGCTCTACCGGACGGCGCATTCCCCCGCTGGTCATGGGCCATGAGGCGGCAGGCATCGTCGAGCGCGCCGGCGCCGCTGTGCACGATCTGAAAAGCGGCGATCGCGTCACGTTCGATTCGACCATCTACTGCGGTAGGTGCGATTTCTGCAGCCGCGGCGATGTGAACCTGTGCGAGAACCGCATGGTGCTCGGGGTTTCCCCTGGGGAATACCGCAGACACGGCGCCTTCGCCGAGTTCGTCTCGGTTCCCAGGCGGATCGTCTACCGCCTCCCCGATTCGCTCAGCTTTGAACAGGCCGCGCTGATCGAAGCCGCATCTGTCGCCGTCCATGCCGTGAATCTGACGCCCGTGAAGCTCGGTGACGCCGGAGTCGTTGTGGGCAGTGGGATGATCGGCGTTCTCACGGTGCAGGCTCTGCGGGCCGCCGGCTGTGCCAATGTGACCGTCATCGACCCGGTGGAATCGCGCCTGCAAATGGCGCTCGATTGCGGCGCCACGGACGTGCGGACGTCCGCCGCCGGCGTCGCCAATGCCGACGTCGTCATCGAGTGTGTCGGCGCCAACGAACCGGTGCAGACCGCCATCGCCTGCGTGCGCAAAGGCGGTGCGGTGACCCTGGTCGGCAACGTGTCGCCGAAGGTCGAACTGCCGTTGCAGGCGGTCGTGTCGCGCCAGATCCGGTTGCAAGGCTCGTGCGCTTCGTGTGGGGAATACCCGGCCGTCATCGAACTGATGGCGCGCGGCGTCATCCGCGTCGATTCGTTGATCAGCGCCGTCGCTCCCCTCAAGGAAGGCGCGGACTGGTTCGGCAAACTCTATCGCCGCGAAGGCAATCTCATGAAGGTGATCCTACAGCCGTAGCAACCGGCTCGCACTCTACCGGGAAGTTCACCGACCGGGCGATGGCGCACACCGCGTGCACGCGCCCGTGGATCGCCACGGCGTCCTCGATGCGCGCCGCGTCCGTGATCGTCATCCGCGGCCGTAGAACGACGCGCGTGAACTCGCCCGATCCGTCCCGGTGCTCCGCCATTTCCCCCGAAGCCTGGTCCTCATACTCGACCACCACGATGCCGGCATCGGCGCAGTAGTGCAGCGCCCAAAGCATATGACACGCCGAGAGAGCCCCCAAGAGGAGCTCCTCCGGGTTATACCGTGTCCGGTCCCCGCGAAACAGCGGGTCGGACGATCCCGCGATGGCCGCGCTTTTCGTTGCCGCCGAGAGTTCATGGTCCCGGCTATACGCGCGATAGTTCGCGGTCCCGGCGCCGAGATTCCCCGTCCAGCGGTTGGTGACCTGATAGCGATGCAGGCGCATGAGATTACGATAGCGCGGGAGGGTCGGGGGCAGGTCTTTGCCTGCCCCGTCGTCAGCAGAGATTTGCGCGGGCCGGTGGTTACGAAGGATGCTGGCGGCCCGATTCCATCCTCCGTTTGGGAGCTTTGGTGGCGTGCAAACGTTGTCCAGGGCCGCTCCGGTTCAGACCAGAGTAGAAATGGTAATTCCAATCCCGATCCGCCTCCGATGGAGTCGGCCCCGAACTCTACCGCATAGTGCAGGAGAAGCGCCAAACGTATCGTCAGAATTAAATGGCTTTATTTCAGCACCATAGCGGCGAACCGTCGAAATTCGCCCTTCCACGTCGCGGACGATGTGTCTACCTCGTGGACATATGGCCTGCCACGAGGTAGACTGGAACGCCATGGGTACGCTGCCGCAGCCGGCGCTGCATGAAAAACTCGCCGCCATCCTGGCCATTTGCCAGAAGATGAACTCGGAGCGGGAACTGGGGCCTCTCCTCGACGTGATCGCGCGCGAAGCCACCAGCCTCCTCGATTGCGACCGGGCCAGCATCTTCCTGCTGGATCGGGAACGCCAGCAACTGTGGTCCAAAGTTGCCTTGGGCAGCGATGAGATTCTGCGCTTCGACGCGAGTCTCGGAATCGCCGGGCGCGCCGTCACCACCGGCGAGACCGTCAATGTGCGGGACGCCTACAGCGATCCGCGATTCTACACCGCTATCGACGGTCAGACCGGCTATCGCACGCGCAACGTCCTCGCGGTGGCCGTGTATAACCAGGCGGGCGACATCATCGGCGCTTTCGAAGTTCTGAATAAGCGCGTCGGGGTCTTCACCAATCGAGACGAAGAGGCGCTGACCGCGTTGGCCTCTCACGCCGCCAATGCCATCGAAACCGCTCAGTTGATTGGGGAGTTGCGGCGCAGCCAGGACGAGTTGGCCCAGCAGAATGCCAACCTCTGGCGGGAGGTCGAGAACAAGTACACGAGCCATGGGATCATCGGTTCGGGGCAGAAGATCCAACAGGTCGTGCGCCTGATCGAGCGCATCCGCGACAGCGTCGTGAATGTGCTGATCACCGGCGAGAGCGGCACCGGCAAGGAACTGACCGCCAAGGCGATTCATTACACCAGCCCGCGCGCGCGAAAGGCGTTCGTGGCCCTGAACTGCGCGGCATTGCCGGAGACGCTGGTGGAGAGCGAGCTGTTCGGAATCGAAAAGGGCGTCGCCACCGGTGTCAATCCGCGAGTCGGCCAGTTCCAAAAGGCCGACGGCGGGACTCTGTTTCTCGACGAAATCGGCGACCTCAGTCTGACGGCGCAGGCGAAGATCCTCCGGGTTCTGCAGGAGCGCGTCGTGGAGCGCGTCGGCGGACGCGCGCCGACGCCCGTCGATGTCCGGCTGCTCGCGGCCACCAACAAGGACTTGGAGTCGGAGATCGCGAAAGGGAATTTTCGGGAGGATCTCTACTACCGGATTAAGGTCATTCACATCCATCTCCCTCCGCTGCGCGACGTGCGCGAGGAGGTTCCGCTGCTCGCGAACCACTTCCTCAAGGAGTATTGCCGCGAGACGGGCCGCGGCGACATGGAGTTTACCAGTGGCGTCCTGCGCAAGCTGAGCGCGTCGCCATGGCCCGGCAATGTGCGGCAGTTGCGCAATGAAGTGATGCGTCTGGCCGCCTGCGCGCGCGGGAATGTCATCGAAGAAGACGACCTCTGGGAAGGACTGCCCGCGCCGCGGGCGGAACAGCCGGCCGCCGTCGCGCCGGCGGTGAAGACCTCGCGGCCCCAGTCGCTGAAAACCGCCATCGAGGAGCTCGAGCGTCAGATGATCGGCGACGCCCTCCAGAGCACGCGCAACAATCAGCAGCAGGCCGCGCGCATGCTGGGCCTCAGCCGCCAGGGCCTCATCAACAAGATGAAGCGCTACGAGCTCGGAGGATAGCGGCCAGGCGTCGTGGTCGGTTCGACAATGCGTCGCCGCGCGGCGCCCGCACGGTACAATGCGAATGGCGCATGACTCTTCTCGTTCCCAACCGGCACCGTGGCAAGCTCATCGTCGTGGAGGGCATCGACGGGTCGGGCAAATCCACCCAAGTGTCCCTTCTCAGCCGTTGGCTCCGGTCGCAATCCTACGCGGTCGCTTTCAGTGAATGGAATTCCTCGCCTCTGGTCCGGCAGACCACCCGCCGCGGCAAGAAGAAGGAGATGTTTACTCCGACCACCTTCAGCCTGATTCATGCCACCGATTTCGCCGACCGGATGGAGAGCTACATTCTTCCGCTCGTGAAGTCCGGCGCCATCGTCTGCGCCGACCGGTATGCCTACACCGCCTTCGCGCGCGACGTGGCGCGCGGAGTCAACCGGCGCTGGGTGAGGAATCTCTACCGCTTCGCCATCCGGCCCGATCTCACGTTTTACTTCCGCGTGCCTCTCGACGTCGCCCTCGGGCGGATCCTCGGCGGCCGCGACGCGCTCAAGTACTATGAGGCCGGCATGGATCTCGGGCTCGCGCGCGACGTCGAAGAGAGCTTCCGGATTTTTCAGGGCCGGATCCTTGACGAATATGAAAGTATGGCGGAGGAGATGGGTTTTCATATCATCGACGCGACGCTCTCCATCGAGGCGCAGCAGCGGCGCATGCGCGAGATTGTCATCGCGGAGTTGGGAGAGAGCTTGAAAAGCGGCATTCTGCACCTGCCCTCGGGAGGAGAGTTCCATGGCCAAACGAACGCCCCTCCGGTTTTATAGCGAGCCGCTGCCCGGCGTCGACATTTCCGAGCTGCAGGGCCGGCTGGTGGTCATCGAAGGCCCCGACGCGGTGGGCCGGAGCACGCAGATCGCGCTCCTTCGACAATGGCTCGAACAGGAAGGGCATGCGGTCCTCGACACCGGCATGGCGCGGTCCGCCCTCGCGGGCAAGGGCATCCAGTTGGCCAAGCAGGGCAACACCCTCGGGCCGATTACGATGACTCTCTTTTACACCACCGACTTTGCCGACCGCCTGGAGAACGAGATCATCCCCGCGCTCCGCGCCGGTTTCGTCGTCCTGATCGACCGTTATATTTTTTCCATCATGGCGCGCGCCATCGCGCGCGGCGAGGAGCGGCGCTGGATCGAGCAGGTCGCCGGCTTCGCTCTTGTCCCGCACGCGGTCTTTTATCTGAAAGCCGACGTCGAGCATCTGGTGTCGCGGGTCGTGCTCGGCCGCGGCGCGTTCGATTACTGGGAAAGCGGCATGGACCTGCGCTTCGGCGCCGATATGTACGAGAGCTTCGTCCGCTACCAGACGCGCCTCATCAAGGCGCTCGATTCCATGGTGACGCCGTACGAGTTCACGGTGATCGACGCCGGCCAGCCGGTGGCGAAGATCTACCGCCAGCTCCAGCGCCGCATCTCCCATTTGCAATTGAGCCGCGTCCGCGCCCGAAAGGTCAAGAGCTGATGGAAGTCTACCTGCTGCGCCACGGCATCGCCGAGGACGGGTATCCCGATTCCGCGCGGGCCCTCACCTCCGAGGGCAAAGAGAAACTCCGCCGCGTCCTGAAGCGCGCCGGCGTGAAGCCGTCGCTCATGATCACGAGTCCGTACCGCCGCGCCGTGGAAACCGCCGAAATCGCCGCCGAAGTGCTGGGCTACGAGGGCGACATCGAGCGATCGCAGGCCTTGACGCCCGACCGGTCCCCGGCCGAAGTGTGGGAAGAGCTTCGCGCGCGCAAAGACGAGGGTTCGGTCCTTCTGGCCAGCCACGAACCGCTGATGAGCGCCGCCGCGGCATTTCTCCTCGGCGCGCCGGGGTTGCACGTCGACATGAAAAAAGCGGCGCTGGTCCGCATTGACGTCGACCGCTTCGGCGCCCAGCCCCTCGGTGTCCTGAAGTGGATGCTGACCCCGGCCGTGTCGTAGCCGCGGCTAGTCCACCCGCCTACTCCACCCGATAGTTCGGCGCTTCCTTGGTGATGATCACATCGTGCACGTGGCTCTCGCGCAAACCGGCCGGTGAGATCCGCAGGAAGCGCGCCTTCTGCTGCAGTTCGCGAATATCCTTCGACCCGCAGTAGCCCATCCCGGAGCGTAAGCCGCCCACCAGTTGATACACCAGGTCCGCCAGCGGGCCCTTCGCCGCCACGCGCCCCTCGATACCCTCGGGAACGAGCTTGGCATTGGGGTCCTGCTCGTAGCGGTTCGCGTTGCCCGTGGACATCGCGCCCATCGATCCCATGCCGCGATACGTCTTGAACGTGCGCCCCTGGTACAGGATGGTCTCGCCCGGGCTCTCGTCGGTGCCCGCCAGCAGGCTGCCGATCATCACCGCATCGGCGCCGGCCGCGATGGCCTTCGTAATATCTCCCGAGTACTTGATGCCGCCGTCCGCGATCAGGGGAACCCCCGCTTCGCGCGTGGCGCGGGAGCACTCCGAAATCGCCGTCATTTGCGGGACGCCCGCGCCCGAAACCACGCGCGTCGTGCAGATCGACCCCGGCCCGATCCCTACCTTAATCCCGTCCACGCCCAGCGAAGCCAGCTCCCGCGCGCCCTCGTACGTGGCTACGTTGCCCGTGATGAGCTGGACTTCGGGCATCTTGCTCTTGATCCTGCGCACCGCGTCCATCACCCGCGTCGTATGACCATGCGCCGTGTCGATCGCGAGCACGTCCACCTTCTTGGTCATCAATTCCTGCGCGCGCTCGAAGAAATCGCCCGTGGCCCCGATGGCCGCGCCCACCCGAAGTCGTCCCTGGCTGTCTTTTGCCGAGTTCGGATATTTCAACTTCTTCTGGATGTCTTTGACCGTGATCAGGCCCTTGAGGTTGTACTGATCGTCGACCACCAGCAGTTTCTCCACGCGATGCTTGTGGAGGATCGCCTCGGCCTGTTCCAGCGTGGTGCCCACCGGCACGGTGACCAGGTTCTCCTTGGTCATCACGTCCGCGATCGGCAGGTCCCAGCGACTTTCAAAACGCAGATCGCGATTGGTGAGGATGCCGACCAGCTTGTTTTCCTTGGTCACCGGCACGCCGGAGATGCGATAACGCTGCATGAGCGCCTGCGCATCGGCAATACGGGCATCCGGGCCGATCGTGATCGGGTCCACGATCATGCCGCTCTCGCTGCGTTTGACCCGGTCCACCTCTTCGGCCTGGCGGTCGATGGGCATGTTCCGATGCACGATGCCGATGCCGCCCTGTTGCGCCAGCGCGATGGCCAGGTGCGATTCCGTTACGGTGTCCATGGCGGCCGACACGATCGGAATATTCAATCCGATCTGGCGCGTGAGGCAGGTTCGCGTGTCGACTTCCGCGGGGAGTACTTCGCTACGAGCCGGTTCGAGCAGAACGTCGTCGAACGTGAGGCCCTCGGTGAGTACGTCTTGAATCATAGATGATTCTCTTCATGATAACGTGTTCCTCCCGAGGGCGTCTTTTTTCGACGATGCAGCCGCGCGCAATTACCCGCGGCCGCGCATCATGCCGCCGGGGCCGCCCGGTCCGCCGCGGCCGCCGCGGCCGCCGGGACCGCCGCCGTGGGGCATCGCGTCAAACAGCGTCTTCTGGTCGGCCGTCAGCAGCGCATAAAATGCGGCGTCCGCCTTGCTGTGGATCGCGGTGAGCTGCCCGGTCAGCGTTCCGGAAGCCGCCGATAACTGATCGATGCTCGCCGTGTCGTTCTTTTTCACGGCGGCGCTGAGGGCCGTTCGATTGGTCTGCAGATTCGTCTGAATCGTTTGCGCGTTGGTGTATGCGGTGGTGAAGATGCTCAGCGCGCTGGCCTTTTGCGCGTCCGTGAGATTCAGTTGAGCGGCCAGCGCGTTCACTCGCATCTTGGCCATGGTCGCTGGATCCGGCGGTGTCGCGCTGGGTTGGGCGCACGCGAGCGTCGCGCCCAACAGAAAAAGAGATGCTGTTGTGATCGTCCGAGTAAACCGTGGTGTGTTCATATCTCGTGGGACGGGCGGGCCGGACACCCGTTCCACACTGCCGGCGAAGCTTTACGTTCTTAGCGAAAGCTTAACCTTATTCCTGTTTGAGCACCTGCATCGGATCGATCGCCGCCGCCCTTCGCGCGGGCAGGAATGCGGCGAGCAGCGCCGCCCCGGCGAGCGCCGCCGACACCCCCGCGATCACGGCGGGATCGACCGGGCTGACGTCGTACAACTCGGCCGCGATCACCTGGCGCAGCGCCATTGCGCCCCCGATCCCGCCGGCGATTCCCGCCAGCACTGCCAGCGACGCCTGCCGCAGCACCAGCCCGATCACGTCCGCACGGTCCGCGCCCAGCGCCACCCGGATCCCGATGTCGCGCAGGCGCGCGGACACCCAGTAGCGCATCACGCCATACACTCCCAGCGCCGTCAGCAGCAGTCCCAGGCCCGCGAAAAATCCCAGCAGCGACGCCGTGAAGCGCTGCGGTGTGATGTACCGGTCGACTTCCACTTGCACGTCGGCGGTCCGGACCTCGGGAGCCGTGGGGTCGAAGGCGCGCAGAATGCCCCGCACCGGCTCGGCCATCGCCATCGGATCGCCGGACGTCCGAATGAAGAGTACTGCGTTCGCATATGGATGCTGCGCGAATGGGCGGTAGGCCGTCGGCTGCAGGTCCGTTCCCACCGGATTGCGAACGTCCCCGGTCACCCCCACGACGGTCAGCCACACGCCCTCCATGCGGACGCGGCGGCCGATCGGATCCTCGCCCCGCCAATAGCGGCGGACGATGATGTCGCTGAGGACGGCCACGGGCGTGGATCGCGAGTCGTCTGCGTCGGTGAACCAGCGGCCTCGCAGCAGGGGAATATGCACCGCCCGCAGATAGTCGGGAGAGGCGGTGTAGAGCTCGGCCCGCGGCTGTTCGCCGGGGCGGCCTTCGATTTCGAAAATCGCGCCGCGCACGAGCGGTCCGCCGAAAGGGAAAAATTGCGGCGCCAGAATGCCGGCGGACTCGACTCCGGGAAGCTGCTGAATCCGGCTATGAATCTCCGCAAACGCCGCCGCGCGCTGTTGGGTTTGGGGGTAACGCGCGGGCAGGAAGTCTACCGCGGCGCGTAGAAGATGACCGGGGGTAAAGCCGAGATTGCGCCGTTCCAGTCCCGCCAGGCTCTTCAGCGTCAACCCGGAACCGATCAGCAGCATCAGGGCGAGCGCCATCTCCACCGCGACCAAAATTCGTCCGGCGCGCGGGCGATTCGCGGCGGCGCCGCGTAAGGCCGGCAGCAGGTCGAGCCGCCACGCGGTGAACGCCGGCGCCAGGCCGAAGAGGAGCACCGCGAGCATCGCGGCGGCGCCGGTGAATGCGAGCACCCGTGCGTCAATCGTCAGCCCGCCGGGCGTCCGCAGGGCGCGCGAGAGATTCCCGGGCAGTTCGCTCTCCACGAAGCGCAAACTGGCCGCGGCCAGAATCAGACCGGCTGCGGCGCCGCCCAGTCCCAATAGAGCGCTCTCGACCAGAAGGCGGCGCGCGATCCGCAACCGGCCCGCCCCGAGCGCCGCGCGAATGGCAAATTCCTTCCGCCGCGCCGCGGACGCCACCAGCAGCAGGTTTCCGACGTTGGCGCACGTGATCAGTAGGACGAGGCCCACCGACGCCTGTAGCAACAGAAACGTCGGCACGGCGTTGCTGCGGAAGGCCTCGGTGAGATACCGTACGCGGGGTTTGGGTTGCTCCCGCAGAAGGCCCTCCACTTCGGCCTGTGCCTGTGCTGCCGTCGCGCCGCGCTTCAGGCGCGCGATCAGTCTCCCGTCCGTCACGCGGTAGGGAAGGCACAGGTTGGCGTCCCGCACCTGCAGGACAAAGTCCTCCGGCAGGACGCCCGCCACCGTGTGTTTTTCTCCGTTGATGGTGAGGGTTTGGCCGATGATCGAAGGGTCGCCGGAAGTCCGCCGCCAGTAGTCGTACGTCAGGACCACCACCGGCTGCCCCTCATCGTCGTCCGCAAACAGCCGTCCCATTGCCGGTTGCACGCCGAGGAGCCGGAACAGGTTCGCCGACACCTTGAAGCCGTAGTAGTTTCTCGATTGGCCGCGCGGGCCGACCGGAAAATTGGTCGCGGTAAACGCCCCTACCGCGGAGAACGACTCTGCTCCCTTCAGCTCGTCCAGCGGAAGCTCGTGGCGGGCTTGCTCGATCGCCACGAGCTCCTGCGGGCGCGCATACGGAAGAGGCCTCAAGAACAGGCAGTCGGCCACGGCAAACAGGGACACGTTGATCCCCATCCCGAGGCCGAGCGCCAGCACGATCAGCGCCGTGAGTCCGGGCCGGGACGCCAGGGCGCGCCAACTGTAGCGAATGTCTTCGATCAAGGAGGTAGACGTCGCGGCGAGGGCCATCGTTAACCTCTGGCGCGGAATCCGAGACCGGCCAGCAAGGCGCCGGCGTCGAACGGCGCTTCCGACCGGAGGATTTCCCCCGCGCGATCGAAGAATCGCGCGACGCCGAGCGGCGACACCCGGATCGGCCGCCACGGGAAGAACAGCCTCGCCTCCGAAACGGGAAATAGCAGCAGGACGCCCGACCCGCCGTCGGTGAGCATATCGAGCAAGGGGTGCGTGACCGCGCACGCCGTCCATAACGCCGCCAGGGGGAGCCATCGGCGCTTCGCCACGGCTGCGGCCAACGCGCCGCAGAAGAGCGCCAGAAAGAAAGGCGAATGAAAGAAGCCGCGGTGGGCGAACAGGCTCCCCCGGGGAATCTCCAGCGCGAACATGAGCGGTGTATCGAGGTCCGGCGCCACGGCCAGCAGACCGCATGTCACCGGCACTGCCCATCGCGGCAGCACGCTGTCGAGGCGCGCCGGAAGCGACAGCGCCGCGCCTACGATGAAATGCGTGATCGCCGACGCCATCCCCTCACCACAGCCCCACCACCTTCCACCACAGCATCCCGATTCCCAGCCAAATGACCAGATTCACCAGCGAGATCAGGAAGCCGACCCGCCACCAATCGCCCTGCCGCACATAGCCGGCATTGAAATAGACCGGAGCCGAGCCGGTGCCGTAATGCGTCATGGCCGCGTTCAGATTCGAGAAGTAGGCCAGCGGCAGAGCCGCGGCCAGCGGCGGAACCCCGGCGGCCAATGCGGCCACAAAGAAGCCCGGGTAGAGCGCCGTCACGTGCGCGGTCATGCTGGCGAAGGTGTAGTGGATATAGCAGTAGGCCACCACCAGAGCCATCAGCGCCACCGGCCACGGCCAACCCGCCATCATGCCGAAGAGCCTGCCGGAAAAGATCTTGACGACCCCGATTTCGTTCAATTGGTCCGCCATCATCACCAGCGGGCCGAACCAGATGAGGGCGTCCCAGGCGCGGTGCTCGGCCAGTAGATCGTCCCACGTCAGCACCTTCGCCAGCAGAATGGCCGAGAGTCCCGCCAGCGCCACGAACGTGTTGTTGACGCCAAGCCATGGCGATCCCACCCAGCCCGCCATCACGCCGATCATGATCGCCACCAGCCACTTTTCCGCCCGCGTCAGCGGCCCCATCCGCGCCAGTTCGCTGCGCGCCAGTTCCCGCGCCGGCGCCGTGTCGTGAATCTCCGGGCGCATCATCCGGTACAGCAGCCAGGGGATCAGCGACATGGCCAGCGCCCCCGGCACAATCGAGCCCGATAGCCACCGGAGCCACGTCAACTGCACGCCGCCGAGCTTCATCGCGAAGTCGGCGATCAGCGGGTTCGCCGCCATGCCCGTCAAAAACATCGCCGACGCCGTATACGTCGCGTGAAACGACACCAGCACCAGAAACGACCCGATGCGCCGCGCCGTCGGTCCGGGCTCCGACCCGAACGCGGAGGCCACGCTGCGCGTAATCGGAAACACCACGCCTCCCCCGCGCGCCGTATCCGACGGGATAAAGGGCGCGAGCACAAGATCCGCCATCGCGATCGAATACCCCAGGCTCAGCGGCGTCCGGCCGAAGCGCCCGATGAAGAGGTACCCCACTCGAATCCCGAAACCCGTTGCGGTGAACGCGCGCGAGAACAGAAAGGCCGTGAACACCAGCCAGACCGTGACATTGCTGAATCCCGAGAGCGTCTTCGCCGGGGTCAGCGTGCCGCTGACCGCGAGGAAAGTCATCGCGATGACGACACTCACTCCCATCCGCACCGGCTGCGCCACCAGCGCCACAATGGTGGCCACGAACACCGCCAGCAGATGCTCCTGCTGCGCGTTCAATTCGGCCAGCCGCCCGAACCACAGCGCCGCCCCCGGCGCCAGCACGACGGCCCATCGCCATGCGGCGGAGTTCGCCAGTGTCCGGGTGGTGGGTTCCGCTGCGGTGGTTGTGGGCACTATGGGTCCTGTGATCGGTTATCGTATATCGTAGTCGAAAAGGAGCCCCTTCATGCCGACTTCCAGACGTCATTTTTTGGGAGCGTCCGCGCTCGGCGCCGGACTTGCCTCCGAAATGCTGGCGGAGTCCCCGCAGAATCCCTCGCCTAACGACCGTTTGCGCGTGGCGCTCATCGGAAACGGGATTCAGGGAAATGGCGACGCCCGGAACTCCATCGCCGCGGGCGCCGAGATCGTCGCCGTGGCCGATGTCTATGAGGGCCGCCTCCAACGCGCCCGCGAGCAGTGGGGCAGCCGGATCTTCACCACCCGCGATTACCGCGAAGTGCTGGCGCGCAAGGACGTCGATGCCGTCATCGTCGCCGTCCCCGATCACTGGCACCGCCAGATGTCCATCGACGCCATGCATGCCGGCAAGGACGTCTACTGCGAAAAGCCGATGGTGCAGTTGATCGAGGAGGGCCACGACGTGATCGACGCGCAGCAGCGCACCGGCCGCATCCTCCAGGTGGGCAGCCAGCGGGTCAGCTCCGTCGTCTATCAGAAGGCCAAGGAGTTGATCGAAAGCGGCGCCATCGGCGAGATCAACCTCGTGGAGGCGTGGGTCGACCGCAACTCGGCCATTGGCGCGTGGCAATACTCGATTCCGCCCGACGCTTCGCCTGCCACCGTCGATTGGGACCGCTTCCTCGGGCGCGCGCCGAAGCGGCCGTTCGAGCCTGTCCGGCTGTTCCGCTGGCGCAATTATCGCGACTACGGCACCGGTGTCGGTGGGGATCTCTTCGTCCACCTCTTTTCCGGGATCCATTTCATCCTGGCCGCCAATGGCCCGGCCCGTGTGTACACCACCGGCGGAATCCGCTACTGGAAGGATGGGCGCGACGTCCCCGACGTCATGCTCGGGCTGTACGACTATCCGGCGCGCGGCAAGTACCCCGCCTTCAACCTCTCGCTGCGCGTGGATTTCAAGGACGGCGCCACCGAGACCCAGGGCTTCCGTTTCATCGGCAGCGAGGGCATCCTCACCATCGGACGAGGCGTGACACTGTCGAAGGTCCCCAACGAATCCGAGCCCGGCCACACTGCCGACACCTTCTCCAAGGCGATGCAGGACGAGTACCTGGCACAGTATCGCCAGAAGTATCCGGTGCGCCGCGCCAATGCCGATTCCATGCGGCCGGAAGCCGTCGAAACCTTCACGCCGCCGGCCGGCTACAGCGACTGGCTGGAGCACCATCGCAATTTCCTCGGCGCGATCCGCAGCCGCAAACCCGTCGTGGAGGATGCGGTGTTCGGCTTCCGCGCGGCCGGCCCGGCGCTCCTGTCCAACATCAGCTACTTCGAAGAGCGGGTGTGCAAGTGGGATCCGGAAGCGATGAAAATGGTGTAGGAGGCAGTTTGCACGGAATCGGAAAAAGGCCCTTGCGCGCCGCGGCCCTCGGCGCGTTGGCGCTGGCAGCCCATGGCGCGGATTTCTCTTACTATATGCTGGCGCTCTCGTATGCCCCCGAATTCTGCGTGCATGCGGGAGCGAATCGCGATCCGCGCGAATGCAGTGTCGGCCGGCCGAGTTTTGTGGTGCACGGTCTATGGCCGCAGAACGACAACGGGCGCTGGCCCGAGCGCTGCGCGCCGGCGCGGCCCGTCGCCGCCGGCCTCGTGCAGACGATGCTCAACTATTTCCCGACGGAATCGTTGATCCAGCACGAGTGGGCAACCCATGGCACGTGCAGCAATCTCAGCCCGGCGGAGTATTTCGCCACGATCCGCAAAGCCCGCGACTCGGTGCGGATCCCGCGGGATCTTGCCGACACCGCGCGCACCCTCGTCATGAGCCCCATGGAAGTCGAGGACAAATTCGCCGTGGAGAATCCCGGTGTTCGAAGAGACGCGTTCCGCGTGGCGTGCTATCCGGATAGCGGCCTGCAGGAGGTGCGGATTTGCTTCGACAAGGCTCTGGCCCCGCGGCCCTGCACCGGAAGCCCGGAATGCACCCGGATGAATGTCCGGCTGCTGCCGATGCGGCCGCGGATATAGCGAGACTCCGCCCCAAAAAGGAAACGGGCCAAGGGAGTCCCTTGGCCCGCGACTGTGAATTCGTGGATTCCCGCTAGGATTTCTTCGAGCGTCTACGCCGGGATACAACCGCCAGGCCCAGCAGAGCGCCACCAACCAGCGTCATGGTGACCGGCTCCGGCGTTGAAGTTAAATGGTACGTATAAACAATTTCCGCGACTCCGCCGGCGGATGCGCTGCCGCTAAACGAAACACCCGGAACCGCGCTGCCTGTGTATTGGCCAAGATCGCCCGAAACCGTGAAGACAAGGTTGTTCACCCCAAACCCTTGGTAATTGCCCAACGATGATGTCAACGTCGGAGTGCTGCCAACGCCGTACTGCCGCGTGACGCCGCCCACCTCGGTCGTTCCCGGCGTAGTCGTCAAGCCATCGGGCAATTTGCAGGTGCTGGGGTCCACCCAAGTCCCACTGTTGAGGCTGCAGATGGCCTTCGCTGTAGGTAAACCAAATTGAGTGATGAGGGAGCTGTAATCGACGTTACGGTATGCTTGCGTCGTGGTCTGCCCAGGCACCGTGCCGCTGAACGGACCGGCAGTCGCGTGGACACAACTCGGGTCGGGTGTGGCCCCGCACGGTCCCAGAAGGAAACCAACGGCAGGCATACTGAAGGACAAGGGCACGGTCGAAGTGGCGGAAATAAAATTCTGCTGACTCGTGTTCGTATTCGTCACGTCAACGGCGCCCAAGGCTGCCCACCCGATTACCAGTTGCACGCTGTCGAGCACATTGATGTGCGTCGCGTCCACCGTTTGGTCGAATCTTGGCAAGCTTACCGTCGTCTGAAAGCCATTGGTGGTAGTGCTATACAACGTGGCGGTGCTGGCATACGGGGAGAAGTCCGCGACAGTCGCAAGCGGTGTCCCAGAAGACTGGATAACGGGACTTCCCGGGGCCGGATTGAAAATGCTGGTCCAAAAGCTGATCGTGCTCGCGTGTCCCAAAGAAGACACCGCAGTCAACAACGCCAGCCCTCCGAGTATTCGATTTACTGTCTTCATTTTGTCTCCGCTGGCCTGCCGAACAAACCCGTTACAGGAGAACTGTTTAGTCCGATACTCAAGTGTAGGGAAGCGCCTGAGGGCAGTCAAGGAGATTTGGCCCGCCCTATTCCTACGCCGCACTTCAGTACTAATGGTACTGCAAGCGGTGCTCGATAGGACCATTAAGAGATTTGATTTCAGTTAGGTACGACCGGGCACGCACTGCCCGATTCTCCCGAAAAATACCCGGACCAATAGACCTCATCCAACTGGATAGCGTTATCGAACAGCTAACATGCCAGTTCTTCCCGGCCGATCTTGAAGTTCTCCAGGTTGCCGAGGATCGTCAGCGCGATCTGCTTCGGATCGAAAAATGTCTGCGCGATCCGTTGCACGTCCGCCGCGGACACGGACTCGATGCTCTCCACCAGCTCATCCAACGAGAAGAAACGGCCGAAATACATCTCCTGCCGTGCCAGGTTCGACATGCGGCTCGATGTCGATTCCAGGCTGAGCATGAGCGATCCCTTCAGGTGATCCTTCGCCCGGCGCAATTCCTCCGTGCCGACCGGTTGCTCCTTCAAGTCTCTGAATTCGTTCGTGATCGATTCCACGACCTTCCGCGCCGATTCGATGGACGTCCCCGCGTAAATCGACAGGCAACCGGTGTCGCGATAGGGATTCAGCTCCGAAAAAACGGCATACGCCAAGCCCTGCCGTTCGCGGATATTCTGAAACAGCCGCGAGCTCATGCCACCGCCCAGGAGTGTATTCAGAACATAGCAGGCGAATCGTTCCTCGTGCGGCAGCGGATACGACGGAACTCCCAAACACAAATGGACCTGCTCGAGCGCCTTCTTGTTTCTCAGCGCGATCCGTGCGTGCGTCGCCGGCACATGATCCGCCGGCGCGGGATCGGCCGGCGGCAGCCATTCCAGGTGCTGCCGCGCCAGATCCACCAACCCGTCGTGAGTGAGATTGCCGGCAGCCGTAACGATCAGGTTCGACGGAGAATAGACCGCCTTGTAATAGTTGCGAACCATCTCCTGGTCGAATCGTTTGACGCTCTGCGGCGTTCCCAGAATCGGCTTTCCGAGCGGATGGTCCTTCCAGAAATTCGAAGAGAAGATCTCATGGACCAGGTAATCCGGACTGTCTGCCTCCATTTTGATCTCTTCGAGAATGACGCCCTTCTCCTTCTCGATGTCGTCCTCGCGAAAAAGCGGGTGCAGCACCAGATCCGCCAGAACGTCGAACGCCAGCCCCAGGTGCTGATCCAACACCTTCGTGTTGAAGCAGACTAACTCCTTTGCCGTGAACGCGTCCAGGTTTCCGCCGATGGAATCCACTTCCCGCGCGATGGCTTCCGCCGAGCGTCGCGTCGTGCCTTTGAAGAGCATATGCTCGATAAAGTGCGAGATCCCGTTCTCTTCCTGGGTTTCCCGCCGCGACCCCGTGCCGATCCAAATGCCGACCGAAACCGACCGCACGTGCGGCATCGCCTCGGTGATGACCCGGATGCCGTTGGCCAAGGCAGTAATTTCGATATCTCGTACCGGACTCGTGGTGGAGGTCATGGAGAGAGAGGGCGCGGGACAGGTCCTGGCCCGTCCCAACTGCTTACTCTGTTGTAACACCGTTCGGGGGCGGGATGCCAATCCGCTAAACTGGTAGGAGATGTCTCCACCCATCCTGGGAATGGACTTGGCCGATCTCGGCCAGTTGCTTGGCCCAGGCCACGCGCCCTATCGGGCCCGCCAGTTGTACCAGGCGATTTATCGCGAAGGCGTTCCCGGGCTCGATCGGATTACCGCGTTTCCGGCGCATCTCCGCGCCGACCTCGCCGCCGGTCATCGGCTCGGTCTCCCTTCCATCTCCCAGCTCTATGAATCCACGGATGGAACCCGCCGTTACCTCCTTGGGCTCGACGACCAACGCACCGTGGAGACCGTCCTTATGCCGGAAGGCGATCGGGATACGGTTTGCATCTCGAGCCAGGTGGGCTGCCCCGTCGACTGCAAGTTCTGCATGACCGCGCTTCTCGGCTTGGAGCGAAACCTGACCGCCGGCGAGATCGTGGGCCAGGTCCTGCTCGTCGCTCGCGAGAACCGCCTCCGCCAGGACGGCGGCCGCCTCAATATCGTCATGATGGGACAGGGCGAACCCCTCCTCAACCTCCCCAATGTCCTCAAGGCCACCCGCATCCTCCTAGACCCGGAAGGGTTCGGCCTGTCGCCGCGGCGCATCACCATTTCGACAGCCGGCATCATCCCCAAAATCGAAGAACTGGGGCGCGAGCCGATCCGCCCCAAGCTGGCCATCTCCCTCAATGCCTCCACCGAGGAATCGCGGCAGGAACTCATGCCGATCACGCGAAAATACCACCTTAGCGACCTGATCGACGCGTGCCGCGCCTACCCCCTCCGCCCCTGGGAGAAACTGACCTTCGAGTATGTGCTCCTCAATGGTGTGAACGATACCGATGCCGATGCCCGCCGCGTGGTCCGCCTGCTCGCGCATCTGGACTGCAAGGTGAATCTGATCGCCTTGAATCCCGGACCCGAGATCCCCTATCGGACGCCTTCGCCGGAGCGCGTCGCCAGCTTTCAGCAGATTGTCCGCAGGGCGGTTCCCTGTTTCGTCCGCAAACCCAGAGGCCTGGATATTTACGCCGCGTGCGGACAGCTCAAGCGCGCGGCTAGTACGTCGTTAATTCCAATTTCACAGGCGCCCAACCCCGGGCCCCCTGCCGCCGGGTCAGAATGCATTTGAACTGGTACGTTTGACCGAGCCCTTGCCTCGTGATTGCCGCCACATTGGCGGAAACGGCGAAGTTGCCGCCGGGGAGCGCGTCGATGATGAATTCGGCCGGCGGGCTGAACGCGTATACCAAGCCGCTTCCCAAGGTCTCCTCCACGACCTGATGCGTCGCGCCGATCAGTTCCGTCCGCGTAACGGGCGCCGCTCGCAGCAGATAATAGGCAATCGTGGTCGCGGCGGCCAGGATGACGCCCACCGCCAGAATCGCGAGCACCTTCTCGCGCCGGCGCCGCAACAGGTTGATATCGAGACCGGGATCGTCCTCGAGCGCCGCCGGGTTCTCCGGTTCGGCGTCGGGTGGCCGGCCATCGCTCATATCTTGTGAACTCGGCGCAGGGTGAACAGTTCCGCTTTCATATTCTGCTGCTCGAAACGCCGCCAATCGTCATTCACGTGAATCAACTTGCCGGTGATGTGATTGGAGACTTCGGAGGCCAGGAATAACGCCAGTTGCACCTGTTTCTCGGGCGCGACGCCCCCAGTCACCCGCACCTGCTCGGCGTCGTCGATTTCGCGGCGCCCGGCGCGCTCTTCGCCGGCATGCAGGATTTCGTCCGTCATATGCGTATAGGCGCCTCCCGGGGACATCGAGTTCACCTGCACATTATGGTCGATCACTTCGTCGGCCAGACACTCCGCGAAACGCGCCATGGCGGCCTTCGACGCGGCATAGGCGCTGAAATTGGGGCGCGAATGGCCGGAGCCGCCCCCCACGATCAGAATGATCTTACCCGATCGTTTCTCCACCATAGGCGGCAGCGCCGCCCGGCAGGCGTTCACCGTCCCGATCAGGTTGGTTTCGATCGTCTCGTTCCAGGCTTTGGGTTTGCTCGAAAGGAACGGCCCCACCGGACCCTGTATGCCCGCGGCCGCGATCAGCACGTCGATTCCGCCGAATACGGCCCGCATCCGGTCCACGGCGGCCTGCATCTCTTCGAGATCGCGAACGTCGGCGCGGATGCGCAGCGCGTTGCCCCCGGCCTGCTCGATTTCGAGCTTCGCCAGATCCAGCTCCGCCTGGCTGCGCGCCAGCAAGCCGACCCGCGCCCCCGCCTCGGCAAATCCCATTGCAAGCCGTTTTCCGACCCCGCGCCCGGCGCCGGTGATCAGAACGCTCTTCCCTCGAATGGCCATCGCTACTGTCATTTTCCGCGCGAACCCCGATTGTAATCTCATTCGGCCGTGCCGGGAGGAACGTGACACAATCGGCTTATGTCGATCCGCACCCGGCAGGAATTCGAGAAGCTGCGCGCCATCGGCCGCATCGTCCGCCAGGCGCTCGACCGCACCGCCGCCGCGGTCCGGCCCGGTGTCACCACCGCCGAGTTGGACGCCATCGGCGCCCGCGTTCTGGCGGAGCACGGCGCCGAGTCCGCTCCTCCGAAGGTGTATGGCTTCCCCGGCGCCCTGTGCATCAGTGTCAACGACGAGGCCATCCACGGCATTCCCGGCAGTCGCGAAATCCGCGCGGGCGACCTCGTCAAGCTCGACCTCGTCGCGGAGAAGGACGGCTTTTTCGCCGATGCCGCCGTCAGCGTGATCGCCGAACCCGGAACCCCTCTCGCCCGGGAACTCGTCCGTTGCGCCGAGACCGCTTTCTGGCAGGCGTCGAAAGCCGCCGTCGCCGGGAACCGCGTGTTCGATATCGGCCGCGCCGTCGAGCTCGAGACGCGCCGCTGCGGTTTCCACGTGATGCGCGACCTCTGCGGCCATGGCGTCGGCCGCACCATCCACGAAGCGCCCAGCGTGCCGAACTACCATGACCGCCGCTTCGGCCAGCGCCTGACCGAAGGCCTCGTCATCACTATCGAACCCATCATCGCCGCCGGCGCCGGCAAAGGCGTCGTGGCGGACGACCGGTGGACGATCCACACAGCCGACCGCAGCCTCTCCGCCCACTACGAGCACTCGATCGTGATCACCAAAGGCGCTCCGATTCTCCTCACAGCCGCGTGATCGCCGATCTCCTACGGCGCTGTCCACCCGGCCTGCCGTGCCGGTCGCTCCACTACTTTGGGACCGTACTTCGCGGCCGCCGTCCGGATCTTCGCCGCATTGCCGAGCAATACGAACGTCAGGTTCTCCGTGCCGTAATACTTCCGGATCGCCTGGTTCGCCTGCTCCAGCGTCACGCCGTCGACTCTGTCGAAAAACCCGTCCACCTCGTCCCGCCCCAGGCCGAACAGCTCCATCTCGCCCAGCACGGTCGCGATCTGGTCCGCTGTCTGCACCGTGCGCGGGGGATAGGTTCCCTTCGTATACGCCTTCGCCGACGCCAGCTGCGCGGCCGTGATTCCCTTCTCCCGCAGCCGCTTCAAGACGTCCAGCGCCAGATCGATGGCCCGCTCCGTCGTCCCCGTCTTTGTGTAGGAGCCGATGTACAACGCCCCCGTGACCCGCCGCCATTCCACCCGGCCGGATGCGCCGTAAGTCAGGCCGGTATTGGTCCGCAACTCTTCGTTGATCATCGAGGTAAACCGGCCGCCGAACAGTGTGTTCACGAGCGAAAGAGCGGTCCGGTCGGGCGATGACCGCCGCGCGCCGGGCTGCGCGATCGCAAAGTAGGTCTGCGTCGCATCCGGCTTGTCCACCAGCAGAATGCGCGCCTTCGCCACCGGCGGCTTGTCGTCGCTCCATCGATACGCCTCGCCGGCCGGCGCCGCGCCGAACGTCTCCGCGATCCGCCGCTTTGCCATGGCCGGATCGAAATCGCCGGTGACGATCACCACCAGGTTGCGTCCGGCGAACATGCGCTTGTGGTATGCCACGATATCGTCGCGCCGGATGCGATCGATCGAGCCTTCGTCCTCCACCCGCCCGTACGGATGCTCCGCTCCGAAGAAGAAGCTTTCGAGGAAATGGTCGATCGCCTGTCCCGGATTATCCTTCACCGCCTTCACGCTGTCTGCCTCGCGCGCCAGCGCCTTGCGCGTCTCCGCTTCGGGGAAGGTCGGATGCAGCACGGCGTCCGCCACCAGCGACAGTCCGCGCTCGAAGTCCTTCTTCAGGAACTCGGCCGAGACCGCGATCTCTTGCCGCGCCCAGGCCGTCCAGCTCCTCCGCGAACTGTTCCGCAGTCCGCTGCGCCGTGCCCCGGCGCAGGAGTGTCGCCGTAACCTCCGCGAGGCCTGCCAACCCGGCCGGCTCCGACTCCGTTCCGCCTTTCGCCAACACCCGGAAATCCACCAGCGGCAGGCCCGTCTTCGGCGCGAGATACACCACCGCCCCATTCGGCAGCGTCTCGCGCGTATACGGCGGCAGCTTCACCTGGCCCGCCAGCGGCGCGCCAATCGCCAGCGCCAGTATCCAGCCCTTCATTGTCTCGCCTCCGCCTTTTCGGGGATCAACGTCGCGACCGTGCGATTTCCCGGCCGGAAATACAGCCGCGCGACCCGCTGTATGTCCGCGGCGCTCACCGCCTCGATGGTCTTATCCATTTGAAACAGCTTCGCGTAATCGCCTTCGAACACCTCGTACGTGCCCAACAGGTTCGCGCGCCCTTCGATCGTCTTCATTTGCCGGTAGAACCCCGCGAGAATCTGATTCTTCGCCTTGCGCAACTCGGCGGCCGGAACCTCCTGCGATTGCAGTCGCGCCAGTTCGTCGAAGAGCGCTTTCTCCGTCGCCCCCGGGTCCACCCCCGACCGCGGCTGAATATAGAAGGAGTACACCGTCGGATCGAGCGCATTCGGCACGAAGCCGAAGACGCTCAGCGCCAGTTGTTCGCCATCCACCATTCGCTTATACAGGCGGGAGCTCTGGCCCGCCGTGAGCAGCGTCTGAACCACCCGCAACACCGGGCCGTCCGGGTGCCGCGTCTCCGGCACGTGGTACAGAATCTGCAGCATCGGAAGCTGCGCGGGCTTGACCAGCGTGGCGCGCCGCTCCCCCTGTTGCTCGGGCTCCTTCGTCCGCACCGGCGGCGGCGGCTCCTGTCGCGGAATCGGCTCCAGGAATTCCTTCGCCAGGCCGATCGCCTGGTCGAATCGCACATCGCCTACCAGCACCAGCGTGCAATTGTTCGGCGCATATCCCATCCGGAAATGGTTCTTCAAATCCTCCATCGACCATGACTCGATGTCCGACGGCCAGCCCACCACCGGCCAATGGTACGGATGCGCCAGAAAGGCCGTGCCCTTGGCGAGTTCGCGGAGCGCGCCGCTATTGTTGTTATCCACGGAAGATCGCCGCTCCGAGTAAACCACGCCGCGCTCCGATTCGATCATTTTCGGATCGAACGCCAGATCGCGGATCCGGTCCGCCTCCATGTCGAACATCAGTTTCAGCGCCGCGCTGGGAAACCAGTTCGTGTAGACAGTGACATCGTTGGACGTGTAGGCATTGTTGCTGCCGCCGCTATTGTCCATCTCCCGGTCGAACTGCTTGGGCCCGTACTTCTTCGCGCCGTTGAACATCATGTGCTCGAAGAAATGGGAGATGCCGGTCGTCCCGGGCCGCTCGTTGCGCGACCCGATCCGGTAGAAGAAGTACATCGCGACGTTGGGGATCCCGTGATCCTCCTGCACGATCACTTTCATCCCGTTGCTCAGGGTTTGCGTCCGGATATCCTGTTGGGCCGAGACAAGCGAAGCCAGCAGGAGGGCTCCGAATAAGGTGCGCGCCATGGTTCAAAGCTAGCATGTAGCCGGATACACTGAGGGAGTGAAACGCTTCGCCGTTTGGCTCGCCTTCGCCTGCGTCCTGGGCGCCGCGGATAAGAACAGGCACGTCATCGTCGTCAGCCTCGACGGCTTTCCCGCCCACACCCTGCGCGATCCCAACGTTCCTTTCCCCATCCTGCGCCGTCTGATGGCGGAAGGCGCGTCGGCCGAGGCCATGAAGCCCGTGAATCCCACCGTCACCTGGCCCAACCATACCGCCATGATTTCGGGAGTGAATGTCGCCGCGCACGGCGTCATCTATAACGGGCTGCCCGTGCGGCCCGGCATCGGCAAGCCGCTCAAGGTCGAGCCGTGGATCCCCAAGACCGAACTGGTTCAGGCGCGGACCGTCTACGACGCCGCCCACGACGCTAGCCTGACCACCGCCGAGGTCGACTGGGTCGCCATCTACAAACCGCCGACCATCGACTGGGCATTCCCCGAACAGCCGGCTCTCGACGGCAAGGTCGAGCGCGAAATGCTCCAGGCCGGCGCGGTCACCGAAGACGAGATCCGCAACTGGAACAAGACCAACAACCTGATGCACGACGACGTGTGGACGCGCGCCGCCGTCCATATCATCGAAAAGCACAAGCCCAACCTGCTGCTCTATCACCTTCTCCTGACCGATTCCGTGCAGCATTCCTACGGCGCCCGCTCGCTGGCGGCAAACTCCGCGCTGATTCTCGCCGACCGCCAGTTGCAGCGCATTCTCGACGCGGTGGATCGCGCCGGCATCCGCGATCGGACCACCGTCTTCGTCGTCTCGGACCACGGCTTCAAGACCTACCATCACCTGATCCGTCCCAACGCCCTGCTGCGCCAGAAAGGACTCCTCCGCAGTCTCGACGATGGCGACGCGTGGGTGATTCCGGAAGGCGGCACGGCGATGGTCTATGTGACCCGTGAGGAACGCCGCGCCGAAGTGCTGGCCGCCTTTCGCGACCCCATTCCGGGCGTGACGCAGGTCATCGCCCCCGAGGATTATCCAAAGTGGGGCTACCCCAAAGTGACGCCGAACGGCCGAATGGCCGATCTCGTCCTCGCCGCCGCGTCCGACTACGGTTTCGACGGCGGGCTGAACGGCGACGTCAACACCGATGTGCCGGCAGGAGCGTCGCCCGGCAATCACGGATACCTGAACACCGACTCCGATATGGATGCCATCCTCGTGGCCTGGGGCGCCGGCGTCAAACGCGGAGCCCGCACTCCCATCAAGCCCAACGTCGATGTCGCCGCAACCATCGCCCGGTTGCTCGGTGTGGAAATGCCGGGCATCCAGGGGAAGGTGCTGGCGGAGTTCCTGAAGTAATGGGCCGCATCCGCATTCTCCCCGACCAGGTCGCTAACAAAATCGCTGCGGGCGAGGTGGTCGAGCGGCCGGCCTCCGTCGTCAAGGAGTTGCTCGAGAACTCGCTCGATGCCGGCGCCACCAGCCTCCGCATCGAGGTCGAAGCCGGCGGCCGCCGCCTCCTCCGCATTGTCGACGATGGCTGCGGCATGCTCCGCGACGATGCTCTTCTCGCCTTCGAACGCCACGCCACCAGCAAACTCCGCGACGTCAAAGACCTGCTCTCCATCTCCACCCTCGGCTTCCGCGGCGAGGCGCTGCCGTCCATCGCCTCCGTCTCGCGCCTGCTGCTCGAAACGCGCTCGCAGGAGGAGACCACCGGCACGCGCATCGAGATCGCCGGCGGCAAGATGCTGCGCTGCGAAGAAGCCGCGCTGGGCGGCGGAACCTGCATCACCGTCCGCGATCTCTTCTACAATGTGCCCGCGCGCAAGAAGTTCCTGCGCACCGAGCAGACCGAGCTTGCGCATATCGCGTCCCTGGTCACGCACTACAGCCTCGCCCACCCCGATAAGACCCTGCAACTCAACAGCGGACCCACCGAGCTTCTCCACGTCACGCCGGTCACCTCCATGCGGGAGCGCGTCTACCAGGTTTTCGGCAGCCGCGCGTTGGAAGACCTCGTCGAAATCGGCGTGCGCGAGACTCAACTGCTGCTCCCGCCCGACGCCGGCGAGCTCCCCGCGCGCCCCTTTCGCCTGAGCGGCTTCTTCTCCCGCCCGCAGGTGCAGAAGGGGAATCGCAATTCGATCTACATCTTCGTCAACGGCCGCCTCATCCGCGACCGCCTCATCATGCACGCGCTAACCGCCGCCTATCACAACCTCATGCCGCCCGCGGCCTACCCGTTCGCGCTGCTGTTTCTCGAGTGCGACCCCGAAGAGGTCGACGTCAACGTCCACCCGTCCAAGACCGAAGTCCGTTTCCGCCACGGCAGCTTCGTCCACGATTTCGTCCGCGACAGCCTGCGCGACCGTCTCATGGAATCGCGTCCCGCTCCCGCGTTTTCCCCGGCCGTTCGGGTGTCGCCGCTGCCGCAGCAGCAGCCCGCCGCCGCGCTGCCGTTCTCCGAATTCAGCCAGATGATCGAGGACCAGGAGCCCGCCGGCATGAGCGCCCCGCCCGCCCCGGCGCAAGCCGCCGCTCCCGATTTCCTCCCGCCCTTCGACCTCCGTCCCGCCCCCGGCCCGCCGCAGCGTCTCGACTTCACCGCGCCCCCCATCGAAGTGACGCCCGGGCCGCCGCCCTCCGGCAAACTGCAGCGCCACCTCGACGCCCACGGCGAATTTCCCGCCGACGCCGTCCCGCCGCCGGAATTCTCCCTCTCCGTCCTCTCGGAGCTTCGCCCCCTCGGCCAGATCCACGAGAGCTTCATCATCGCCGTGGGACGCGACGGGCTCTGGATCGTCGATCAGCACGTCGCGCACGAACGCATCCTCTTCGAGCAGGTCATGAAGCAGCGCGCCGCCGGCCGCGTCGAGATGCAGCGGCTCCTCATGCCCATGATCGTCCAGCTCAGTCCGGAGCAGCAGATCGATTACGCCCGCATCGCCGATGAGCTGCACGCCGCCGGCTTCGAGACGGAGCCCTTCGGCAACCGCACCATCGCCATCAAAGCAGCCCCGGCGGCGGTGGGCGGCGCCGATCTCGAGAAGATCCTCTTCGAAATTCTCGAAATCGCCGAAACCGAGCTGCGCGGCGCCTCGCTCGACGACCTTCGCCGCAACATCTGCGCCTCCATCGCCTGCCGCGCCGCCATCAAGATCAACACCCGCCTGGACGCCGCCAAGATGGAGTGGTTGCTCCGCGCCCTCTCTCAAACCGATTGCCCCATGAGCTGTCCCCACGGCAGGCCGATCGCGCTGCACTACTCCACCCGCGAGATCCTCAAAGCCTTCCACCGCATCTGACCATGGCGCGCGCTCTCACGCCGTCGCTGCTCTCCCGCATCCTGCCCGGCCGCCGCGTGTCCGCCGCCGAGCCGCTCTCTGGCGGCTTTCGCAATTCCAATTTCAAATTGCGGCTCCATGGCGCGGCGGAGCCGCTCGTGCTCCGCATCTATGAGCACGACCCCGCGCTCTGCCGGAAGGAACTCGACCTCTTCACGATGGTCGCCGCTTCCGTGCCCGTGCCCGAAGTCGTCGGCGCCGGGCCGGCCGGCACGGAGGACTGTCCCCCATTCCTGTTGCTGCGCTATGTCGATGCCGTGACCTTGGGCGAGTTATGCCGGAGCGGTGACACCGCGGCGATTGCCCAGGCCGCCCGCTCCGCCGGAGAGACCCTCGCTGCGATCGGCCGTCATGCCTTTTCCAAACCGGGATGGCTCGCGCCGGGTCCGGAGGTCGCCGCGCCGCTGCTTCCAGGCCGCGATCCCGTGCCGCGCTTCGTCGATCAGTGCCTCGCCTCGCCGCTCTTGCAGTCCCGCGTGCCCGCCGAACTGCGGCAGCGCGCCTCGGAACTCATCTGGTCGGCCGCCGCCGAGATCGCTCCGCTCGACTGTGAGACCCGCCTCGTCCACGGCGACTTCCACCGGCGCAATGTGCTCGTCCGTGAATCCGCCGGCCGATGGCGCGTCGCGGCCGTCCTGGACTGGGAGTTCGCGGTCTCGGCGTCGCCCCTGATGGACATCGGCAACTTCCTGCGGTATGGCGCGCCGCTCTCCGAACCCCACTTCTCGAACGGGTATGTCGCAGGCGGCGGCGTCCTGCCCCACGATTGGCGCCGCCTGTCATGGCTGCTCGACCGGGCCGCCCTATGCGCCATCCTCGCCGATCCCGCCTCGCCTGAGCCGGCCGTGAACGAAACGCTGGCCTTTCTTGGAGGCAGCTTCCCGGAGCCGTGAAGTGGGCTACTTCTTCGCCGGTGGGGCCTTCCGCACCTGCTCGAAATACTGTTGGACGTAATTCTGCAACGCCACCGGGACCTCGTCGCGGCTGATCTCCGCCCCCGCCTGCGTGTGCTGCACGGCGCGATTCGAATACTGCGTCCGTAGCTGCTGGCTGGTCGACTGCACCTCCACCGTCGTCTCGCCGCTGATGGTCTGCGACCGCCGCCCGATGATCTCGCTGACCTTGCCCATCGCCGCCAACTGCTCCGCCTGCTTCAACTGCTTATCGCCGTCCTGGCTCCCCACTCCGCTCCCCGGCTGCTTGCTGGCCTGCTTCGATTCGCTATTGCCGGTGCCCTTGCCCTGCTGGTCCTGGGCATTCTGCGATTGTTCGCCCGCCTGGCCGTCCTGCGCGTCCGCCTGCTGCTCGCCGCCCTGCTGCTGGCCGTTCTTCGACGCCTGCTGCTTGCCGCCGTTCTGTTGTCCCTTACTCTGCTGGCTGTTCTGCTCGCCGGACTGCTGCTGGCCGCCACTCTGGTTCTGCTGCGGTTTCATGCGCGAAAGCAGGTTCTGCACGGCGTCTTTCACCTTACTCATCAGGCTGCCGTTCTCGCCCGAGTTGTTGGCGTCCTGCTTGGCATTGCCTTCCT
The DNA here is from genome assembly GCA_964608645.1 of uncultured Solibacteraceae bacterium. Taxonomy (GTDB): domain Bacteria; phylum Acidobacteriota; class Terriglobia; order Bryobacterales; family Bryobacteraceae; genus CAZSQK01. Next base: position 31,303 of record CAZSQK010000025.1, on the reverse strand, counting down.
TCGAGTCCTGCTTGTTGCTGCCTGGCTGGCCGGCATTGTCGCTGTCGTTGCCCGAGCGATCGTCCGCCGACCCGTCCTGTTGCTCGTCGCTCTTTGCGTCCTGCCCCGCGTCCTTCGAGTTTTTCGAGTTGGCCGCGTTCTTCGAGTCCTGTTTGGACGGCGAAGGATCGGTGGCTTCCTCGGTCTGGTCCGCGTTGCCGTCCTGCGGATCGCCCGCCCGCGGACCCTGCTCGTCCGAGGACAGGTCCGAATCCGGCGCCACGTCGGGTCGCGGAACCTTCGGCATCTTGTTCCGCGCCTGCTCGGTCTTCTCGGGTGCGCCGAAGGTCTGATGCAGAATCTTCGCCAGCGGCTGTTGCAGATCGAGACGCCGGCTCACGCCATAGCGCAACGCGAACAGACTGCCGGCTACCAGAAACAGCGCCGCCATCGCATACGCCGTGCGCGGCATGGTGTAAGGAACGGCCAGCCGCACATCCACCGGCTGAGCCAATCGTTCGGCCGATTCGGCCTGTAACCGCGCTACTTCCGGCTCCACCCGCGACGCCTGCCCCGGATCGCTGAAATAGAGCGCCGTCGAGAGCGTGTCGGCGAGGCCCATCCGCCGGTCGATCAACTGCGCCGCCCGGTAGGGCGAGGGCACACGCCTCCGCGCCACGTAGAATCCGGCCGCCAGCGCCGCCGCCGGAATCAGCAATGCGACTTGCCAGCTCAGGATCTCGGTGCCGAGGACGAGCAGAAAGATGAATGCGACAAGCGCGGCGCTCGACGCATTCGCGCCCTGCGCCAACAGCTCGTTATGAAAAACACGTCGCCTTGCCCGGCGGACCAGCGCTAACACAGTCCTCCCTCGTGCTCGATCGCACCAACTGCGGGAACGGTTTTGATTCCCGCTCCCGTATTTATCTTCAATACTATCATTTTTATACAAATCCACGGTTCGGGTCCGCTCAACTCTACGCGAAAGCGGAGCAACTGGCGCTCCGAATTTCGCCCGCCATCGTAAAATGAGTATCGAGTCCCTCGGAAGGACCTATCTTTGAATCAACCCATAAAAGTTCTCATCGTAGACGACGAAGCCAGTCAGAGAAGCGGGCTGGCTGCCATGGTTTCGGCCTGGGGAATGACCCCCGAGACCGCCGCCGAAGGCAGCGACGCCCTTTTGAAGCTCAATGATTTTCCGGCCGATGTGATCCTCACCGACCTCAACATGCCTGGCATGGACGGCTTCGCCTTCCTGCAGCGTCTGCGCGACTCCGGGGAAATGCCCCCGACGATCGTGCTCACCGCGTTCGGCAATGTCGAAACAGCGGTCCGCACCGTGCACGAGCTCGGCGCCTACTGGTTTCTCGAAAAGCCCATTCAGCCGGGCAGTCTCGAAGTGCTCATCCGCCGCGCCGGAACGCATGCCGGGCTTCGTACGGAGAAACGCAATCTCGAGCGCCAGCTCAGCTATAAAGGATCGCTCGGCGAGCTGGTCGGCACATCCTCGAAGATGCAGGAAATTTTTGCGCTCCTCCAGCAGGCGGGTCCGAGTAAGGCGTGCGTCCTGATCACCGGCGAAAGTGGCACCGGCAAAGAAATGGTGGCGCGGACTCTCCATGCGCTCAGCGCGCGCAGGCAAGGCCCCTTCATCGCCATTAACTGCGCCGCGCTCCCCGAAAGCCTCATCGAAAGCGAGCTCTTCGGCCACGAAAAAGGCTCCTTCACCGGCGCCTCCGAACGCCGCGCCGGTTGCTTCGAAGTGGCCCAACATGGCACCCTCCTCCTCGACGAAATCGGCGAGATGCCGATGCAGACCCAGGCCAAGCTGCTGCGCATTCTCGAGGACTCCAAGGTCCGCCGCCTCGGCGGCAAACTCGAGTTCGAGGTCGATGTGCGCGTTGTCGCCGCCACCAACAAGGTGCCTGAAGAAGCCGTCAAAGGAGGCCACCTGCGCGAAGACCTCTTCTACCGGCTGAACGTCTTCCATATCCACCTCCCGCCGTTGCGGGAGCGTCAGGAGGACATCCAGCCGATTGCCGAGGCCCTGCTCGGCGATCTCAACCGGAAGCACGATTGCCGCGTCACCGAGATCGCGCCGTCCGTGCTCGAAGCTCTCCAGCGCCATAATTGGCCCGGCAACGTCCGCGAGCTCCGCAATGTCCTGGAGCGGGCCGTCATTCTGGCCGCCGAGGGCGCAATCGAGCGCCGTCACCTTCCCGCGTTCTTGCAGGCGCAGCGCCCGGCCACAACCGCCGCGGCGGCGCCGGCGGCGTCCGCTGTTCCCGCGGTTCCCGCCGCTCCCCCGCAGGACGATGGCGACGCCGTGAAATTCCAGATCGGCACCACCGTCGAGGAAGCCGAGAAGGGGTTGATCCTGCGCACCCTCGAGCACACGCGCAACAACAAAACCCGCGCCGCCGAAATTCTCGGCATCAGCCTTAAGACACTGCACAACAAGTTGAAGGAATATGGGGCGGGGAAGGAGTACGGCATCAGCGCCTGAAACGTGGAGCAAGCCGCAGCTTGCCATGCCAGCGTCCCGCTGGCATGCCGGAGCCGGTGGCGCGTTACCGGCCGGTATGCAGGTTGTTGTGAATCGCGTACAGAGCCAGTTCCAGCCGGTCCGATACGCCTAGCTTGTCGAAGATGTTGTGCAGGTGGTTCTTCACCGTCTGCTCGCTGATGAACATCTTCTCCGCCATCTCTTTGTTCTTGAAGCCCTGCGCCACCAGCGCCACGATCTCCCGCTCGCGCTGGCTCAGCGGCGAACGTTCCCGGTCCCGCGTAGCCGACTGCGCCTGCTGCGGCGGAGGAGGAGGTGGCGGCGGAGCAGCCGCCTCTTCGGCCGCCACGAACTGCCGGATCACCGCGGCGGTCGTATGCGAATCCAACCAGATCTCGCCCGCATGCACTTTGCGGATGCTCTTGATCAACAACTCCGTCGCGGTTTGTTTCAGGACGATCCCCGATGTCCCCAGCTTCATCGCCTGAACGAACTCGTTCTTATCGTCCGACGCGGTCAGCACAATGACCCGCGTCTTGTTCCGCGCGGCCTGCAGCCGCTGCAGCGTCGCCAGTCCATCCAGCCCCGGCATTTTGAGATCGAGAAGCAGGATGTCGGGCTCGAGTTGCTGCAAAATCTCCAGCACCTGTCTGCCGTCCTGCGCCTGCGCAACCACCTCGAAATCCTCTTCAAGGGCCAGGAGCCGGCAAAGACCATCGCGAAAAATGGGATGGTCGTCTGCCACGACAATTCGAATCTTCTGCTTCGTCGGTGCCCCCCCTCCGGGCGGGGGGCCGTTGACGGCGGTGTTATTCTCTGGCATACGATGAGGTGCTAGCTCTAATTCTAAAGTTCTACTAGTACCAAGTCAAATGGGAAGTTCACCGGCATCAGAATTCTCCTAGAACGCCACTGGGGTGGGGGCGCCTCCCGTTAACGTGAACGGACAGAGCGACTTTCCCCGTTTTTGCCCTTCGGGCTTTGCTAAGGTGAAGAGAAGATGAGCGAAGAATTGGCCGAAGTTGATTTTCAGCGGTTCTGGCGAAGACTGCAACAGCTCGGGTTGAATGCGTATGAATCGCGGTCGTATCTCGTTTTGCTCGGTCATCCCAAGTTCAAGGCCCTCGAACTGGCCGCCCGCGCGCACGTCCCCCGGCAGAAGATCTATGAGGTCCTCGACAGCCTCGTCGAAAAGGGATTCGCCCAGGTCGTGCAGGAGAAGACCAAGCTCTTCTCGGCTGTCGAGCCGAGCCTGGCGATTCCCGGCTATCTCGGCCGCAAGCGCCAAACGCTGGAACAGGAACTGACCGATAACGGCCGCGCCGGCTCCGCCCTCATCGACGATCTCGCGACCCTTTACTCCGAAGGGCAGGGAGGCCGCGGCACTCTCGACTTCCTCCGCATCGTCACCGAGCCCGCTCAGACCGCCGCCGAATACCGCCGCATGCTCGCCGAAGTGAAACAGGAATATCTGGAGTTTTCCCGCCCGCCCTACGCCGTCGATCCGCTCGACGAGAAACTCGTCAAACAGGCCGGATCCGGCGGCATCGCCTGCCGCCTTCTCCTCGAAGCCGCCTCGCTCGACGACGAGCATCGCCAGCGTCTCAGCGACTACGTGACCGCCGGCGTTCAGGTGCGCATCGCCGATTCGCTGCCCATGAAGCTCGCCCTCTTCGACGCCCAGCACGGCATGATCGCGCTTCTCGACCCGGTGATCACCCGCCCCACGTGGACCGCTGTCGTCTTCCACCACGAGGGAATGGGCGCCGCCATGAAAGGCCTCTTCGAAGACCATTGGCGCCGCGGCCGCGCGTTATAGGATCGCCTTACCGCGCGCTCCCGCCCGCGACCCCGCGTTGCTTGCGCGTGAGGATTTCCCGCACCGCATAGATGCGCCGGTCCTGGCTCTCGAAGTAAGTCCGCATCATCATCTCGCCGATCAGCCCGGTGCTGAACATGAGCAACCCGCTCAACAGAGCCAGCGCCCCGGCCACCATCAGCGGGCCGTGCTCCTCGATCACGTCGTGCCCCAGCAGCTTCTTCACCAGGATGAACAGCATGATGCTGCCGCCCGACGCCGTGCCCGCCAGCCCCAGCGTCCCGAAGAAATGCATCGGCCGCGTCATATACTTCAGCAGGAACTTGATCGTGAGAATGTCGAACAACACCCGGAAGGTCCGTCCGATCCCGTAGTGCGAGTCCCCCGCCGCCCGCGGCGTATTGCGAATCGGCACCTCCGCGATCCGCGCGCCATAGAAACTCGCCAGCGCCGGGATAAAGCGGTGCAGCTCGCCGTACAGGTTGACGTCCTTCAACACTTCGGAGCGATACGCCTTGAACGTGGTCCCGAAATCCCGCAGGTCCACGCCCGAAGCCTTCGCCATCATCAGGTTCGCGATGCGCGACGGAATCTTGCGCAGAATCGCGTTGTCCACGCGATTCTTCCTCCACCCGCTCGCGATGTCGTAGCCCTCGTCGATCTTTTGCAGCAGCGCCGGGATATCCTCCGGCGCGTGTTGCAGATCCCCGTCCATCGCGATGATCACGGTCCCCTTGGCCTCGTGAAATCCCGCCGAGAGCGCTGCTGTCTGCCCGAAGTTGCGCCGCAGCCGGATCACCTTCAAGTGCCCGTCGGTCTCCACCAGGTTGGCCAGCAGCTCGAAGCTGCGGTCCTTCGACGCGTCGTCCACGAAGAGGATCTCGTACGGCCGCTGTAACTCCTCGAGAACCGCCGTTAAGCGGTCGTACAGGGGGAGGATCGAGTGCTCCTCATTGTGAATCGGAATGACGATGGACAGCATGAAAGTGCGAATCCTCAGTGTAGCATCGGTCGATTTGCTATAATTCGCCGCTCCATGGATCGAGTACCGTTTCAGGCCACCGCGGCCGGCGCCGCGTACCAGGAGATCGGCCCGCTCCCCGTCAGCGTGCTGCTCGACAATGTCCGCAGCCTCTACAACGTGGGCGCCTTCTTCCGCACCGCCGACGCCGCCGGCATCGAGAAGCTCTATCTCTGCGGCATCACCGGCCGCCCGCCCAAGCGCGCCATCGCCAAGACCGCCCTCGGCGCCGAGGAGACCGTGCCCTGGGAGCACTCCTGGGACGCTCTCCCGCTGCTCGGCGCCGCCCGCGCCCGCGGCTGCGAGCTCGCCGCCGTCGAAACCTCCGTGCACGCCGTCGATCTCTTCGATTGGGCCCCCCGCTTCCCCGTCTGCGTCGTCTTCGGCCACGAAGTCGACGGCATCCAGCCCCCGCTCTCCGCCCTCTGCGACACCCATGTGCGCATCCCCATGCTCGGCGCCAAGCATTCCCTCAATGTCGCCACCGCCGGAGGTGTGGTGATTTACGAACTGTTGCGCAAGTATCGCGCCCTGGCCATACGGTAAGCTGGGAGTTGCTCGCCAGACTCCGCCACAATCTGGACTTCATGCCTTCCCCCTCGGAGGAGCATCCGGGCCTCTTCATCCGCGACCCCTACAAGTTCTCCGACGCGATGTTGATCATTCCCCCGGTGCTCGTCGATTGCCTGCAGAACTTCGACGGCCAGCATACCGAGCTCGATCTCCGCGCCTCGCTGGCGCGCGCCACCAATTCGCTCGACGTGTCCGGTCTCCTGCGCCACCTCATCGAGACCCTCAGCGCCGCCGGCTTCCTCGAGGACGACGTCTTCGCGCGCATGCAGCAGGAGCGCCGCGCCGAATTCGCCGCCGCCCCGGTGCGCGGCCCCGCCCACGCCGGTAGCGCCTATCCCGACGATCTGCCCGGCCTTCGCGACACCCTCGCGCGCTATATGGCCGGGGCGCCCGCCGCGGCCCCAGATGGCAACCTGATCGGCATCGCCGCGCCTCACGTCAGCCCCGAAGGCGGCTGGGAATCCTACCGCGCGGCCTATAGCGTCCTCGGCCCCGAGCATCGCGCTCGCACCTGCGTCATCCTCGCCACTTCCCATTACGGCGAGCCCGAGAAATTCGGCCTCACCCGCAAGAACTTCTCGACCCCGCTGGGTGAGGCCGTCTCCGATCTCCCCCTCGTCGACTGGCTGGCGTCCCGCGGCGGCGCCGCCGTCGAGATGGAAGACTATTGCTTCTCCTTCGAGCACACCGTCGAATTTCAGGTGCTCTTCCTGCAACACGTCCTCGGCCCCGATGTGAAGATCCTGCCCGTCCTCTGCGGCCCCTTCGCCCGCAGCCTCTACCAGGGCGGGGATCCCGAGGATGACGATGGCGTCAAACGATTCCTCGACGCCCTCGGAGAACTGCACGGCCGGGAGGGCAATCGTCTCCTCTGGGTCCTCGGTGTCGACATGGCGCATATGGGCGCCCGCTACGGCGACCGCTTCGAAGCCGTCGCCCATGAAGGACCCATGGCCGAAGTCAGCCTCCGCGACGAGCGCCGCATGGAGCGCATCAACGCCGCCGACCCCGCCGGTTTCTGGGATCTCGTCCGCCAGAACCAGGACGACCTCAAGTGGTGCGGCTCCGCCCCCTTCTACACCTTCCTGAAAGCCATTCCGAAATTCCGCGGCGAACTCCTCAAGTACGAGCAATGGAACATCGACGAGCAAAGCGTAGTCAGCTTCGCCGGCATGTCCTTCACCACCCCCTGAAAAACGGCATCCGCTCCGCCTGCTGCTTCGTAGGCTACTCGCTCCGGTGATTCACCAGCGCCAGAAACTCGTCCCGCGTTTCCTTGCGCGTCCGGAACGCTCCCAGCATCGCGCTCGTCATCGCTCCCGAGTGCTGCTTCTCCACGCCCCGCATCATCATGCAGAAGTGCCGCGCCTCGCAGATCACCCCCACCCCCACCGGGTCCACCACCTCCTGGATCGTCTGCGCGATCTCCTGCGTCATCCGCTCCTGAATCTGCAGCCGCCGCGCGAACACGTCCACGATGCGCGGGATCTTACTCAGCCCGATCACCCGGTTCTTCGGCAGGTACGCCACGTGCACCTTGCCGAAAAACGGCAGCATGTGGTGCTCGCACATGCTGAAGAACTCGATGTCCTTCACCACCACCATTTCGTCGTACTTGACTTCGTACAACGCGCCGTTCAAAACCTTCTGAATGTCCATCCGGTAGCCGCTGGTCAGGAACTTCATGGCCTTATCGACCCGGTCCGGCGTGCGCAGCAGACCTTCGCGCTTGGGATCTTCTCCCAACGCCGCGATGATCTCCTCCACCAGCGGCGCGATGCTCTCCGTCGCCGCTTTCGCCTGCATCACCTTCACGACTGCTTTATTCGATTTCATCGGCTCCGATCTCAAACGTGTTCTTCGACGTCTCGCCGACCCGGATCCGCTCCAGCTTCGGCCATTCGCCCGGAAACACCGCACTCCAATTCCGCTTCAACCGCCGGCAGATCTCCCGCGCCAGGTTCTCCGACGTCGGGACCTCCTGCGCGAACCGCTCCACCTCCACGTTCAGGTTGCGGTGCCCGAACGGGGCCAGCACTTCCCGCTCCACCAGTTGGTCGAGCGCTCCCGGATCCACCGTCCTGCCGTTCGCGTCGGCCGGCCCGCGCGCGCTCACGTCCACGACGTAGTTGTGGCCATGACCGTAAGGATGGTTGCACTTGCCGTAGAGAACCCGGTTCTCCTCCGCGGTCAGTTCCTGCGAATGCAGCCGGTGCGACGCCGCGAACCGATATCGCCGCGTCACGCGGAACAAGGCTGCTCTCCGAAATAGTCCACATACAGATCGGGCGTCTCGTACACCCGGATCGAGTGCAAACGGCGCTTCTCGTCCCGAAGCTGCCCTTCCAGCCGCCGCCAGATGTCCCGCGCGATGTTCTCCGTCGTCGGCACGATCCGGTCGAACGGCGGCACCTCGTAGTTGAGAAACCGGTGGTCGTACGGCTCCACGATCTCCCGGTTCAGAATCTCCTTCAGCTCCTTGAGATCCAGCACCATCCCCGTCACCGGGTCCGGCTGCCCTTCGAGACTCACCTCGACCACATAGTTATGCCCGTGTCCGTGCCGGTTGGCCGACGGTCCGTAAATCCGCGCATTCTCCTCGTCCGGCAGCTCCGGATTGCGGCAAACATGCGAAGCCGAAAACTCCACCTTCCGTGTGATCAACATTTTCCATCCGTCCGCCGCATTCTGCCCGCCCTTTTACGATGCTGAGGTCCGCGTTCGCGCTACAATTTAATTATAAAGTTATTACCTGTTACAAGCGTCGAAGCCGTATGAAGACCCCCACCACCGACCGGCTCCTCCGCGCAGGCATGGGCCTGCTGATGGTAGTCCTGGTCTATGTGATTTACGCCGCCATCCACGAACGCGTCGTCGTTGCCGGGGATGATGCTCCCACCTTCACCGTTCGCACGGATAGCGGCCGCACGGTCTCCGTCCCGAATTTCGGAGGCAAGGTCCTCGTCTTGAATTTCTGGGCGAGCTGGTGCCCGCCCTGCGTCCAGGAAACGCCCTCTCTCAGCCAGTTCGCCGCCGCCTACGCCAATAAGGGCGTCGTCGTTCTCGGCATCAGCGTCGATAAGGATGAGAAGGCCTACCGTGGTTTCCTCCAGCGCTTCCAGCCCGCCTTCCAGACCGTGCGTGAATTGTCGATCCATGAGGATTTTGGCACCTTCATGTACCCCGAAACCTACATCATCGACGCGCATGGCCGCGTCCTGAAAAAAATCGTCGATGCCGCCGACTGGCCCGGCTCGCCCAACCGCTTCTCCGATTGGACCGATCCCCAGTTCGACAAGTACATCGACTCGCTGTTGTAGATGACGCCGGTTCCGCTCGATCTCCCCATTCGGCCCGCCGAGGCGGCGGAACTGGCCCGCATCGTCTTCGAGCTTGCCGGCCGTAAACCGCTCGACGACGAGCTCCGCGGCCGCATCGCGGCTCGATCCTCCCGCCTCTCGCTGGTGAGCCTCCGCCCCTTATTCCGTTCCCTGGCCCGCGACCCCATTCACAACTCCACCTTCTATCTGGCCGTCGATGGCCAGAACGGCGCGCCGCTGCTCCTCCACTTCGCGCCCGATGCCGCCCCCACCAGCGCCGTCTTCCCCAAGCCGCTGCTGATTGGCCGCATGGCCCAGACCGTCATCAATGCCGTCCCCTTCGGCCCCGCCGATCGCGCGGCGCTCGAAGCCTTCGCCCTCCGCGTCGATCCGGCCGTGCAGCCGCGTCCCCAGGGCGCCCGCTCGGCCCTCGTGCTCGATCCCGGCCCCGCCGCCTTCGAGGCCTTCTCCGGCATCCTCAAACGCTCCGGCAAGAACCTCGCCGCCACCGCCTCTTCCTATCATCTTGCGCTCTGGAGCGCCATCCGCGCCGGTTGGCGCGACGGTTGGACCGCCGGCATCGATCTCGACCTCGAAACCGCGCGCGACACCGTCCGCGACTGCCCCGCCTACACCCGCTTCACCGTCGCCACCTGCGATCTCGACGCCGCCGCGCAGCTCCACGCCTTCATCCGCCAGACGCGTTCCGCCGCCAAAATCACGCGCCCCTTCGATTTCGAGCTGTCGCTGGAAAACGCCCCGTCGCCGTCCACCCCGTCAGACCTCACCGCCGCCCTCGAATCTCTGAAAGCCGCCGGACACGCGGCGCAGTTGATCGCCCCCCGGCTCGATGCCGCCAGCGACCTCGAAGCTCTCGGCGCCGCCGCCCGCGCGCAGCAATGCGTCCTCAGTCTGCGCGAACCGTGGCCGCCGTTCCCCGGCCGCCTCAACTATCGAGTCAGCGGACGCACGGAAGATCTCGATTCCATCGCCGCCAATCTGGCATAATTGCGAATTGCCCAGCGAGCTCATCAAGTCCCCGGTCATCGATCCTCGTTACGCCTGCTTCCGACTCGAAATTCGCGAGTCGCGGATTCACCGCCGCGGCGTCTACGCTCTCGAGCGCATCCCCCCGCGCCGAAAAGTCATCGAGTACACCGGCGAGCGCCTCAACCGCCGCGAAACCAAGCGCCGCGGCGATGGCGACGTGACCTACCTCTTCACCCTGAATGATTATTGGACCCTCGACGGAGCTTGCGGCGGCAGCGGCGCCGAGATCATCAACCACAGTTGTGACCCCAATCTCTATTCGATGGTCTTCAAAGGCCACATCCTCTATATGAGCAAGCGCCTGATCCTCCCCGGCGAAGAGCTCACCGTCGACTACCGATTCTCCGATAAAGTCGGCCGTGTCCCCTGCAAATGCGGCGCGAAAGCCTGCCGCGGCGCCATCAACCTAAAGGAATAGGCTGCCCTACCCGACGAAGCGGTCCCGGCAGGCCGTCGAGCAGAAGTACACCACCTCGCCCTTCACCTTCTCCCGCACGCTCGACACCATCGACACGTACGTCCCGCACACCGGGTCCTTCTTCAACTCCCCACCCTCCGCAGCCTTCGGCGGCGCCGGCCGCACGCGCTCCGGCGACGTGCTGGTGGGAGTGAATAAACCTCGGAGAACCGATCTCAGGATGAGAAACAGGAAGAGAGGAACGACGACACGTAGGATCAGGAACTTCATGAGGTCGGGGCGGGAGCTCGATGCCCCCGCCCCGGAATTTCCAATTTACTTCTTCTTCTTCGCCGGAGTCTTGGGCGCGTTCGGATCCGTGAACTTCATCTCCACGCTCCCACCCAACGACGACAGCATTTCTTTCGACGATTGCGCCCACTGCCCGTTCGGCTGCAGTTCGAGGTATTTCTGGAAGGCCTCGATCGTGCCCGGCACCGGCGTCACCTTGCCGGTCGCCGTATCGATCTTCGCCTGCCCCACCAGCGTCACACCGTACTGGTAATACGCGTCGGCGTATGTCGGCGTCAGCTCGATCGCTTTCTTGAACGCCTCACCGGCCGCCTCGCCCTGCCCGGAATTCACCAGCAGCGCGCCGAGATTGTAGTAATACTTGCCGCCATTCTGCGGATCGAGATCGGCCGCCTTCTTCAGCTCCGCCTGCATCTCCGGGAACTTCTTCGCTTTCGCCAGCGCCAGCGCGTAGTTGTTGTGGCTCCCCGGATCGTCGGGCTTCAGCTCGATCGACTTCGTGTATGCCTCCATCGCCTTCGCGATCTGCGCGTCGTATTCCGGCCCCGTCTTGCCCTCGGCCATCTTGATGTGCGCCTCGCCGAGCTGCGCCCAAATCGCCTGCTGCGACGGGTCGGCCACGGCCGCCTTTTCGAACGCCGTAATCGCTTCGTCGTACTTCTTGGCGGTCATCGCCTCCATGCCGGCGTTGAAAGCGTCGTTGAGCTCCTTGTTCTTCTTCATCCGCTCGGACTGCTCTTTGATCTGCTTCTCCATCGCGGCTTTCTGCTCGGGCGTCAGACTGCGCTCCATCTCCTTCGTGATCTGCCCGGTCTCCACCGCCTTCGCCATCTGCGCCTGCTGCGCCGCCTTGTCCGCCTGATTCGCCTTCAGATCGAAGTTCACCGGGATTGGATCGCCCGGACGCGTCGAGATGTTGCTGACCGAGTCCGCCTTCTTGCCTTCCACCATCACGTCGATGGTGTACTTGCCCATGGGCAAACCCATGTACAGGTAGTGGCCCTTCTTATCGGTCTTGGTCTTATAGCTGCCCTTGATATCCGTGCGTGTGATCAGGATTTCAGCCTTGTCGACAGGCTTGCCGTCCTGACCCTTCACGATTCCTTCGATTGTGGTGATTTGCGCGAACGCGGAAACCGTCAGAAATGCCATCCCGGCAGCGGCAACGCCAAGGTTGCGAAACTTCATGGAACCTCCAACAAGACAAGTATGGGTTAAATCTCAGTATACCGTAATGTCCTTATTTCCCGAATCGCGGCTCTTCACTCGAACAGCTCTCCCTGCTCCTTGGCCCCTGCCTTGCGTCTCCGCAGCGGACTTCCCACTACCCCCAGCACCTCCACCGACCGTAGCGAAGACTTTGGCACGAACACCCGCTGCTGGTTGCTGAACGAATCCGGCGGCGCCACCGAAAAACCGTACGGCTCCGCCTGGAGCAGGTTGTTGGGCATGACCCCCTCCAGCACGTCCCCGTCGCGGAAGTGCAGGCGGACCCATAGCCCCTCCATCTTGGGACGCGTCTGGAAAACCGCCCGTTCCGGCCCGCCGCTGTGCTCGAAATCCCGCACGAAAGCGATCGACTTGATGTCGTGGTACGGAACGGTCGTCACCTTGCCTTCTTCGGAAAGCAACTCGACACCGTCAGGTTGTTGAAAAGAAATGGGGTTAAGGTAACCAGCCAACGGTTCCCGGTCATAGCGCCGCAGGATCGCCTTCTTGGTAGTGGATCCGCCCAATTGTGACCCCTTTGCAACAACTATGTTTCAAACATTTCCGGCAGTATTGTATCATTGGCACGATGTCCGAAGTGTTGCCCACCGAGGTGTCGGCGTTCCTCAACTTCTGCAGGATCGAAAAAGGGCTGTCGGACAACTCGATTCAGGCCTATTCGGCTGATCTCTCGAGGTTTTTCGCCTTCCTGAAGGCCTCCCCGGACGGCGCGGCCGCGATCGTCGACGTCGAGCGCCTGCGCGCCTACCTCGACCATCTGCGCGCCGCCGGATTGGGCGCCCGGTCCGTCGCGCGCCATCTGACCACCCTCCGCAACTTCTACGGTCACCTCCTCCGCGAAGGCATCGTTACGCAGGATCCGACCGAGCACCTGCGCGCTCCGCGGCAGTGGCAGACGATCCCCAAGTATCTGAATCTGAGTGAGATCGAAAAGATCGGCGAGGCCATCGACCGGTCCAAACCCACCGGCCTCCGGGATCGCGCCATGCTCGAACTCCTGTTTGCCACCGGCCTCCGCGTCTCCGAGCTCTGCCGCGTCTCGATGGCCGATCTCGACGCCCAACTCGGCGTCCTCCGCGCCACCGGCAAGGGCAACAAACAACGGCTGGTCCCGGTCGGCCGGCCGGCGCTCCAGGCGATCGACGAATATCTCAGGCTCGGACGTTCCCAGCTTCTCAAAGGCCGCGCCAGCCGCTTTTTGTTTGTCACCGCCCGCGGCGGCGCACTCACCCGCCAGGCATTCTGGAAACTCTTGGCCGTCCATGGCAAGCAGGCGGGAATTTTTCGCGGCCTCACGCCGCACGTGCTGCGTCACAGCTTCGCCACTCATTTGCTCGAAGGCGGCGCCGACCTGCGCAGCGTACAAGTCATGTTGGGGCACGCCGACATCTCGACGACCCAGATCTATACGCACGTCATGAAATCGAGACTACGCGACACGGTTTCCAGGCATCACCCCCGCGCGTAGGCGGCGGGGCAGCAGCAACGAGCGCATGCGATGAGCGATTACATCTATATGCTGGAGAGCCACCTGAGTCCGGACCAGAACCGGGTGGTTGCGGACGTCCAGGCAGGCGCCGCGCAGGCGAACGTCAACCTCTTCCTGACTGGCGGCGCCATGCGCGACATGCTCACCGGCTTCCGCATTCGCGATCTCGATTTTGTAGTGGAAGGCAATGCCCTCAAGGTTGCCAAGACCGTCGCCGAGGCCACCGGCGCGAAAACCGTCGCCGTCGATGACCATCGCAAGGCTGTCGAGCTCCTTTTCCCCAGCGGGGTCACCGCTCAGATCGCGATGTCGCGCCAGGAGAAATACGCCAAGACCGGCGCCAAACCGCAGATCTCCGCCGCTACCATTCAGGATGATCTCCGCGGCCGCGATTTCACCTGCAACGCCATTGCCCTGTCCCTCAGCCGCGCCTCCCGGGGTCTGCTGCTCGATCCCATGAACGGCCTCGCCGAGATCGGCCGCCGCGAGCTCCGCGCCATCAGCACCTACGGTTTTTACGACGACCCCTCGCGCCTCCTCCGCCTCGTCCGCTTTCAGGTCCGGCTCGCCTTCGCCATCGAAGAGCGCACCCAGTTACAGGTTGCCAACGCCCGGGAAGCCGAGGTCGAGAAACACATCCCGGGGCGCGCGCTCGGCGAGGAGCTCGAGCGCATCGCCGCCGAGGACAATGCGGCGGAGATACTCAAAGCCCTCAACGCCGCCGGACTCCTGACTCTGTTTTCCCCCGCTCTCGCCGGACCCAAGCTGGACTTCCATGCTCTCGGGAGGTTCGAAAAGGTCGCCCGGCTCGTCCCCGACGATCTGCGCTGGCGGACCGCCCGGTGGGGCACGTTCTTCCACGCCTTGACCGAGAAGCTCACCCCCAAGGAGCGGCAGGCGCTCATCAAGAACACCGAACTCTCCAAGGCCGACGTCGACGCCTGGCAAAAGCTCGAAGCGCGCTCCAAAAAGCTCGAGACCGCGTTCAAATCCGCCCGTATCCGTAAACCCTCACAGGTCTATCACCTGGCCACCCCCGCCGCGCCCGACGAGGTGCTGTTCCTGCTCTACAAGTCGCAGCAAAAACTCGTCCAGGAGCGCCTGCGCAACTACTTCCAGAAGTATCTCCCCGCCGTTCAGGAGATCCCTCCCGAGGAATGGCCCGTCCTGGAAGGCAAACCCAACACCCCGAAGTACATAAAAGCGAGGGACTTGTTCATTTCCCAGCGTCTGGATCGCCGCCCCAAGAAACCCGAGTCCCCGCCCGAACCTCCCGTCGTGGAGGCCGTCGCCGTCCGCCGCACCCGCTAACGGTCACAAAAAAGTGAGAACTGGATTTGCCCGCGAATCAGCAACTTAACGGACAGCCATGTCCGGAACCCGATTCCGCCGTGCTAGATTCCTGATTGAAAAGAGCTGCTCGCCGGCCGAGAAGCAGCCGTTCCGGGGCCGCGTTCCGATCCAGAGTTCTCGAGACACGCGATCGGGCTCAAACGCAGGCGCAACGTTCTCAGGCTGCCCTAGTGGCTTGCACTCCACCTCGAGTGGAGACAAGGAGCGCTCCTTGCAGTCCCGGCTCGATGAGCCGTCAAAGAGGAATCGAAAGAGGGAGTTACTGCAGCGTCTCGAATTTACCGAACCCGTTCGGGTTCAATAGCATGGAGGGAGTCCGCGCCGCCCGCGCCAAAACCGCGCGATGATCCGCCGGCACACCCACCGTACGGAATTCGTGCGTGACCATGTGGATCGCGGTAAGTCCGCCGTCCGCTCGCACGATCCGGCCCGAGATGACCAGTTGCATCGGCGCGACGTTGTGCAGCAGCGCCGGCCATGAAACCGCAAGCTCCACATTCAATCCGACCGGCAACTGCCGCTCCGACTTGAACAGAATCCCGCCGCTCGACAAATCCACCGTCGTCCCGTTGCCCGAATCCAGCACTTTACGGCGCCGCACCAGCTTCCAGCGAAGGTCCAGTGTTATCGCGTAGCGGCGATCGTACCTGCGGTCTCCGTGAATCCGCTCAATCGGTTTCTTGTCTTCGGCCCATGGCATAATTCATCTCGTCCGCGTACCAGCAATCAGTATGCGGAGGTTGGTCCCTGAGTAACAGTAATGTCGGTACTTGCAGGGTACCGGTCCCTCTCCGGAAATACCCGATTGCGCTAGCCTTGCTATGCTCAGAAGGTTAGGATTCTAGCACACGTGAGTGGAATCAGATTCGCAGCCCTCCTGTTGCTCGCTGGGCTATCCGTCCCCGCGCAGGACTTCAAAGACCTCCAGAATAAGGTCAAAGACTTTACGCTCGCCAATGGGCTGCGCGTCGTGGTCGTGGAGCGTCACGACGCTCCGCTCGTCGCCTTCCGCACACAGATCGGCGTCGGCTCCGCCAACGACCCTGCCGGGTCGAGCGGTATGGCGTACTTGCTCGAGCGCGTCGGGAATCAGGGGAGCGACAACATCGGCTCCAAGGATCCCGCCGCGGAAAAAAAGGCGATCGATGCCCTCGAAGAGGCCGTCGAGCGTCTGGCGGCCGAGAAGAACAAAGGCCGGGCCGCCAACGACGTCAAGATCACATCGCTGGAACTGGAAGTGCAAAAGGCCCTCGACATCGCGCGGTCATGGGCCTTGCCGAACGAGTTTCGCCGCGTTCTCGAAGAGAACGGGATCGTCGGCGTGGGCTCCAGCACGACACCCGATTTCACGGAGCGGCATTGCGTGGCGCCGGCCAATCGGCTCGAGTTCTGGTTCCTGACCGAATCGCAGCGCCTCCTGCACCCGGCCTTCCGCTCCTTCTATCCGGAGCGCTCCGCCGCCCTGGACGAGCGCGCCCGGCTGGAAACCAACGCGGCCGCGAGGATGGCCCAGGCTCTTTCCGCTGCCGCCTTTACGGCCCACCCGTACCGGGCGCCGGTCTTCGGATGGACTGGAGAACTCGGCGCATTGCGCCTCAACGAAGCCCGTCTGTTCTTCAACCGCTACTACGTTCCCGCGAATATTACCGTCACGCTGTCGGGCGACGTCAATCCGGAGGAAGCCCGGCGCCTCGCCGAGCGCTACCTCGGACCGATCCCCGCCCGTCCCCTGCCTCCGCTCGTGCGCACTCTCGAGCCGCCGCAGACCGGCCCGCGCTCCGTGGTGCTGCAGAACTCCGTCCAGCCGTTGATCGCGGTGGCCTTCAAGCGCACCGATCAGTACGATCGGAACGACCCGGTTTTCGATATCATCCAGATGATCCTCGCCGGCGGGCGCGGCGCCTGGCTGCAGAAGGAACTGGTGGAGAACCAGCGAATCGCCGCCCGCGTCACCGCGCAGGCGACGTTCCCCGCCGGAAAATACCCCCACCTCTTCGGCGTCGTGATCGCTCCGGCGCCGGGCCATACCGTTCAGGAGAACGAAACCGCCATGACGGCCGTGCTGGCGCGTCTGCAAAATGAGAAGGTTGACGACCTGACGCTCGCCCGCGCCAAGGCCCAGGCTCGCGTCGTCCTGGCCGACCGCCTCGGGGACAACACCGGAATCGCCCAAATGATCTCGTCGTTCGCGTCCTCCTATGGCGACTGGCGCGCGCTCTTCTCGGCGGCCGAAGCCCTGCAGAAAGTGACCGCCGACCAGGTGCAGATCGCCGCCTTGACGTACTTGATTCCGGCGAAGCGGACTTCCGTCCTCATGGTTCCGCCGGAGGCCGGCCAGACGCCGAAAGGAGGCGCGGAATGAAGTTGCGTCTCGTGATCTTCGGCCTCCTCACGCTCGGCGTCTCATCGGCTCAGGTGGGGATGCCGCCCCCTACCGTCAAGACCGAGGGTGAGAAACCCCCCGCCCGCCGGCCCGCCGCCGCCAAGCCTCCAGCAGAGTCCAAGGCCGCTCCGGGCGCTTCCTATAAGGATCTGAAGTATCCGCTGCTTCGCCCGGTCGCGGTTCCGCGCGCGATCCGCCATCAGTTGCCGAATGGCATGAAGCTCGTCTTGATCGAGGATCATGAAACGCCGCTCGTCCGGGCGCTTGCCGTGATCCGCACCGGGACCGTATTCGATCCGCCGGGGCGCGCCGGCCTGGCGGCGTTGACGGGCGCATTGCTGCGCGCCGGCGGCACTCGCATGAAGCCGGCGGAGCAATTGGACATCGAATTGGAAGCGCAGGGCGCCTCCATGGAGAGCGCCATCGCCGAAACCACCGGCACTGTCGCCCTCACCGCTCTGAAGGAGACCGCCGCCGTCTCGCTCGGCGCCCTGCGCGACGTTCTCACCGCACCGGCGTTTCGCCAGAACCGCATCGACTTGGCGAAGAGCTCTCTGCAACGGAATATTTCCCAACGGAACAACGACCCGGTGGAACTGCTGCGCCGGGAACTGCGCGCCGCCGTTTTCGGCAAAGACAGCCCGTACAGCAGGCGGCAGGAATATGCCACCGTCGGCGCCATCGGCCGCCCCGAGATCGTCGAGTTTTACCGGCGCTACTTTTTCCCCGCCAATGTGACCCTGGCCGTTGCGGGCGATTTCGACCCGGCCGCGATGAAGGACTCGATCGAGGCCCTGTTTGCCGATTGGAAAACCCAACAGCCGCCCGTTCCGGAATTCCCCAAGGTGGCTGAAGCGCCGGCCCCCGGCGCCCATCTCGCCCTCAAAACCGATGTGACCAATTCCTGGTTCGGCGTCGCGCGCCTGGCCCCGGAATGGAAGGACAAGGACGCCGCCGCAAGCGAGATTCTGACCAACGTTTTGGGCGCTCCCCAGGCGCGCTTGACCGCGATGGCGCGCGCGGCCAAAGGCGCGGTGACCGGTGTCGGCGCCGAATTTGTCTCCGATTATGCGCACGCCGGACTGCTCCAGATTTCGGGACTCAATCGCTCCACGGCCACCGGCGAAACCGTGCAGTCCATCCTCGAAGAGATCCAACGCATCCGTTCCACGGAGATCACCGAAGAGGAATTACGCACAGCCCGGGATTGGGCCCTGATTCACATGGCAATCAGCTATGAAACCAAGGCCAAGGTTCTGACCAACACGGCGCTGCTCGATTACTATGGCTACCCGCCCGATTTCCCCGAGCAATATCAGAAGGCTCTCTCGGCGGTGACGCGCGCCGACGTCCTGCGCGTCGCGAAGGAACGGCTCGACCCGCAGCAGGTCACCGTCGTCGTGGTCTCGAATTTGACGGTCTTCAACAAACCGATCGATCCCCGCGGAGGCGAGGCGCAGCGTATCGACCTCACCATCCCGCCGCCGAAACAGGAATCCGTGAAACCCGACACCGCCTCGGCCGACCGCGCCAAAGAGCTCCTTCGCCGCGCCCAGGAGGCGAGTGGCGGCGCCGCCAAACTCGCCGCGGTCAAGGATCTGACCCAGACGCTGCTATACCGCCTGCCCAATGGCGCGGAGGAGAGCGAAACCGACCAGTGGATCGCGCCGTCCTATCTCCGGGAAGATGGCGTGTCCACGCGCGTTGGCCACGTGATTCGCTTCACCGACGGCTCCGGCGGCTGGATTTCCAATGGCCGCCTGTCGGGACCTCTCGCCGGCGCGAGCTTGAAGCAGGCCTTGGCCGACCTGATGCGGTTCCACGTGCCCATGCTCTTGAGCGATCGCGTCGCCGGCCGCACCATCTCCGCGTTGGACGAGCAAACCGTGGAGATCGCGCAGGGCGATAGCGTGGCGTCCATTGTCTTCGATCCGGCCTCCGGGCTCCCCGCGCAGGTTCTCTACACCTCGACCAACGATCAAGGCGTCTCCCTCTACATGCAAGAGGATTACGCCGACTACCGCGACGTCGCGGGCATTCAATTGCCACATGCCGTTACGGTGTATCAGCGTGGAACCAAATACGCCGATGGGATCGTCAAGGAATATAAGATCAATTCCGGGCTGAAGCCCGAGGTTTTACAGAGGCGGCAATGAAGTGGACGGCATTGATGGTGGCGGCATGCTGCGCTTGGCATCCGGCCCGCGCGGCGGAAACCGCGCAGGACCGCGGGAAGCGCGTGGTGTACGAAGCGCTCCAGGCGCTCGGCGGCGACGCGTTCCTGCGGATGGAAGACCGCGTCGAAAGCGGCCGCGCGTATTCGTTTTATCTCGGGAAGCTCTCCGGGATGTCGCTGGCCAAGATCTACACGCGGTACCTGGTCCAGCCCAATCCTCCCAAGCCCGGCGCGGTCTACGAGCGCGAGCGGGAGGGCTTCGGCAAGGATGAATTCCAGACCTTTCTGTTTCGCGAGGACGGCGCGTGGGAGGTCACGTTCCGCGGCGCCCAGCCGCTGCCCGATGAGCGCGTCGCCAACTTCCGGGATGGCGCCCGGCGGAACATCTTCTACATCCTGCACAACCGGCTGAAGGAGCCCGGGATGGGGTTCTATTCGCAGGGGTCGGACCGGTGGGAGAACCGGCCGGTCGAAATCGTCGAGATCACCGATGCGGACAACGTGATGGTGACGGTGTACTTCGATCAGAGCTCCAAACTGCCCGTGCGCCAGGTGTTCCGGCGGCGGAATCCCGAGTACAAGGACTTCGACACCGAAGTCAGCCTCTTCGCCAAGTACCGCGACGTAGGGGGCGGCGTGAAGTGGCCCTTCGACATCCGGCGGGACCGCAACGGCGAGAAGATTTTCGAGATGTACTCGGACTCGGTCGAAATCAATAAAGGTTTGAAAGACGATCTGTTCACATTGGCCGCGAATGTCAAGCTGCTGAAGAAGGCGAAGTAGTGGATCTGGAGCAGGTCTACCGCCGCCGGGCCGCCCGCTCCTGGCTGCGGCGGGCGCTGGAGCCGCCCGCGCCGCTCGTCATGAATCCCCGCGAGCCCCGGAATTTTCCATTGGGCCGCTGGAATCTCTACATCGGCGGCGCCGGAAGAGCGGTCAGGGGCTTCGTGAACCTCGACCTGTTCGCCGTGCCCGGCGTGGACGTCGCGGCGGACGCGCAGCAGTTGCCTTTCGGCGACGGCGTGTTCCAGATCGTGGAATGCGACGCCGTGTTGGAGCATGTGCGGCGCCCGGAAGAAGTGATGCGGGAGATTCGCCGCGTTCTCGCGCCCGGCGGGTACGCCCATCTCGTGACGCCCTTCTGCCACCCGTTCCACGAGTATCCGAAAGACTATCGCCGCTTCACTCTCGACGGGCTGAAAGAGCTGGCCGGGGAGATGGAGATGGTCGCCGAAGGCTGGCGCACCGGCCCCACCGCAACCGCGCTGGTCTTCTCGCTCGAGTATGTGAAGATGCTCGTGCCGTGGCGTCCGTGGCGGATCGTGACGCACGGCATTCTCGGCTGGCTGCTGTTCCCGTTGCGGTATCTCGATCTCCTGCTGCTGCGGTCGCCGGATGCGCGCCGTCTGGGAAATCACTGCTATTTGTGGGTGAGAAAGGCGTCTCAATAAGTGGTGATATCCACGCCGGCCTCCGCCGGCCGCCTTCCTGCCCGATAAGCGCCGTGCTCCGCAAACAGCCATTCGTGCAGGCCCGCCAGCGTCGCGATCCCTTCCCGCACCCGCTGAAACGCTTCGAGGCTCGCCCGCTCCCTCGCCAGGCGCATCCGCAACGCTTCCGGTTCGACCCCGGCATCGGGGGCGCTCTCGAAGCGCACCTCGCGGAGGCCGCCGTCGAGCGAATACACCCACCGGAAAATCGCCTCCGTGCGCGCCATGTGAAACGCCGAAGTGACCGCCAGCACGCGCCGCCAGCCGCGCGGGATCACGTGCGCAACCAGCGAGAAGTAGGCATTCCCGATCGTGTCGTACGACCACTCTTCCATGACGATCCGCCGTGGATCGACTCCCCGCCGCATCAGATAATCCGCCCCGGCGCGAGCCTCGGTGATGGGAAATCCCCGCTCGTCAAGCGGCGGCGGCCGGTGGGTCGTTCCCGCGCTGAGCGGCATCAGGATCGCATCGCCCGCGAGCTCCATCGCCCGGTCGAAACGCGCCGCGATCCAAGGGGGCAGCGCCCCGCCCGGTCGTATCCCTCCTCCCAGGATGAGAACCGCGTCATATCGCATCAGAGCCCACGGTAGCACCCTCAATCCACGCCTTGAATTCCATGCCCAAGATGGCGGGGCCGCCGCAGGCATTGGCAGACTTCCGAGGATACCCAATTGGTCCCCACGCTTCGTGGCATGCGAGCGTCAAGATCGCAGAGGTTAACCGTGAAGACACTCGGAATATGCGCGGCGGCAGTGGTGGCCGGAAGGCTTTTCGCGCAAGCCAACGATCAGGGTGCGGCGAGTGCGGACCAGATTCTCGTGAGAGTAGCCGAGTTCTATCGCAACTTTGATAGCTTCCGTTTCCAATTGCACTACGAGATGCAGTCCCACGGCAGTGGCGGCGCGCGTCCTCGAGAATACCGCCTGATAGAGTCGTTTCGCAGCCCTGCCAGATGGCGGTACGACTTCAGAAAGGTCGAGGATGATGCCCTCACGATCACCCGGCGCTCCGATGGGAAGAGCAAATGGGTGTTTCAACCGTCCACCAACGAGTACACGGAGGAGCCCTCCGAAAGGGTCGAAGGCAGTTTCACGAGCAGCCTGGGGCGCGTGGCCGGCGAAGCCGCGACTGCGAAGCTGGCCGGCGAAGAGCCTCTCACCGTAGCGGGTCAGAAATTCGATTGTTACATCATCGAAACCGCAGTGCCGGGGAACCCCAACTCCCGCCTGCCGGCAAGAACGCGCCGGTACTGGATTGCGAAGGGCCCATTCGTGGTGCTCAAGAGGATTGAGGAATCCACGGCCAGCCTGGAGGACCGTGTGGTCACGAATACGGAGACCATCACCGCCGAGCAATTCCGCCTCGACCCGGACATTCCGCAGTCGTTCTTCTCGTTCACTCCGGCGCCCGGCGTGCAAAAAGTCACGAGGCTATCGGCGCCAGAGCAAAGACAGACGCTGAAGGCAGGCGACATGGCTCCGTCTTTCCGCGCGAAAGATCTGAACGGTCAGGACCAGGATTCGAGTCAGTTGAAGGGAAAGCACGTCGTGTTGACATTCTGGGGATCGTGGTGCGGGCCATGCCGGGAAGAGCTGCCCACTCTCGACCTGCTTTACCGCGCATTCCAGCGCAACGCGCTCGCCGTACTGGCCATGGCAGGCCTCGAGTCCCCGGACACTTCCCGGGAGTATCTCGAATCGCACCATCTCGTCCTTCCTTCGTGGACGGATGCGGACGATTCCGTCGCACGGAAATTTGGCGTCCAAACGTGGCCCAGCACCTTCTTGATTGGGCCGGACGGATTGATTCTCTATACCGGCAGCGGGTCGTCGATAGTGGGATTGCAAGAGGCGCTTCGCAAAGCCGGCATCTGGTCCAGGCGATAAATGGACATCAGCAGGAATCCTGGCAACGATTGGTCACTACACGGCCAAGCCGGACGCTTCGATCCTGTCCGGTAACGGCGTTTTTACATGATTACCGGAAACCGCACCGCTCCTGGCAGCACGGGCCGGACGTGCAGCCGCAGCGATGTTAAGGCTATTGCGCCGGGTGACGCTGCGATTGAACCGATTTGATCCGCTGGAGCCGAGCAACGATGTCGGGTTTCTCTGAACCGAGGATATCCGCGCCTGCGTCGAGATCATAGCTTCGAACGGTCATGTAGCGGTCCTGGAGGAAGTAGTAATCACCCTCCAGATCGAATGAATGCCTCCGAACGTAGGAAGAGATGATGAACCTGTGGGGGCTAAAGTGGCTTTCGTCCGGCCCCCATACGTAGTCCGCCGTGACGAGGAAGGGAGCATCAGAGATGGAAGCGTCCGTCCAGAATGCGTTTTGGCTTTGCGCTGATACCGACGCATCGGTCATCAAGAGATTCTCCAACTGCTTCCCCTCAGGCCGCAAGACCGCGAAGTGTATGGTGTAGCCGCTGACGCCCCCGCTTGCGGCGGAGAAGAAGAGTGCGAGTTCTCCCTTCTTCAGTTCGAGGACCGCGACTCTCGGGTTCCTCCCGAAGTCCTTTGGCGCTGTGTAACACTGCCGTTCCGGGGGCGCTTCGACGCATATTGACGCAGGACCCTTGGGGTAGAATCCATTGGCGTCAGTTTCAGCGGCTGTGACGGTGACGGCGCGGCCTTCAAACCGCGGCAGAGTCCCCGCCACGGGTTGCTGTGCGACTGAGCTTTCGCAGGCCAGAATTAGAGCCGTGACTGCAATGCGACGTACTGGCATAGCTGCGATCTCGACTATAGCAACTCCCGTGTTCCACAGCGACGGTGAACATCTAACGCACCCGCAGCAGCGGAGCAGGGGGTAGCGGATGTTAGGTGGCGTCTGTCGTCCATTACCAGAGCTTATGGCCGCATCGGGCGCGGTTAATGGACGGAAGCGCCGTTTCGCAGGATTTATCGGACATCGTGTGGTTACGACACAATCAGATCCTGGCCAGGAACGACGAACTCGAAAGCTTCCGGGCCGACGTAGTCTTCGTTCCTCAATGAGATGGTCACGACGGCGCCGTCGTTCAGGCGAACTTCGAGCCGCTGGTCTGCACATGACACGCTGCTGACGGCTGCGCCGATCCGCGCACAAAGAACGTCTCGCCAGCCGCCGTCACTGCGCGTCCAGCGGCTCTGCGCGATATCTAGAGAAGGCGGCGTGTACGCAGTCAGTCGCGGCACGTCGTCAGTCGCTCCCCCTCGCCCCCGACGGCACGTGGGCTGGTGTGGCCGACGCGGAGCGTGTAGCAGAGCGGGAAGCGAGGCAAGGCAAGCGAGTCGAGGTTTGGGTGACCGTCAAAGGCACGCTGAACGCAGCCGATCGCCATTCTCCAGTCGGACCCTGTGATCGCGTCGTAAGAGGGTTTGGCCATCTCGGGGCCTTTCCCGCGCAAATTGTGGTGGAATCGTTCGAGGATATTCAGGTTCTCCCAAACGCCAACTCACCATATGACTATGGCCACCTATATCGTGGCGCAATGTAGGGGCGGCACTTCTCCGATAACGCCGTTTTTGCGCGGTTATCGGAAACCGCGCCCCCTTGCGTCTTCCGCTACTTGCAGGCGGTCGCTGTTCGCGGGAAGTTCTGGCGCAAGACATCGCAAGCCAGACGCCGTAACTCTGGGTCAGGGTCAGCCATCAAAAGCTCCAACTCGTCCCTGACGACTACAACGCTGTCAATGTGGAAGGCGTACATGGGTTGCGTCCGAAGTTCCTGCTTCAGTCGGGCGTCCCAGGTTTTGCGCTTAGACAGTATCTCGCGAACTCGTTCGCGTTCAGATGAGGGAAAGGAAAGATCGTTTTGCAGTTCATACAAGCAGCCAGATTGACCGGCGTACTGCTCCGATAGTAGTTTGCACGCGCTTATCTTCAACGAGCGATCCTGGGCACGCGAGAACAACTGCCGCAGGCGGGACACCGTCGCTTTCCGTGATGCCAACTCGTCCGACACAAATGCAGCGGTCCCCAACGCATCAGCCATAGCGCCCTCGTCAGGTCCGTCGCCAAGTTCAAGAAGGATTGCCGAGATGTCATTGCCCACGGCCCGCCCATCAATCGTTACGGCCTCTCCAGGAGATTCGCTTCGTTTAAAGTCCTTGTGCATCCCACTCCAAACCCGAAGCGAATATCCGCCCCTCACATCTGCTACCGACCTGAGTTGGCCGGAATCGGGGGTCAAGAAAAACACCGACCGGTCGCCGGGTTCGACTCGATATGGTGACGGACCGTCGTAACCGCCACGGTTCTTCCCTGAATACGCAAAGAAATCGAATTGAAGCTGCGGTGCGTGCCAGTCACCACGGAGAACGGTCTCGACATCGACATCCACCCGCATTCGGTCCAGCAAGAGATCGGGGGCTTTGCGAGCGGGGATGCCGCTACCGACAATTCGCACGGCTCTGACAGTCCCCACAACGATCATCGAGGACCTGAAGACAAGCTGCTTGTAATCGAGAGGCTTTTGAAAGTCGAAATCGTAGTAGTCGCACTGCTGGCGGCTATTGCAGTCCGTCAACGCGAAGACTGCGACCACGCCGACGACACGGAGGACAACATCGACCCGGTAACGCATGCGTTCGATTCATTAGACCGCAAATCCTCGACCCGAGTTCCGTATATTCGCCGCGCCTCGGCAAGTTTCCGATAAGCTCCCGGTATGTGGCGTTATCGTCCACCACCCCGCGCGGCCTCTATCGCGGACCAGTTCTGTCCCCTAACGCCTTCTTTACGTCCCGTGTCCGCGTTGATTGCGGTGGTAGCGATACGAAGCGATGGCATGTAGGATCGTGGTATGTGGCGGACATCAGTTGCGCTGGCGATCATAAGTACCATGTTGTTGCTCGGCACAGTTGTCGGAACGGCCCAGGACCAGAGGAAAATGCGTCGAAGAGTGCCTGGAACGAGCAAACCGGAGTGTGGGCAAGGCGCGATCTGCTTCTCGGGCGAGGTTCGCGAAGGTGAGACATTTCGGAAGCCGCTGAATGCGGATCTGGAGTTTGTAATCGGTCTACCGGGAGGCTTTCAGGTCAGGATCACGCACGCTGACCGGGAGTGCGACAGAATGTCGTGGGTGGCCGATCCACCGTTCCGTGTTCACAAAGAAACGGAAATCGATGCGCTCTATGATTGGACTGCCGAACAGGAAATACAATCGTCGCCGCGCAATTTCCGATTTGCCACAAGTTGCGCGTCCATTCAGGCGCTATACGATCTCCTGCAAACTGACACCGGGAAATTCGCCGACAACTTCAAGTC
Source organism: uncultured Solibacteraceae bacterium (assembly GCA_964608645.1). Lineage (GTDB taxonomy): Bacteria > Acidobacteriota > Terriglobia > Bryobacterales > Bryobacteraceae > CAZSQK01. The sequence goes on along the minus strand of CAZSQK010000025.1, from coordinate 4,944 downwards.
GCTTGCTGACGGGGAGGGTCGCCTGTGGATAACCGCTGGAAAAGCCACACACTCGCACGGCGGCAACAGTAAAGAGCAAGGTGCTGTCGAGTGGATTAAATTCAGCGTCGAGATCAAGCTGCCGAAACCGCATTGAACTGGCCGCGTTCGAGAGTGGACGTCCACGTCATGCGACGTTGAAGTCCCGAGCGGGGCCGGGCTTTGATTCGCCAGTTTCCGATAAGCTCCCGGTATGTGGCGTTTGGGGAAACCATCCCCCCGAGTCGGCCACGGCGCGGGCCATTGTGGACCGGTTCTGTCCGAAACGCCGTTTTCCAAGGATTATCGGAAACCACGCCGTTTCCGGCCCGTATTCGGCACTTGTACGACTACGCATCCGGTGGATTTCGATTCTAGGGGCGGGCCGACACTCCGCTGTAAAGTACGATTGCAAAACGCGGCGTGCCTTGATCGCAGCAACCCGGAAAGCAGGGGCTCGACTACACTAGGAACTTATTCGCCCTGGGCGGCGTCTCAACCCAAACAGGCGTCACCTCATCAAGCTGGGTAAACGAACATGGGTGCTGCAACCATTCTAGAGACGCGCGACGCGGCGAAGCCTGCGCGCTGGCGCTTGAAGGTGACGTTCTGGCTGGACGTGACGCTGCTGATATCGGTCTGCGCTTTGCAGACTGTCCCTTTTACCGGACTTGTGATCCACGAATGGCTAGGACTCGCGATCGTGGGTATGGTCTTCGTTCACCTGCTGCTCGCGTGGAGTTGGATCGCGTCGCAGACCCGTCGATTATTCGCCGCGCAATCTCTCCGCGCGCGCGTCAACTATCTTCTGAACCTGGCTCTTTTCGGCTGCGTCACCGCCGCGATCTTCTCCGGCATTTTAATATCGCAAAAGGCGATACCCGCGCTAAGGGGCATTAAAGCCGCGCCGGACATGGACTGGCGGTGGGATACTCTTCACAACCAGTTCTCGCAGGCCGTGGTTGTTCTGACGGGGTTTCACCTGGCCATCAATTGGGACTGGATACTCGCAGCCCTAGAGAAGGTTCTCCGCCGTTTCCGGGAAGGAGCACGATGAAACTGGTGCGCATCCTATCGAAGCTTGCCCTTCTCTCGATGGCTGCCGTAGCGTTCGTCGTATTGACGGGGAGATTTGGCCGTTCGGCGCAGCTTTCTCTGCCAAGCGAACGCTGGCAGGCGAAGCGACGCCATCGCCCGTCCGGCCCGCAAGTGAGTAACTTCGATGAGTTTTTCGGCGTTGGCGGGCTCGTGGCATTCTGGGCGCTGGCCGGACGCATCGGATTCCGGCTGCGCCTCTCCCCACCGCCGCGGAGCGAAGGACGGCCGCTCTTATTGGGCTTGCACCGCGGACATCACGACGGCCAAACCACGGGAGACCCGGAAACTGGCGCGCGAGATTCAGTGACATTCCACTGATATCCTGCGTCGTCGCCTCTCGCATGAACGGTTGGGATTCTGTTCTGTCAGTTTGGTGGCTCGGTGTGGTCTGCGCCCTCGCGGGACATGGAATCGGCGCCGCCGCCGCTGAGGTTCGCGTGCGTCGCGTGTAGCGTCTTCCCTGGATTGAGGTATGAGGTTGAGTCGGGTGTTCATTCCGGTAACTCCGTTTTGCTGGCGTTATCGGAAACAACCGTCGCAGCGACGCGCTTCAGCGGCAATCTCACGACTTCTGTCCAAGCAAGCCTCTTTTACGGCTTACCACTCGGTAGGAAATAGCTTCCCCGCCGCGACGGGGTCCAACTGGACGCCGAGACACTCCGCAGCTCGCGCCAACACGGGATCACGACCAGTTGCGACATCGCCCTCCGTCGGCAACACAAGCTCGTCAGGCGACACACCAATATCTTCCAGGCTGTTTCCGTCGCTCATGACGAGGTTAGCTTCGGTGATCGATGCGCCGTAGAGTGTCTTCGTTGCGGCGCCATGGCTCATCGGATAGTAGCGCGACTCCATGACGTGGCCCGAACTGCGGTCGCCCAAAACGACCCCGCGTTTCTCCAGTTGAACTACGCGCGCAAGCAATTCCGCCGCGGAGGCCGACCGGGCGTCGATCAACACCGCCAGTTTCCCGCTGTACGCCGACTTGCCCCGAGACTTCGCGACGACTGGCATCAGATTCGGCTTCCTCCCCTGCCGCGTCGCAATCGTCACCTCGTGATCCATCAACGCGCCGACCAACGCTTGCAGCGTAGTCTCGTACCCTCCGGGGTTGCCCCGGAGATCCAGGATCAGCGCCCCTTTGGTTCGCGCTTTGGAGATCAGGTCCTCCACTGCGCGGTCGCTCATGTCAAACTGCGGCATCTTCCAGACCATCGCCGCGTTGCCGATCTCCACCCACCGCTGCCGGGCGAGGTAATCCTCATTCTCGGAATCTACGATGAGCCGCCAAATGTCGTCCCCTTTTGTCAAGTCGAGAACCCGCTTCTCTCGCTCCATCTTGGCCGCCACCTCCACTTGCGCCTCCGACCCGTCGGCATGCCGAATAGCCAAGGTCACCACCGGAAAGGCATGGAGCCGATTGATGGAATAACCGATCTTCCAGAAGTTCTTTCGCGTGACTCGGAAACGTTCCAATTGCAGAACCCTGTCGCCGGGCGCCAGTTTGCCTGCCGCATCGGAACCTGGCTTAACGGCTGTAATCAGGCAAACGTCTCCGACCATTGCCCAGCGGTAACCAATGTCGCGCTTGAAAGGTCTGGCGGGCGGATCGAAGAACGTGTGTGAGTCGTTGAGCGGGTCCAGAGCCTCGGCGATGGCTCCGAATCCCTGGCCCAAACTGGACGCCTGCTGAATCTTCGCGTCCGCGGTCTGAAACCTGGACTTCAGGTCTACTCCGTGACAACTCGGATCGTAATAGTGCTTCATGACGTTGTCGAGGACCTGCTTCGCCAATGGATCGCACACCCTCGCGCTGAATCCGATCCAGTCTTTGGCCGCGGGCGAGTCTCATGACTAGAACCAGTCCGAGGGCATTCCGACGAGTAAGGGACATGAATATCGTCTCCGGCACAGAAGAGTAACACGACTCATGGTTCAGAGCTATAGCGGTCTTGAATCGCTTCCTTCCTCTTTTCACATTGAGTGACATCGGAGGGCGTTTCCGCCGAAGCATTTTCCGAGAACCTCGTCTACCGACCGGAGTGGACGTTGGCGTCCATGCGACAATCGGTAAGGGAGATCCGCAGGTGGCGCCGCCCCTGGTAATAGCGTTTGGACTCGGTGGAGGCTCGCCAGTTTGCACTGCCCTCAATGCTTAACGGAATACCGAGACGGGTTCTTTGAGTGCGCCGACTGCAGGGTCCCTTTGCAGCCTGGAGAGCCGCCAATCCGACCAACCTCAGAGCGTTTTCCGCAGATGGTTGGCATCCTGGATACGAATGACAGTTTTGCCCTGGCATCGGCCGCAGCCGCTTTGGATCAGGCGGAGATCGTCTACGATATTGTGGCCGTAGCAGACGTGCCCGACCTCCTAAAAACGACGAACCCCAGATGGTGGGTGCGTCCTTCCAGGATTCTGGTCGCGACTGAGGACGAGGCTGAGGCACGCGCCCTTGTGGAGTGTTTCCAAGCGCCGGTGCAGAACAGCGACGTTGTGGAAGCGTCGGAACGTGATCCACTGTCGGGCAGCTACGCTGCTGAATCCCGATGGCGTCTGATGACGCTTCTCCGCGCCGCCGTCATCCTTGGCGTCCCCATTGGAGCGACAATCCTTGTCGAGGCGTTTCACTATTCCGGGGTGATTTCCGAAACGACGATACAGTCCCTCAGTGGAATTTTCATGAAGTGTTTTATTGGAGGCGTGTTCTTTGTTGCGATAGGTGTCATCGTAGACGCTGTTCGGATGTGAGGGAGAGTTTACCGGCTACGGCATCTACGCACTTTCGGATAACGGCCTAAGAGGCGCTACCGGAAACTGGCGCTGTCGGGAAGCGCCTTCGGCCGGCCAATGTACGGTAATGCCGTGTTTCGACCAGAACCCATTCTGCAATCGAATACGCTACGGTGTTGGTATGCGGGACGCGAGAACGGTGGATGAAATCCCGGCTCTCTGGCAAAGTGAGGCCGAGCTCTGGCGCGACTCTCTATTCCTTTGGAAGCGGTGGACTCGCCCGCACGACGGTTGGACGCACGATCACTGTAGGTTCTGCTCGGCTTGCATCTGCGATCACCGCGACCGCGATCCGCATGACAGACCTGGACCGGTCGATGGCGGACACTATCGCATGGCGTATTACGCGGGACACGTGGACGGTACGTACATCTGGGTCTGTCGAACGTGTTTCAAGCGCGTGGCCCCCGCATTCGGCTGGCTGCGGCGTGGCAGTCGGGTCGCAAGCAGATAGTTTCCGACTACTCCTTACTGAATCCCGCATAATATAGCGGAATCAATCGAATAAAGAAGCCTGTTTCCAAAAGGCGCTGATCAGACGAGGCCGACGACGCATCCGCTTCAGGGCGCGGCGGGCGCCTTCGCCCAGATCCCAGAGGTTCTTGGCACAGACATTAGGAAGTTCGTGGTGCTTGCAGTGGGCCCAAATGTATTCGACTGGGTTCAGTTCCGGCGCGTAGGGCGGCAGATACTCCATAGCCAGACGGCCGTTCTGCTCGCGGATGAATTGCTGGGTGACCAGGCTACGGTGTGCCGGAAGGCGGTCCCAAATCAGCAGGATGTCGCCAGGGATGTAGCGGAGCAAGTGTTTGAGGAACTCGATGATCTGTTCGGACTTGATAGCGCGTTGGAAGATCTGAAAGTAGAAGTTCCACACCGTCACGCCGGCGATGACCGATAAGGTCTTCCAGTTGAAATGGAATTGTAGGACTGGCGTCTGCCCGCGCGGCGCCCACGTGCGCCGCCGGTGAGGCCTCTGGCTTTGTCAGCAATCATCTGAAAACGTAGTTTTCTGAGCGCCATTCGACATCATCCGC
>CAZSQK010000024.1:0-90565 GCA_964608645.1 uncultured Solibacteraceae bacterium | reverse complement strand
GCCGGTTGACGAGGCGGACGGCGGGGGCGGCGCGGGCTGCGACATGACCTTGACGGCATTATTCAGGTCGGTCAACTGGGCCTGCATCTTGGACATCAGGCCGGTGAGGTCGCCCACCGCCTGTTGCAGTGTGCGCATGTCCTGCGACATCTGATCCATGCGGGTATTCAGGCCGACCACGGGGGTGACGACCTTGGATTCCTGATCGCGCAGATTCTGCTGAAAGCCGCTTTGGATGACGGCCACGGACTTGGTGGCATCGGTGGCGGCCGAGAGCGACTGCTGCACGAGCACGCGGATCTCGGCCAATTGCCGGTCCTGCGACGTCTGGAGCTGCTTCAACTGGTCCTGCAACTGCGCCACGTCGCGCTGCAACTCCTGAATCTCCTTGCTCGCGCCGGAGGATGGCGACGGCGTCAGGGAAAGCAGCGCCGCGGCAAACACACTACACGCCAAAATACGTCGAAACATAGGCAAGTCTCCTCACCGGGAGCGAGAACGCTCCCGCTACTATCCTACTGCGGGGACGGGCGGCCCGGGCGGTTTTCGCCGCCGCGGGCCGGCGTGCCGGCTACTGGCCGGGCGAGAAGTGAGCGCGGCGGTTGCGCTGCCAGCAGGATTCGCTGGCGTCGGTGCACTGAGGACGCTCCTTGCCGTAACTGATGGTTTTCAGCCGGTCCTCGGGAATTCCCATCTGCACGAGGAAGTCCTTAGCGGAGCTGGCGCGGCGGTCGCCGAGGCCCAGGTTGTACTCGGCCGAGCCGCGTTCGTCGCAGTGGCCTTCGACGACGATGGTCGCGTTCGGGAAGGCGGAGAGGATGCTCTTGATCGCGGCGGCGTCGCGCGTCAGAATGTCGCGGGCCTCGCCATTGACGTCGCTCTTATCGTATTCGAAGTAGGCGTCCTGCACCTCGCTTCCGACGCGTCCTTCGAACGTGTCCCCCCGACTGCCGGTAGGCGGAGGTGGAGGCGGAGGAGGAGGTGCCGTGACGGTCACCGTCGCGGAGGCGGTGATGTTGCCGCCGGGACCGGTGGCAGTGAGGTTATAGGTGGTGGAATCGGTGGGGAAGACGCGGCGGTTTCCCGTGTTCTGTACGGTCCCAATCGCGTTGTCGATCGAGACGCTGGAGACGTTGCCGCTGATTTCCCAGCGCAGCGTGGCGGACTGGCCGCGTTGGATGTTGGTAGGCTCGACGCTGAACTGAGCGACCGTGGGCGCGGCGGGACGGGTCGGCTCAGGGGTTGTGGTGGTCGTCGGACCGGGCGGCGGCGGGGGCGGCGGGAAGGGCGGCTTCTTCTTGCAGCCCGCAGCGAAGAGCGCCAGCGACAACCCGATCCAGAGGACCATCAATTTCCGTTTCGTCAACATGAACTTTTGCCTCCTGAATTCTCTTTCATTTTCCCCAAACCGGACGCTCATTGCGACCCTGCGTGGTCAACTGCTGCACCTGGGAGCCGTCCGCCAGCATGGAATAGATCTGCGATCCGCCGGCGCGCGTCGAGGAAAAGACCAGGTGCTTGCCGTCCGGCGCCCAGGATGGATGCTCGTTCTTGCCTTCGGCGTGCGTGAGCTGCGCCATCACTTTGTGGGACGCGACGTCCATGAGGAACACGTTCCAGGCGCCGGCCGCAAAGCCGCGGGTCCAGGCGAACGCAATCAACTGCCCGTCGGGATGCCAGGAGGGATTGGCCGCCTCTCCCGTGCCATCGCTCAGACGCTCCAGATCGGCGCCATCCATATTCATTCGATAGACCTGTTCGGGGCCGGAGCGGCCGGAAGAGAAGACCAGGTCGCTGCCGGTTTTCGGATTGACCTTCGGCTCCGTGTCGATGGAAGAGAGCGACGAAATCGGCCGAAAGCCGCTCCCATTCAAATCCGCGACGAAGATGCGGCAGCAGCGGCCGGCGGACGAGGAGTACACAATCTGCTTTCCATCGGGGGTGAAAGATGGCGACGAGTTCACGGACGCGCCCTGGTTATAAAACCGTAAGTCCCGAACCGGATCCACCGAAAACACAAATATACCAGGATTGCCCTTAGCGTAGCTAGTGAACACGACTTTCGAGCCGTCGGGCGACACGGCGGGCTCGATGGAGGTGGAGTTAAAGTGCGTGATGGGGCGCTGGTTCTTGCCGTCGTAATCCATGGCCCAGATTTCCTTGTGGCCGGTGCGGTCGGAGACGAAGTAGATGTGCGTGCCGGCGAGCGACTGGCCTCCGAAGAGGGCGAGGATGTCGGCTGCGAATTCGTGGGCGACCTTGCGCGCGCCGCCGTCATTGACCGGCCCGAAGTAAGTCTTGCCGATCACCTGCGGGCTGGCGCCGTTGCGCAGGTCGTAGAGCCAGCCGCGCAGGACGAGGACGCCGTTCTGCACGGCGGTGTAACCGAACGTCAGGTAATTGGAACTGACGGGCGGCCCCGACCAGTCCGTCATCCAGCGGCCGTTACCGGTTTGCGGCTGCACGACCGGGGCGCTCTTGCGCCCGCGTGGAGGCTCGGCGGGTGGAGGTGGCTGGGTGAAGTCGGAAGGCTGCTGCGGAATGGCGGTCGGATACATCGTTTTGGGGATCATCTTGAAGATCCCGGCGCCGGAGATATCGGACCAGAGGGTTTGGTTGAAAGCGGGCATGAAGCCCTGCGCGTCCCCGGCGCCGCGGAGATCGGGAAGGGCAATCGCCGGCCGGTCGCCTTTGACAATCGGACCGATATCGATGGTCGATTGCTGCGCGAACGCTACTGCCAAGACGATCGGAATCATCAGATGGGCTGGCCGCAGACCCGCCCTACGTCGAGTTTTCATGGCTATCGCCTCAATTGGAAGGTCAACTCGATGTTGGCCTCGTTTCGATCGAACTGGGGGGGAAGGGCCTGGAACGGGGCTGCGTCCAGGATGGCGCGCTGCGCGGAGCGGTCGAGTGTGGCGTCGCCGCTCGATTGCACAATGCGCGGCAGCCCCGGCGCGATGGAGCCATCGCGGCGGATGGTAAACTGCACGACTACGTCGGGGGCCGTTTGCAGCCGTGGATTCACCTCCGACGTGCGCCAGGCTCCGGCAATTTTCTGGCGCAACATATTGGCGTACCATCCGAACTGCGTCCCAAACGGCGAGTTGGTTCCGAAGCCCACGCCGCCGCCGCCGGGAGTGTTGTAGAGGGGCGAACTGACCGCCGCGCCGCCGGTGGAGAAAACCTGATTCGGCTTGTACTGCTGCTGGTCGACCCATTTGTTGGGCGCGGCCGCTGGCTTGCTGGGACGATCCTGGGCTTTACGGCTCTTGAGCGCGATGGCGTCGGGCGCGGGGGCCTGCACTTTGGGTTTCGGCTTGACCTTGGAAGGCGCCTGGGGGACCTGCGATTCGGTGGGGTTCGCGACCGGATTCGGCACGACGCCGCGATTGGGCAGCGGAATGCTCGGCACGGCGTTGACGGCCACCGATCCGAAGCGCCCGCCATTGGGATCGCCCCAATGCTCCACCTTGCCGAACGGCTGCACCACCGTCATGACGACGAACGCGCCGATCATGCCCGCGTGCAGCGCGACGGAGCCCCAGAAGGGTCCGCGGAGGCGTTCCGGTTCGTCGAGGATGTGCACGCGCGCGGTCATTACTTGCGGCCCTTAGCCGCGGTGTCCTCCGGCTGGGTGACCATATTAATTTGAAAACCGGCGGCCCCGAGCTCCGCTGTCACCTGCGCAATCACTTCCCAGATGGTTTCCTTGTCGGCCTTCACGAAGACGGCTTTACCGGCGCCGAAGCGGCGGGGGATTTCGGTCTTCAGGTCGTTGATGTTCGTTTCCTTCTCGTTGAGGTACGTGGTCCCGTCCTTGACGATGGTGACGACCGGAAGATCCTGCGCGGTGTCCTTGGTGTACTTGACCTTGGGGACGTCGACTTGCAAGCCGAACTCCATGACGTGCGCGGTCAGCATGAAGATGATCAGAAGGACGAGGACGACGTCGACGAACGGGGTGACATTGATCTCGGAGATCGCGCCCAGGGTGCTGCCGCGTCTCCGGGAACCGCCGCCGCCGTTGACGGAAATCGCCATTTACCGGGGCTCCCCGAAATTGCGCTCGGCGAGATTCAGGAATTCGAGCGCGAAGTCGTCCATGCGCGCGCCGATTTCGCGGATGTGATGGCCGAAGTAGTTGTATGCGATGGCGGCCGGAATGGCCGCGAAGAGTCCGACCGCGGTGGCGACCAGCGCCTGGGCGATGCCGGGGCCGACGGTGCGCAGGCTGGTGCTCCCTTGCGAACTGAGCGCGAGGAAGGCGCGGATGATGCCGAGCACGGTTCCCAGCAGACCGATAAAGGGAGTGACGGAGGCGGTGGTGGCAAGCCAGTTCATATTGCGTTCGAGCTTGGCGAGCTCCTCGCTGACGCCGATCTGCAACGTGCGCTCCAACGCCGGACGGTTCTTGATCGAGCCGTGACCTTTCACCTGGCGCTCGACTTCTTCGTATCCGAAATCGAAGACGGCGACCAGAGGGGAGGGCCGGAACTGTTCGCTGGCCACCATGACGGCGTCCATGCCGGTGGATTTTCGAAAGGCGCGCAGGAATTTCGAGTTGGTCTGGCGGGCGCCGCGAAGCATCTGCCACTTGGAAAAGATGACCGTCCAGGAATAGACGGAAAAGCAGAAGAGAAACAGGAGGACCGCGGCCTCCGCGGGCCCGCTACTCTGGACCATTCCCCAGATATCTACTTGAAAAAAGAGGGCAAGCGGAGGTTCGAGAGGCAATCCATCTCCTAAATCCAAATCTATCACAGGAGACGCGCAGGAACGCCGGAAAGGCGAAGGGGATGTGGATTTTGACGCGGAGGGACGGTTATCGACGGCAGAGCGGGGGTTGACGCGGCTGCCCGGGTGGCACGATTCTCACTTGGATCCGCGTTCGAGGCCTTGGGCGATCAGGGCGGCGAGGCCGAAACCACCTTGCCGGGCCATGACGGTGGCCAGCTGCTGCTCGGCGTATTCCGTGGCGCAATCGGAGGATGCGTCCGGCGAGCCCGTCCAGCCGCCACCGCCGGCGCGCGCCGCGCGGAGAATCTGGCCGAGAAGCAACGCTTCGAACTGCTGCGCCGCGTCGAGCACGCGCGCGGGATTGTCGGGCTCCCGGGATGGCGCGGGCGCGCCGGATAACATCGGACCGATGGGCGACATGTTCAGATCACCTCGATTTCCGCTTCCAGGGCTCCCGCGCCACGCAAGTTTTGCAGGATGGCGATGACGTCGCGCGGCGTGGAGCCGATGGCGGCGAGGGCGCGGACGAGATCCTCGACGGTCGCGCCCTGTTTCAGGATGATATTGCGGGCCTTCTCTTCTTTCGCGGTGACGGTTGTTTGCGGGACCACCTCGGTTGTGCCCTGGCCGAGGGGGTTCGGCTGCGAGACGGCGTAGGTGGTCTGAATCTCCACGCTCAGGTTTCCGTGGAGGATGGCTACGGGAGCGATGCGGACTTCTTTGCCGAGCACGATGGTGCCGGTGCGTTCGTTGATCACGACGCGGGCCGGGCGGTCGGCCTCCACGGTCAGGCCTTCGAGTTCGGCCACGAAGGCGGTGGCGCGCGCCGCATAATCGGCGGGGATGGCGACCGTCACCAGACCGGCGCTGTCTGCCCGAGCGGCGCCGCCAAAACGCTTTTCGATAGCTTCGACGATGCGGGAAGAGGTGGTGAAGTCCGACTGGCGGAGCTGGAGGCGCACCGAGCCGCGCGGCGCCACCGAGGGAGCGGCGCGCTCGACGATTGCGGCGCCGGGGGCGCGGCCGACGGTCGGATGGTTCACCGTCTGGCTGGAGCCGCCCCGTCCGCTGGAGAAGCCGCCCGTGACGACCGGACCTTGCGCGACCGCATAGACCTGCCCGTCGGCGCCGCGCAACGACGTCAGGACCAGAATGCCGCCCTGCAGGTTGGCCGCGTCACCGATGGCGGCGACTGTGGAATCGATGCGCATGCCCGGCTGCGCGAATGCCGGCAGGGTCGCGGTCACGAGAACCGCCGCCGTGTTGGTGACGCGAATGGCCGAGGGAGAGACGGTTACGCCCATTCGTTCGAGCAGGTTGGTCAGGCTCTGCGCCGAAAACAGGGTCTGCCGCCTGTCTCCGGAGCCGGCCAAACCGACCACCAGACCGTACCCGATCAACTGGTTTTCGCGCACGCCCTCGATCGCGACCAGATCCTTGAGGCGCGTCGCGGCCGCAACCGGGGGCGGGGCGGCGGAGAGGAGCAGAAGAATGGCGCAGATGGTTTTCATGGTTAAAAGGGCAGCAAACCCAGAATCAGCCGGTACAGAAAGAAGGGCCTTCGCACCGCGTCGCCGACAACCCCCTTACCATTGACGCGGACCTCGAGCTGGCCGAGCCGGTTGGAACGGACACTGTTGGCGGCGTCGATATCGGTGGGACGAACCACACCGCGCACGGTGATCGTCTGGCGTTCGGAATTGATCTGGATGTCCTTGGAGGCTTCGATGACCAGGGCGCCGTTAGGCAACACATGAACCACGCGGGCCGTCAGCGTGGTGCTCAACGTCGTGCTCCGGCTGGTGGTGCCCTGTCCCGCGAGCTGCGTGTCGCCGGACACGCCGGCAAGGTTCGCGAAGGGACCGGCCGCCTTAGTAATCCCGGCGGCGGCGGCGATGTTGTTCTTGACACTGGACGTGCGCTGCGTCTTGGTGGCGCCGCTGGTGACGGCGGAGGCCTGCTCGGCGACAACGATCGTCAGCAGGTCGTCGATCTGGCCGGCCCGGACGTCGCGAGCCGCGTCGGCGAGGCGTGAGGTGGGAAGCCAGAGGGAGCCCGCGCTGGTGGAGGAGGCTTCGGCGGAACGCGCCTCGGCTTCGCGGACGTAGCGGTCGAGCGGCGACGCCGGCGGCGGGGCCGGTTTCTTCGGGCCCGCGAGGCCTATGGCCGCAAGGACCAGACAGCCGATGATGACTCTCATAGAGAACCCTTTCCCACGGCGACCTTGCCGCGGGCTTCCACCCGCGCCGGGAAGCGTTTGTTGGACATCGGATTGAGCACCTGGATGGTCTGGCCGACCGCGCCGGAACCTTGCGCCTGTCCCGGCGCTTGAATCACGGCCCCGCCGGCGCGAGCCTCGACCGTCACGGTTTCTCCCCGCGTGACTGCCTTCGGAGCGTCGAGCCAGGCAGTGCGGATGGCTGTTCCCGCGGCAACCGGGCGGCGGAGCAGTTTACCGGCGACTTCATCGATGGCGGCGGGGAAGCTTTCGGGGGACGGAAACTCGTCACGGGTCTCCACGCGCAGCATGGCGGCATCGAGGACGCGGCCGGGGCCGAGATTCTCCGCCGCCACCACCCTTGTCGTGGAGACGGCAATGGTGAGGCGGGCCCAGACGGACAGGCGATGCCGGCCTGCATATTGAATCGATCCGTTCCAGTACGTGCCGGCCACGGTCTGGCGTAGCCCGGTGCGGGGAAACTCGAGGACACCCTCGGGAAACGGCTGCCGGCTGAAGTCGAGGAGTTCGATGTTCGCCGCCGGCGCCTGGGCATGCATGGCTTCGACGATGCGCGCGGGATCGAGCGGCGCGAGCGGCAGTTGCACGCAGACCTCGCGCAAGGGCTCCGGGAGACCGAGGCGCGCGGCGATCCGCCGCAGCTCGGCAATGGTGAAGCGGCGCTCCACGCCGGGCCCCGGGGCCAGAGCGATGACGGCATCGGGAGAAGCGCCGGTGACGTCTTCGAAGGCGGGCGCCAAGTCCTGTAACAGCACCCGGTCGGAGCTCGTACCGAGGGAGACACACCCGGCAATGGCAAGGGCCGCAAGCGGTGTCATCGGGCTAGATTGTTCACCTGTTGATACATCTGGTCGGCGGCCTGGACGACTTTGGAGTTGGCCTCATAACCGCGTTGCGCGACGATGAGGTTGATAAATTCCTCCACCACCGAGACGTTGGACTGCTCGACGTAGCCCTGCATCACTGCGCCGAGACCTTCCTGGCCGCCGGGGACGCCGACCGTCGGATCGCCGGACGCGTCGGTGGGCGCATAGAGATTGCCGCCGAGGCTGTTCAAGCCGGCGGGATTGGGAAAATTGGCGAGTTGGATTTGACCGGCTTGCTGCGTGGAGGTCCGGTTGGCTTGCGTGTAGCTCACGGTTCCGTCCTGCGCGATGGTGATTTGCTGGGCGTCGGCGGGAATGGTGAGCTGCGGTTCGAGGGGGCTGCCGTCGCCGGTGACGACGTTGCCATCGCGGTCGAGGTGAAAGGAGCCGCAGCGGGTGTAGGCGAGCTCGCCCGAGGGCCGCCGCACCTGGAAGAAGCCGCGCCCTTGAATCACCAGGTCGAGCGGGTTGTCGGTTTGGGAGAAGCTGCCTTGCGAGAAGACGATCTCGTTGGAAGAAGCGCGCGTCCCGAGGCCGAGCTGGAGGCCGGTAGGCACGACGGTCTGCTGGCCGGACGCGGAACCGGGCTGCACCACACTCTGATACAGGAGGTCCTGAAACTGCGCCCGCCGGGTCTTGAAGCCCGAGGTGTTGGCGTTGGCGAGATTGTGGGCGATGTTGTCGACGTTCATCTGCTGTGCGGTCATGCCGCTGGCGGCGCTGTAAAGTGCTCGGATCATGGTTCTCCTTGTCAGTTCCCTACTCTGGCGACCTGTTCGACGGCCGCGCGGTTCATCTCGACGCCGAGGGCGACGGCTTTTTGCAGCATTTCGAACTGCCGCATGACATTCACCAGCCGCACGGCGGATTCGGCGCTGCCGGTGTTGGAGGCCTCGAGCTTGCCCTGCTCGATGGCAGTTCCAGGCGGGGGCGCCGCCCGGACGGAAGGATCCGTCACGCGAAAGTACGTGTTGCCCTGTTTGACGATGCCTTCCGGACTCGTGAAATCGACGAGCTCCAGCTTGCCGGCGACGACGCCTTCCTGGCGGATGGTCCCATCGGCGGCGATATCGATCGCGCGCCTGTTTTGCAGCGTCACAGACGCCCCGCCCGCGGCGCGGACCGGGAAGCCCTCGGACGTCATGAGACGTCCGTCGGCGGCAAGACGGAAGTTGCCGTTGCGTGTATATAAAGGACCGCGCGGCCCGTCGACCGAGAAGAAGCCGCGGCCGGTGAGCGCGAGATCGAGCGGATTGCCGGTGGCGTGGACCAAGCCCTGGGAGTGGTCGACCCAGGCGCGCTCGATCAGCGGCATGGTGGAATCGGAATCGGCTTCGGGCGCATTGTACAGTCCATAGAACTCGCGGTCGGCCTTGAAACCGCCGGTCGACGCATTGGCGACATTATTCGCCAGCAGATCGAGCGACTCCATGCGCGCCCGAAGACCGCTCGCGGCAATTGCAGTCAGAGGGTCCATAACGGAGGGGGGAGTTGCACGCGAGGGGCCAGAGGTGGTGCATAGATAAAGACCTGTAAATCTCAGATCGCGCGCGACGGGTTTTGGTCGCGAGCGGCCGGGCCGAGACAATTTTTTGACGTTTCGGACTCGCACATCCGCTGAAAACAAGGACCCTCGATTTGGCCGCCGATCTGCATTTCGTCCTGGCGTGACTGCTCTGCCACCCATCGCCTGTCTGCTCGCCGGGTTGGACGCGCCGGTGTACGAGGCGTTCGTGGAGGATCGCGCTCCGGCGGGACCGGCGGAGGGGTTTCCGGAGCTTCTGAGCGCTTTGTCGCCGGCTGCGTCACAGGGAGACGTTTCACCCGGGCTCGCGCGGCCGGCGGTCGCAGCGCCGGGGCCCGTCGACGCATCTCCCATTAGCGGCCGGGATGGCCTCTTCCAGTTTCTGAATTCGTTGGCTTCGGCGGAGGAAGGTCCTTTCCCGGTGGTGGAATCGCCGGGCTCCGATGGAGCTCCTTCTTCTTCCAGGAAGGCGCCGCGGACCGATGCGGGGAACGCTTCAGCGCTCCAGCTGCCGGTATTCATACCGGCCATGCAGTTGACGGGTCGCGAAGCGACGATTCCCATCGCGCCGGTGAGCGCGCTCATTCAGGCTCTGGCGCCGCAGCCGGCCGGCGCCGCGCCTCCTTCGGAAACGGGCGAGCAGCTTCTTCCAGTGAACCCGCAACCGCCGGACGGCGGTGGGGAGATGACGCCGCTCCGCTCGATCGAGCCGTGGGGCGGATCGGCGTGGACGGCCGGACTCGCGGCGAGTCTGCCGCAGGATTCGCCGTCATCCGAAAGCAAGTTGGCAGACAGCGGGCGTTCGGCCATAGGGGCCAAAGAGGCGGCTTCTCCGGTTCCCTTGCAGGACGTGGCAGGGGACCTTTCGCCGTTGCCGACGGCGATCCTCGCTTCGCGTTCGCAGGCGGTTTCGGGGGGGAAAGCGCCACCGCCATTCCGTCGCGATGGGCGCTCCGAGGAGCAGCCGGCTGCCGATATGTCCAAGCAGAATGGACCCTCGCGGGTTTCGATCCCATTGGCTGTCGTCGCCGCAGCGTTCGTCCCGCCGCCGGCCACGGACAGGGTTGAAGCCCAGGCGACTGAAAGCGCAGCGCCCGGGGTCGACGACTCCGACACGAGGGGCGCACCAACTGCCGGGATCGGGTCCTCGATGGACCGGGTGCGACCTTCGTATGCCGCTGCTCCATCGGTCGAAGATCCTGGCACGTTCGAGAGAGGGATGGACCGGGTCCGACCTTCGTACGACGCTACTCCATCGGTCGACGACCTTGGAGCATTCGGGGGCGGGATCGGGTCCTCGATGGACAGGGTGCGACCTTCGTACGACGCTGCTCCATCGGTCGAAGACCCCGGCACGTTCGGGGGAGGGATCGGGTCCTCGATGGACCGGGTGCGACCTTCGTATGCCGCTGCTCCATCGGTCGACGACCCCGGCACGTTCGAGGGAGGGATCGCGTCCTCGATGGACCGGGTGCGACCGTCGTATGCCGCTGCTCCATCGGTCGACGACCGCGGCGCGTTCGCGGGAGTGCCTGTGGGGATCGGGCCCCCGATGGAGCGAGCCGCGACTGACGGCAGGCCTCCCCGGGAAGACGCAGGGCTTGCATCGCCTGCTTTGCCGGCCGCCGGACCAGACGACTGGATCCGGCCTGGACAGGGCTCGGACTCGGCGGCGCCGGCGGATAGGGAACCCTCGCCTCTCAGTTCGCGGACCACTCCGGATTCCAGGGCGGGACGGTTCATTCCCGAGACTCTTGTCGTGCCGCCTGTCGCGCGGGTGGCCGCGCCTGGTCCGGCGACACCGCCGGCGGCCGCGCCAACTCTCCCGGACGCCACGCCGGCGGCGGGTCCGGCGTTTGCCGCGCCCGCTCCGATTCCTGCGCCGGCCACCGCAAAGACAGACGCCCAAGGCGCCGGAACTGCGCCGGGGCGGATGCAATTGGCATTCGGGGCGCGGCTGGTCGCGGCGCAGGACGGACCGCAGCGCATCACCGCTGCATCGGCAACGCCGGGATCCGAGCGTCAGGAAACGACCGAAGAAAAACCGGCCGCGGCGGGCAAGGGACGGGCGCAACGGGCGGACTTCGACGATGCGGTCGAGGCTGTGGCTCCCGGCGAGCGCCGGGAAGTCGGGACGGCCATCAGTGGCTCCGGCGGCGCCGTGTCCGGAGCGCGCAACCTGGAGCGTCCGGCCGACTCCCGCCCGCCGGAAGCGCCCCGCGCGGAGCGGGCCGCGCCACTGCCCGAAGATCCGAAGGCCCCTCCCGCCGCGCGGGACATCAAGCTCGAGTTGGCGGGAGCGGATCGGAAAATCGAGGTGCGGCTGGTGGAACGGGCCGGGGATGTGCGCTTCACGGTGCGGACGCCCGACGACCGTTTGGCGGGGGTTCTGCGCGAGGAACTGCCGAGCCTTTCGTCCCGGCTGGCGGAAAGCGGATTTCACGCCGAGGACTGGCGCGCGGCAGCGCCGGGCGCCGCCGAACGGCGCCTCGATGTGCCGACGGCTTCGGCATCGGCCAACGACGACCGTCCATCCGGGCGGCGCGACGGCGATGGGCAACAGCGGCGCGAGAACGAGCCGCGGCAACAGCCGGATCAACCGGAAGAAGACAACAACAGGAAAGGAGCGTCATTCGCATGGCTGATGGAATCTCTGCCCCGGGGGCGGTGAACAAGAACATGTTCATGCAGCTTCTGGTGGCTCAACTGCGGCACCAGGATCCGATGAAACCGACCGACGGCATGCAGTTTGTCACGGAGCTGGCGCAATTCCAGCAAATGGAGCAGGCGACGAATACGGGACAGGACATTGCGGCCATCCGCGCCGATCTCGGGCTGCTGGCACATCCGAATTCAAAGGCATAAAAGGAGCGCACTCATGTTTACTTCGTTTTCGACGGCGCTATCGGCGCTAAACGCGACGTCCACCGCCATCGATGTGGTGGGCAATAACCTGGCCAATCTCAACACGCCGGGATTCAAGACGAGCCAGGTGCTTTTCCGCGATCTGGTCACGCAGTCCCTGGGAGCGGGGCTGGGAGAGACGCAGGTGGGGTTCGGCACGGGGCGGCCCCTGACGGTGCGGCAGTTCTCGCAGGGGGCGATTCAAACCAGCTCCGGCCTGCTCGACGCCGCCATCCAGGGAGACGGGTTCTTCGTGCTGAAGGACCACGCGGGGAACACGTTGTATACGCGGGCCGGCAATTTCCAGGCGGACAAGAACGGGTACCTGTTGACGGACACCGGCGACCTCGTGCAAGGCTGGACGACGGTCGACCAGATCACCGGGCAGGTGAACACGAACGGCCCGACCGGCAACATCATCGTGCCGGTGGGCTCGTTGAAGGCGCCGACGGCTACCTCCAATTTCACGGTGGACCTCAATCTGAACTCGTCGGCGGCGGCGGACGCCACGTCGGACTTTTCCACGCCAATTACGGTGTATGACAGCCTGGGATCCTCGCACGTGTTGACGCTGCGATTCGAGAAGACGGGAGCCAACCAGTGGACCTACCAGGTTTCGATGCCAGGGGAAGAGGTCGGCGGTGGGACGGCGGGCGCGCCGTTCGACATTTCCGGCGCCGGCGGCACGCTGACATTCGACAACCTGGGACAACTGACCGACCCGGCGCCCGGCAGTCCGATCGCTTTCGATATCGGTGGGCTCTCGGACGGCGCGGCCGATATGCACCTCACCTGGGACCCGTACACGGCGGCCGGCCCGGGGCGGATCACGCAGTTCGGGCAGCCTTCGGCGCCTTCGGCAAACTCGCAAAACGGCTCGGCGGCGGCGCAACTGGTGCGGGTCGGACTGGCCGACGGCGGGCGCATCCTGGCGCAGTACTCGAACGGCGATCAGGTGATCGTGGGGCAGTTGGCCATGGCGTCCATCCGCAACCCGGACACGCTGCTGGCGGCGGGCAACAACAGTTTCGCGCTGAGCGCGCGCACCTCGACGCCGTCGATCGGCTTGCCGGGGACGGGGGGCCGCGGGCAGGTGGTCGGCGGGTCGGTGGAGGCCTCCACGGTGGACATCGCGCAGGAGTTCACCAACCTGATCGTGTATCAACGCGGCTATGAGGCGAACTCGCGCGTGGTGACTACGGCCGACACACTGAGCCAGGACACTATCAACTTAATCCGCTAAACCGCCGATGAATCCTCAGGAAGAAATTGCGCTACTGGGCGAGGTCCCGGTGTTGATCGAGGTGGAACTGGACCGCCGCGCGATTTCGGCGCGCGAGGTGCTGGCGCTCGAGGAAGGAAGCGTGATCGGAGCCACGCGTTCGGCCGGCGAGAACATCGATATCTATATTGGCGGCGTTCTCTGCGGCTCGGGCGAGATCGTGGTGATCGAAAACGCGCTGGGCGTGCGGATCACGGATTTTCGCGACGACGTTTGACGGGTAAGCGGATGGATTTCGGACAACAGTACTTAATCGTGGCGGCGGTGCTCGCGCTCTTCGGGGCGACCCTGTGGTGGTTGCGGCGGCGGGGCCATGTGTCAGTGGGCAGCGGGCGCCGCGGCAGGGTGATGGAGGCCGTGGAACGGCTGCCGCTGGGACCGCAGCACACGCTGCACCTGGTTCGGGTCGGAGACACGGCGCTGCTGGTGGCGGCGTCGCCGGGAGGCTGCGTGCTGCTCGAGAGCCTGCCGGCCGCGCGTTTGGAGAAAAGAGAGGGAGCGTCGTGACACCGGGTCTTTTTCTGGAGGCGGCCCCGATGGAGCCGCTCTCGCTGCTGGGCATTTCGGGAACGAAGGGCGGACAGTCCCTTGGCGCGCCGATGCAGATCATCGTCCTGTTGACGCTGCTGACGCTGTTGCCGTCCGCGGTGATGTGTGTGACGCCGTTCCTGCGAATCACCGTGGTGCTGCACTTCTTGCGGCAGGCGCTGGGGACGCAGTCGACGCCCTCGAACCAGGTCCTGCTGGGCCTGGCGCTGTTTCTCACGATCGTGATCATGCAGCCGGTGGCGGCGGAGATGTACCACCAGGGATGGGAGCCGATGGAGGCGGGCCGGGTCACGGCGTCCGAAGCGGTGGAGGAGGCAGGCAAGCCGCTGCGCGCCTTCCTCCTGCGATTTGCGCGGGAGAAGGACATCCGCCTGTTTGTCGAGATCGCGCGCGAGCCGGCGCCGCACAATCCGTCGGAATTGGGGTTGAAGGTCCTGGTCCCGGCTTACATTCTTTCGGAACTGAAGACGGGCTTTCAGATCGGCGCGGTGCTATTTCTGCCGTTCCTCATCATCGACCTCGTGGTGGCCTCGGTCACGCTCTCGGTGGGGATGGTCCAGTTGCCGCCCGTCATGGTGTCGGCGCCGTTCAAGATCCTGCTGTTCGTGCTGGTGGACGGCTGGACGCTGATCGTCGGTTCGCTGATGAAGAGCTTTTATTCATGACCCCCGAATCCGTGCTCGAGATCATCCGTGGGGCGCTGATGCTGACGTTCTGGCTGGCCGCTCCGCTGCTGGCGATCGGATTTCTGGCGGGGATTGCGATCAGCCTGGTGCAGATCGCCACGTCCATTCAGGACAACGCGGTAAGCTCCATACCGCGATTGACGGCATTCCTGGCCGGACTCGTCCTGCTCCTGCCTTGGATGCTGCAGAAGATGATGGCGTACTCCGTGGCCCTGTTTGGGAATCTGGCGCGTTATGCCCGCTAACCTAACGGTCCCGACGGGGGTACTGTACGCGTTCCTGCTGGTGCTGGCGCGGGTCGGCGGCGCACTGATTTTTGTGCCGCTTCCCGGAGCGCGGGCCGCGGCCGAGCCGGCGCGGGTCGCGCTGGCGGCCGGATTTACGCTGGCGCTGGCGTCGCGGTGGCCGGCGGTGGATGGCGGGTCGGTCACGGCCGGGACGCTGGCGGCGTGGGTGGCGGCCGAAGCCGGACTGGGGATCGCGATCGGGATTGCGGTGGCCATCGCGCTGGAAGCGTTCGCGCTGGCGGCACAGATTGCCGGCTTGCAGGCCGGATACGCCTATGCGTCCACCATCGACCCGAATACGGAGGCCGATTCGGGTGTTTTGCTGGTGTTCGCGCAGTTGATGGCCGGAATGCTGTTTTTTGCGCTGGGGCTCGACCGCGAGGTGCTGCGGCTGTTCGCGCAGACGCTGGACCGCATCCCGGTTGGCGCGTATGCCCCGGGGAAGGCGTCCGCGGAAGCGATCGTGCGTCTGGGATCGAGCCTTTTTGTTTTCGGGTTCCGGCTGGCGCTGCCCGTGGTTGGCCTGTTGTTGATGGTCGACGTCGCAATGGCGCTGCTCGGCCGGCTGAACCAGCAACTGCAACTCGTCTCGCTGGCGTTTCCTTTGAAGATGCTCACGGCCCTGCTGGTCCTGAGCTGGATCGCGGCGGTTTTTCCGCGCCTGCTGATGGAGTTCAGCGGACAGGCGTGGGCTGCCGCGCGGCAGGCCGCAGGGCTATGAGATCGCATGTCCGAGCGAAGCGGAAAGACGGAAGAGCCGACGCAGCGGCGCCTCGAGAAGGCGCGCAAAGACGGCCAATTCCCGCAGGCCAAGGAATTCGTCGCAGCCTTACAGTTCACATTGTTTCTCGGTTTGCTGGGGGCGGGCGGCGCGCGGTGGATGTCGGGATTCCGGCAAACGGCGCGCGCCATATTTCAGTCGGCATTCGCGGAGGATCTAAGTCCGGTGGATCTGATGCACCTGGTTTGGGTGGTCCTCCGCCGGCAGATCGCTCCCCTGGCGGCCGGGGGGCTGGTGTTGACTGTGGCGACGCTGGCGTTCCGGGTGGTGACGACGCGGTTCGGCTTCAGCTGGAAGAAGCTGGCGCCGGAGGCGGCGCGATTCAATCCGATTTCGAAACTGCGGGAATTGCCGCGGCAGAACTTCGCGCAGGCTCTACAAGCCCTCATGGTGTTGCCCCTGTTTCTCTATGCCGTGTACGTTGTGGCGCGGGCAAATCTGGAGGGTTTTCTGGCGCTGCCGCTCGGCACGGTCGACAGCGGCCAACGGTTCCTGAGCGAATCGCTGATGGAACTGTTCCGCAAGGCGGCCGCGGTGTTCCTGGTCATCGGCGCGATCGATCTCTTCCGTCAGTTGCGCAAGCACAAGCGGGATCTGCGCATGAGCAAGCAGGACATCCAAGAAGAGATGAAGGAGATGGAGGGCAGTCCGCAGATGAAAGCGCGCATCCGCCGGCTGCAACGCGACCGGGCGCGCCGCCAAATGATGAAAGAAGTGCCGACAGCCACGGCGGTGGTGGTCAACCCGACGCACTACGCGGTTGCCATCCGGTACGAAGTGGACAGTATGGCGGCGCCGCGGGTGGTCGCCAAGGGCAAGAACTACCTGGCGCAGCGGATCCGCCAGAAGGCGGTAGAACACCAGGTGCCCCTGATCGAGAATCCTCCGCTGGCGCAGGCGCTCTACAAGTCGGTCGAAGTCGGGCAGGAGATTCCGCCGCATCTGTATCGCGCGGTCGCGGAAATTCTCGCCTACATCTTCAAGCTGATGAACGGACGGCTGCCGGGATAGCGAATGGCGAGTAAAGCGATCGCAATCACGGGTGGGGCGGCGCCGGCAAAGTGGAGCGACGGGCTGCCGCTCGGAATGCTGCGGGAGATGGCCGTGCCCATTGCCGTCCTGGGCATTGTGATCGCGCTGATTACGCCGCTGCCGGGGTTCGTCCTCGATCTGCTGATTGTCGCGGACATCCTTCTCTCGGTAACGGTGCTGATGGTGTCGTTGTATCTCGTGCGGCCAGTGGAGTTCACGTCGTTTCCCACGACCCTCCTGCTGCTGACGCTGTTTCGGCTGGCGCTGAATATTTCGTCGTCGCGTTTGATCCTGCTGAACGGGAACACGGGGACGGCCGCGGCCGGAGAGGTGATCGGGGCATTCGGAAGTTTCGTGGTGGGCGGCAATTACATCATCGGCGCGGTGATCTTCCTGGTGTTGATCGCGATCCAGTACGTGGTGATCAACCACGGCGCGGTGCGCATCTCGGAAGTGACCGCCCGCTTCACGCTGGACGCGCTGCCGGGCAAGCAGATGTCGATCGATTCGGACCTGAATGGGGGATTGATCGATGAGACGGAGGCGAAGCGGCGGCGCAGACAACTGGCCACCGAAGCGGAATTCTACGGCGCCATGGACGGGGCCTCGCGATTCACGCAACGCGACGCGGTGGCGAGCATCCTCATCACCGGCATCAATATCATCGCGGGCTTTCTGATCGGGGTGTTACAGCACGGGATGGACCTGCGGAAGGCGTTGGAAACATATACCGTCCTGACCATCGGCGACGGCCTCGTCACGGTTATCCCGGCGCTGATGATCTCGATTTCCGGGGGCCTGATCGTGACCCGCGCCAGTTCGGAGGCGACGCTCGGGGCCGAGTTCCACCGGCAGATCTTCAGCCACGCCCAGCCCCTGCTGCTGGCGGGCGGCGTGCTCTGCGCGCTGGCGCTGTTGCCCTCCATGCCGAAGCTGCCGTTTCTGGCGCTGGGCGGCGGAGTGGGGGCGATTGGATGGCGCATTCGGCGGCAGGAGACCGCGGCGGTTCCGCAAGGCGGAGCAGAGGCGAAGCCGGCGGCGCCGAAGGAGAACCTGGAGGCGTTGCTGCGCGTGGAGCCGCTGGCGATCGAGGTGGGGCTGGGGCTGGTGGGAATGGTCGAGGGCGCGCAGGACTCGCCGCTGATGCGGCGGATCGCGGCGATTCGCCGGCAACTGGCGCAGGACCTCGGTTTCCTGCTCCCGCCGGTGCGCGTCGCCGACAACCTCTCGCTGCGCAGCCGGGAGTATGTGATTTCGCTCAAGGGCGCGGAGGTGTCGCGATACGAGCTGCCGCACGGGTGCGAGCTGGCCATCGCGACGGGCCACGTCGGGCCGGGCATCGAAGGTCAGGCGACCCGGGAGCCCGCCTTCGGGATGAGCGCGCTATGGATCCCGAGCGAGCGCGCGGAGCGGGCGCGCCAGGCCGGTTACACGGTGGTGGACAGCGTCAGTGTGATGGGCACGCACCTTTCCGAAGCGCTCCGCCGGCACGCGCACGAGCTGTTCTCGCGCCAGGACGCGAAACGGCTGCTGGACCGCGTCGCGGTGGAGAATCCGAAGGTCGTGGAGGACCTGGTGCCCAAGTTGCTGCCGCTGGCTACGGTGCAGCGCGTGATGCAGAACCTCCTGCGAGAGCGCGTTTCCATTCGGGACGCGGTTTCCATTCTGGAGGCGCTGGGCGAGGGCGCGCCGAGCAGCCGCAACTGCATTTTGCTGACCGAATACGCGCGCCAGGCAATCCGGCGGGCGGTCGTGAAACCGTACTTGAACCGCGCGGGCGATCTGCCGGCGTGGTTCGTGGATTCGTCGATCGAGCAAGTGGTGGAGCGCGCGGTAGAGCACGGCGAGCAGAACAGCCACCTGACGCTCGATCCGGCCGCGATCCGCGAGATTCTGAACCGGATCGGGAGCCGCGTGACGTCGCCGGAGACCGCGGTGGTGGCGATCACGTCGTCGGGATCGCGTTACTTCCTGCGTCAGATCGTGGAGACGGCGCTGCCCAATTTGCATTTCGTGGCCCACAACGAGGTGCCGGGGGGCGTGCGGGTGCAGTCTTTGGGAACGATCTCGTGAACGGCCTATCGCGCGGAGGCGGTGGAGCCGATAGATGGAACGTAGCGGGAAGGTGAAGAGCGATGAAGATCAAATCCTATTACTCCCGGACGGTGGAAGACGCGATCGCGACCGCGCGTCAGGAATTGGGCGACGATGCGATGCTGGTCAACAGCCGCAAGGCGCTGCCGGAGACCCGCCACTTAGGGGAATATGAAGTCGTTTTTGTCGTCGACGCTCCCGGCGCCGCGGAAGAGGCGGCGGCTGCCGCAGGGCCGCCGCGAGCCCCGGACCATCTTTCGGCCGATCTCTCGGACCTGAAGCGGGAGCTGGAGGCAATGCGGCGGGCGTTGACGCGCTCGGCCTACGCGCCGCAGCAGGCGAGAGGCGCTTCGCCGGACGCCTACGAGGCCTATGCCACGCTGGCCGGAAGCGACCTGAATCCGGAACTCGCCCGCGCCATCGTCGACGCCGCCGAGGCGCGGCTCGCAAATGGGGCGCAGCGGTCCAAACCGGGCGCGTTCGATCGCGCCCTGGCGGAGGAGTTGGGGTCGAGGATTGCCGTGCAGCCGATGCTGGGGCGCGGCGAAGGGCGGCCTCAAATCGTGGCTCTGGTGGGCCTTCCGGGGGCCGGCAAGACTACCACCCTGGTGAAACTCGCGGTGAACTACGGACTGGCCAGCCGGCGTCCGGCGCTGCTGCTTTCGACGGACACGTACCGGGTGGCCGCGGCAGATCAATTGCGGTCGTACGCGGCAATTCTGGGGCTCGGATTTCACGTGCTGGAGACGGTGACGGCGTTGGCCCAGGCGATCGAGGAAAACCGGGGCAAAGAGCTGATTTTCATCGACACGCCCGGCTTCGGCTTCGGCGACCTGGACGCGGCCGGCGACCTGGCGCAGTTCCTGGCGTCGCGGAAGGACATCGACACGCAACTGGTGGCGCCGTGTTCGATGAAGGCCGGGGACCTCACGCGGATGGTGGACGCATTCGAGATCTTCGGCCCGCAGCGGCTGCTATTCACGAAGGTGGACGAGACGAACACCTTCGGCGCGATTGTCAACGAGTCGGCGCGCACGGGAAAGCCGGTCTCGTTTCTGACCACCGGGCAACGGATCCCGGAAGACATCGAGACCGCCAGCGCGCCCCGCCTAGCGGAACTGATCCTGACATCGCGCCGCGTCGCGTCGCGGGGCGCCGCGGCCTAGGAGCGATGCCATGATGGCCCCGAGATTCCGGGCGGAGACGGCCCCCCTCAGTGAAACCGAGCGCGAAAGGCTCATCCTGGAACACCTGCCACAGGTGCGGCTGATCGCGCGCCGGATTCAAGAACGGCTGCCGGAGAACATCAGCCTGGAGGATCTGATTTCAACCGGGGTCCTCGGTTTGATTTCGGCGATTGACAACTTCGACGCGTCCCACAACGTCAAGCTCAAGACGTATGCGGAGTACAAGATTCGCGGGGCGATTCTCGACAGCCTGCGCGGACTCGACTGGGCGCCGCGCCAGAAGCGGCGGCAGGCGAAGCAGATCGAGGCCGCGATTTCCGCCGCGGAGCAGCGATTACAGCACACGCCGGGCGAGGACGAAATCGCGGAGCAACTCGGGATTTCGATCGACGAGTACCACGCATGGCTGGTCGAAATCCGCGGCCTGAACATCGGCAGCCTGGAATATGCCGGCAGCGAAGACGGCACGGACCTGCTGCACTACATCGCCGACGAGGGCGAGCGGCTGCCCTCGACGCTGCTGGAACGCTCGGAGCTGGAGCGCCTGCTGGCGAAGGGTATCGACGACATTCCACCCATCGAGAAGACCGTGCTGAGCCTCTACTATAAGGAGGAGTTAACGCTACGCGAGATCGCGCAAGTGGTGAACTTGCACGAGTCGCGGATCTCCCAGTTGAAATCACAGGCGATTCTGCGTCTGCGCGGCCAACTGATGGAACAGTGGCCGGCGACGCGCGGCATGGTGTCGGCATGAGCGTGCTGGAGACAATCGAGAACGCGAAACTCGTCCTGGACCAGTGGGCGGCGAGTTTCGCGGACGTTCTGGCCTCGATGACGGATCAACGGCCGGAGGTTCGGTGGCATCCCGGCGACGGCCCCCTCGGAGCGGCGCCGCAAACAGCCGGGGACGAGACGCTGTGGTGGGAGCAGCCGTTCCATGCGGCTCCGGAACTGGCGGTGTGGGTGGGCGCGCCACGGGCGCTGTGGGAGCACGCCGGCACCATTACGTTGAAAGCCGCTGGGCTGGAGACCGTGGCGTTGGCGGAGGTCCGCAATACATGGCTGGAAATCCTCGGCCAATCGCTGGGGGCGATGGCGCGATTCATCGGCGCCGTCGTGGGGCGGGAAGTCACGTGCGATTCGGGAGTGGAGCGGCGCCCGCGGGACGCCGAGATGTCCACGTGGGCCTTGGTGACAACGCATTTTCCCGATGCCGAGCTCCCGGCGATGGTGATTGCCATGGCGCCGCCGTTGCTTTCGATCCTGGCATCGCCGTCCGGGCCGGCCGGAAGCCGGCGCGAACCGGCGGCGGAGGCTCCCGCCGCCCCTCCTGTTCCCGAGGCGCCGCCGGGGCGTTCGCGCACCATGGAATTGCTGCTGGACGTCGACCTGCCGGTGAGCATCTCGTTCGGCAAGACGCAGCTCGCATTGAAGGACGTCCTCAAGCTGACGACGGGATCGATCGTGGAGCTGAATCGCGGCGTCAACGATCAGGTCGAGGTGCTGGTGAATCAGTGCCTGATCGCTCGTGGCGAAGTAGTCGTCGTGGAGGGCAATTATGGGGTCCGCATTCAGGAGATCGCGAGCCGGCAGGACCGGCTGAGGAGCTTGCGATGAGCCGCACGGGGCCGCTGGCGTTACAAATGATCCCCCTGGCCTCCGTCTGCGGGCTGACGTTGGCCGGACTCGCCGCGAGTTTCCTGGCCTTGTGGCGGATAAAGAGTCTGCTGCGGGCAGCCGAGCGAATGGTCTCCGATGCCCGGCATCCGCACGAGGCCGCGATCGGCGTCTTGCAGCAGGGATTGGAATCGCTGCGAAGTCAGGTTCACGAAGCGCGGCAGATCGCCCCGGGGATCCACATGCCGCCGGCGCCGCGCGCCGGATTCAACCTCGACAAGCGCTCGCAGGCGTTACGCCTGCACCGGCGGGGCGAGGCCGCGGCGCAGATCGCCACGCAATTGGAGATTCCGCTCCAGGAAGTAGAGCTTCTGCTCAAAGTGCACCGGATAGTGCTCCGCAGCATCTGATGGTTTTCGCCCCACTTCCCTTCCAAGGCGCCCCATAATGAGGGATAGCGTATGACGGTCGAGATTGAGGGCGTCAAGTTGCACCTGGCCCACCCGGATGAACTGGCGGTGCAGTGGGTCGGTCAGGACGAACTGATGCGGCAACTGCTGGCCGCCTGGATGGTGGTCAACGAACAGGATCTGCCCATGAACCCGCGGCTGCTGGGCAAGCCCGGGGTTGGGAAGACCACGCTCGCCTACGCGGCAGCCAGACGCATGGGCCGCGAGGTTTATATTCTGCAGGCCACGCTCGACACGCGACCGGAGGATCTGCTGATCACGCCGGTGATCGAAGGCGAGGGCAGCCTGCGATACGTGGCGTCGCCGCTGGTGACGGCCATGCTACGGGGCGGGATCGCGATCATCGACGAAGGGAACCGGATGAGCGAGAAGAGCTGGGCGAGCCTGGCCCCACTGCTCGACAACCGGCGGTACGTCGAATCGATCGTCGCCGGAATCAAGATCAAGGCGCATGCCCAGTTCCGCCTGGTGGCGACGATGAACGACGACGCCTCCACATTCGAACTGCCGGAGTACATCCATTCCCGTTTGCAGCCGCAGATCTTCATCGACTTCCCCGAGCGCGAGGAGGAGTACCAGATTCTGAAGGAGAATCTTCCGTTCGCGGAGGAACGGATTCTGCAATACGTCACCGATTTTCTCCAGATGGCGCACGCGGCGGACGAGCGGTATACGGCGCGCGACGGGATCAACGTCGCGCGGTTCGCCATCAAGCTCAAGAGCCTGGCCACGCAGCGGACGCACGAAAAGGAGGCGTTGGAGATCGCGGTGGTGCAGGTCCTGGGAGAGGAAGCGTTGCGGTATGCCCGGCGAGATCGACCTTCCGCTTTCTGATCCGGGCAGCCTGAAACGGGGCCGCTTCACGTATTTCCCGGTCACGCCGGGACGGCTGGAATTCGCCGTCGAAGTGCGGCAGGCGATTCTCCGCGAGCGTCCCGAAGTGATCGCCGTCGAACTGCCCGCGACCTTACAGCAGGCCTGGATGCTGGGCGTGTCGCGCCTGCCCGAGATGTCCTTGATCTTCTACCCGGACGAGACGGCGGGGGACGATCAGGCGGTCTACGTTCCGATCGAACCGGCGGACCCGTTCACGGAGGCAATCCGGACGGGTCTGGAGGTGGGCGCGGAGATCGTGTTTGCCGATCCGGACGCAGGCCAGCGGCCGCACCTCAAGGACACCTATCCCGATCCTTACGCGGTCCGGCATATCGGGCTGGGACGGTACATCGAGGCGTACCGCGTGTACCCGCAGCCCCGCTCGGCGGAGATCGCGCTGCACGCCCAGGGAATTGCGTGGAAACTGCAGGGCGCGAACCCCCTGGCCACCGTCTTCGTGGTGGTCTCGTTGAATCTGCTCGACCCGGTGTTGGACGCGATGCAGGAGCCGCAGGCGCAGCCGGCCATCCCGCTGCGGCGGGAGGGTGTCGAGCTGTTCAATCCGCATCCCGAATCGCTGGGCGAAATCTGCGTGGAGTATCCGGCGCTGCAGTGGCGGTATGAGCGGTTCCGGCAACTCCTGACGGACCCCGCCCTGATCGACCGCCGGCACGCGCAACTGGCGGTGTTTCGCGACGCCGAAAAAGAGTACGAGGCCAACACGGGGGAGCGCGTGGCGCACTGGCAGAGGCGCCTGCTGGGCCGCTACGCGCGCAACCTGGCGCTGGCCGGACATGAACTGTCGGCCGGCATCTTCGACCTTACCGTGGCCGCGCGAGGCGCGGGCGACGAGAACTATGCGTGGGATGTGTGGGAGGCCGCCGGCCGCTATCCGCCGCAAAAACTGGAATCGGATGTGATGACCGTCCGCATTTCGGGGGACGAGGTCTGGATGGACACGCGCCGTATCCGGCTGCGCCGCCGCCTGCCGAGCACCAAGCGGCGGATGCGTCCGTACGGCTTGAAAGCGCGCAAAAAGGAGAAATTCCCCGGCGAATGGGCAAGCCAGCTGAACGGCGGCGGGATTTGCTCCTACCCGCCCGAGGACCTCGTCATCGAGGACTATGGCCGTTTCCTGAAACACAAAGGCAAGAGCATCCTTTCCGAGGAGCGGGTGCGGATTGAGCCGTTTACGACGTCGATTCTCGACGGCGTGGATATCCGGGAGACCATCCGGAAGTGGTACGAGCACCGGATCTATGTGCGGCAGTTTCAGAAGATCCAGGGCGAGGTGGGCTCCGTCGTCGTCATTTTCGACGAGGACCGCGACAATCGCTATCCCTATCTGACGACCTGGCTCGGAGAGAACCAGAACGAATCGGACATGGCGTTTTATTCCACATTCCCCTTTGAGAATATGGTCGGGCCCGGCATCGGGCGCGCCGAGTATGGCGGCTTCCTGATGAGCCTGCCGCCGCGCCGCATGTATGACGTCTGGCAGGACGCGGACTACGAATTTGCGGAGCTCAAGTCGGAGCGGCTGCTGCTGGCGGGTATCGACTACTCCATTCACCGGCACGTGGTCTATGTGGCGTCCAAACCCCCGCGGAGTATCTTCAAGACGATCGCGTCGCGTGTCGGGAGGACGATCATCTATATTCCAATCGGACAGCTGTCGCCGGTGTCACTGAAGAAGATCCGCGTGGTGCATGTGCTGGACGGCTACGACAAGCGCGAGATCGCCAAGGAGTATTTGTGGTAAGGCGCAGCGTGGCAGGCTGCGCGCCATCCGGGTGCGCGGCCGAGCGGCCAGGCCTGGCGATGCCGGGGCGCCACGCGGTGTCAATTCCATAAGGCGGCGGCGGAGAGACTCCTCACTTTCGCGCAGAGCGTCGTGCGTTTCAGGCCGAGCATCTGCGCGGCAGCCTTCTTGTTGCCCCGGGTCTTGCGCAGCGCCTGCTCGAGGATGCTGCGTTCGATCAATGCCAGGGTGCGTTCGAAGTCCATCCCGCTATCGGGAAGGGCGACGATGGGGCGGTCACCGGCGGCCGGGGCATCGGGAGGCGGAAACGAGGCGAAGGAGAAGTCGCCGGCATGGAGCAGCGTCCGATCGCCGCTGAGGGCAACGGCCATCTCGAGGGAGTTTTCCAGTTGCCGGACATTTCCGGGCCAGGCCCCGGCGCAGAGACACTCCATCGCCTGGGCGGTGAGATCTTTGCGGGGGAGCCCTTCGGAGAGACAGATCTTCTCCACAAAGTGCCGCGCGAGCAGTGGAATATCGGCCCGGCGGCGGCGCAAGGGGGGCATTTGAATCGGCACGACATTCAGCCGGTAGAAGAGATCTTCGCGAAAGTGACCCTGTTCGATGCGCCGCTGCAAATCGCAATTGGTGGCGGCCACCACGCGGACATTCACGCGGACCGTCTGCGAGCTGCCCAGACGTTGAAATTCCCGTTCCTGGAGCACGCGCAGCAACTTGGATTGCAGCTCCAAGGGAAGGTCGCCGATCTCATCCAGGAAGAGCGTGCCGCCATCGGCCTCCTCGAACCGGCCGACGCGGTTTTGGATCGCTCCGGTAAAGGCGCCACGGACATGGCCGAACAATTCGGATTCCAGGAGATTCTCGGGCAGGGCCGTGCAGTTGATGGGAACGAACGGGGCGCGCGCGCGGGGTCCGGCCAGATGGAGGGCGCGGGCGGCAACTTCTTTTCCCACGCCGGTTTCGCCGGTGATGAGGACGGTTGCCCGGCGGGGCCCGACGAGGCGAATGATTTGAACGATTTGGCGGATGTCGGCGCTATCCCCGACCAACAGGCGCTCCCACCCCCGGGGAGCATCCCCGGCACGGCTGTCGATTTCATAGGAGGAGGCTGACTGCATGTCGGTTTCGAAACAGCAATCGGCAGAAACGGGAAAAAGTTTAGCGAGACAGCCGGTGGCGGGAGATCTAAAGATTTCGGAGGGCCCGCCGATATGTGATACAGCCTGGAAAAGGGCGCCGCAATGAGAGTCAACGAGCACAATCTGACGGGCGTGGCCGCCGCCGAGGCGGGACGCGCGCAAGAAAGCCAGAAGCTGGATCGCGGCGGGGGCGCGCGAACCACGACATACGGATCCGGCGGCGACCGGGTCGAGCTTTCGAGCACCTTGACGAGCCTTTCGCACGCGATGGAGTCGCATCATGCGGAGCGAGCCGCGAGAGTGCAGGAACTGGCGGCGCAGTATCAGGGTGGAAAATACCGCACAGACGCCGCGGCAACCAGTCGAGCGATGGTTGGGGAGGCGCTGGCGCCAGCGGTTCGATGAGATGACGGCGGCGGAGCAGCTTCGTTCCTCTTGTGTCGAGCTTGACCGCGCCTGCGCGCACCTGACCGCGGCGACACCGGACGCGCTGTGCGCCTGTGCGGCGTCGCTGGAGGGCGTGGCGGCGGGTCTGACGGCGCTTCAGGCGGCGCTCCTCGGCGCGCGTGGGGATCCAGACGCGCTCGGGGAGGCGCGGCGGTTGCGGGCTTCGGTCCGGCGCGCCGGCGTGTTACTCGCGAATGCGTCCGCGTATCACGCCCGCTGGAACGAGCTGGTGTCGCTGCGGGCGGCGGGATACCGGCCGGGCGGGGAGCCGGCAGCGATGCCGCGTCCGGTCCATGTCTGTTTGCGAGGGTAACGGTGTCTAACCTCCTCAGCTCGCTTCTCTCTTCGGCCAAGGCGCTGGGCGCGTATGACCAGGTATTACAGGTCAGCCAGAACAATGTAGCGAACGCGTCGACCCCGGGATTCGTGAAGCACCGTCAGGTTTTGCTGGCGATGCCCTTCGATCCCGGCAGCGGACTGAGCGGCGGCGTGACGCCGGGAGAGGTGCAGAGCGCGCGCAGCTCCTATGCGGATCAAGCCGTACGGCGGCAGATCAGCCTGCTCGGACAGGCGGAGCAGGACGCGGGAAACCTGGCGTCGGTCCAGTCGGTATTCGATGTCTCGGGAGACTCGGGAGTGCCGGCGGCGTTGAACCGGCTCTTTCAGAGTTTTTCCACATGGGCGCAATCGCCCGACGCGGCAGTCGCGCGGCAAGCGGTGGTCGAACGGGCGGCCGACGTCGCCAAGGCTTTCCAGCAGACGGCGGCAGGCCTTTCCGGTGTGGCGCGGCAAACCGAGCACGACACGCAAACGGCGGTGGACGCCGTGAACACTCTGACGGGTCAATTGAAGACCCTGAATATCCTGGCGCGCCAGTCGGCGGGCAGCGACGCGGGACTGGACTCCCAGATCCACGCGACGCTGGAAGAGCTGTCCTCCTACATCAGCTTTTCGGCTTTGGAACAGAGTGACGGGTCGGTGTCGATTCTTCTCAACGGCGAGACGCCTTTGCTGATGGGCGACCAGCAGTACCGGCTTTCCTGGCGGCTGGCGCAACCCGATACGCCGCCACCACTCTACACGGATGCGCCAGCCTCTCTGCGGCTGATCGCCAGCGATGGATCGGACATCACCGCCGCGACCACCACCGGAAAATTGGGCGCTCTTCTCGACACACACAATCGCATCCTGCCTACCTACATCGGAGACGCCTGGCAGGCAGGCGATTTGAACCGCATGGCACAGCAGTTTGCCACGCGGGTCAACGATTTGCTGACAGCCGGGACGGT
Source organism: uncultured Solibacteraceae bacterium (assembly GCA_964608645.1). Taxonomy (GTDB): domain Bacteria; phylum Acidobacteriota; class Terriglobia; order Bryobacterales; family Bryobacteraceae; genus CAZSQK01. Next base: position 62,790 of record CAZSQK010000024.1, on the reverse strand, counting down.
CTCGAGCGGTCCTCCGGCCGTGCCGGGGATCGGCCTGTTCACAGTGGACGCGAATCCGACGCAGGTGGCTGCGAATTTGACGGTCGACCGGAGCGTCGTCAAACCGGAATTGCTCGCCGCGATCCAACCCGGTCCGCCGGCGGTGGCCAATGGCGTCGCGCTCGCTCTCTCCGCGCTGGCGAGTCCGCAGAACGCCGCGGATGAAATCGACGGGGCGAGCTACAGCGGCTACTTTGGCCGTGTGGCTGCGCGTGCGGGTTCGGACTACAATGAGGCGCAAGGCCGCACGCCGGTGCAACAAGCTGCGGTGGCACAGGCGAAAAATCTGCGGGAGCGGATGTCGGGCGTTTCGCTGGACGAGGAAGCGATCACGATCATGTTGTTTCAGCGCGCTTACGAGGCCAACTCGCGCCTGATCTCGGTTCTGGACCAACTCGCGCAGGACACGATTAACATTCTGCATCCCTGAGGAGCATCATGATCAGCAATCTCGATTCGGCCTCCGAGCTATTTCTTGCCAACGTCAACCGTATCCAACAGCGGGCCGCGGAGGCCGGGCGGCAGGTGTCGTCGGGCAAGCGGATTCAGCAGCCGTCGGACGCTCCGGATCAAATCGCGTCCCTCCTGCAATTGCGCACCGACCGCGCGCGGAACGATCAGATCGCGTCCAACCTGTCGCTGGCCCTGACGGACTCGCAGGTGGCAGACGATTCACTGGGAGCCGCGATCCGGTTATTGGATCGCGCCACCACGCTGGGCGCCCAAGGATCCGACACGATGTTGGACGCCAAGAGCCGGCAAAGCCTGGCGGACGAAGTTCAATCGCTCCTCGACCGCATGATTGCCGTCAGTCAGACGACGGTGCAGGAGCGCTACCTCTTCAGCGGAGATGACAATGGCGCGCCTGCCTATCAGGCGGACCCCAATTCCGCGAGCGGCGTGGCGGCGCTCAGCAACGCCCCCTCGACACGAAGGATCGAAGATCCAGCGGGAGGCTCCTTCACCGCGGCCATGACGGCGCAGCAGATTTTCGACGCCCAGGACGCCAATGGGAATCCCGCCGCCGGCAACGTCTTTCGGGCACTGAGCGGTCTGCGAAAAGCGCTTCTCGACAATTCCGTCGACGGCATGTCGTCGGCGACGGACTCCATTCAAGCCGCATCCGAGCAACTGATTTCCTCGCAGGCATTCTACGCGAACGTGCAGAGGCGCATCCGCGACGCGACGTCTTTCACCGAGCACTACGAGATCGACATCCGGACGCAGTTGAGTCAGAAGGAGGACGCCGACGTGGCGGCCGCGGCGCTGGAAGTGTCGCAGGCCAATACGCAATTGCAGGCGGCTTTTCAGATGCGGGCCCTGGCGCCGCGGAGGAGCCTGTTCGAATACATCGGGTGAACGTCGCCTGTGTCAGTCGAACAGATGAGGGACGAAGCGGCTGGTGTTGCCGGTGATGGGCGTGTCGGATTCGCGGATGCCCATACCTCCTGCGGCGTTGCCTTCCTCGTGCCCGATGACCCAGCTTCCGATCACCGGATACATACTGTCGAGCGGGGCGAGCGGCGCCAGCTCCTGCCAAATGAAGCCTTCTTCGCCATAATCACCGCCGGTCTGCAAGTCGTTACCCGGCTGGTGTAAGGTGATGTTGGCGCCCTCGCGGCCGAGCAGGGGTTTCTTGACCCAGGACATCATCAGGCCCGGGCCGTCGAAACTGGCCTCCAGCAGATTGGGGTGGCGCGGGTAGAGCTTCCACAAAATCGGCAGGATTCCCTTGTTGGAAAGCAGCATCTTCCAGGGCGGCTCCATCCATATGGTCGCCGCGCCGGCGACGTGCTGCCCGAATTCCTCGTGCACCATCCATTCCCACGGGTAGAGCTTGAACACCGCGCCCAGGGGCTGATCGTCGGGGCCAACGAATGCCTGGCCGTTCCAGCCGATCTCGTCGATCGGGAAAATCGTGGCCTGCAGTCCGGCCTGCTGGGCGGTGTCCTGCAGGTAGGTCACCGTCATGCCGTCTTCCGCGTCGTCCATCGAGCAGAAGTCGATACGGCCGCCCGGCAGGTAGGGAGTCAACTCCTTCCAGAGAGCGATCAGTCGCTCATGGATCGAGTTGAACTGATCGCGCTTGGGAAACACGTCCTGCAGCCAATACCACTGCACGACGGCAGCCTCCAGGAGCGATGTGGGCGTGTCGGCGTTGTACTCGAGCAGTTTGGGCGGATGAACGCCGTCGTAGATCAGATCGAATCGCCCATAGAGCGATGGCGGCTCGGCTTCCCACGAGGTCTCGATCAAGGGGATGGCGCTCTCGGGGATTCCCATGCGGGCATACAGCTTGTTGTCGATCACATACTGCGCGGCCGCGAGCGACATTTTCTCGAGCTCATTGGTGGCGGCCTCCAGAACGTCGACCTCCTTGGCGGTGAACTCGTAAAATGCCGATTCGTTCCAATAGGGCTGCTCGAGCGAGTGCCAGGTGAGGCCGACGGACTCCACTTTTTGCTGCCACTCGGGCCGGGGGTTGCTCGCGACTCTGCGCATTTATTCTCCTGACGAATGGCCGCCGCCCGTGGAGCCGAAGCCGCCGCGGACCGTGCCGCCGGACGGCGCGCCGGTGGAGGCGCCGCCGGATGCCGGCGCCTTTCCGCCGGTTCCGAACGTCTTACCGGGGCCGCTTCCCGCCGGACGGGCATAGGTCCCTGCCGGCGCCGACACCACCGTGCCGCCACGCAAGACGTGCGTGCGGTACGAATCGTAGTAGTAGGGATAGGGATAGTGGTACGTCATCGGGTACCACGATCCATGCCAGTAATAGCCGCCACCGCTGATGGCATCGTTGCAGGCCACGGTGTCGAAGTAGCGCGCCTCGCAGGGATCATAACGCCGCGAGCAGGCGGTGAGACCCATGGCGGCAACGACGCTTAGCGTTACTTTGGAGGACCGCTTCATGGCGTTCCCCTCATGCTAGCAGAGGACAAGGCGGCCGGCGCGGGCCGCCGGCCGGTCAAAAGCGATACTTCAAACCAATTTCGATCACGCGCATCGGATAGACGTCCGTCAGATTGGAGGCGCCGACGCCGGTTCGATATTGGTTATAGAGCGCTACCCCCGTCAGATTGGTATTGCGGGCCACAAGCGCCTCCGGCGTGTTGAAGATCGTGAAGCCGTCGGCAAACGTCTTGCCATTGGCTTTGTATTGCACGGAGGTGTTGAAGTTGTTGCGCCGCACCTGATTGAAGGCGTTGTAAAAGGCGGCGCGCAGTTCGAAGGCATGAGCTTCGTGGATGCGAAACGCCTTGGTCAGCGTCATGTCATTGGCGTAGGTGCTGGGACGCGTCAGGTAATTGCGCGGGCCCGTCCCGTCATAGGCGGGATAAACCCCCGGAATCGAAAATTTGTTGGGATCGAAGTAGTGGGAGGAATCCAGATTTGTCATCGGACTCCCCGAAACCAGGAGCCGCGGGTTGAGGTCCGGCGTTCCCAGAAACAGCGTGCTCAGGCTGGCCACGTTGGAGGTATTGCCCGACTGTTGAATGCTGCCGAGGCTCGCCGTGGTCAATTGGCCGCTCACGTACGTAAAAAGATGGCCCATACGCCAGCCGCCGAAGATCGCCCGGCTCACGAGATTATCGAAATGGATCGCCTTGGCGAGCGACGGAATGTCGTAGGTGTAGTTGAGGGTGAAGACGTGTCGGCGATCGCCGCCGTCGCCGCCGGCGAGGCCGCCGCTGTAAGCCTTCCAGTTGTAGGAGTAGTTGCCGACGCTCTCGGCGCCGCTTTCGAGGCGGCTCAACGTATAGGCAGCCTGGAACATCAGGCCATGGCTGAATCGCTTACTGGCGTTCACCTGTAACGAGTTGTACGCCAGGTTTCCCGCGTTGACGAGCATGTTCAACGAATTGAAGCCCTGGTAGGGACGCATCAGAAGGGGATCGACGGTGTTGCTGCCGGGAAGCGCGCCAGGGTTCGAGGCGTTGACCGGGCCAAAGAAATTAGAGCCCGCGACGCCCGGGCGGATGTACTTGGGATTGAACGCCGTGCCGAGCGGGATGGCATTGATATTGAAGGTGATCGACTGATGCCGCTGCAGATTGCCGATATAGGCGACATCGAGAATCGTTCCGAACGGCAGTTCGCGCTGCATGGAAAGGCTGTAATCGTAGACCGTCGGGATCTTCCGGCTCGCCTCGTCGCGCACGGCGAAATTCTTAGCGGTGATCGGCGCGAGCCCGGTGGACGCCGATAGAGTGGCGAGGCTGGTCTGCCGATAATCCACACCAGGGGTCAAGCCGTTTTCGAAGTTGTTGATCGCGTCCGCGATATTGATGCGGTTGTACGCCCAGCCAAAACCGCCGCGCAGCACGGTCTTGGCGTTGGGCGACCAAGCGAAGCCGCCGCGCGGGGCGGCCAGCAGCCACTTGGGATTGTTCACTCCCGTATTGCCGACTCCGGACGCTCCCAGAGCGACCACGCCGTTGAGCGGATCGCCCGAGGCGGGCACGATCGTCCATTGCAGGATCGTGGCGGCGGCCCCGGTATACTTCACGCTCGGATTGGCCGGATCGATCACCGCGGACGTGTTGACCGAATCGTAGGTGTAGAACCGCGGCGCTTTGGCCGGGTCCCATTTGCTGGGCAGGAAGACGGCGTCCAGCGTGTCGGCCGGCCGCAGTTCGTGCTGGGTAGGGATGTGGTAGAAGCGGACGCCGTAGTCCAGCGTGAGATTGCTTCTGACCTTCCACGTGTCCTGGACAAAGAGATTGATGTCGGTGTAAATGGCGTTCTTCTTTTTGATGTTCTGCACCTGCTGGAAGCGCGCCAGGGCGCCGGTCAGAACGTTGGAGGGGCCGTAATTGGTGTCGAAGATGCTTGCGCTGACGCCGAAGTCGTACGTTCCCCGATCGCCGCCATCGGTGATGGAATCGACTTCGTCCTTGTAATTGCGGATGTGCTGACCGCCGATTTTGATAATGTGCGCGCCGCGCGTCCAGGTGAGGCTGCCGGAGAACTGGTGCTCGTTGTTGGTGGCGATGGCGGGCATGCGCGTGAACGCGAAGTCGGCATATCCGGTATTGGCTACGGAAGGCAGGATGTCATTGACCGGCTTGTACACGGTCGGGAGACCGCTCAATCCGTACTTGGTCTTGGTGTTGCCGGCGGGGTCGGCCGGCAGCCATTGCACCTGATCGTAGTTCCACGAATAGAGCGCCTCCATCACCATGCGGGACGAAAAGGCGTGGGTGAGGTTGGCGGCTAACGCGCGATCGGGGCGGGGACGCTTGGTGAAGCCGTCGAGGTTTCCCCAATTGGCGCCGGTGCTGCGATCCTCCTGCGTGCCGCCGTCGAAGGTGTACCGAATATACGACCGGGTATTGTCATTGATGTTCCAGTCGCCTTTGACGTTGTTGGCGTAGCGGGGCTGTTTGTTATTGACCTGCAGTTGATAATTCTGCAGCGGGTTGTTGGCGACGTTCGGCTTCGGGAACATGGCCAGAATCGCCTTTCCCAGGGGATTGATCAGCGACGGCGGCAGAACATTGCCGGGGATCGGGATGGGATTCCCGGAAAGGGCGGTGCCGGGGGTGTAGATGACCGGTTTCTGACCGGCGGCATTCGTCACCGTTTGTGAGAAATCGCCGTTGCGCTCCAGATCGGTGGGCGTGCGGCTGAACGCGATGGTCGCCGGAATGTCCTGTTTGAAATCCTCGAAATTGTAGAAGAAGAACAGCTTGTTCTTCTTGATCGGCCCACCGACATTGGCGCCGAAGTAATTGAAGCGGTACCGCGGCCGCGGCGTGCCGATGTAGTTATTGGCCCACGAATTGGCGTTCAACGCCTCGTTCCGGATGTAGTCGAAGACCGTGGAATGGAGCTGGTTCGTGCCGGACTTGGTGACGATATTGATCACCGTGCCGCCGCGGGTGCCATATTCCGCCTGGAAGTTGTTGGTGAGCACGGAAACTTCCTGGATCGATTCGAGGCTGGGGGCCACCGAGGTCTTGGCGTCGCTGCCCTGATCGACGATGCTGCCGCCGTCCATGTTCACCTGGGTCTGGCTGCCCGACTTGCCGTTGATCTTGAAGTCGGAGTAGCCGGTGGCCGTATATTCGCGGCCGTTCAGGGCGTTGGTGTTGGTGGGGGTCGCGCCGGGAATGACCTTCAACAGGTTGATCCAGTTGCGGCCGGCCAGCGGCATCTCGGAGACCTGCTTGGCCTGCACGGTGGCGAAGCGGACCGCGGAATCCTTGACGAGCGCCTGTTCCGCCGTGGCCGTCACGGTCACCGATTCCGTCGGGACGCCGACCTCCAGGGTGATCTGGCCGAGCGCCACCTGCTGGAAGGCGTTGACGCCGAGGTTTTCGATCTTCTTTTCCTTGAAGCCGGGCCGGCTGACACGGACGGTGTACGTCCCGACTACGACCGCCGGGAAGGTGAACAGTCCGGCTTCATTCGCGGTCGTGGTGCGCGAGACTTGCGTCGCATTTTCGGTCAGACGGATGGCGGCGCCTGCGACCGTGCCGCCGCTCGAATCCTGGACGACGCCAGTGATTGAACCCAGCCCGGACTGCGCCAGCAGGGGCGTTACACCGAGAACCAGCGACAAAGCTAGTACATGAAAGAATTTCGACACGAGTGGACCACCTCTCCAAAAGGCAACTCAGCCCCAGATTTGAAATGTCAGTAGATTATTTCTATCACAAAAGGGCGGGTGTTTCGCAAGAACTTTAGCGTTATTGGCCCAGTTTTACAGTGACAGCGCTTGCAGCGCCATGGCAGCGCCGCGGGGTGGTAGGATGCGAAGCTTGAGCGAGCGATTCCGCAACCGCCCGGTGACGGCCTTCCTGTTAGCGGCAGCCGTGTGCGCGGTGTTTTGGCCGGTGACCCGCAACGGCTTCGCGGGCTACGACGACGACGAGTACGTCACCCGCAACCCGCGCGTCAACACGGGACTGACGCGGGAAAACGTGAAGTGGGCGTTCACAACGGCGCACTCCAACAATTGGCATCCGCTCACCTGGATGTCGCACCAGCTGGACTGCTCCCTTTTCGGCGTATCGCCCGCGGGTCCTCACGCGGTGAATCTGCTGTTCCACGTCGCCAACACCGTGCTGCTGTTCTTGTGGCTGAGCGGCCTCACGGGATTGCGCGGGCGGAGCGCGTTCGTCGCGCTGGTGTTCGGATTGCATCCTCTCCACGTCGAATCGGTCGCCTGGATTGCGGAGCGAAAAGACGTACTGAGCGCATTCTTCGGACTGTCGACGCTGCTGGCGTACGGGTCCTATATTCGAAAGCCCGGCGCGCTCCGGTATGCGGGCATGGCGGCGCTCTTCGCGGCTGCTTTACTGTCGAAGCCGATGCTGGTGACCCTGCCCGTGCTGCTGTTGTTGCTGGACTGGTGGCCGCTCGGCCGGGGCCGGCGTCTTGCCGAGAAGCTGCCGCTGTTCGGACTATCGGCGCTCTCCGCCGCCGCCACCGTGTGGGCGCAGCGGCAAGGGGGCGCGGTCGCCGGCATCGGTCAGTTACCGCTCTGGCTGCGGCTCTCGAACGCGGCTCTTTCGTACGTGCGGTATCTCGAAAAGATGGTTTGGCCGGCCCATCTCGCGGTGTTCTATCCTTTCCCAGCGCAGGGGGTTGCGATCTGGAAGGTGGGGGCGAGCGTGGCGGCGATTGCGGCCATTTCGGCTCTGGCGATCGCGCTGCGGAAAACGCGCCCCTGGCTGGCCGTGGGTTGGTGCTGGTATGGGATCACATTGCTGCCGGTGATCGGAATCGTGCAGGTCGGCATGCAGGCGATGGCCGACCGGTACATGTACCTGCCAATGATCGGATTGCTGATCGCGGTGGCCTGGGAGGGCGCGCGCCTTCGCCTTGCCGCCCCCTTAATCGTGGCGGTCTGTGCGGTTTTATCGTGGCGCCAGATTCCGGTGTGGTCCGACGGGCTGACGTTATTCACACATGCTTTGGCGGTGACCCGGGACAACTTCGTCGCGCACGATAATCTCGGGGTGGAGTTGGACCGGCGCGGCCGGCCGGAGGAGGCGATCGCGCAGTACAGGGAGACACTGCGGATCAAGCCCGGCGACCGGATCGGCGAATCGAATCTCGCGCAGGCGAGTTTCGAAAAAGGGGAGCGGCTCTTTCGCGAAGGAAAGGTCGAGGAGGCCCTGAGCAGCTTCGCGGAGTGTCTCCGCTACCGGCCCCGCAATGCCATGGCGCACACCTATTCAGGCTTGATCTACCTGCAGCGGCAGCAGCCGGCGACTGCCATGTCCCAGTTCCGAACGGCGTTGGAGATTGACCCGGCGTTGGCGCGGGCCCACCTGGGCATGGGCGTCGCTCTCGCTTATGCGGGCCGGGACGCCGACGCGCGCCGGGCTTTCGAGGAGGCGGTGAGGCTCGAGCCTGGGAACCTGGAGGCGCACTTCGATCTCGGGATGGTGCTGGCCGCATTGGGAGATCGCGCCGCGGCGCTGCGCGAGATCGACGGGGTATTGCGCGTCCAGCCCGATTATCCATCGGCGCGGGAGGCGCGGGCGGCATTAGCGGGCCGGTAGCTGTTTCGCCGGACACATTCCGGGGCGCCACGCGCTAGCCGCCGGTTGGAGAATAGGTTACTCTCAACGGCGGAGGTCACGATGCGCTTTTCCCTCTTCGCAGGCGTCCTTCTGGCGCTGACAATCGCGGCGGCGCAAACCACTTCACCCAGACTCGATGTGCCGTATGTCCCAAGCCCGAACCTCGTCGTGGACGGGATGTTAAAGATGGCCGGCGTCAAAGCCGGAGACACGGTGTACGATCTCGGCTGCGGAGACGGCCGCATCGTTATTGCCGCCGCCAAAGATTATGGCGCCAAAGGCGTCGGCGTCGATATCAATCCCGAGCGCGTCCAGGAGGCCCGGCAGAACGCCAAGAAGGCGAACGTCGACGACAAGGTCAAATTCGAGGAGAACGACCTGTTCAAAGCGGCAATCGGCGACGCGACGGTGGTCACGTTGTACCTGCTGCCCGATGTCAATCAACGGCTGCGGCCGAAACTCCTGAAAGAGTTGAAGCCCGGCACGCGCATCGTGTCGCATAGCTTCGATATGGGCGATTGGAAGCCGGAGCGCGAAGAGCTGATCGACGGACGCCACATCTACCTGTGGACGGTGCCGGCCCCGAGCGGCAAATAGCGAAATCCGCCGGCGGATTATCGCGCCGAAGACAATGCCGTGACGTGAGCGGCGGCGGCCGACGCGAGCCCGCTCAAGTTGTACCCGCCTTCGAGCAGCGAGACAACCCGGCCCCCGGCCGACCGGTCCGCGATCTCCATCGCGGCGCGGGTGAGGTCCGCAAAATCCTCGTCGGTGAGGGTGAAGCGCCCGAGCAGATCGCCGATGCGCGAATCGAACCCCGCGGAGATCAGGACCAGTTCCGGACGAAACTGTTCCATCGCGGGCATCAACGACTCCCGCACGGCGCCCAGAATCTCCTCGCGGCCGGATCCCGCGGGGAAGGGAAAATTCATCGTTGTTCCCACGGCGGCGCCAGCGCCGGTTTCGTCGGCGCGGCCGGTTCCCGGATACAGCGGCCACTGGTGCGTGCTGAAGAAGAACACGGCCGGATCCGCGTAGAAGATATCCTGCGTCCCATTGCCGTGGTGCACATCCCAATCGAGGATCAGGACCCGCGCTACGCCGTGCTTTTGCTGCGCATACCGGGCGGCGACGGCGATGTTGTTGAAGAGACAGAATCCCATGCCGCGGGAGGCGTTGGCGTGATGACCCGGCGGCCGCACCACGCAAAAGGCGTTCCTGGCGGGGCCGGTGACTACCGCGTCGACGGCATTCAACGCCGCCCCGGTTGCGCGCGCCGCCACTTCCCACGAATTCGGCCCGATATCGGTGTCGCCGGTGCTCAAACACGGCCGGCCGGTTTCGACATCCTGGCGCGCCACAGTCAAGTAGCGCCGGGTATGGCACAGCGCCAGTTCGTCGAGAGTGGCGGATCGCGGCCCGAGCGCCACACTTCGATCGAGCAGGCCCGCCTGCCGCAGGGCGCCGGCCACCACGTCGAACCGTTCGGGACGCTCGGGATGGCCGGGGCGATCGGCCAGGTGTTCGCGGCAAATCGGATCCGTCGAGATCGCGGTCTTCAGGTCCATGTCACACTCCTCGGCGGTTTCCATATAGGTCGACGTGGAGCCTCGGGCTGAAGCGGAAACCCTCTTCCTTGCAGATCTCCGCGAGCCAGAGAGCACGCTCATGGAGGACCGCGGGATCGGTCCCCTCCGGCATCAGAATGACCCGCTCGCGCGAGGCCGAAAGCGTCGCCACCAGGTCGCGCACTTCCGCCAGGTCCGCCGACTTTTCCACGACGAACTTCAGTTGGTAATCATATCGCCCCATCAACTCCGCCAGGACGGCCGGCTGGATCCGCAAGCGGTCGTGCCGGGCAGCCCAAGACCCCTCCGGCGTGGAGTTGGAGAGCTTGGGGCTGATGCTCATCAGGTCGCACGCCACCGGCTGGAAGACGGTGCCGGCAGTTTCGATCGTGATATGCAGCCCAAGCTCGCGCAACTGTTGGGTGAGCGGGAGGATCTCAGGCGCGATCATCGGTTCGCCGCCAGTGACGACGACATGCCGGGCCGGGTGCGCGCCCACCTCGTCGAGGATTTGCCGCAGCGTGAGGTCGACTCCCTCAGGCTGCCACGACGTATACGGAGTGTCGCACCACGAGCAGCGCAAGTTGCACCCGCTGGTGCGGATGAAGACCGATGGCACACCTACAAGAGAGCCCTCGCCTTGCAAGGAATAGAACAGCTCAGCGATCTTCAATGCCGGCCTCTTCGAACCCCTTTTGCCGCAGCAGGCATGAGTCGCACTGCCCGCACGGCCGCCCGGACGGGTCGGGGTCATAGCAACTGTGGGTGAGGGAGAAATCGAGCCCGAGATCGCGCGCCAGACGGACAATATCGGCCTTGGTGAGTTTGAGAAGCGGCGCATGGATCTTCAGATGCGTGCGGCCCTCGACGCCCGCAGCCGTCGCCAGATTCGCCATGCGCTCGTAAGCCTCGATGTACTCCGGGCGGCAATCCGGATAGCCGGAGTAGTCGAGCGCGTTGACGCCGATGAAAACGTCCGAAGACTCCAGCACTTCGGCCCATGCCAGCGCGTACGAAAGAAAGATCGTATTGCGCGCGGGGACGTAGGTGATCGGGATGCCATGGGCCATCTCGTCCGCGGCGCGCCCCTTTGGAACGTCAATGCCGGCCGTGAGAGCCGAGCCGCCGAACGCGTCGAGCCCGATATGGGCGACCATGTGGCGCTCGACCCCGAAAACAGCGGCGACGCGCGCGGCGGCCTCCAGTTCGATCTTGTGCCTCTGCCCGTAGTCGAAGGAGAGGGCATAACACGCATAGCCCTCGCGCCGGGCCAAGGCGAGACAGGTGGAGGAATCGAGCCCTCCGGACAGGAGGCAAACAGCCTTTTTGGGTGGAGCGATGAATACCAAGTCCTATTGTACGAGCGCAACGTCCGGACGGGAGCCGGGTTAAGCTGTGAACGAGATGTCTATGCGCTGCTTGATCGCGTTGGCGGCCTGCCTTCCGCTGCTCCAGGGACAAGCGCCCACGGCGCCGGTAATCAGCGCCCGCGGTGTCACTAACTTCTTCACGCAGGCGCCCGCTCCAGGCACGGTCGCGCAAGGCGGGCTGGCCCAGATTGCCGGGTTGAACCTCGGGCCGGTGGAAGGCGCGAAAGCGACCGAAACGCCGTGGCCGGTGCGGCTCGCCGACGTGCAGGTGACCATCGGCGGGAAGCCGGCGGCGCTGTATTCGGTCTCTCCCGGCCTGATCGTGGCGCAGGTTCCCCCTGACGCCAACCTCGGATTAGTGGACGTAATCGTGCGGCGCGCCGCGGGCGCCAGCCAGCCCGCCAAGGTGATCGTGACCGCCCTCGCGCCGTCGATCCGCACCGTAAAGGATGCCGGATTCGGCGCACCCTGGGGCAGCGCGGATGCGGGAACCATTGCCACGACGTCGAGCGGACTCGGCGTCACCGACGCAAAAATCGCGCGGGGCGACGTCGGGCCTGCCGATCCTCCGGCGGCGCCCAAAGCGGATCTCTCGGCATTCGTCGGGGGATTGCCGGCGATGGTTACGGCCGCCGCTTCCAGCAAACGGCCCGGCGAGTTCGACGTGATTATCGCGGTCCCGCCGGACGCCCGGCCAGGCGACCTGGTCACGCTGATGGCGAATCGGCAGCGGGCGAACCTGACGGTCTTCCAACCGTCCACGACTCCCACGATCGACTACCTGCCTCTGCCCGACCGCGCTCCTGCGATCGTCAATCTCACCGACACCGACCTCAATGGCCGGTATCTGCTGGCCACCAGCGGGCGCGGTTCCGATGGCTGCTACGCGGCCATTTCCGCCGATGTCGCGCGCAAAGCGCTGGCCCTCGCCAGCGATTGCCTGACCAGCGCAGGCGCCAACACCATCCCGACCGTGGTTCCGTTGAATTCGGACACCGTGGCTGCGCTGGCGGGCCCTCCGGCAGCGAATCCGCAGAGCGGCGTCAGCGACACCGTCAAGATCTTCCATCCGTCGGAGGCTCCACTCACGGTGACGTTGCCATCGCCGGCAACAACCCTCACCGTGACACCGGCGGGGCTGATCGCGGCGCTGCCGGGCACGCCACCGAAGATCGCCGTCATCGATCCGGACACCGGGAATGTGCAGGTAACCACTGGCGCGGCGGGCGGCGGCGCCATTGGGGTCGGGGTCACTCCGACCGTCGATATCGGGGGCCTCAAGAATGTGTACGCATCGGCGAATGTGGGGCAGGGCCGCGTCGCGGTAATCGCGGGAGACGACCCCTTGAAGCCCACAAAAGCCACATTCGCGATCGTCAGCGGGACCGGTGACGTTCAAGTGTCCAAGGAATTTCCGGCCGGATGGCTCCCGCTGCTCAACGCGGTGGCGCCGGTGCGGGCCGGCGGACCGCCCGCCGCGCCACCGCGCGAGCCCGCCCTGTTCGACGGCGCCACGCGCCAGTTTTTCGTGCTCGCCCGCGCCGCCGACGCTTCCAAAGACGCGTTTGTCGCATTCCCCCTCACTGGCGATCCTAAGATTGCGACCTTCCCCGACGGCTGGTTCGCCGCCTCCTGCACATCGGATATCCGGCTCCTGACGCTGGACCTCGCGGGCCAATTGGCGCTCGCCGGGGCGAGCGCGCCCGAAGCGGATTTCAAACAGGCGTGTCCCGGCGGGGGTTTCCTGCTGCTCGACTTCTCGGACGTCGCGGTTACCGCCGTTCCCTTGCCCGGCCAGGGGCTGCTGCGAGTTCCCTCGACCCGCGCCGATGTCTCGCTGGGCCAGATGAACAATTACGTTTTTGCCGCGCGGCTCGACACCACCCGCACCGGCACGTCCGACACGGTTTATGTCCTGGACGGGGTCAATGCCAGCGCCTCGGTGCTGCCGCTGCCGGCGAGCGTGAATGGCTTCAGCGATGCCACGCTCCAGCAGATTCCCGAACTGAATTCCCTGTTTGCGCAAACCACCAACCGCGCCGCCGGTGACCAGGGGTTGCTGTTGTACAACCTGGATCTCCAGACCGTCACGAACCTGCCTGTTCCGGACGGTTTCACGACGGTCGCGCCGCTCGAGGATGCGGGGACAGTCTGTTGCCTCGCCACGCGGAAGATCGTCGCCCGCGCGCTGAAGCAGGGAGCGTCCAACCTGGTGATCTACGATCTGATCAGCAATGAGTTGACGGTTGTGCCGAACCCCGAGGGCGTCACGTCCTTCGGCCCTCCGCAGGCGGCCGGAACGGCCGGACGGCTGATCTCGGCCAATTCGAGCGCTAACACGGCTTATGCCGTCACGTACAACGGGAACCGCCAAACCGGTATCATGGTAGTTCGTATCCCTTAGTGCAGATCCGGTTCCTCACCTCAACCCCCCTCGACATTCGCCGCGGCAGCGGCACGTATGTCGGCATCCACGTGCTGGCGCGCGCGCTGGAGGCGCTCGGCCATACCATCACCTACGAAACCCCGCGCGTCCTGCTGCCGGTGTTCACGGCGCAGCGCCTGATTTTCAACCGCCGGCTTCGCCGTAACCCCGACGACGGCCTGACGGTCGGTTTCGATATGGACGGCTACCGCATCGCCGGAGGTGTCTCTACTCATGTGGCGTCGCTGAAGGGCGTGATCGCGGATGAGGTCCGCTTCGAGAGCGGCTTGACGCGTCTCACCATGTCGATGCAGGCTCGCTGTGAGCGCCTCCACGTGCAGCGAGCCGCGCGCGTGTTCTGCACCAGCCGCTATTCGGCCGAACGCGCCCGCGAGTTCTATGCCCTGCCGGCCCTCCCGGCGATTGTGCCGGAGCTCATCGATCTCGCGGAGTGGCGGCGGCTGCTCACCAATGGCGCCGCGGGGCCATCGAAGTTCGTCGTGCTGTTTGTCGGCCGATTTTACCGGCGGAAGCGGGTCGATGTCCTGCTGCGGGCCGCCGCGCTGCTGCGCGGGAGGATCCCGGACCTGGAAGTCCGCATCGTGGGCAACGGGCCCTGCACATCCGCTCTCCGTGCGCTATCGCGAGAGTTGGGCCTGGACTCCACCGTGACCTGGCTGGGCGACGTCTCCCGCGCCGCGCTCGTCGCCGAGTACGAGCGCGCGGCGGTCTGCTGCCTGCCCAGCATCCAGGAAGGCTTTGGGATTGTCCTGTTGGAAGCCATGGCCGCCGGTAAGGCGATCGTCGGCGCGCGCGCCGGGGCGATTCCGGAGGTCGCGCCGCACGCTGCGTTATTCGAGCCCGACCGCCCGGAGGCGCTCGCGGCGGAGATCGAGGCGCTCTATCGATCCCCCGCGGCGCGGGCCGCACAGGCCGTAGCGGGCGCACGGTGGGTCCAGCAGTTCGATGCGCCCCTCGTCGCCGCACGGTTCCTCGCGGCGGCCACGGACTCGGCGTCTAGTTCCTCTTCAGCCGGATCCTGACTTCGAGAGCGGGAACGGGCTGGGTGTTCACCACGAATATTTCCCGTCCGCGGACCTCCGTGACGGGGGTGGCGGCCGTGCTCAGGGATGTTTGTGGGGTTCGCGCGAAGATCACGTTCACTTCGTCCTTGTCGATTGCGCCGGATGTGTAAGGCTGCATGGCGGTGATCGCCACGGGCGGCGCGCCGTCGATCGAAAGGAAACCGTTGGTATTGGCGGTGAACCGCATTGCCACCGTATCCTCGCGCTTGAGACTGTCGGGATCGGCCTCAACCCAATCCGCGCTCTCCTTGCGCAGGAACGTGTAGCGCAGACCGAGGGTCCGCCGCTCCGGGATACCGGCCGCGGCCGCCATCCGCGCACGTTGCGCCGACACGGGGGCGCCGAAGAAGATATCGCGCGCCGCGCCGCTGGATTCCGTCGCAAACATCGACATCCCCGGTCGTGGTGGAGGCGGCGCCGGAGCCGACTGCATCAGGCCGCCCGGCACTCCGCCCACCACTGCACCCTCCACCCGGCGCTGCTCGACGGGTTGCGGCTCCACCTTTTGCAGTTCCTGAGACGCGGCCACCGGTGGGATCGCGGGGGCAACGGCTGCGGCAGGGGCGCTCGCAGGAGCCGGAGCCGAAGCCGGGGCCGGGGCCTTAGCAAGAGCCGGGGCGGGTCTCCGTGCTTCCGTACGAGGAGTTGGCGTCGCCGGCGCGGACGCCGGGGGCGCTTCGCGAGGCGGGGCAGGCAAGACGGGTGGGCGAACGTCAGCGACAATCGCGGGCTGCGGAGCCGGATGCCGCACCGCCAGAATGACCATCGCGGCCAGCCCCGCCACGGCGAGCGCGGCCGCCGGACGCCATCCCCACCATCGTTTGGGGGGCTCATCCAAGGCCGCGTGCAGCTCCGCCTTCGCCGCCGGATCGCGCAGCAGGTCGCACAAGGGCTGCTCCCGAGCCAGGGCGTCGAACAGCTCCTGATCCTCGAGTGCGGCCGCGAAGAGGGCCTGCCGCTCACTCTCCGTCAGCGTGCCGGTGGCGTATCCGCCCAACAGCTTCCGCGCTTCCTCCGGCCTCATGGCTCCCACCTTCCACCCATCAGTTCCAAGAGGTTCTTGCGGCAGCGATGGTCCCACGTATAGATCGTGTTGATCGCGCCGGCGCCCATGATTTGCTGAATCTCCGGGAACGTTTTCCCGGCGAGTTTCAGCCGCATCAACCCCCGGCAGCGCTCCCCGAGTTGCCCCATCGCGCGCTTGAGGCGGGTCAGCATCTCCTTTCGCTCGACATAATCCAGCGGGCTGGCATCCAGATCCGGTAAGGGCAGATCGGTGACCGAGACTTGCGTGTACTCGCCGCGCCGCGCCGCCTTCCGGCGCAAACTCATGATTTTGAAGCGCACGATCCGCAAGGACAGAGGGAGGAGATCCTCCGGGCGCTCCAGGTGCGCGTATTTTTCATGCAGCAGCATGAGCACTTCCTGCGCCAGATCCTCCGCCACGTCCCTCGATAGATGAGATGCCGCGAACAGGACAATCCTTTCACGAAGCCTGGCGAGGACCTCTTCGCGCGCCACGCCCGCATCATAACATCGGCGCCCTGCATCTCATAATCGATGACCACCGCTCCCGCCGCCTTCTTCGCCCACGGGTCCCCCATGTCCGCCCTGGGCGGCGACGCGCACGCTGCCGCGCTGCACGGCTTTGGCGAAGCCCATCGGGAGGCGCGCGCGATCCTGATCGTCTCCGCGCATTGGCACAAGGCCCTGCCGCTGGCAGTCACCTCGTGGGAGAGCGCGCCGCTGATCCATGATTTCGGCGGGTTCCCGCAGGAACTCTACCGCATCGAATATCCAGCGCATGGGGACGTGGAGTTGGCGACGCTGGTCGACCTGCACCTGCACGCCGCAGGCTTTCCGTCCTCACTCGACCCCTCGCGCGGTCTCGATCACGGCGCCTGGGTCCCGCTACGGCTGGCATGGCCCGAGGCGCACCTGCCGGTGATTCAAGTGTCGCTGCCGATCGCCGATCCACGCCGGCTGTTCGCCGTGGGCGAGGCGTTGCGTCCCTTGCGCCGGGAGGGTGTGCTCATTGTGGGCAGCGGGGGAATCGTGCACAACCTGCGGCGCTTCAACGCGGCCGCCAAAGAAGCGCCCGTGGAGCCCTGGGCGGCGACCTTCGACGACTGGGTGACGCGCCGCATCGAAGCGCGCCAGTACGAAGCCCTCTTCGAATACCGGAAGAGGGGCCCGCATGCCGCCATGGCGGTTCCTACGCCCGAACACTTCGACCCGGTCTTCATCACACTGGGCGCGGCGTTCCCCGAAGAGGGCCCGCAGACCATTTTCGAAGGATTTCACTACGGGACAATCTCGATGCGCAGCTTCGCCTTCGCGCCGGAAGGATAGGCAATCGACAAGCCCCTACAACGGAATATTTCCGTGTTTCTTCCGGGGCATGCTATCGACCTTGTTCTCCAGCATGCGCAGCGCCCGTATCACACGGGGCCGCGTTTCGCGGGGCTCGATGACATCGTCCACATACCCGCGTTCGGCCGCCACGAAGGGGTTGGCGAACCGGTCGCGGAACTCCTCCACCTTCTGCCGCCGCACGGCCGGCTGGTCGTCCGCGCTCAATAATTCCCTCCGGTAGACGATATTGACGGCGCCCTCGGGCCCCATCACGGCGATCTCGGCGGTAGGCCATGCCAGATTGATGTCCGTGCGAATGTGCTTCGACCCCATCACGCAATACGCCCCGCCGTAGGCCTTGCGCGTGATCACAGTGATCTTGGGAACGGTCGCCTCCGCGTACGCATAGAGCAGCTTGGCCCCGTGGCGGATGATGCCGCCGAATTCCTGCTCCGTTCCCGGCAGGAAGCCGGGAACATCCTCGAACGTCAGCAGAGGAATATTGAAGGCGTCGCAAAACCGCACGAACCGGGCCCCTTTCACCGAGGAGTTGATGTCGAGACATCCGGCCAGGAACGCCGGCTGGTTGGCCACGATGCCGATGGAACGCCCATCCATATGCGCGAACCCGACCACAATATTCTTGGCCCAATGATCGTGCACTTCGAAGAATTCGCCATCGTCAACCACGCGGTGAATCACGTCTTTGATGTCATAAGGCAGGCTCGATTCCCGGGGCACGATGCCGTCGAGCGCGGCGTCCATGCGGTCCGGCGAATCGGCCGTCGCCCTCCGCGGAGAGTCTTCCCGGTTGTTCTGCGGCAGGTAGCTCATCAGCTCGCGGATCATTCGCAGGCACTCCGCGTCGTCGGCGGCGATGAAGTGGCCGACCCCGCTCACCGAGTTGTGCGTCATCGACCCGCCGAGTTTCTCTTTCGTGACGTCCTCATGCGTGACGGTGCGGATCACGTCAGGGCCGGTCACGAACATGTAGCTGGTGCGATCGACCATGAAGACAAAGTCGGTAATGGCCGGCGAATACACGGCCCCGCCGGCACAAGGCCCCATGATCGCCGAGATCTGCGGCACCACCCCGCTGGCGAGCGTATTGCGCAGAAAGATATCGGCGTAGCCCGCGAGGGAAACCACGCCCTCCTGAATGCGGGCCCCCCCGGAGTCGTTAAGGCCGATTACAGGCGCACCGGTCTTCAGGGCGAGGTCCATAATCTTGCAGATCTTCTGGGCGTTGGCTTCCGAGAGCGATCCGCCAAACACGGTGAAGTCCTGCGCAAAGACATATGCCAAGCGTCCGCCGATGCGGCCGTAGCCCGTGACGAAGCCATCGCCGGGCACCACCTGGTCCTCCATACCGAAATCGCGGCAGCGGTGCGTGACCAGCTTGTCCAATTCCTCGAAGGTGTCCTCGTCCAGCAGAAGCTCGATGCGCTCGCGCGCCGAGAGTTTGCCTTCCTTGTGCTGCCGCGCGCGCCGTTCGGGCCCGCCGCCCTGCTCGGCTGCCGCATGACGGCGGCGTAGTTCTTCGAGGCGATCCATGCGCCCATTGTATAATCCCCCCCATGGCGAACGACCTCGCGAAGCTTCAAGGCGCGTGGACGCTGTCCGCGCTGGAAATGGATGGCAGTAACATGCCGGTCTGCGGCGGTCTGGAGATCGACGGCGATCGTTTCAAAACGGCCGGCCGGACTTCGCGTTAATCCGCGCCTGGAATGCCGCGGGAACGGATCTCTATCATGATCGCGGCCCTGCTGGAGTCCTACCCGGACGAATCGGCGGGCGGAAACCGAGCTCCGCATCGGTTAACCTGAGCGAAATGCCCGCCAACCCATTTACCGCCGCGGAGCGCGCCGTCTTTCGACGGCTCACCACTCCCGCCAGGATCCAGCGCTTTCTCGATTGCGATCTCGCCTACAACAAAGAGCCCGAGGGACCGACGTGCCGCGGACCGCGGCGCGTCCTGCGAGACCGAACCGCGCACTGCATGGAAGGCGCCCTCTTCGCCGCCGCGGCGCTGCGCATGATCGGCCACCCGCCGCTTCTCCTGGATCTCGAAGCCGTCCGCGATGACGACCATGTCCTGGCGGTTTTCCGGTCTCGCGGATGTTGGGGCGCGGCGGCCAAGTCGAACTACTCCGGATTGCGCTATCGCGAACCGGTCTATCGCACCCTGCGCGAACTCGTCATGTCTTACTTCGAGCACTATTACAATCTGCGGAAGGAAAAGACCCTGCGGCGGTACTCGCGGACGGTGAACCTGGCGCGCTTCGACGCCATCCACTGGATGACTTCGGAGGACGACGTTTGGGCGATACCCGAGTATCTTTGCGACATCCCGCATACCGGCCTCCTCGCCGCTAATGTCGCAAGAAGCCTGGGCCCGGTGGACGATCGGCTATTCGCCGCCGGCCTGGTTGGCCGATCCGGTTAGCGGGCGTGCGCCTTCTCGCGCCATGCCTTCCACACTTCGATGAACGTGGGCAATAGCGAGATGAAGATGATGAGGAGGATCGCCTTGTCGAAGTTTCGCCGCACCAGGGGGATCCCGCCGATCTTATATCCAAGAGTGGTCAGCAGGCAGACCCAGCCGATGCCGCCGCATACGCTGTAAGGCAGGAACTTGCGATACGGCATCTGCCCCACCCCCGCCACGAACGCGGCGAACGTGCGGACGATCGGAACGAAACGCGCCATGACGATCGTCTTGCCTCCGTACTTCGCGTAGAACGCGTTGGTGCGGGTGATGTACTCCTGTTTGAAAAGCCGTGAATCGGGACGGCTGAAGATTCGGGGGCCCGTCTTACGTCCAAGGAGGTATCCGGTGGAATCTCCCAACAACGCTGCGGCGCTCAACACCACGCAGACCAGCCCGACATCCAGCGCGCCGGTTCCGGCCACCACCCCTACGGTAAACAGCAGCGAGTCGCCCGGCAGAAAGAATCCCACCAGCAACCCGGTCTCGGAGAACACGATCGCGAACAGCGCCGCATAGCCGAGCCAGCCGGCCAGGATCGTGCTCAACAAATGGATCAGCCGATCGGGATTCGTGAGCGTCTGAATGAAGTCGAGAAAGGAATGGAGCATCAGTCAGGCCGTGGATCCCGGCCTACGCTCCCCGGTACTGCGTGATCAGACGGTTGATCACGTCCTGGTGGATCTTGATCTTCCCCTGCTTGATCAGCGCCTCGCGCAGGCTGGCCTCGAACAGCATCTCGCGGTCGCGGCCCTTCTGGCCCTTCAGCTCGTCGCGAATCGAAATCCGCTGCTCGGCCATCTTCGACGGATCGGCCTGCGAGTGCGAAACCACTTTGGCCACAATCGTCGAATCCGGCGTCGGAATCGGACCGAAGACGGTCCCATCGGGCTGCTTGAACCCTTCCTGCACGTAGCTTGCCGACCCCAGGCCTTCCACCGCGCCGGTGCGCGCGACATCGTCCGAGGTTTTGACTTCCAGTCCCATTGACTTGGCGGCCTTGGCGAGATCGCCGCCCATCGATTTGGCCTTGTCGAGCAACTCCTTCGCGTGAGTCTGGACGGCGGTGTTCGAGCGCTTGCGGATGACCTCCTCGCGGACGGCGGCTTCCGACTCGGCAAACGTGGAAGGACGCGCCGGGGAGACGTCCAACACCACCGCCAGCGCCAGTTTGTTAGCGCCCAGCGTCACGGGTTGCGACACCTCGCCCTTCTTGAGCGTGAGGATCGACTGATCGAAATCCGCGCTGACGCCGACTTCGGGAATCGTTTTTCCGGTCTCGAATCCGTCGACGCGCACCAGCTGCATATTCAGATCGGCGGCAACCTTCTCCGGATGCGCCGGGTCTTTTTGCAGCATCGACTGCGCCTTATCCGAGATCTGCTGCATCAGATCGTTGACGCGCTGCTTCTTCCAGTCGGCGGCGATCGACGCCTTCACTTCCTCGAACGGCTTGAGCCGCGCGGGATCGTGCTGCATCACCTGGATGATGTGATAGCCGTAGGTGGTCTTAATCACCTGACTCTCACCCGGCTTCAGGGTGAAGGCCGCGGTTTCGAACTCCGGCACCATCTGACCGTTCCGCTGCACCGTATACTCGCCGCCGCTGTTCGCCGAACCCGGATCTTCGGAGTATTTCTTGGCCAGTTCCGCGAAATTCGCGCCGCCTCTGACTTGTTTCAGCAGATCTTCCGCCTGCGCTTTCGTTTTCGCATCGTCGGCCACCGGTTTGCCCTGAGTCTTGAGCAGAATGTGCCGCACCTTGACGCTCTCGCCGATGCGGTACTGGCTCTGGTTCTGCGCATAGGCGCGCTGGAGATCGGCGTCGGTCGGGTTGACGGATTGCTCGATCTTCGTCTGATCGGCGATCAGCACCGCCAGGCTCTTCCGTTCCGGCGTCGTGTACTGGGCCTTGTTGGCCTCGAAGTAGCGCTGCAGCTCGTCGGTGGTGGGCGTCGATTCGCCCTTGTATTTGTCGGCGGTGAGTTTGACGTACTCGACCTTGATCTTTTCGTTCCGCTTCCGGTATTCCTGCTCGATCTCCTGGGGCGTCACGACCGTCCCTTCCAGGGCCACCGCGCGCAGGCGGGCGATCAGCATCTGCCGCCGCATGTCGTTTTCGAATTCGGGGATCGTGAGATTCTGCTGCCCCAACAGGGAGGCATAGGCTTCCTTGCCGAGGAACTTGCCGTCCTGAAACAGGTTGGGCACATACGTCCGGATCGCCTCGGCGATCTGCGCGTCGGTCACCTCGAAGCCGAGCCGCTCCGCCTCATAGGCCAGCGCCCGCTCATTGATCATGTTGTCGACCATCTGGGGCACGTACGAGGGAAGGATCTCGGGAGGCAACTGCCGGCCGCGCATCGTGTTCTGAATCAGCCGCTGGATCTCGGGAAGGGTAATGGCCTCCTTGCCTACTTCGGCCACCACCACGTCATTGGCCGAGGCGCCCGTGTTGTAGCTCGGGACGAGGTAGGTGAGCATGGAGAAGCCCACCAGCACCAACAGCGCTCCCAGCAGGATGCGCACGGCTTTATCTCGGCTGCGAAACAGATCAAACATGTTAAGAGAAACTCCTGTGTCTAAAGGGGAAAGACCATTATAGCGGATCGCGGCGGGGGCTGCGTTACCTACTCCTCGCGCCTCCGTTCCATCGGGAACGTGAACACCGGCACCGGCGGCCGGATTCCCAGGCCGCATTCGGCGTGCACCGCTTTGACGGCCTTTTCCAGCCCCTCGCGGCGCACCACCACGGCAATCGTCAGTTCGCTCGAGCCCTGCGAGATGGCGATGATATTCACGTGCACGCGCGAGATCGCGGTGAAGATCCTCCCCGCCAGACCCGGCTTGCCCTGCATTCCCTCCCCCACCGCCGCCAGCAGTCCGACGTCCCGGTCGACCGCGATCGGCTTGAGGTATTGATGCGCAAACTCAAGCGACAGCGCCGACTCGATCGCCGCCACCGACCGGTCGAGCTCTTCGTGCCGCACCAGGAAGCAGAAATTCTGGCGGTAGCTGGAGCTGGAAACCAGCAGCACCTCGACGTTCACCCGCGCCACGGCATCCAACGCCCGGGCCATCACCTGCACACCATTCAATTCGGGCCCGGCCGGCTCCAGAGCCACCAGAGCCACGTTGCCCATCGACGCCACGGCGCGCGCTCCGGTGGCCGTCGCGATCTCAGGCACGATCTTGGTGCCCGGCTTCTCCGGCGCGAAGCTGTTCTTGCTCCACACCGGGATTTTCTTCTCCACAAGGGGGGCGAGCGTCCGCGGATGCAGCACCTTGGCTCCGGCGTATGCCAACTCGGCCGCCTCCGCGTAGGTGATCTCGGAGAGGACCTGCGCGTCAGCCACCAAGCGCGGGTCCGCGCTCATGATGCCGTCGACATCGGTCCAGATCCATAGTTCGGCGGCATCCAGGGCGGCGGCCAGAATCGACGCGGAGAAGTCCGACCCGCCGCGTCCCAGGGTGGTCGGCCGGCCATCAGCCGTGGCCCCGTTGAACCCGGTAATCACGGGCATAATGCCCTTTTCCAGAAACGGCAGCAGCCGGGCGCGCGCTTTCTCCCGCGTCGCATCCATCAGCGGCGACGCGTTACCGAAGACGGCATCGGTCACCACCAGTTCCCACGCGTTCACCGCCACCGCCGGCGTCCCCTCGGCGTTCAAGTGCTCGGCAATCAACATGGCGGACAGCCGCTCTCCGATCGCGACCGCTTCATCCACCGACCGCGGAGGACGTTCGTTGAGCATCGCCATGCCGCGCACGATGCGCTCGAACTCGCCCAACAGTTCGCCGATCCGCGCCAGCACCGCCGGCTGCCGCTCCTCCGGCAGCAGTTCGCGGCAGGCGCCCTCATGCCGCCCGCGCAGCGCCGCCAGATTCTTCTCAATACCGGCGTTGTCGCCGCCTTCGGCATGCCGCATGGTGTCGAGCAGCAGGTCGGTGATCTTCGACATGGCGGAGACGACAATGGCCACGGGCCGTTTCGCGCCCTCGCCGGCGGCGAGGCGCGCCGACACCTTCATCCGCGCAGCCGAGCCTACGCTCGTCCCGCCGAACTTCATCATCAGCAAATCGCTCAACTGAAGTCCCTTCCGTTGGTGGTCCGCATACGGATGATCTTGAGGATAGCCTCCTCGACTTCCTCGATTGTCATGCCTGTCGAATCGAGATAGATGGCGTCCGGCGCCTGAGCGAGCGGAGCGTCAGCCCGCGTGCTGTCGCGCTGATCGCGCTCCTGCATCTGAGCCGCCAACGCTGCTTCCGTGATCGCGTCGCCCTTGGCGCGAACCTCCTGCAAACGCCGCCGGACGCGCTCCTGCGGGTTCGCGTCGAGGAACACCTTCACATCCGCCTGGGGGAACACAACCGTGCCGATGTCGCGGCCTTCCATCACGACACTCGATCGCTCTCCCATATCCCGCTGCTTGGCCACCATGGCGCGCCGCACCCCCGGGATCACCGCGATCCGCGAGGCGCCATTCGACACATCGGGTGTGCGGATGGCCTGTGTGACATCTTCGCCGTTGAGCAGGATGCGGCCCGGCGCGAGCTCGATCTCGGCCGCCATGGCAAGCTGGTCCATGCGGTGCATATCGTCGGGACTGACGTTCTGGCGCACGCCCCACAGAGCCACTGCGCGGTACATGGCGCCCGTGTCGATATAAATGAAATTGAGGCGCTCGGCGAGCCGTTTGGCGATAGTGCTCTTGCCGGAGCCGGCCGGGCCGTCGATCGCGACGACAATGCGTCTGGGGTTGGAATCTGCCAAGAAATAGAATAACAGCAGGCATGCATTCCGATCATTTCGATCGCCTGGTGGCCGACGCCTGGGGGCGCATTCCCGCCCGCTTTCGCCGCCGCATGAAAAATATCGCGCTGCTGGTGGACGAGGAGCCCTCGGCGGCGCAACTCGCCCGCGGCCGCGTTCCCCGGGGCGGCACGCTGCTCGGCCTGTACGAAGGCCGGCCGCTCACCACGCGCAGCGTGTTCGAGCCCTTCGCCATGCCGGACCGGATCACGATTTTCCAGGGCCCCCATGAACGCCTGGCGCAGGATCCGGCCCACCTCGCAAGAATGGTCGAGGACACGGTCTGGCACGAAGTCGCCCATTACTTCGGAATGGACGAACGCCAGGTCCGCGCCGCCGAAAAGAGGCGGCGCTAAACCGGCTCGCGCGTTAGGTGAACTTCAAGTCTCCCGCCGCTCCCTCTGCGTCGACGATGACGGTCTGGCCATCGCGAATGTCCCCTTTGAGGAGGAGCCTGCCGAGGGGAGTTTCGACCTTCTTTTGTATGGCGCGCTTCAGGGGCCGGGCGCCGTAGGTTGCATCGTAGCCGGTGCGGACGAGGTTTTCGCGGGCCATATCGGTGAGCTGTAACGTGATGTGACGGTCCGCCAGGCGTGCGCGCAGGCGCCCGAGTTGAATCTCGACGATCTGTTTGAGGTGCTCCTCCGCCAGCGCATGGAAGACGATGATTTCATCGACGCGGTTCAGGAACTCCGGCCGGAACTGCCGGCGCATCTCGTCGAGAACCACCTCCTTCATTCGCTCGAAGCCTTCTCCGTCGAAGCTGCCGCGGTATTCCAGGATCCGCTGGCTGCCGACGTTTGACGTCATGATCACGATGGTGTTCTTGAAATCGACCGTGCGCCCCTGGCCGTCGGTCAGCCGCCCGTCGTCGAGGATCTGCAGCATCACGTTGAACACGTCGTGGTGGGCCTTCTCGATCTCGTCAAACAGCACGACCGAGTATGGCCGCCGCCGCACCGCTTCGGTCAACTGGCCGCCCTCCTCATAGCCGACGTATCCCGGCGGCGCGCCGAGCAGCCGCGCGACCGTGTGCTTCTCCTGGTACTCCGACATGTCGATGCGAATCATCGCGTGCTCGTCGTCGAACAGGAACTCGGCCAGCGCCCGCGCCAGCTCGGTCTTGCCGACCCCGGTCGGCCCCAGAAAGATGAAGCTGCCAATCGGGCGATTGGGATCCTTCAATCCCGAGCGCGCCCGGATCACGGCCTCGGCCACCGCGGTCACCGCTTCATCCTGCCCGATGACACGCTGGTGCAACTCCTCTTCGAGGGCCAGCAGCTTTTGCGTCTCGCCTTCCAGGAGCTTGGTCACCGGGACGCCTGTCCAGCGGCTGACCACCCGCGCGATGTCCTCCTCGTCGACCTCTTCCTTGACCAGCCGGGCTCCGGCTTGGCGATTCACGCGCTCGGTCTCCTCCTGCAACTGGCGTTCGAGTTGAGCGAGCTTGCCGTACTTCAGCTCGGCGGCGCGGTTCAAGTCGTACTGCCTCTCGGCCTGCTCGATCTGCGTCTTCGTGCGGTCGATCTCCTCCCGTGTCTGCGCCAGCCGTTGAACCGCGTCTTTCTCCGTCTGCCACCGCGCCGAGAGCGCGTCGAATTCGCCCTTCAGGTCGGCCAGCTCCTTTTCCACCTTCTCGCGTCGTTCCCGGGATGCGGAGTCTTTCTCCTTGCGGAGCGCCTCCCGCTCGATTTCGAGCTGCATGATGCGCCGCCGCGCCTCGTCGAGCTCCGCCGGCATGGAATCGATCTCGGTGCGGAGGCGCGCGGCGGCCTCGTCGACCAGGTCGATGGCTTTGTCCGGAAGGAACCGGTCGGTGATGTAGCGGTTCGAAAAGACCGCGGCCGCCACCAGCGCCGCGTCCTTGATGGTCACCTTGTGGTGGACCTCGTAGCGTTCCTTCAGACCGCGCAGAATCGAGATCGTGTCCTCCACGGACGGCTGGTCCACCAGCACCGGCTGGAACCGCCGTTCGAGCGCGGCGTCCTTCTCGATGTGCTTGCGATACTCGTCGAGGGTGGTGGCGCCGATGCAGTGCAGTTCGCCGCGCGCCAGCATCGGCTTGAGGAGATTGCCCGCGTCCATCGAGCCCTCGGCCTTCCCCGCGCCGACCACGGTGTGCAGTTCGTCGATGAACAGGATGATCTCGCCCGCCGCTTCCTGCACCTCTTTCAGCACGGCTTTCAACCGTTCCTCGAATTCGCCGCGAAACTTCGCGCCCGCGATCAGTGCGCCCATGTCGAGCGAAACGATACGCCGGTTTTTGAGGCCCTCCGGGACGTCGCCGCGCACGATGCGGAGCGCCAGGCCTTCGACAATCGCGGTCTTGCCGACCCCCGGCTCGCCGATCAGCACGGGATTGTTCTTGGTGCGCCGCGACAGCACCTGGATAACCCGCCGGATCTCCTCGTCGCGCCCGATGACCGGATCGAGCTTGCCTTGCGACGCCAGCTTGGTGAGATCGCGCCCGTAGCGCTCGAGCGCTTCGTAGGTGGCCTCGGGGTTCTGCGTCGTGACGCGCTGACTGCCCCGCACCTCGCGCAGCGCTTGCATCAGGCGCTCGCGAGTGAGGCCGAATTCCTTGAACAGCTTGCCGGAAGCGCCGTGGTCGTCGAGGGCGGCGAGGAGGATGTGCTCGACCGAAACGTATTCGTCTTTGAGCTTCTTGGCTTCGTCCTCGGCCGCGGTGAGAAGCTTGTTGAGCCGGGAACTGATGTAGACCTGGTCCGGGCCGCCCGACGGCCCCGAGACTTTCGGGAGACGTTCGAGCTCCGCTCCGATGCGCCGGGACAGGGATTCCACCGCAATGCCGGTCTTGGCAAGGATGGACGACGTCAAACCGTTCTCCTGTTCCAGCAAAGCGATCAACAGGTGTTCGACATCGATCTGTTGGTGTCCGTAGCGGACCGCATGGCCCTGCGCGGACCGGATCGCTTCCTGGGCCTTCTCAGTGAAACGATTGATATCCATAATTTCATTTTGATGCAGAATCCGGCGGTCGCGCAGCGGCATCTATCCGAATGGCCTGACTGTGTAATGCACATCGCAATCGTCTCCGACATCCACGGCAACGGCGCCGCATTCGAAGCGGTATTGGCCGATCTGCGACAAACTTCTCCCGACCTGATCCTCCACGGCGGCGATCTCGCCGACGGCGGATCCAGTCCGGTGGAAATCGTCGACCGCATCCGCGATCTGGGCTGGCAGGGAGTGCTCGGCAATACCGATGAGATGCTGGCGCGGCCCGAGTCGCTCGAGGAGTTCGCGTCACAATCGAAGGCGCCGCCCTCGCTTTGGGCTGCCATTCGCGAGATGGCAGCGGCGACCCGCGCCGCCCTGGGGCCAGAGAGGCTCGCATGGCTGGGCGCCCACCCGCCTGTCCGGATACACGCCCCCATCGCCTTAGTGCACGCCAGTCCCGACAGTCCCTGGCGCGCGCCGGGGCCGGAGGGCGGCGACTCCGAGTTGGAATCGGCTTTCGGAGCGCTCCACCAACCTGTCGTAGTCTATGGCCATATCCATCGTTCTTTTGTCCGGAGCCTACCCCGTGTGACCGTGGCCAATACCGGCAGCGTGGGCCTGTCTTACGACGGCGACAGCCGCGCCTCTTATCTGCTGGTGGACGGCCTGACGCCGTCCATCCGGCGCGTGGAATACGACGTGGAAACGGAAATCGTCCGGCTCTCGGCCTCCCGTCTCCCACACGCCGATTGGGTTGCCAGAATGCTTCGCACGGCGTCGCCGCAATTGCCATAGACGCAGCGCCAGAGCTTTACTGCTATCGTTCCCGCGGGCGCAGCGTCAAAGCCGGTGAGCTCCAATCGGTCGAGAGGGGGACGAATGTCTCAGGACCTGCGTTTTGCCGTCCGGATGCTGCGCAAACAGCCTGGCTTTACGTCTATTGCCGTACTGACCCTGGCATTGGGAATCGGCGCGACGTCGGCTGTGTTCAGCCTGATTCATGGGGTCCTGCTCACGCCGCCACCCTACGATCAACCGGAGCGGCTCGTGCTGGTCCAATCCGCCAGGACGGACGGGCGGCCGATGGCGAGTCCCCAGTTGTGGGCGGCGGCGCAATGGATGGAGTGGCAGAAACAGGCGAAATCGTTCGATGCCCTCGCTGGATATGGATGGACGTTCAACTTCCTGATCAGGCCCGACGGCAGCGAGTCGATGGAGGGCATGGTAGTCACCCGGGACTATTTCCGCGTGGCCGGCCTCAAACCGCTGCTCGGCCGCACCTTCGTCGACTCCGAAACCGGCGTTCCGCCAGCACCCGTGATCATCCTCGGCTATGACCTCTGGCAGCGGAAGTTCAACAGCGATCCCAACATCGTCGGCAAGACCGTTCGCATGAGCCGGCGGGAAACGCCTCCCACCGTGATCGGCGTGATGCCGCCCGGCATCCGCTTTCTGCCCTCTCCGGGCGCCGCGCAGGAACCCAATTACAACGTGAATGCGACGGTGGACTTCTGGCTTCCGGCCGCTCCCAATCCGGCCAGGCTCAACTCGCGGCAGTGGGACGTCGTGGGCCGCCTGCGACCCGGGGTCACGGCGCAGCAGGCCCAAGGCGACCTGCAGGTGATCACCACCCGGCAGGCGCAAGTCGAACACGACTTCGAAGGATTCATTCCGCGGGCGCAGCCGCTGGCCGCCGAGATGAATCGCGACGGACGCCGCATCCTCCTGCCGCTGCTGGGCGCGGCCGGACTCGTGCTGTTGATTGCATGCGGGAACGTCGCGGCGCTGCTGCTGGTTCGCGGACTGCAACGGCAGCAGGAATACGCGGTTCGCAGCGCTCTCGGGGTAGGCCGATCGGCGCTCTTTCGCCAGGTCGCGACGGAAAGTCTGCTGTTGGCCCTGGTGGGAGCGACCCTCGGCGTAGCGTTGGGATTTGGCATCGTCAGGATCTTCAAGCTGATCGGCGGACACGCGATCCCGCGTCTGGACGCGGTGACGACAGGCTGGCCGGTGCTGGCGTGCGGATTCGGCGCGGCGATCGTGGCCGCCGGGCTGGCCGGGCTCCTTCCCGCCATGCGCGCCGCACGCCTCGATCCCATGCAGGTGCTGAAGAGCGCCGGGCCGAAGAGCAGCGCGGGCCGGGGCGAGCGGCGCCTTTTGGCGGCGGTCACGATGGCGCAGACGGCGTTGACGCTGTCTCTGCTGGTCGGCGCCGGCCTGCTGATCCGCACGATGATCAATGTGTCGAAAGTGCGCTCCGGTTACGATTCCGGCCGGATTCTGACCATGACGGTTACCGCCGTGCAGGGCGACACGTTGGATTTTCACCGGCGCGCCCTGGAACGCGTTTCGGCGATTCCCGGGGTGCAAAATGCCGCCTTCGCCTGGGGCGTGCCGCTTACCGGCAACAACTGGCAGGGAACCGTCGAAATCGAAGGACAGCCGCCCGCCACCAAGGCGAGCGACCGCATCGCCATCCCTCTGCGTTCGGTCACCCCCGGATACTTTCAGCTTCTCGGCCTGGGTATGTCGACGGGACGGGACTTTCGCGCCACGGATGTCCGCGGCGCGACCGACGTCGCGGTGGTCAACCAGGCGCTCGTCGACCGCTACTTTTCGAACGGCGCCGCCATCGGCAAGAAGATCTGGGGCAACGGTCGAAACCGGCCTGCAGTGGAAATCGTTGGCGTGGTGGCGAATGGACGCACGGACGACCTGACACAGGCGGCGGAGCCTGAGATCTATCTCTGCTTCTGGCAGGCGTCCGCGTATTCCAAGCACCTGGTTCTGCGGACGGCCGGAGATCCGCGTTCTGTTATGGCAGGCGTGCCGCGCGAATTGCACGCCGTCGACCCGACCGCCGCCGTGGAGAATCTGAAAACCCTGGAGCAGATTCGCAACGATTCGCTGGCGTCGCGGAGCTTCGCGATGCAACTGCTGATCGGCTTCGCGCTGGCGGGAAGCGCGCTGACGCTGGTGGGAATCTACGGCGTGTTGGCGCTGTCCGTGGCGTCGCGCCGGCGCGAGATCGCGATCCGGGCGGCGGTCGGCGCCGAGCGCCGCGACATCCGCAACCTCGTCTTCGCGGAAGGCGTTCAATTGATCGCGGGCGGCGTGCTCTCCGGGCTGGCGGCGGCATTCGTGCTGTCCCGCGTCTTGAAATCGTTTCTCTTCGAAGTGGAGCCCACGGACCCGTCCACACTCATCGGCGTTGGGGTTTTGTTCGCTGCCGTGGCGCTGCTGGCGTGTTGGGAGCCCACCCGCCGCGCGGTGAAGGTCGACCCAATCGAAGCCCTGCGCTACGAGTGACGGTCGCGCTAGTTCTTTTACGCCACGCTCATCTTGATGAGCTGCTCGGCGTTCTTGAGCGCTTCAGGCGTGAGCTTCTGCCCCGACAACATGCGCCCGACCTCACGAGTGCGCGCCGAGGCGTCGAGCTCCTCGAGCACGGCCACCGTCCGCCCTTTGGACTCCTGCTTCTCGACGCGGTAGTGATGATCGGCAAACGAAGCGATTTGCGGCAGATGCGTCACGCAAAGCACTTGGTTGGCCGCGGCCAGTTTCTTCAGCCGCCGGCCGACCCCTTCGGCGGCGCTGCCGCCTACCCCCGCGTCCACCTCATCGAACACCAGCGTTCGGATCATCCGGCTCTTCGGCGCGGCGAGGCACGTCTTGAGCGCGAGAGCGATGCGCGAAATCTCGCCCCCCGAAGCGACTTTCTCCAGCGGCCGCGGCTCCTCGCCTAGATTCGGCGACACGAGAAACTCGACGCCGTCCGCCCCCGCCGCCGACCATTCCGCGCGCGACAGAGCGATGCGAAATACGGTGCGCTCCATCGCCAACTGCGCCAGTTCGGTCTCGACCCGCTTCTCCAGCTTGCGCGCGGCCGAGGCCCGGCGCTCGCTCAACTCGGCGGCCACCGTTTCGAACTCCTGCGCCAGCTTCTTCTGCTCCGCGCGCAATTGCTCCATACGCTCCCCGGCATGCTCCACGGCCGCGATCTGTTGCCGCGCGTCGTCCAGGAACGTCAGCACCTCGCCGATCGATTGCCCATACTTGCGCTTGAGCCGGTCGATCGCGGCCAGACGATTCTCCACTTCCTCCAGCCTTCCCGGGTTGGCTTCCAGCCGGGAGACGTAATCGCGCAACGCGTAGGCGACCTCCTGCAGGCTGAGATCGGCCGCCCGCAGATGTTCGCGCAATCCCTCCATGGAGGAATCGATGCGGCAAAGTTCATCGACCCGTTTGGCCGCCAGGCGCGCCAGTGACAGCGCCGATTCGGGATTCTCGTACACTGCTTCGTACGCCGTGCTCGCCGCCGCTTCCAGCCGCTGCACATTCTGCAGGACGCGCCGTTCGTTTTCGAGCGCGGCATCTTCGTCCGGTTCCAGCGCCGCGTCTTCGATCTCCTTGCGCTGGAACGACCATAGATCGAGCAGCCGCAGCTTCTCCTGTTCCGAGCGCTCCAGTTCTTCGTGCTCCGCCGCCGCCGCGCGCCATCGGCGGTAAACCTCACCGGCGCGCTCGACCTGCTCGCGGTTGCCGCCGAAAACATCGAGCATCTCGCGCTGCGCTTCGGCGGAAAAGAGAAGCTGCTGGTCGTGCTGCCCGTGGATATCCGCCAGGGCGGGCGCCAACTCCTTGAGCAACGAAACGGCGACCGGCCGGCTGCCGACGAAGGCCCGCGATTTGCCGCTCGCCAGGATCTCCCGCTCGACAAGCAGTTCGCCATCCTCGACTTCGAGTCCCGCCGGTTCGAGCAGGCGCCGCACACCCGCATGGTCCTTCACATCGAAGATTCCGGCGACGCGCGCCCGGCTCTCCCCGGTCCGAATCATGTCGGCGGAGGCGCGGCTTCCCAAAAGCAGCCCCAGAGCGTCCACCACGATGGACTTGCCGCTGCCCGTCTCGCCGGTCAGAAGATTCAGGCCCGCATGAAAGTGGACCCGCAGACGCTCGACGACGGCATAGTTCTCCACCACCAGTTCCAGGAGCATGCTTGTGCTCGATTATAACGGGCCGCGGAAGGTCAGGAAGTCATGGCGCGGACGACTTCGTCGAAGGCGGCGGCCAGTTGCCGGGTCAGGTCCTGCAGTTCGGCCGAGCCGGCGGTCAGCGCCCGGGACTCGATGGATTGACAGATCGCGGCCATCGCCGCGGCTCCGACTTGTCCCGAACTCCCTTTGATGGCGTGCGCCTCACTTTTCACCTGGGTCCGATCGTTGCCGGCCAGCGCGCCCTGAAGTTTCGCCAGGCGGTCCGCCGTATCGCTCTGGAAAACCGCCAGCACCTCTTGTACCAGCTCTTCTTCGCCGCTGCCGGCGAGTTGCCGCAGCTCCTCCGGAAGGCTCCATGATCGAGAAGTCATAGATGGAACTTCAGTACTCATTCGGTTTTCAGGAGAATCCCCTAAGAGTCATCTTGTCACTCGAATTCCGCGAATGCAATGGCCTCATGATGAGCCTGTGGATAAATGCTCACTACGCTTTGGCGAAGTACAACGCGACGGCCCGGTCGATACCGGCGCGCGTGACCCGCACCGGGCGCCCCTCGTACTCCGAAATGGATTTTACGATCCGGAAAATGTCGATCGGATAACACGCATGCAGCAATTCGCCGGCGGCGGCGCGGCAGCTTTCCCGCAGGTATTCCGCGCATCCGGGGTCGCTAGGCGTCTGTTGGGATTGCACGACCCGCCGGAAGATCTCGTCGAAGGTCTCGTTGCTGACGTTGTCCACCAGGACCTTGGTCTGGATCCGGCGCAGGAATGCTTCATCGGCGAGCTCGCGCGGATTCAGATTGGTCGAGAAGACCACCATCATCTCGAACGGAACCTGGAACTTCATCCCCGAAGCAAGCGTCAGGTAGTCGACCCGCCTGTCCAACGGCACGATCCAGCGATTCAGCAGCTCCCGCGGAGAAAGCATCTGCCGGCCGAAATCGTCGACGATAAAGATGCCGTTATTCGCCTTCATCTGGCACGGCGAGATAAACACGCGAGTCGCCTCATCCAGCCGCAGCTCCAGCATGGCCGCCGAGAGCTCTCCGCCGACCGTGATGCACGGCCGCTCGCAGAGCACCCATCGCGGATCGAGCGTCTCGTCGGTGGACGGCGCCACGCGGTGCACCACCGGGTCGAACACCGTGATGATGTGGCCATTCACCTCGACGGCGTACGGCACCAGTACATGGTCCTTATAAATCCGCAGGATGCGCTCGGCAATGCTGGTCTTGCCGTTGCCGGTGCCGCCGTACAGGAACAACGACTGCTGCCCGATTAAGGCGGGTCCGAGTTGATCGAGAAAGGAGTCCGGCAGCACCAGGTCGTGGAATGCCTGCTTCAGGCTTTCTCGGCCGAGCTTGATTTTCGCCGCCTGCGACTTGACCACCCGCGAGTACTGTTGAATCGAGACCGGCGCGGGTCCGACGTACTGGCACACCTCGCTGCGGGCCGTCGCTTGCGCCCGCCCGTTGCCGGTCAGGGTGAACGAATAATCGTTGCCGACCATGCCCTTAACGTCCAGCAATTGCTGCTGCCGGTACTGATGGAACATGGTCTCCAGCACCGGGAACGACAACTTGAGCGTCTCGTGGAGCGCCCCCAGCGTCGCCGATCCGTGCAGCCAGAGGTAGCGCAAGAGCAGATCGCCGACCAGCGCTCGCGGGATATCGAGATCTTCGACTCGATCCGGAATCACCGGCTGCGAGTCTACAGCGGGTGCTTGTGGGGCATCGACAACCAGAGGCATAACACGACCTGAGCGGAGCATAGCCCGCCGGCGTCGAGTTTTCCAATACGACCTTGGTTAGTGGTGATGATGATGCCCTTCGGCATCATGGGTATGGACCGGGATCGCGCAGCCGGTCTCGGAAATTCCGCAACTCACATGCTCGAACTGCACGGTGGTATGGGAGATGTGAAAACGGTCCGCCAGCATTCCATTGACACGCTGCAGAATGCAATCGCTGGCCGAAGGGGGAACATCCTCGATCAGGACGTGGCAGCTCAGGGCGTGGGTGTTCGAGCCGAGGCTCCAGATGTGCAGGTCGTGCACGTCGAGCACGCCGTCGACTTGACGCATCGAGGAGGCGACATCGACCAGCCGGATCCCGCGCGGCAGCCCTTCCAACAGGATATTCAGCGATTCCCGCGTAATGTCCACGGCGCTCCAGACAATCAGCAGGCCGATCACAATCGACAGAATCGGATCGAGTTGCACCCACCCCGTGAACCGGATTCCGATAGCGCCGCCGATGATGGCGATGGACCCCAGCGCGTCGCCCAGCATGTGGATGAAGGCGCCGCGAATATTGATGTCGTTCTTGCTGGCGCTGCGCAGCGACAGCATGATGCCGCCATTGAGCAGCAGACCACCCGCCGCCACCACCATCATGATCCCTTCGTGCACCGGCTCGGGATGGCGCAGCCGCAGGACGCTTTCGTAGACGATCCAGCCCGACAGAGCCAGCAGCGTCAGGGCGTTGACGAAGGCAGAGAGGACGCCGGCGCGGTGGTAGCCGTAGGTCTTGATTTCATCCGCAGGCTTGGCTTGCAGGTACAAGCCCACCCATGCCAGCAGCAATGCGCCGGCATCCGTGAAGTTATGGCCGGCATCGGAGAGCAGCGCCAGGGAATGCGCCTGGAAGCCCGCGACGAGTTCCACCAGGACGAATAGAAAGGTCCCGACCATGGACCAGCGCAGGACATTCCCGGTGGCCCCGTGATTGTGGGCGTGTGAGTGCAACGGCGCTCCCTACCTACAGTCTAAACCCGCGGCGATAAGATCCGCGCGAAGTTCCCGCGCCGCCCCACGGACACCGAATCCAACCGCAGCCAACCCGCCAGCGTCCGCAGCTCCTTCCCGAGCGCCGGAGCCACCTCCGCGGCGTCCGCGCCCGCCTCCAGCCACGCGCCCTTGACGTTGAGCCGTCGAGCGGTCCGGTCCGCCTTCAAATCCACGCGCGCGACGAGCCGGTCACCGAGGAGAAACGGCAGCACGTAGAAGCCATACTGCCGCTTGGCCGGCGGCACGAAAATCTCGACGCGGTATTCGAATCCGAACAGCCGCTCCGCCCGAGTCCGCGTCCAGATCAACGGGTCGAAGGGAGAGAGCAACGCCGCTGCATCCACCCGCTTCGGCGCCTCGCTCTCCGCGTGCAGATAGGCCGGTTCGCGCCAGCCTTCGACAAGAACCTCGCGCAATTCGCCCGCGGCCGCCAGTTCCGCCAGCCGTGGCCGCGCGTCGCGCACCGGCATGTGGAAATAGTCCGCGAGATCCTTTGCTGTCCCCACACCGTGCGCGCGCGCCGCGATCCGCAGAAGCTCCCGCTCCGCCTCTTCCCTCTCGACTCGCCGGCCGTGATGCTCCGCCGCAATCAGGCGTTCCGAGAGGTCGAACGACCGCGAAAAATCCCGCCGCCGTTCGGACACTGCCAGCGCTCCCCGGATGAAGTGCGCTTCGAGCATCGCGCGCGGCACCGTCCCCACCCAGGAGCCGGGGATGCGCCGGTCGACGCCGTCGGGCGCGGGCAGCGCGTCGGCCCCAAGCGGACCCCGCTCCCGCACCTGCTCGAGCACCCAATCCCCGTACTCCGGATGCTGTTGCGCGACATGCGCAAAGCCCCAACTGCGAAACCGCGCGAGATCCATGCGATGCCGCAGCAGCGGCCAGGTCTCGATCGGGATGATGGACGCTTCATGCGCCCACTGCTCCGTGAACTCCCCGCTGCGGTACGCGACGGCGTCGAACGCGCCGCGGTCGTATGGACCTAACCGTGAGAACAGGACCTGATAGTGCGCCGGGATCACCACGTTCACGCAGTCGATCTGCACCAGCCCGAGCGCGCGGATCGTGTCGGCGATGTGGCGGGCGGAGGGCCGGGCCGGCCGGCGGCTCGAAAATCGTTGCGCCGCAAGCCCGGTCCTCCGCGCCTCGTCCAGGCTTATCTTATTGACAATACGAGTCATTATCCGGATGAAGAAAGAGTAATTGTACGAAAGTCGGTCGAATGGGGCCAAAGTGGTAACGTCCGGTGACCCGGCGACGCCTAAACGGACACTATGACCAAAAGGCTGCTTTTTGTAACGACCATTCTGCTCGTCATCGCGATCGGGGCATTTGCCGCCGATGTGAGTGGCAAGTGGACCTATGAAGCTCCTGGCAGAGGCGGAAATCCGGGTCGTCCGACGACCATTACGCTGAAGCAGGATGGGAATAAACTGACCGGCTCCGTTCCTGGCATGGGCCGCGGCGGCGACACTCCTCCCCCCGCGACCGAAATCTCGAACGGCAAAGTGGACGGCGACAAGATCTCCTTCGAAGTGAAGCGCGAGTTCAACGGCAACGCGATGGTGCAGAAGTTCGAAGGCACGGTTGCCGGCGACGAGATCAAGTTCAAGATCACCCGCGACACCCAGAACGGTCCCCAGACCAGCGAAGTGACCGCGAAGCGCGCCACCACCTAGGTCTTTTCCAATCCCTTAATTCCTTTGGCGGCCTCTCCTGCGATTTTCGCGGGCGGGCCGCCGAATTTTTTTGGGGGGCTATGGCTCCAGGAAGATCTCCCCGCACACCGCGTCCCAGTCCGCCTCCGGATACCCCGCCGCGATATCCTCAACCGGGACCCCACCGTCCGCCAGCGACGGCGCTCCTTCCAGCGAAAGCGCCAGTTGCAAGCGCTCCAGTTCCCGCATGACCCACGGTTTCACCTCCGCGCCGCGCAGCAGGTGCGTCAGGTCGAGATTGTCGGGCCGCACCCGAAGATACCATCCGCGTTCCCGCCCGCCGGTCTCGATCACCGAGCCATCGACCGGTGAGAGCACGCGCACGTCGGCCTCCCGTTTCTTCACGCGGAACGCCGTGCCGTTGGCGTGAACGCGCGTCCCCACCGCCGGCAGATCGACTGCATCCGGCCTCCCGAGCAACCGCTTGCCGAGTTCGTCGAGCCCCACCGTCACGACCCCGTCGGGCCCCAATCGTGCCCATGTGTGGCCTCTATGGTAGAACCGGTCGAGGGGGAAGAACATCCCGCCAATCTCCTCGTCGAGATCCCCTGTTCGCGGCCTCTGCGGCATTCGGGCGTGCGTCTGGCACACCCGGCAATCGAATGCGTTGGGGCACTCGCGGCGCCGGAACTCGCCCGTCAGCGCGTGCCGGCAGGCGCGGCCGTCGGACGCCAGATCGTGAAAGTCCGACCGCCATCGAATCTCATCGGCATTCCGGCGCGCATTCCGCGACCGCCACAACGCGAACAGCACCGTGCCCGCGACCACTGTCAGCACCGCGTAGAACGCGCTCATGAAGATGAAATGCGCCATGATCAGAACCTCCCCGCCGGCACGAGTTGCGCCTCTTCTTCCGGCTGCGCCCCCGCCAGGCGCAGCTCGCGCTCTTCGGGGAATAGAGGCAGATATCGGAACGAGAACGAATAGACCAGCACGCCGTAAGCGATCACCGCCAGAAACGTCCCGATCTCCTGCCAACTCGGCGTGTAGGAGAGGAACGTGTCGAACCGCAGCGTCGGCAGAGCCAGCGTCTGGACGGTTTGCACGTAGCGGTTGAGCGCCACGCCGCAACAGGCGAACGCGGCCGCCCCCGCCAGCCACCCGCGCCGTGCCCGCAACTTCGGCGTCAGCAGAACCACTGCCGGCAGCAGACCGAAAACGACAATTTCCGAGAAGAGTATCCACGTGCCGAACGGCCGCCAACTGTAATACTCCGCCGCGGGGAAGCCGGAGCCGGGCGAGGTGCGATTGATCCACACCAGCGTGTCCAGCGCCTTCGCCAGCACGTACACCGCGAGCAGCAGGCCGGAAATCCGCCCGAGGAGTTGCAGCACCCCCGGCCGAACCAGCCGCTTCCGTGTGATCTTCTCGACCAGACACGTCGTCAGCAGCACGAAGCTCGGCCCCACCGCCGCAGCCGAAATAATGAACAGGAAGAACGTCGTCGGCCAGATCCCGAGGCCTTCCCGAAACGCGAACGGCCGGCCACGCAGTACGCCGTACAACCCGCCCAGCGATCCCTGGTGGAAGAACGAGAGGAACGTTCCCACACCCGCCAGCACATAAATCAACTTGTGGAGATGGAATTCGAAGACCAGGAGCGCCGGCACGTCGCGCAGTCTGCGATTGCGCAATACGATCGGCAGGTACTCGATGGCCAGCACCGTCAGGTAGCAACTGATGCAGAACGTCACCTCGGTCAGCATCGAGTGGACATTCGGATGGCGGAAGGTGAACCAGAATCGCAGCGGTTGGCCGACGTCGACCGCCAGGGCCGCCACCGCGCCGGAGTATGCCACGAACCCTAAAATCACGGCGCTGTTGATGACGGCGCGCAGCTCGGTCAGCTTCAGAATGTACAGCAGAAAGCCAGTGAAGAATGCGCCGGCGCCGAGCGCAATCACGGTCAGGTCCAGAAAGATCCACAGCCCGAACGCGAAGCGGTTGTCCATGTTGGTCTGGTTCAGGCCCTTGACCAGGCAAAGTCCGGCCGCGTACAGGCCGAAGGCGAGCATGGCGGCCCATGGCAGGATCCACAACAGAAACCTGCCGGTGGAACAGCGCTTCACGCCGCGAGCGATGAGTTGTCTATCCATTACGCTTGACCCACTCCTTCCGCGAGCGGTAATAAATCTTGGTCTCCGTCCCGAGCCGCTCCAGCAGCCGGAAACTGCCGGGGGGAGGCGCGCCGGCGTTCAGGTCGATAAACTCGATCGCGCGCGCCGGGCAAGCTTCCGCGCAGGCCGGGACATAATCGGCCGGGTCGATCTCTTTCTTCCCCGCCGCCGCGGCCTTCTCCATCGCGGCGTGCCGCCGGCCATGGCAGAAGCTGCATTTCTCGACCACCCCTCGCATGCGCGGCGCGACGTTTGGATTCAAAGCCTGTTCCATTCCCGCGGGCCATTCCGGATCCCACCAGTTGAAATAGCGCGCGTGGTACGGGCATGCCGCCATGCAGTAGCGGCACCCGAGGCACCGCTCCGCCATCTGGCCGACGATGCCGGTCTCGCGATCGACGTCCACCGCCTGCTGCGGACATACCTGCGCGCAGGGAGTCCCGTTGCCGCACTGCTGGCACAGCACCGGAATGAAGGCGACGCGGCGGTCCGGGCCTTCGATCCGATGGACCCGGATCGGCGTGATTCGCTTGCGCTCGTCCACCGCCAGCGCGGCCGGCGGGATATTGTTCTCCACCGCGCACGCCGCCGTGCAGGCGCCACAGCCCGTGCACCGGTCGATATCGATCGTCATCCCGTAGCGTTTCATATCGCCGTCTCCGGATTGCGCCACGTGGAACTGCCCCACCACCCGGCGCCGGCCTGTTGAAAGCCCGCCGGCCAATCGACCTCCCGGCTCTTCAACGCCTCGGCCAAATTCACCTTCGTAATGAACTCCACCGGATCCACCGCCCACTCGGGCCGTTCGACCAACGGAGTCGCCGCGCGGCCGTTCGGCAGATCGTCCGCCACTTCCGGGTAGACCGCCGCCGGCAGCACGAAGCCGGCGTGCCGGGCGTATCCTTCGCGCGACCACGCGAACACAATGACCACCGCACCCGGCGCCAGTTTCGGCTCGATCGACGGCCAGAGCATGGCCGGCCCCGGATGCGACTCGTCGATGTAGAGCAATCGAATCGATCGATCTTCCACCGCCTCGATCCGCGTGCCCGGTGGATCGGGCCGCGCCGCGATGGTGTGTCCCCATCCGCCGAGTTCCCGGTTCAACGCGACTACGGCCGGCGACATCTCGCGATCGATCACCAGCACCGGCCCTTCCATCCGTCTCGCCAGCGCCGGCGCGTCGGCGGTGGCGAGCCAGTCGTCGGCGAGCGCCGCGGTCCGCGACAACCCCGGTTCCACCTGCACCAGGCGGAACCGGTCGCGCACCGCCAAAACCTCCGGGAGCGCGATCCAGCCTTCGAGCAGCGGCGCGCCGAGACTCAGCACGGTCTTCGCGGCCGACAGATTCACCACCACCGGGGGCTCGGCCGGCGTCAGATACATCCCGTTGGGCGCCGCCGCCATCGCCCGCCGGTAGACCCTCGACGCAGTGCGGCCGGGCCGCAAATCAAGCACTGCAACGCGTTCCGGCGGCTCGACCCGTGCGGCCGCGGCCCGCGCTTCCTCGACGGGACCCTGCTTCACCCGCCCCGGATAGTACGGCAAGTGGTGGCCCGTGACCCCCAACGCGCACAGGCCGCCATTCTCGCCGGCCAACGACACTGGCCGTTCCCCGACGCAGCGCGCGCGCACCGCGCACCCCGCCGGGCACAGCGTGCAGTGCGTGCTCTTGAAGCTGATTTCGCCGCGCACGGGCCGCGGAATGCCCGGCCAGTTCTCGGACCAGAGCGCCGAATCCTGAATCAGCCTCCACGGGGCCGGCGTAAACAGCACGCCCACGGCGGAGCCCGCGATCGCTTGAACAGCCGCTCTTCGCGTGGTCATTTGTGGCACTCCATGCAACTGTGCTCGAGTTTGTTCTCGCGGTGGCACTCGATGCAGGCCTCCATCGACATGGTCTGGCGCGAGTACCCGCTGATGCGGTCCTCCCGGTGCATCGGGAGATGATCGCTCGCGCCGATCGCGCCGTGGCATCTATCGCACGTCAATTTGCCGAGCTTCACGTGGGCGGCGTGCGAAAAGAAGACATTCTCGGGTTGGCGCGCGTACGATCTCCAGAGTGGCTCGCGGTTGGGCGTCACGTGCCGCTCCACAAATGCCTTCTCGGCGGCGCTGGTTCCCATCGGCGCGGTATGGCAGCCGGCGCACTTGTCCAGCGCGGGGGCGCCGGCGAACGTTCCGTCG
The DNA here is from genome assembly GCA_964608645.1 of uncultured Solibacteraceae bacterium. Lineage (GTDB taxonomy): Bacteria > Acidobacteriota > Terriglobia > Bryobacterales > Bryobacteraceae > CAZSQK01. The sequence continues at coordinate 21,337 of CAZSQK010000024.1, read as the reverse complement.
TCGCGGAACGCGTGGCAGTAGGAGCACGGCATACCCGCCTTCTCCGCGTGGATCTTGTGGCTGAAGTCCACGGGTTGCGGACGCGTCTGGTCGATAACCCGGGGGAAGGCCGCCCATCCCGCCCCCAGAGCCACCAAGGCGCCCGCCAGAAATGGAGTGATCGTTTTCATAAGCGCTACATGAAGAATTCGTGGAACAGAACGAGTGCCTGTTCCCTTTCCAGCACTCGCGGCAGGCCGCCGGCGAAGGTTCCGCCATCGGCCGTGCAGCCGGTCTGCTGCTGCAGGAACTCGTTGATCCGGCGATGTTCGTGCTCCATCCAGTCGCGCGCCGTATCGCCGCCCATCAGGTTGCGCGTGGTCTCCGGCAGCGGTGTTCCTTCGAACAGCCACCCGCCGGTATAGGGCTCGGATGCCAGCCTGCCCGGATCCGCCCGCAGATAAAGATTGCAGCCCGTGAGATGCAGCGGATTGGGGAAGACGACTTCCAAATCGAGCCCATTCACCGTCAGCACCGCCGCCGGACGGCGCTCCCCTTTTTGCCAGACATAACTGATCCGGTCGACCTTTCCCAATGCGCGGCTGAGGAATGCGTCGATGCCTGCATGGCAGACGCCGTCTTCGGTCACGTCCAGCCACATGTGGTTCGCCGAATATTTCAGCCAGGATGGCGGCGCGGCTCCGTCCACCGCCGCCGACGGGTGCGCCATGCCGAGATACAGTTCGCAGTAGCGAAAACTGTCGTTGCCGCAGCGCGAGATCAGAGACTCGCTGTACGGCACAAACCGCGCCACCGGCGCCGCCCCGCAGTACTGCATCAGGGCTTCCCGCAGATAGGGACAGTGTTCGTGCCCGGCATCGTTTGCCCCCGGCTCCGGATGCGCCTGAAAGACCGCGCACGACCCGTGCTCCGGCGAGGAACACTTCTCGTCCGTCTTGCCGGCAAGCGTCAGCGGAATCAGCTTCCGGATCGCCGCCGTGCGGCAAAACTTGACCTGGGTTTCGCGTAGAAACGGGCAGGTCATGGCCGCTTCCGCTCTTCCTTCGCCGCGACCTGTTCTCCGCCGTCGGCCATGGTGACCCCCAGGCCCGGGACGTGGAAAGCGTGGCTGTCGAATCTGCCAACCAGCGCGGCGACTTCGCGGTCGAGTTGGTTCAGCGAGGCGCGTTTTCGCCGCCGGGCTGCCAATTCCTGCGCCACGCCAAATACCACAATGGCGCAACACACCAGGACCACCACCCCCAAACCGATGTTCGTCACGTTCAACCAGTACGTAGATGGATCGCTCAATTGACTTCTCCTTCAACCCGTCAAATGCACGGAGGGGGCCATGCAGACTCGAAAGGGTTTAGACGGAGAAGCGTGTAGGGAAATCCGAGAAGTCAGTCTGAATTTCCAGCGCGTCTCCCCGCCCTATACTCAGACTATGGCCGGGCTGCTCTATCTCGTGGCGACTCCCATCGGGAATCTGGAGGACATCACCTATCGCGCCGTTCGAGTCCTCGGCGAGGTGGACCTGATCGCCTGCGAGGACACCCGCCAGACCCGCAAACTGCTCGAGCATTACGGCATTCACAAACCCAGCATCAGCTATCACGACCACAACGAGGCCGAGCGCACCGAGGAGCTGGCGGTCCGGCTGCGAGCGGGCGCCGTGATCGCGCTCGTCTCCGACGCCGGCATGCCGTTGGTGTCCGATCCCGGCTATCGCCTGGTGCGCGCCGCCGTCGAGAACGGCATTCCTGTCGTGCCCCTGCCCGGGCCTTCCGCGGCGCTCACCGCGCTGGCTGCGTCAGGCCTCGCCACCGACGCGTTCCACTTCGCCGGCTTCCTGCCGCACAAGCCCGGCCAGCGGCGCAAGGCTCTCGAAGCCATCGCGGAGGAGCACGCCACGGTCATCTTCTACGAAGCGCCGCACCGGCTGATCGAGGCGCTGGAGGCGATCGAACAGGTTCTCGGCGCGCGACCCATCGTGGTCGCTCGCGAGCTCACGAAAATCCACGAGGAGTTCCTCCGCGGGACGGCCGCTGAGATCCGCACGCAATTGGAGCAGCGCGAAGCCGTCAAGGGCGAGATCACGCTCCTCATCGGCAAGGCGACGGCGCCGCCGCCCGACGACACGCCGCTCCCCGACGCCGTCGACGCCCTGGTTCGCAGCGGCACGCCCCGCATGGACGCCATCAAGCAGGTGGCCCGCCGCCGCGGCCTGTCGAAGAGAGAGGTCTATGCGCAATTGGTTCGCGATTAGGAGCGCCCTGGCGCTCGCCGCCGCGCTCGCCTCGGGCGCCGCCGCCCAGGACAACCTCGACGCCGTTGTCGAACGGGCGCGCCAGACCTTCGACATCCCTGGCGTCGCGGTCGCCATTGTCAAAGACGGCCGCGTCGTACTGCAGAAAGGCTACGGCGTCCGCAAACTCGGCGAGCCGGCGAGAGTCACTCCGCAGTCCCTCTTCCGCATCGCCTCGAATACCAAGGCTTTCACCACAGCCGCTCTGGCAATGCTGGTCGACGAGGGCAAACTCCGCTGGGACGACCGCGTAGTCGACCACATGCCCGCCTTCCAGATGTATGACCCGTACGTCACGCGCGAGATGACCATCCGCGACCTGCTGACCCACCGCAGCGGTCTCGGGTTGGGCGCGGGCGACTTGATGTTCTGGCCGGCCACCGATTTCACGCGCGACGAGATCATCCGCCGCATCCGGTTTCTACGGCCGGCTTCCAGTTTCCGAAGCCGCTACGCGTATGACAACCTGTTGTACCTCGTGGCCGGCCAGATTGTTCCGCTGATCGCCGGCAAGACGTGGGAGGAGTTCGTTCAGGAGCGCATCTTCACGCCGCTCGGCATGTCTCGCACCAATGCAAGCACGCGGGCTCTCATCGCCGGGCCGGATGTCGCCGCGCCGCACGCCCGCGCCGGCGGGAAGCTGGTGGCGCTCGAACAGACCGATCACGACAACAACGCCCCCGCGGGCTCGATCAACTCCTGTGTCGAGGACCTGGCCAAGTGGATGCTTCTGCAGTTGAGCGCCGGCGGAAACCTGTTCAGCGCGGCGCAATCGAAGGAGATGTGGACGCCACAGACGATCCTACCCGTCGAGGACCTGCCGAAAGGCTCGGCGGAGGCGCTCGTCTCCATTCAGCCCCGGTTCAACGCCTACGGTCTCGGCTGGATGCTTCGCGACTATCGCGGCCGCAAGATGGTCTACCATACCGGCACGCTTGCCGGATACGTCTCGCGCACGACATTGATCCCTGAGCTCGGCCTGGGGGTTATCGTGCTGACCAATCAGGAAGAGTCGGGCGCCCACGCCGCGATCGCGTACACCGTCGTCGATCATTACCTCGGCGCCCCGCCGGTTGACTGGGTCGCGGCATTCTCCGATCTGGCGAAACGCGAGATCGCCGAGGGTGAAGCCGAAGCGCGGCGGACGGCGGGAACGCGCAACGCAGGCTCGCGTCCTTCGCTGCCCCTGGCGAGCTATGCGGGCCGGTATCGCGACGCATGGTATGGCGATATCCTGATCGAACAGCGAAGCGGCAAACTCTCCATCTCCTTTACCCACACCAGGCAATTGGCCGGCGACCTGGACCATTGGCAGCACGACACGTTCGTGGCGCATTGGCGCGACCGCTCTCTCAACGCCGACGCCTACGTCACCTTCGCGCTGAAGCCGGATGGATCCATCGAGGGAGCGAAGATGGAGCCCGTGTCGCCTCTGACGGATTTCAGTTTCGATTTCCAGGACCTGGCGCTGCGCCGCGTTCGGGGCGACTGAGTGAGCTTACCCCCCGATCTTGACAGGGATTAGGATGATGCTACAATAGCGAAAGCTCAGACTCCATGTAATCCCTTTGCTTCCAGCGAGATGCGATATTCGCATCCGGAAGGGGGCCAAGTGAGTCAAAAAGGTGGCTATGGCGCAAGTCTCCCCTATACCGCTGCTCGCACGCACCGAAGCCGAGCCGCTGCTCGCCACAATCGGCAATACGCCGCTCATCCGTCTTGACAAGGTCGCCGCCGAATTTCCCGGCGTCGAGATCTTTGCGAAGGCCGAGTACTTCAACCCCGGAGGCTCTGTCAAGGATCGCGCCGCGCTGGCCATGGTCCTCGACGGCGAGCGTTCGGGCAAGCTGAATCACAGTCGCACCATTCTCGATTCCACCAGCGGCAACACCGGCATCGCCTACGCGATGATCGGCGCGAACCGTGGATACAAGGTCAAGCTCGTGCTCCCTGGGAATGCCTCGGACGAGCGTAAACGGATCCTCAAGGCGTACGGGGCCGAGATGCTCTTCAGCGACCCCAACGAGGGCTCCGATGGCGCGATTCGCATGGTCCGCGAGATCTACATGGCGGATCCCGATCTTTATTTCTACCCCGATCAGTACAACAATGCGGCCAACTGGAAGGCGCATTTCGAGCATACCGGCCCCGAGATTATCAAGCAGACTGGCGGCCGCCTGACCCATTTCGTCGCCGCCATGGGAACCAGCGGAACCTTTACCGGCACCACGAAGCGGCTGCGGCGCGATCTGCCTGAGGTGCAATGCTGGTCGGCTCAACCTTCCAGCGGGTTCCACGGGCTCGAAGGCCTGAAGCACATGCCGACCGCCATCCGCCCAGGGTTCTACGACGACCAGCTCGCCGACGGCAACCTCTGGGTGGAAACCGAAGACGCCTATCGCATGGTCCGCCGGCTCGCGCGGGAAGAAGGGCTGCTGGTGGGGATTTCGTCGGGCTGCAACGTGCACGCCGCTACCCGGATCGCGCGCGACCTCGTGGAACGCGGCGAGTCCGGCATGATCGTCACCGTGCTCTGCGACAGCGCCGAGAAGTACCTCAGTGAGCACTTCTGGGACGACTAGATGATCCGGATCGAATCTGAACCGTGGGCGGCCATGGTGGCGCACGCCCGCGAGACCTACCCAAACGAATGTTGCGGCGCGATGCTCGGCGCCACGGGCGATGACGGCAAGACCGTTCGTGTCGCCATGCCGCTCCGTAATGCCTTCGAGGGCGCGCAGGCGGCGCGTTACGAATTGCGGCCGGCGGACCTGTTGGCCGCCGATAAAGCCGCCCGCGAGCGCAAGATGGACCTCATCGGGATCTACCATTCCCATCCCGATTGCGACGCGTATTTTTCGCAGACCGATTTGAAGAATTCCTGTCCGTGGTACTCATTCGTCGTGCTCTCGATCCAAAACGGCGAATTCCACCACGCCAATAGCTGGCTGCCGAACTTCGACCAGACGGAGGCGGCGAAAGAGGATTTGCAGTACGAGTAACGGAGATTTCTCATTATGGCCAAAGTTCTCATCCCGACCCCGTTGCGGCAGTTCACGGGGAAGCAGGACGCCGTGAGCGCCCCCGGAACGACCGTGGGCGAAGTGCTCGCCGCCCTGACCGCGCAATTTCCCGACCTGCGCAAGCAGATCTTCACCGACGAAGGCAAGGTCCGCAGTTTCGTCAACGTCTACTTGAACGACGAGGACGTTCGCTACCTGAGCAAGGATGCGACCCCCACCGTGGACGGCGACACCATCTCTCTGGTGCCGTCGATCGCGGGCGGCTCCACCGTCGCCGCTCCGCCCGAACAGGCCGCCCTGTCCAAAGACGAAATCCTCCGCTACTCCCGCCACCTCATCATTCCCGAGGTCGGCATCGAAGGACAGCAGAAACTGAAGGCTGCCAAGGTGCTGCTCATTGGCGCCGGCGGCTTGGGAGCCCCTCTCGGCCTCTATCTGGCCGCGGCGGGCGTCGGAAAACTCGGATTGGTCGATTTTGACGTCGTCGACTTCACGAACCTGCAGCGCCAGGTGATCCACGCGACCCAGGACGTCGGCCGCAAAAAGCTGGATTCCGCCGCCGAGAAGATGAAGGCGATCAATCCGCACGTCGAGATCGTCAAACACGAGGTCGCGCTGACCAGCGAGAACGCGCTCGATATCCTCAAGGACTACGATATCGTGGTCGATGGCACCGACAACTTTCCCACCCGGTACCTCGTCAACGACGCGTGTGTCCTGCTGGGCAAGCCGAACGTGTACGGGTCGATCTTCCGCTTCGAGGGGCAGGCGACCGTCTTCGCCTATGAGGGCGGCCCCTGCTATCGCTGCCTGTACCCCGAGCCGCCACCTCCCGGGCTGGTCCCAAGTTGCGCCGAGGGCGGCGTGCTCGGCATCCTGCCGGGAACCATCGGCCTGATTCAGGCCACCGAGACCGTGAAATTGATCCTCGGGATCGGCCAGCCGCTCGTCGGACGCCTCATACTCTATGATGCGCTGGCCATGCGCTTCCGGGAGCTCAAGCTTCGTAAGAATCCGGAATGCCCTGTCTGCGGCGATCACCCCACGGTCACCAAGCTCATCGATTACCATCAGTTCTGTGGGGTGCCCCAGCAGCCCATCCAGGAGAGCGCCAAGGTGAACGAAGGCGAGATCGACGTGAAAGAGGTAAAAGCGAAGTTGGACCGCGGCGACGACTTCGTCCTGATCGACGTTCGGGAGCCCCACGAGCACCAGATTTGCCATATCCCGGCAGCAAGGCTCATCCCTCTCGGGCAGGTCGCACAGCGGCTCGGGGAACTCAATCCGGAGGCCGATATCGTGGTGCACTGCAAGAGTGGGATGCGGAGCGCCAAGGCATGCGGGATCCTACGGCAGGCGGGATTTCAGCGCGTCCGGAATATGAAAGGTGGAATCCTCGCCTGGAGCGATCAGGTAGATTCCACCGTCCCGAAGTACTAGACCTCCCCTTACCCGCCGTACGGTGGACGGCGATGACACCCGTCCACCGACGTAAACCACAGAATTCGATCCGTTTAACCTGCAAATTTCACGAAAACCCTTGCTTTCTTTATCGTAATCTTCGACAATCGATCCAATTAACGTAATGTTACGAACGCCGAATCTCGCCACAGTTGTGGGTTCGGTGGGCGTCAGAAGGGGTTGGTTCTGAGCTTCGCTTGGATTTGTCCGGGATGTGCTGCCTTGCTGCGGCCTGCAATGACCTTTCCCACGTCGGGTCCGGATCCCTCACCAACTGAAAATTTCAAGGAGAACACATGTTTCGTCTAGATAAACGAATGTGGTTCCTGCTTCCGCTCGCGCTGATCGCGCTGACGATCGCGCCGTTGGCGTTGGCACAAGAGACCACAGCAGGAATTCAAGGCACGGTTCGCGATGCCACCGGCGGAGTGGTGGCGGGAGCGACTGTGGAAGTGTCCGGGCCCGCGCTGATTGGAACGCGCAAGGTGACCACCGACGACGGCGGAAACTATCGAATTGCCGCGCTCGCCCCGGGACAGTACACGATGACCGTTTCGGCGAAGGGCTTCCGCACTTCCCGCCAGGGCGGTCTGGACCTCACCGTGGGCCGTATGCCCACGCTCGATATCAAACTCGAGGTCGGCGCATTGGCTGAGACCGTGGAAGTTTCCGGTGAAGCCCCGCTGGTCGACACCTCGCAGAGCAAAGTTGCGACTACCGTGCAGCACGAAGTGCTGGACAACCTGCCGAAGGGCCGTTCGTTCCAGTCGCTCATCCCGTTTGCGCCAGGCGCCCGCGGCGAACCGTTGCAGTCCGGCGGAACGGGCGGCAGCGGTGGCTACCAAATCGACGGCGCCAGCGACGGCGAAAACGTCTACATGGCCGATGGCGTCAACATCACGAACATTCAGAACGGCGGCGTCGGCAAGGACTTCCAGATGGAGTTCGTCCAGGAAGTTCAAGTCAAGACGAGCAGCTTCGAAGCGGAGTTCGGCGGCGCCCTCGGCGGCGTCATCAACGTCGTCCCGCAGAAGGGTTCGAACGCCTGGCATGGCTCGCTGCTGAGCTATCTCCGCAGCAACGCCTTCAATGCCAACAATGGCGATCGCGCGTTGCGCACGAATCCGAGCCTTCCTTCCACCAACACTGTGACCCGCCTGGACGCGACGCCGGAATACTATATGGCGAACAAGGACCAGCAGGTCATCGTCGAGCCTGGCTACACGGTCGGTGGCCCGTTATGGAAAAACAAGCTCTGGATCTTTAGCAGCTACATCCCTTCCATCAGCACCACGCGGCGCGTCACGAACTTCACCGGTCCCAACCCCGGGCCCCGCACGCTTACCCAAACTTCGACCCAACACAACGCTTACAATCGCCTGGATTACGGTGTCACCAATTCGCTCCGCGTCTTCGGTTCCTGGAATTATGGCTACTTCCGGACCACAGGAGCGCTCGGCGGCCAGGATAGCCCGGCCGGTCAGGTCAATACCGGCCGCACGACCGATCCGAATACCCTCCGCTCCGATGCCGGATCTGTGAATCCGCTGGCCATCTACACCTTCGGTGGCGATTGGACGCCCACCGCGAAACTGGTCGTGAGCGCTCGCTACGGCTATTTCTTCAACAACACCGAGCAGCGCGGCACCCCCACTGGCCTGCGCTTCTCTTATGGCACCACCGCCAACGCCACAACCCTGGGCCTGGACGGCTCGACGATTCCCGCGGCGTTCCAAAACACGTCGGGTTTCGCCAACATTCCGAGCAACCTCGCCACGGCGTTCGATGCCTACAAGCGTAAGAGCTTCAACGGCGACGCGTCGTACTTCGCGAACTTCGCCGGGACCCACACGTTCAAGGGCGGATTCTTCTGGGCTGGTCAATCCGACGAAGTCCTGAAGACTTTCAATGGCGGCGCCGTCAGTATCACCTGGGGCCAAGCCTATGCGCCTTCTACCAACGCGACCGCGTGCGACGCCATCATCGCGCAGAACCAGGCCCAATATGGGAAGGGCGTTTGCCAGGGCAAGTATGGCTACTTCACGGTTGGAACGGGCGTCGTAAACACCGGCTCCGACCATCAGTCCGCGAAGGCCTTGTACTTCCAGGACCAGTGGCAGGTGACGAAACACCTCACCTTGAATCTCGGCATCCGGTTCGACACGGAAACGCAGCCGCCGTTCGATCCCGTTCGCTTCCCGACCGTACATTTCGGCTGGGGTGACAAGATCGCGCCGCGTCTCGGCGGAGCCTATGACCTGCTCCACAACGGCAAAGTCAAGATCTATGCCAGCTACGGCCAGTTCTACGACATCATGAAACTCGGCCTGGCTCGCGGATCCTTCGGTAGCGATTACTGGCACAATTGCGTGTACGCTCTGGACGATCCGGATTATACGAAGATCACTCCAAGTTACCCTGTCGGCGGCGGTTGCCCGGCTACCGGTCCGGCGCCCGGCGTCAACGTCGGCCGTTTCATCGAGAACCTCGACCTGCGCGCCACGAAGGCTGACCCCCGTGATCCCGCCATCTCCCCCAGCATGAAGCCCATGAAGCAGCATGAGTTCGTCACGGGCATCGACTGGGAAGTCCGGCGTGACTGGACAGCCACCTTCCGCTATTCCCGCAAGCGCATCGATAACACCATCGAGGACATGTCGATTACCGACGCCCTCGGCTTCTACATCGGCAACCCCGGCACCACGTTCGCCGACATTCTGCACCGTCCCGTCTCCCTTGCCTGCCCCAACACAAGCTGCCCGGGAATCGACAAGGATGGAAACTATCTGACCAGCGTTCCCTTCTGCGCGGAATGTCCCCCCGTGGTGGCGGCCATCCGCCGCTATGACGGCGCCGAGTTCCGCCTCGCCCGTCGGCCAACCGGCAAGTGGTTCGGCTCGGTGTCTTACACCTATAGCAAACTGACCGGCAATTACCCTGGCTTGACCAATACCGACCCGACGGACGGCTGTTGCGGCCGGCATTCTCCAAACAATAGCCGGCTATTCGATCTGCCAACCATGACCTACCTGCCGAGCGGCAAGATCGATGACGGCCCGCTCTCGACCGACCGTCCGCACACCGCGACCGGTCTGATCTACTACCGCCTGAAGTGGTCCAAGATGGAGACGAACCTGGGATTCACGCAGTATGCATTCCAGGGCACCCCCATCAATAGCTGCCTCTCGGTGACTGGCACCGGTTCGGCCTGCATGTGGGCCGAAGGCCGCGGCAACTTCGTGCAACTCAGCCGCGCCGCCAATGGCGATATCGTCAAGGGCGACGTGGTCAACAACGCGCGAACGGATCCTTATGTCCAGACGGACCTCAACATCCGCCACGAGATTCCGTTCCAGGAGAAGTATCGCCTGAGCTTCGAAGGCAACATCACGAACCTGTTCAACCAGCGCGCCGCCACCGTGTACTCCGAGTTCATGATTGCCGGCAGCGGTCTGGTGTCCCCCAGCCGTCCCTCGCGTTTCCCGGGCGACCCGGGATTCGATTGGGGCAAGGTGATGAACGGCTTCAACTACATCGATGCCATGAACGGCACCGGGGCCTTTGCCAATGGCGTGCAGCCGAAACTGACGCTGGCAAGCCGGTATGGAATGCCGCAGTTCTTCCAGAACGCGCGCTCCATCCGTGTCGCCGTTCGATTTACCTTCTAGGGAGCTTCATCGTTATCACCTCAGGGGGCCGGGAAACCGGCCCCCTTTTTTTGTTGGCTGTGAATTTACGCCCGCTTTACTTTTCCCCTCTCCCCAAGTGTGCGTTTACCGCTTGATTTCACAATTGAAATTTTTGAAAATCGAACCAAGTTAACGTAAATCGTGTCCCCGGGCGCTAGTGTGCGCGCGAACACGTTTGCTATTAAGGGGTTTTTAGGAATTCGCATCGGCGCCGGAGCGTTTCCTCCCATTTCGTGGGGAGACGATCAGGCGCCGGTTCCATTTGAGGAGGGAAAATGAATCGTAATAGAGTATGTGGGCCGGTTGTGCTGCTCGCGCTTCTCGGAGCGTCCGCCGCCATGGCCCAGGAGACGACAGCGGGATTGCAGGGGACCGTCAAGGACGCCAGCGGCGGATCCCTTCCCAAAGCGACCGTCGAGGTCATGAGCCCTTCGCTCATCGGTGTCAAACGGGTAGACACCGACCAGACTGGCTACTTCCGCTTCACGAATCTGCCACCCGGAACATACACCGTCACAGCCAAGGCCACCGGGTTCCGCACCTATAGGCAGGAAGGCGTCGTGCTCGAGGTCGGACACCTTCCCTCGGTCAACATCACCATGGAAATCGGCGCCGTCACGGAAACGGTCGACGTTTCCGCGCAGGCCGCCCTGATCGACCCGACGCAGAGTAAGGTCCAAACCAACATCCCCGACACCAACCTGATGAATCTGCCGACGCAGAGTCTGTCGTTCCAGAGTGTCATCCAATTCGCGCCCGGCGCCCGCTCGGAACCCCTGCAGGGCGGCTATCAGATCGATGGCGCCAGCAACTCCGAGAATTCCTACCTCGTGGAAGGTCAGGAGACGGCGGCCCTGCAAGACGGCCACTCAGCCGCCAATGTGCCCATGGACTTCATCCAGGAAGTGCAGGTTAAGTCCAGCGGCTTCGAGGCGGAGTTCGGCGGCGCCCTGGGCGGCGTCGTAAACGTCATTCAGAAACGCGGATCGAACGAATGGCACGGCAGCGTGTTCAGCTATTTCAGCGCCGACCGCTTCAACGCCAACCCCAATCCGAGCCAGATCCGCAACCCGCAGTTTGGCGCGAACTTCGGCGGGCCGCGGCTCGATCAACCGCTGGAATACTACTACCCCGTCAAGGACCACTACCGCGTTGTCGACCCGGGCTTCACTCTCGGCGGCGACCTGGTGAAAGACCGCCTCTGGATCTTCCTGTCCGGCGCGCCCGACTTTAGCCAACTGCGGCGCACGGTGAACTTCGCGGCGTCCTCCGGCGCCCCCGGTCCGCGCACGTTCAACGACAATAACTACACCTACTACTCCCTGGCGCGGCTCGATTTCCTCGCCACCCAAAAAATCCGCCTCTTCGGCTCCTGGCAGTATAATTACGCCCGCGGCACCGGCGTATCCTTGCCGTCGGCCGACGACATCCACGGCCAGTTCAACTCATCCTCCACCAACAATCCCGATATCTACAACGGCGGCATCGGCTATGTCGCCCCGAACCTCCTCTACAACACCGGCGCCGATATCACCCTCACTCCAAGCCTGGTCCTGACGACCCGCTTCGGGTATTTCTACCAGGACTACCAGGATCGTGGGCTTCCCATCGGCATCCGCTACGTCTACCGCGACACCAACTATCCCTACAGCACCGGCAACGCTCCCGCTCTGGCCGGCACGAAGGCCTTAAATGGCTCCGTCCTGCCGTCTCAGTTCGTGAATTCCACCGGCTATAGCAACATCGGCAACAACGCGGCGACGGTATTCGACCAGTGGAAACGTTACAGTTTCAGCCAGGACGCCGCCTGGTTCAAGAACTTCGCCGGCACCCACAATTTCAAGTTCGGCTATTCCTTCAATCACGGGACCAACGACGTGCTGAACGGCTATAACACCGCCGACGTGTATGTCGCCTATAACGTGCCCTACGCGCCGAACACCACCAACGGCATCGCCCGCTGCAAACAGATCATCGGCCAGAATCAGACGCTCTACGGAACTTTGGGTGGATCCTCCGATGGCAGCGCCTGCCAGGGGCTATGGGGCACGGTAAACCTCCGCGACCTCGGCACGACCGGCAAGGTCGGCGGCTGGAACCACGCCTTCTACATTCAGGACGCCTGGACCGTCGGCCGCCGCCTGACCCTCAACCTCGGCGTCCGCATGGACAAGGAAAGCCTCCCCTCCTATCAGTCCTTACAGGGCTTCCAGGGGGTTAGTTTCGGCTGGGGCGATAAGGTCGCTCCGCGCGTCGGCGCCGCCTTCGACGTCCTCGGCAACGGCAAAGTGAAAGTCTACGGCAGCTTCGGGTACTTCTACGACATCATGAAGTACAACCTCCCGCGCGGCAGCTTCGGCGGCGATTACTGGCATGACTGCGTGTACGCGCTGGACACTCCCGACTACACCCAGATCATTCCGCAACGCGACCCCAACGGCCACTACTGCCCCCTCGGCGGCGGCGCCACTCCGGCCGTCGGCAGCCTGCCCGCCGGACTCCGCTTCATCGAGAACTACGACTACCGCGAGCCGGCCAACGATCCCAACCAGATCGGCACACTCGGCAAGACCGGCCTCGTCGATCCCAACCTCAAGCCGATGAAGCAGCATGAGTTCGTATTCGGCGCGGCATGGGAACTCTCGCACTCGCTCGTCTTCGAGCCCCGCTACTCGCGCAAACGTCTGGACCGCACCATCGAAGACGCCGGAACCATTACCCAGGACGGCGAAGTCTACTACATCGTCAACCCCGGCTTTGGCGTCAATTCAGCGGTCCCGAACTGCAACGGCTGCGGAACCAATCCTAAAGCCGTCCGCAACTACGACGGTGTCGAGTTCCGCCTCACCAAGCGCTTCTCCAAGGAGTGGTTCGGATCGTTCTCCTACACGTACAGCCGCCTGTACGGCAACTACAGCGGCCTGACCGCCACCGACATCAGCGACGGCATCGGCCGCAACGGAGCCAACACCGACCGCGCCTTCGACGAGCCGTACATGCAATTCGACGCGCACGGCAAGGCGATCGACGGCCCGCTCGCCACCGATCGGCCTCACACCTTCAAGGCCACCGCGTTTTACAACCTCAAGTGGTGGAAGCTCAACACGGTTCTGGGGCTCTACCAGCAGGTGTATTCGGGCACGCCGCTCAGCAGCTACATCAGCGTCTGGGGCGCTCCGGTGTTCGTCGAAGGACGCGGCAACTTCGTCAACGTCTCCCGCGATCCGTCCGGTAACTGGGTGCAGGGCTCCGTGAACAGCGCTCGCACTCCCCGCTTCACGCAATCGGACCTCAGCGCCTTCCAGGACTTTCACGTCAGCAAGACGAATGAGAAGATCGTGGCCCGCGTCGGCGCCGATTGTTTCAACTGCTTCAACCAGCACAGTGTGACGATCGTCAACCAGAACCTGATCCGCACCTCGGGCATCAATCCGGCCATCTGCGGCACGGCCGGCACCAACTGCACCCCCACCGAGACCGATCAGGCCGGGTTCGATTACGGCGTTCTGCTCAGCAAGGGCTACAACTACGTTGGCCTGGCGAATTCCCAGGGGCGCACCCTGAGCAACCTATATGGGACGCCGCTCGGCTGGCAGAATCCACGCAGCATGCGGTTCCAGGTCCGCGTCACCTTCTAACCCAACAGGCTGAGCCCAAAGTAGTTTCTTGTGAATCTCGGGGCCGGGCAACCGGCCCCCTTTTTTTCGCTCCGATGCGCGGCCGCCCGCCCCGCCGGCGCACTCCCTCCAATCGATCGCAATCCGGCGTACAATCTTCGTTGTCGGAAGGAGGTTCCCATGGACCATGCCGTTTCCCGCCGCGCCCTGCTCGGCGCCACCGCCTTCACCATCGTTCCGCGCCACGTTCTCGGCCGGCCCTTCATCCCCCCCAGCGACCGCATTACGATCGCGACCATCGGCTTGGGACGCCAGGGCCAGGCTGTCACGATGAGCCTCCTGCCTCGCCAGGAAGTCCAACTCGTCGCCGTCTGCGACGTCAACCGCGGCAGCAAGGATTACATGGAGTACAGCGATAATGCGCTGCTCACCTCCGCCCGCCGCCTCCTTGGCGCGGGATATGAAAAGTGGGCCGAGGACCTCGCCTCGCCCGGCCGCGTCCAGCTCACCAGCGAGTTTTCGAGCAGTCTCGGCATGGGTGGCCGCGAGCCCGCCAAACGCCTCGTCGAGGCGTTCTACTCGTCCCGCAAGGACGCCGCCTACAAAGGATGCGCCGCCTATTCCGACTATCGCGAGCTCCTCGAAAAACAGAGCGACCTCGACGCCGTCTACGTCGCGACGCCCGACCACTGGCACGCCCCCATTTCCATCGCCGCCATGCGCAAGAAGAAGGCCGTGCTCTGCCAGAAGCCGATGGCCCATTCCATCGCCGAGGCGCGCCGCATGGCGCAAGTCGCCCGCGAAACCAAAGTCGCGACCGGCCTCCCCGTCAATAACCCGTCCACCGAGAATACCCGCCTCATCGCCTCCTGGATCGCCGACGGCGCCATCGGACCCGTGCGCGAGGTCCACAACTGGTCTGCCCGTCCCTATTGGCCGCAGGGAATTCCGCGCCCCAAGGAAGTCCATCCCGTGCCCGACGGCTTCAATTGGGATATGTGGGTCGGCCCCGCGCCCGAGCGCCCCTTCAATAAAGCGTATCTCCCCTTCGTGTGGCGCGGCTGGCACGATTTCGGCTGCGGCTCTTTCGGCGACATGGGCTGTTACAGCTTCGCCGGCGTCTTCAAAATCCTCGACCTTACGCCGCCATCCGCCGTCGAAGCTTCGTCCAGCGAATCCTTCGAAGAGACCTACCCCAAGTCGTCCATCGTTCGCCTCGATTACCCCGCGCACAACGGCCGCGCCCCCGTCAAAATGATCTGGTACGACGGGCATCTCAAGCCCGCCCGCCCCGCCGGCCTGAGCGATATCGATCAACGCCGCTTCCGCCACAACGACGAAGGCGTCATGTACATCGGCGACAAGGGCATCATCGTCGCCGGGTTCAATGGCGACCAGCCCAAGGTCTATCCGGAGTCGAAAAAGTATGCGGCGCCCCCGCCCCCGGCGCGCGGACAGGGCGGCGGCGAAGGTGGACCGGCCATCGACCAGTGGCTCGGCGCCATCAAGGGCGGCCCTCCCTCCCTGACGAACTTCGAAGTGCAGAGCCCCGTCACCGAGGCGTTTCTCCTCGGCTGCCTGACCCAGCGCTTCCCCGGCGAACGCTTCGAGTGGGATTCCGCGGCCGGTCGCGTCACCAACTCCGACAAGGCGAATCGCTATCTCGATCCGCCGGCCCGGAGCCCGTACCGGGTATGACGCTCGACCGCGTCTGCGTTTCCACCTGGAGCTTTCACACGCTGTTCGAAACGGGCCGCATGCAGGTCCTCGATTTCCCGGAATTGGTCGCCCGCCGGTATGGCGTCCACAATCTCGAGATCGTAGCCCCGCATTTCGGCGACGCCGACCCGCGCGACGTGCGCGCGGCCCTCGAGCGCGCTCACTCCCGCATCGTCAACATCCCAGTCGATATCAAAGAGCTCTGGGAGACCCCCAGTCTCTCCTCACCCGACCCGGTCGTGCGCGCCCGCGCCATCCATTTGTATTCGGAATGGATCGGCCGCGCGCACACCCTCGGCGCGCCATCGGTCCGCTGCGATCCCGGCCTGCTGAATCTCAACGACCCGGCGCCCGTGATTGCGTCCTACCGTGAGCTGGTCGAATACGGCCGCCCCCGCGGCGTCGCCGTCATCGTCGAGAATCACGGCAGCGCCTCCGCGCACCCCGAGCGGCTCGCCGAAGTCCTCCGTGCCTCCGGCGCCGGCGCCCTCCCCGACTTCGGCAACTTCCCCGACTCCGCCACTCGCGAGCGTGGTCTCCGCCTGCTCTTCCCTCTCGCAAAAACGCTGTGCCACGTGAAGCGCATCCCCGAGCTGCCACGCTGCCTCGAAATCGCCCGCGAGTGCGCTTTC
Source organism: uncultured Solibacteraceae bacterium (assembly GCA_964608645.1). Classification (GTDB taxonomy): domain Bacteria; phylum Acidobacteriota; class Terriglobia; order Bryobacterales; family Bryobacteraceae; genus CAZSQK01. The sequence goes on along the minus strand of CAZSQK010000024.1, from coordinate 4,909 downwards.
GCCGGCCTGTACTCCGTCGAGACCGGCACGCCCGGCGATTCCTACGAAGCCGTCCAGGAAGTCATCGACGCGCTGCTCTGAATCGCTTTCGCGCCCGCGCGAGCGGCGGCGCCCGCCCCGCGCTACAATCGATTTCGGAGTAAATAATCTTTTATGCCGAGACGGCTCGGCCGGAAACTGATGCTGTCGATCACGGTGATCGTCATCATCGTGGCCGCGGTTTCCGGGTTGGTCAATGTGAAAACCGAGGAGCGCCAGCTCCTCGACACCATGGTCCTCGGCGCGGACCAGCTCTCCAAAGGCATCACCTCCGCCACTTGGCACGCCATGCTCGACGACCACCGCGAGGCGGCCTATGAGGTCATGCAGACCATCGCCCTCAAGCAGGGCATCGACCGCATCCGCATGTTCAATCGCGCCGGTCAGATCATGTTCTCCACGCGCCCCGAGGATCCCCAGCCCGCCGCGCCCCTGCAGGCCGATCTCGCCCAGCGCGTCCGCATCCACTGGGCGCCGGACAGCCACCGCCGGCTGGAGATGCTCACCCCCATCTACAACGAGCCCTCGTGCAGCCAGGCGGCGTGCCACGCCCACCCGTCCGGCGTCAAAGTGCTAGGCGTGCTGGACCTCCAGTTGACCCTGGAAACGGTCGACCGCGAGGTTTCCAGCATGAAGTACCGCGTCCTCCTGGTCACCGGTGTCGAGATTACTCTGATCGGCCTGTTCATCATCTACTTCACGCGCCGCTTCCTCAGCCGGCCCATCGAAAAGCTGATCGAAGGCGCCAAGGCCGTCAGCCACATGGAGCTCGACAAGCCGATCGGCATCGACAACAGCAGCGAGGAGATCTACGAGCTGGCGCAGTCCTTCGAGGTCATGCGCGAACGTCTCGGGTCGGCGCTCGGCGAAATCAACCAGTTCACGCAGAACCTCGAAATCAAAGTCGAGGAGCGCACCCGCCAGCTCCAGGCCGCGCAGAAAAAACTGCTGCACAGCGACCGCCTCGCCTCCCTCGGACAGCTCTCCGCCAGCGTCGCCCACGAGATCAACAACCCCATTTCCGGAGTCCTCAACCTCTCGATGCTCTTGCAGCGCATGCTGAAGGCGGACGGAGTGCCCCCCGAGCGCATCGAGGAATTCCGCAAGTACCTCGCGCAGGTGACCACGGAGACCGCGCGCGTCGGCCGCATCGTGTCCGACCTCCTGGCCTTCTCCCGCCGCTCCAAGCCGCAGCGCGCCCCCGCGGACTTGAACCGCATCGTGAAGAGCGCCTTTTCGCTCGTGCAGCACAAGATGAAGCTCAGCAACATCGAGGTGGAGACGCGCCTGTGCGAAGACTTGCCCGCCGCGCCCTGCGACGCGTCCCAGATCCAGCAGGTCGTCCTCAATCTCCTGCTCAACGCCGCCGAGGCCACCCAGTCCAAGGCCGAGCGTCGCGTGTCCGTGCGGACGTCCGCCGAGGAAGGCGCGGTAGTCCTCACTGTCTCCGACAACGGCGAAGGCATTCAGCCGGGAAATCTCGCCAAGATCTTCGACCCCTTCTTCACCACGAAATCGGAGGGCAAGGGTGTCGGCCTCGGGCTCGCCGTCTCCTACGGCATCATTCAGGCGCACGGCGGCGAGATCGAAGTGAAGAGCCATCCCGGCACCGGCACCACGTTCACCGTGTCCCTGCCGATGGAGCAACCGGCCCCAGCCGAACCGGGCGGCGCGGCGATGCCCGCCGGCTTGGCCCTGAAGGAATGAGGTATCTGTACGTGGGAGCGCTGGCTTGTCCCGAAGAACACGAAGCCATCGCCGCCATGCGCGGCGCGGTAGCCCATGCCTTCGATCTCCCGGCCCAGCCCATCGATCTTCCCCCCATCGACTTTGCGTTCGACCCCGCCCGTGGACAGTACGCGTCCACCACCGTCCTCGAGATGCTCGCCGCCATCTGCCCGGACGACGCTCTCAAACTCCTTGCCGTCACCAACCGCGACCTCTTCATCCCCGCCCTGACATTCGTCTTCGGACAGGCCCAGCTCGGCGGGCGCGTCGCGGTCGTTTCCCTCGCCCGTCTCAAGCAGGAATTTTACGGCCTGCCGCCCGATCGCGAGGCCCTCCGGGAGCGCGCCGTCAAGGAAGCGCTCCATGAGGCCGGCCATCTCTTCGGCTTACTCCACTGCGCCGATCGTGGCTGCGCCATGTCCCTCTCCACCGGCGTGCGGCACATCGACGGCAAGCACGCGAAGTTCTGCGGCCCCTGCGTCGGCCGGCTCCATCCGGCCCGGAAAGCCCCCCTTTTATGAGCACCCATTGGCAGATTCTGGTTGTCGACGACGAAGAAGTCATGTGCGAATCCCTCGCCGCCTGGCTGCGCGAGGACGGCTATCACGTCGACACCGCCGCTTCCGGCCGCGAAGCGGTCGAAAAGGCCGCCCTGCGCGACTACGCCATCTACTTCGTCGACCTCAAAATGCCCGGCGGCATGGACGGCATCGAAACCATGATGCAGATCCGCCGCCTCCATCCCGATGCGTCGATCATCATCATCACGGCCTACGCCACCGTCGACACCGCCATCACCGCGATCAAGGAGGGCGCGCAGGAGTATATCGTCAAGCCCTGCAACCCCGAGGAGATCTCGCTGCTGGTGAGCCGCCTCGTCAAGGTGAAGCGTTTGCAGCGCGAGAATACGATCCTTCGCAAGAAACTCGCCCGGCACTACAATTTTCACGACGTCCTCAGCAAGAACGCCCGCATGCTCGACGTCTTGAGCCTCGCCCACGAGGTCGCCAGCCTGCGCAGCACGGTCCTCATCCAGGGCGAGAGCGGCACGGGAAAGGAGATGGTGGCGCGGGCCATCCACACCGCCGGCGACCGCGCCACCAAGCCCTTCATCGCGGTCTCCTGCGCCGCGCTCGCCGAGACCCTCCTCGAATCCGAGCTCTTCGGCCACGAGAAAGGCGCCTTCACCGGCGCCAATCAGCAGAGGCTCGGCAAATTCGAAATGGCCGGCGGCGGCGCCATCTTCCTCGACGAAATCGGCGACATCTCCCCCAAGCTCCAGGTCGACCTGCTGCGCGTGTTGCAGGAGCGCAGCTTTTACCGCGTCGGCGGAACCGAAGAGGTCCGCGTTGAAGCCCGCGTGATCGCCGCCACCCACGTCGACCTGCGGCAAGCCGTCGCGGAGGGCAAGTTTCGCGAGGACCTCTTCTACCGTCTGAATGTGATCGAAATCCGTATCCCCCCATTGCGCGAGCGCCGCGAAGACGTCCCTCTGCTCGCGCGCCACTTCCTGGAGCGCCTCTCCCACGAACTCGGCAAGGACATCGCCGATTTCTCCGAAGACGCCTTAAAAGTGCTGATGGACCACAACTGGCCCGGCAATGTCCGCGAGCTCGAAAATGCCGTCGAGCGCGCCGTCGTGACCTGCCGCGGCCGTGTCCTGACCGAGGAAGACTTCGCTTTCCTGGCGCACAATGGCGCCATGAAGCCGTGGTCGATTCCGGCCGGAATCACCCTGCAGGAAATGGAGAAGCAGCTCATTACGGCGACCCTGCAGCGCACGCAAGGCAACATCAGGGAAGCCGCGTCGATTCTCGGCATCGACCGCTCCACCATGTACGAGAAGATCAAACGCTACGAGATTCCGCGGCGAGCGTAACATCACGTCGCCGGCGGAAATCGCCCTGTACGAGTTGCCGAAGCGGCGCGGGTCGCGCAATGATAATGGAATCGTGCCGGAAACCAATAATGTTGTCGCCGCCGCGACGACCGCTCCGAAACTCCAAAACGGTGTGACCGCGGCCACCGAAATCGCGCCCATTTGCGAACCGGGCTGCACCGTCTTCGTCCATTACAATGGCCCCACGGACCAGTTGAGCGGCGTGTGCGCCGGAATGGCTACGCTCGATCCGGGAGCCAGCCCGCACCCGCCCCACCGCCATCCGGAAGAGGAATTTCTGATCGTCGCCGATGGGACCGGAATCATCGAGTGCGACGGAAAGGTGACGCACGTAGGGCCGGGCGCGATGATGTATTGCGCCGGCAATGCGCTGCACGGCATCACGAATACCGGCGCGACGCCGATGACGTTTTACTGGTCGAAGTGGCTCGCCCGGGGTTTCTCCGCTTGAGTCTTGCGCATCTCACCCTGCCGACGGTGGAGGTCGAGAGCACGGCGCGGTTTCTCGAGGAGATGCTGGGATACGCTCGCGACGCGGCTCCGGCGAATTCTCCCGTGGAAACGGTCTGGCTCGCGATCGGCGGTGGCCAGCAACTGCACATCGTGTACGTGGCGGATTTCATCGTGTCGCCGTTCGAGGGCGAATTTGGAAGGCACATCGCGATCGTGCGTCCGGCTCACGAACTGAGCGCCCTCCGCGAGCGGCTCGCGGCGGCCGGCGCCCGCGTGATGGACCCCTTGCGGCCAAGCCCGCACGCGCGGTTTCTTTTTCGCGAACCGGTGAATGGGTATGTGTTCGAGGTGATTGGCCAGGGCTCTTAGACCGCGGGCCATCCCGCTCCGGCGATCACGTCCCCTGCTAGCATCGGATTAATGTTGACGCGCTACATCCGCGAGGCGATGAAGAGAGCCCGGTTCAAGACTCTCGATAACGGCACATGCTTCGGCGAGATTCCCGGGTTGGCAGGGGTTTGGGCTAATGAAGCTGCCGCCGACGCCTGCCGCGAAGTGCTCCAAGAGGTTCTCGAAGAATGGCTGATTCTGAAGATCAGCGACAACGATCCTATCCCCCGCCTCGGTCGAGTCAGTCTATCGCTCAAAGCCGCGTGATCGATGGCCAATGCGATTTCCCGAAGAGAACTGATCCGGCGCTTCCGTAACCTGGGCTTCACAGGACCGATTTCCATCTAGCGCAGATTCTTCTCTGCTGGGTGGCATTCAACACAATGCGTACGTGGTGGA
>CAZSQK010000023.1:0-92095 GCA_964608645.1 uncultured Solibacteraceae bacterium | reverse complement strand
AGGCCAAGGACCACCTCGAAGAGAACGACGGCGCCGGCAACACCTTCAAGGCGACCTCCAAGCCGGTGCTCATCGGCACTGCCGTCGTGGGCGCCACGACCATGATCTTCTCGACCATCGTGGCTCTGACGCACGGCTTGCAGGATCAGTACATGCGGATGATCTCGCTGATGCACGCGCCCTTCCTCCTCGGCCTGATCGCCGGCGGCGCGGTCATCTACTGGTTCACCGGCGCCAGCGCCCAGGCCGTCACCACCGGCGCCTACCGCGCCGTGGAATTCATCAAGCGGAATATCAAGCTCGAAGGCGTGGAAAAAGCGTCCGTAGCCGACTCGAAAAAGGTCGTGGCCATCTGCACCCAATACGCGCAGAAGGGCATGCTGAACATCTTCCTCGTGGTATTCTTCGCCACTCTGGCGTTTGCCTTCCTCGAGCCGTTTTTCTTCGTCGGGTACCTGATCTCGATCGCCCTCTTCGGCTTGTATCAGGCCATCTTCATGGCCAACGCAGGCGGCGCATGGGACAACGCGAAGAAGGTGGTGGAGACCGAGTTGCGCGCGAAAGGCACCCCGCTCCACGACGCCTGTGTGGTGGGCGACACGGTCGGCGACCCGTTCAAGGACACCAGTTCCGTGGCGCTGAACCCGATCATCAAATTCACCACGCTGTTCGGCCTGCTGGCGGTTTCGCTGGCCGTGGATCTCACCCAGAAGCAGGGATCCCTCCTGACCACGGTTCTGGCCGCCATCTTCTTCGTGATCTCCGCGATCTTTGTGTACCGCAGCTTCTACGCGATGCGCATCGAAACCGGCAAAGACTAGCCGCCCTAGACCCGCTGCGAACCCGATGCGGTGATCGGCCTGCCGATCACCGCGCTCGTCCGAAGAAATCTTTTTTCTGCAATACCCCTGATATACTCTCAAGGTCATGCACGTTCCCCTGACCCCGATCCGCTGCCTATACCGCGGCGTGGATCTCTACGGAAAGAAGACTGGCGTGATTTCCGGCGACCGCCGCTTCACGTACGCCGAGTTCGGCGAGCGATGCGAGCGCCTTGCCGCCGGCCTCCTCTCGCTGGGGACCCAGCCGGGCGACCGGGTCGCCTACCTCAGCTTCAATAACAACGAGCTGCTGGAGGGCTATTACGCCCCTCTCCTGGCCGGCGCCATCTCCATGCCGCTCAACGTGCGTCTCACCCCCGCCGAGCTCACGGGCATTCTCAATCACGCCGAACCCCGGATCGTCATCTACGAACCCGAGTTCACCGCCATCGTGGAAGACTTGCGCAAGTCTTGCCCCGCCGTCCGGCACTGGCTCGAAATCGGCCGGCCGTACGAAGATCTTCTCGCCCTGGGCCGCGCCCCCCGGCCGGATGTGTTCTCCTTCGATGAGAACGCCATCGGCGAGCTGTTCTATACCAGCGGTTCCACCGGCACACCCAAGGGCGTCATGTTGTCGCACCGCACGCTCTATATGCATGCGCTCGCCGTCTCCGCCACCTTTGCGCACTCCGACGATAAAGTGGAGCTCCATACCATCCCGCTGTTTCATGCCAACGGCTGGGGACGGGCGCACTCGTCGGTAATGATGGGCCTGACACAGGTGATGGTCCGGCGTTTCGAGCCCGCCGCGGTGTTGCGCCTGATCGCGCGGGAGCGGGCCACCGGCATGGCGTTGGTCCCGACCATGGCCAATGCCCTCCTCAATTGCCCCGAGTTGCACAACGGACAGGATTACTCCAGCCTCCAGGAGATCATGCTGGGCGGCGCAGCTTCATCGCCCGAGTTGATTGCGCGCATGGAGCGCGCGTTCCCCGGCGCCCGCAGCATGGCCGGATACGGTCTCACCGAGAGCGGACCGGTGGCCACGTCGGCGCGGCTCAAGAGCACCGTCCGGTGCGCCGACGATGACGATCGCCTCCGCCGTCTCGCCATGGCCGGCTGGCCGCTCCCCGGCTGCGAGGTCCGCGTCGTCGACCCGCAGATGAGAGACGTGCCCCGCGATATGGAATCCTTCGGCGAGGTCGTAATCCGCGGCGACCTCATCATGGACGGATATTACAAGGAGCCGAAAGCCACTGCGGACGTTCTCACCGGCGGCTGGCTGCACACCGGCGACATGGCGGTCTGGGACGAAGAGAACTACATTCACATCGTCGACCGTAAGAAGGACATTATCATCAGCGGCGGCGAAAACATCTCGTCGATCGAGGTCGAGCGGGCCATCTTCTCCCATCCCGGCGTCCTCGAATGCGCCGTCGTCGCCGCCCCCGATCCGCAATGGGGCGAGGCGCCCGCCGCGATTGTCGTCCGCAAGCCCGGCGCGGATCTTTCCGAACAGGAGCTCTGCGAGCATCTGCAAGGCCGCATCGCGAAATTCAAAATGCCCCGCCAATTCACATTCACCGACGACCCACTGCCCAAAACCGGCACCGGCAAGATCGTCAAGCGCGAACTGCGCGAGTCGTTCTGGAGCGGCAAGGAGCGCCGGGTGCAAGGATGATGACCCTCATCGCCGCAATTCCCATCTTCATCTTGCTGCTCTTGCTCGGCGTGTTCCGCAAACCGGCGTGGATGGCGTCGCTCGCCGGCCTCGCCGCCGCCGTCGCCGTGGCGCTGGCGGCCTACCACGTGCCGGTCGATCGTCTCCTCGCCACCATCACCTACGGGGCGGCGTTCGGACTGTTCCCCATCGGCTGGGTAGTTTTCGCCGCGATTCTGCTCTACCGTATCATCCTTGAGACCGGCAAGTTCGACATCCTCAAGGACTCGATCGGCCACCTCACCGGCGATCCGAAGATTCAGGCGCTTCTGATTGCGTTCGCCTTCGGCGCCTTCGTGGAGGGCGCCGCCGGGTTCGGCACTCCGGTCGCAGTCGCCGCGGCCATGCTCACTGGTCTTGGATTTTCGCCGTTTTATGCCGCCTCGATCTGCCTCCTCGCCAACACCGCCCCCGTGGCATTCGGCTCCATCGGTATCCCGATTACGACCCTCGCCGTCACCACCGGCCTGCCCGTCGATCGTCTCAGCGCCGGTGTCGGCCGAGTCTGCGCCCCGGTTTCGTTGATCGTGCCGGCATACCTCATTGTGGTGATGTCCGGATGGAAAGGCCTGCGCTCGGTGCTGCTTCCGACACTGGCCTGCGGCGTGGCGTTCGCCGGGACGCAATTCGCGGTCTCCAACTTCATCGGACCGCAGCTCACCGACATCCTCTCGTCCCTCGCCGCAATGGTCGCCCTTCTGATCTTCATGCCGCGCGGCGCGCGACGCTCCACCGGCCACAGCATGCGCGACATTCTCCTCGCCTGGGCGCCCTACGCTTTGCTGGTGGTCTTCGTTCTGCTGTGGGGTTATAAGCCCCTGCAGGCCAAACTCGATGCCTTCACGATTCCGGTCCATTGGCCGGGGCTGGCCGATAAGCCGCCCTATAAATTCACCTGGCTTTCGGCCTCCGGCACCGCATGTCTGTTCGCCGCGATCCTCGGCGCCTTCGTCACCGGCCTCAGCCCGCGGCAGTTCGGCAAGGTCGTTGCGCATACCGCCAAACAGTTGGCGCTGGCCGAGCTGACCCTGGCCACGGTCCTGGCCTTGGCGTTTACGATGAATTACTCCGGCGCGACCACCACGCTCGGTCTGGCCTTCGCCGCCACCGGCGCGATGTTCCCGTTCTTCAGCGCTCTGCTGGGTTGGCTCGGGGTCTTTCTGACGGGCAGCGACACCTCCGCCAATGCGCTCTTCGGCACGCTTCAAGTGGTGACCGCGGGCAAACTCGGCATGAACCCGGTGCTGATGGCTTCCGCCAACTCCGCCGGCGGCGTGATGGGGAAGATGATCAGCCTGACCAGTATCGCGGTCGCGGCGGCGGCCACCTCGATGAAGCGCCAGGACGAGGCGCTGCTCTTCCGCTTCACCCTCAAGCACAGCGTCCTGCTGGCCTGCGTGATCGGGCTGATCGCGATGTTCTACTCTTACGCGATGCCGGCGTGGGCCCCATAGCGCTACGCGGCGGCCGCGGCGGCAATCGGAACCGGCACGAGCAGCGCCTTTCCGGCAACCGCCGTGATGCCATCGAGCGTAGTCAGGTAGCGCGACGCCAGGGCGGGAACGGCGCCCAGGTTCCACAGCACCTCTGCATTCACCCATGCCGCCTCGCGCGCCGCCGCGATATTCCACGCCGCCACTGTGTCTTCGAGATGCGACACCGGCGGCAGCGGATCCCCCAGCAGCCTCGTCAAGAGCGTCTTCTTCGCCAATTCGACAAGGCCATCGAGAGTGCGATTGACGCCCGTGTAGTCCGCATACTGCGGCGAGTCGTGTTCCGGAACGGAGCCGGTCGCCCTACAGGTCAAGTCGATCGCCACAGGCAGGTCGTGGTTAATATGCGCGTTGATGCCGGCCATGGCGAACTGAATGCGCGCGACGGCGGCCTGCTCCCGCCGCTCGAATAGCGCTGTCCAGCAATCGGCTGCCGGCTTGCCTTGCAACCAGGCGGCGAGCGCGCCGAAGTACAGGCCCGCGAATTGAACATCCAGCTCCGCCAGCCACGCCGGGTCACTGAAGCCAGACTGCCCCACCCGTTGTTCGACCGCCTGGGTCACCTGCAGGTACAGCCAGTTGAACCACTTCAGTCCATCCCCGTCGGCCAACAACGTGTCCATCGACTGCATCGAGGCCAGCGCTTGCGCGATCGTGCGCGGCGCCGATTGGACCATTTGCAAGAGCTGGAGATCGTATGGAAACATGGCGCTCATTATATGTTCTTCCCAGGCGCCGTGCGACAATGACAGCGATGCTACGCCGGCTTGCCGTCGCGCTGCTGATCTTACTCATCGGATGCGGCCACCCGCGGTCCGTGAATCTCATCGTCTCCGCCGCCTCCAGTCTGGAGGTCGTGATGGGCGAGGTCGCCGAGAAGTACTCCGCGGCCCACATCGATTTGAATCTCGGGTCTTCCGGCGCGCTGGCTCAACAGATCGCCCGCGGCGCCCCCTCCGACATCTTTTTTTCCGCCTCGTCGAAGAATATGGACGACTTAGCCGATCAGGGCCTCATCCTGGGCGACACCCGCCGCGACGTGCTCCGCAACGATATTGTGCTCATCGCCGCGGGAGTGCCGGTGGGTTCCTTCGACGCGTTGGCCGAACCCGACGTGAAAGTTGTGGCCATCGGCGATCCCGACAGCGTGCCCGCCGGCGAGTACGGACGTCAGACCCTGATCTCCCTGCATCTCTGGGATCGCGTGCAGCCTAAGCTGGTCCTCGCCAAGGATGTCCGGCAAGTGCTGACCTATGTCGCCACCGGCAACGCCGACGCCGGCATGGTGTATGCCACCGACGCAAGAACCGCCCCTCAAGTCCGTGTCGTCGCAGTGGCGCCTCCCCAGACCCACGGCCCGATTCTCTACTCCGTCGCGGTTCTGAAATCCAGCCGCGAGGCCGCCGCCGCGCGCGCGTTCGCCGCATTTCTCTCGGGACCGGAAGCCAAAACCGTCTTCGAAGCCCGCGGCTTCACCGTAGCAACCCCGTGAGCCCGCTCTGGATCTCGCTGCGGACTGCCGCCGTCGCGACGGTCCTGACTTTCCTCGCCGGTATCCTCGCCGCACACCTGATGAGTGGATGGCGCAGCCGCGCGCGCGGTCTCGTGGATGGGCTCCTCACCCTTCCGCTCGTCCTGCCGCCGACCGTAATCGGATTCTTCCTGCTGTTGATTTTCGGACGTCAGAGCGCCATCGGACGAGCGCTGGAACACCTCGGCCTGACCATCGTCTTTTCCTGGCCGGCCACGGTCATCGCCGCGACTGTGGTCGCGTTTCCGCTCATGTACCGCACGGCTCTCGGCGCCTTCGAACAGGTCAACCCAAACCTGGTCGGCGCCGCCCGCACCCTCGGCGCCGGCGAATGGCGGACCTTCTACGGCGTGGTGCTTCCCCTGGCGCGCCCCGGCATCCTCGCCGGCACGGTGCTCGCCTTCGCCCGCGCCCTTGGCGAATTCGGCGCCACTCTGATGCTCGCTGGGAATATTCCCGGCCGCACCCAGACCATGCCTGTAGCGATCTTCTTCGCGGCCGAGGCCGGCAATCTGCAGCGCGCCATGCTCTGGGTTGCCCTCACTGCCGCGCTTTCTCTGGCGTCGATTGCCGCCTTGCATTACTGGGGTAATGCGCCACGTCCAGCCCGCGCGCTCCCGGTCCCCGAACCGATCTCGACGAAGCCCCTGGCGGCGCCCGCCGCGGCCGCCCGCGCAGAGCTGGAAGTGGACATCCGCAAGGGGCATGCCGGCTTCAATCTCGACGTGAGCGTTGGCAACCGGGGCCGCGCGCTCGGCCTCCTCGGCGCTTCCGGCTCCGGCAAGACGATGACCCTGCGCTGCATCGCCGGACTGTTGACGCCCGACGAAGGCCGTATCGTCCTCAACGGCCGCGTGCTGTTCGATTCGAAGGAGCGCATCTCGCTGCCGCCGGCCGCCCGGCGCGTCGGCATCGTCTTCCAGGACCATGCCCTGTTCCCCCACCTCACGGTCCGGCGCAATATCGCATTCGGGCTCAAAGGGCCGGACCGCGACCGGATTGTCGAAGACTGGGCGCGCCGCGTCGAGGTCGAGGGGCTTCTCGACCGCTACCCCGATCAACTCTCCGGCGGGCAGCAGCAGCGCGTCGCCCTGGCGCGCGCCCTCGCCATGCGGCCCGACGCCCTGCTGCTGGATGAGCCGTTCTCCGCGCTCGACCCGCACCTCCGCCGCCGCCTCGAAGAGGAGCTCCGCGCCGTCCTCGCGTCCTACACCGGCGCCGTGGTGTTCGTCACTCACGATCGCAATGAAGCCTTTCGCATGTGCGAGGAGTTGGCCGTGCTCTCCGAAGGCCGCGTGGACGCCGCAGGCCCACGGCACGACCTGTTCGCCCACCCCCAGACGCTCGCCGCGGCGCGCCTCACCGGCTGCAAGAATCTGGCGCGCATGCGCCCCTGCGACCCCCATCACATCCGCGTCGATGAATGGGGCGCCATTCTGCGCACCACCATCCCAGCCGCCGGCGCGACGTTCGTAGGCATACGTGCGCACCACATCGAACTGGTCGAAGAGGAGGGCGAAGAAAACACCTTCCCTTGCGAGATCCTCGATGTCGTGCAATCCCCTTTTGAGGTGACGGTATACCTGAGCCTGAACGGCGCCACGCTCGAAGCCGAAATGCCGAACCCGGCATGGCGCCCTCGTGAAAAAGCCTGGGTCCACCTCGACCCGCGCCACTTGCTGCTGTTACGCGACTGACCCGGGCGACGAAGCAGGTTGCCGCACGACGCTTACCTTCTGGAAGCCTCGCGCACGAGCGCTATTGCGCCTTGGTCGAGTAGTTGACGTAGCACCGGCTGTTGACGTCGAGTTCCCGTTGAATCAGGAACGGCCGTGTGCCTCCCGACGGGGTCGCGAGTGTCATGTTGTAGAACGCGCCGCCGGATGTCTGCAGGAGACTCTGGCCGAAGGTCCATGCGCACTTGTCCGCATCCTCCGCGCCGTTGGCGTCGTACCAGGCGTTCAGGTTGGGATCCGTGTTGGTCTCTTCGAGTTCGTGCGCCAGGACCGACACCATTCCATCGACACCGGCGTTGCCGTTCGGGCTGTTCGTCTGAATCGAGCAGGCGTTCAGACATCGGTTCGCGTTCCCTACGAACGAGTATTTGATGTTCGTTCCCGACAATGTGCCGGACGTGTGCCACCCGCAATACCGGCTGCAGAATCCGGAGGTCTCCGCCACATCCGAAGAGGTCAGGACAAAATAGATGCCGTTACTGTCTTTCGGCAGGCTGCCGCTGTTGATCGCGTTACTCACAATCGACCCGACTTTGCGATCGCTCAAGTTGGAACCCTGCGAATAGCTGTCGGTGTATGCGCCGCCCACGTAGAAGTTTCCGGAAACACCGGGGTACGATGCATTGGTCATGTAATACGGGGACGCGTTGAGGCCGTACAGAAAATCAGTTACGATCGCCTGGCCTGCGGGAGTGTCGCTGCCGTTGCTCTGGTTCCAGTTGCCATACCAGATCAGGTATGCCGTTGGAGCCGCCATCACCGGTCCGCCATGATAGGTAATCACAGGCGTCATGCTGCCAGTCGACCCCGCCGGGGGGTTGCCGGTTTCGGTGTGCGGATTTGTCTTATGAATGATGACCTGAGGGGGACCGCCGATCTCCACGGGGGGCTGCGCCAGAGCATGGCCGGCAAACACTGCCCCTGTCAGCAGGGTCACTGCCAAACCACTTCGCCGAATCTTCATATTGTTTGGTTCGTCCTCTCCGATAGTAGTGGGCTAACATCGCCCGGATTGTCTGACAGTGTACTTCAAGGTCGCCTCGGATGAACCAGGTGGATGAAGAAAACGGTACTGCATTATCCAGAGGCAACAGGGAGTTACCTGAACTCCGACAAGCAGCTGGACTTCTCAGCGGGTTTCGATTTGACGCCGCATGTGCTCGAAACGAAATTGACGGACGCGGCCGAGACGGGAGGACTGTTCGGGCTCAGATTCGGCTAAGGAGACGTGCTCCGAAACGCTCTCTTCCGCTTCGCTACCGCGGGAAGTGACCGCGCTGAAGCCGACGCCCAGCGGTGTACTTTCCGAAAGCGCCGTTTCACAGCCGCAATGTCGTTTGCAGGGAGCTTGTGCCGCGCGGATGCTACGCTGATTCAGGCAAAGAGATGGCGCTATCGAAAGATCGTTCTTCATTTACCGAATTTCTGAACGTGGATCTTGATATCTACGCACAGTACGACCTCCAGCCGCTTGTCAGTCGGCTCGGCAAGAAGGTGATGGTGTTGTACGTGGGCCGTGAAAGGAGAACCTACACCGCGCACCTCGAACTTGCGGGCTTGACCAAATCTGCGGATTCTACTATTCGGGGATTTTGTCGTCTAATCCAAGCCATTCCCAGGACCGAGCGGCAACTGTGGAATCGTGCGAAGAGGCGCGACTTCAGCATCGGAGTACAAGCAGGGGAGCAACCGAATTCGTGCGATTTCGCCGTGGAGGCGGAGACGGTTCAAGCCGTGGCTCAGGTTGGAGCGCGGATTGTCCTCACCGTTTACTCGCCCCGATTGTGCCGCCCGGTCAATGTACGGTAACGCCGTGTGTCGCCCAGAACGCCTCAGCTTCTACGGTGTAGGGTCAGCGCTGCGACGTTTGCGGCCAAAGGTCCAACCCGCACAGCGCCGGGTGGACGGCAAGCCAACGCGTGTATTCGTGGGGTTGGGGTTCGTGACCCAGGAACCGGCTCCCGAAGGCGCGCTGTTCTAGCCGCCGAAACGTAGCAGATGTACCGGGTGTCACGGGTCCTGCTACCTGCCCTACCCACATATCCTGATTCGAAGGAGAACTGGGAGCAAAAGCGGGGCAGCATACAAGGGCCGCTGTGACACCCGTGACGGCGTGACAACCCCGGAACCATTGGCAAGCGCGCGGCGAACTTGCACTAGGTTAGTGCATTTCTAGTGGCCCGTCGCTTGGAAGTGGTTGACTCCTTTGGAGTGGCGGGCAGCCCGGCTGACGTTCTTTGTGCGGGAATGGTGGGGCGATAGTAGGGAGAGCGGGGGCCTTCGGTGTACACAACCGGTCCCTCGTGTACATTCCGATTGCTTCATACAGGTTCATATGAGACCATGTAGCTTCAGGCGCTAATATGAACGCAATCGGATACGCAAGAGTTTCAACAGAAAAGCAGGCTGACGGCGGGGTGTCGCTGGATGCGCAACAGGAGAAGATTCGGGCCATGGCTGTGGTGCAGGGTGCCACGCTTACCGATCTGATCGTGGACGCTGGGGAATCGGCCAAGACGCTGGACCGGCCCGGCATGGAACGTCTCCTGGCCCTGGTCGAAGCGCGCAAAGTGGACACTGTGATCGTAGTCAAGCTGGACCGGCTGACGCGTAGCGTGAAGGACCTTGCGCTGCTCCTGGAACGCTTCACCCGTCGTGGCGTTTCGCTGGTCAGCGTAGCTGAATCTCTGGACACCAACACGGCTGCGGGCCGTCTGGTGCTGAACATTATGGTGAGCGTCAGCCAATGGGAACGGGAAGCCATCGGGGAGCGCACACGGGATGCCCTGGCCCACATGAAGGCGATACGGCAGGTGTACAGCCCGACGCCGTTCGGATTCGAGAGGGATGGGGATGTCCTGGCCGCTGCTGATGATGAACTGGGCACCGTCCAGCAGATTCGCGCTTGGCATAGCGAGGGTTGGACGCTGCGCAAGATCGCAGCTGAACTGAACCGGCTAGGTGTGGCCACAAAAAACGGTGGGGCCGCGTGGTACGCATCCACCATCAGACGCATCGTGACGAATAAGCTGTACATGGTGGCCGCATGACAGTTCCCGTTCTCTACACACCGGAAGAGGTGGCCGAAAAGCTAAAGGTGACTCGTCGCAGCGTGTACGAGTGGCTGTTGAAAGGCAGACTGCGCGGCCTTCGTGCTGGCGACACGTGGCGCATCGCGGAACAGGACCTGATGGCATTCCTGGAAAGCCGGGCCGCGCGCCAACCGGCCATCGGCCCGCGCCACCCGGATTATCAACGATGGCTGGCGCATTTCAAGCGGAAGGGACTCGGGAGCAAACCACCGGCGACACGGAAGGCAAGCGGCAAGCGAAAGAGCAATTGAGGCATGGTCTACAAACAGAAGACATCGAAGAATTGGTGGTACAAGTTCGTCTGGAACGGGGAGTTGATCCGGGAAAGCACGAAGCAGGCGAACAAGCGCGTGGCGGAACAGATGGAATCTGCGCACCGCACGGCCCTTGCCAAGGGAGAGGTCGGCATCCGTGAGCGCCAGCCAGCGCCTACACTGGCTGACTTCGCTGAAAAGGATTTCCTGCCATTCGTCCGTTCCACGTTCACGGCGAAGGTCAAGACGCTGAAGTATTACGAGTACGGCGTGAAGGCCCTCACAGCGTGTGAGAAGTTGGCAGGAGCCCGGCTGGACGCCATCACTACAGAGACTATTGCGGGTTACGTGGCGAAGCGCGCGGAAGTCGGGCTGGAGATTAGCAGCATCAACCGCGAATTGCAGGCGCTACGGCGGATGTTCACGCTGGCGCTGGAATGGGGCCGCGTATCCACTGCGTTGCCGAAGGTGCGTATGCTCTCCGGAGAGAATCACCGCGAACGCGTCCTGACCCCACCGGAAGAGGCGATCTATCTAAAGTACGCCACTCCACTGCTTCATGACGTTGCCGTGATTCTGTTGGATTGCGGGCTGCGCCCCGAAGAATGCTTCCGGCTTGAATGGTCCAGCATCCGCGAGGGCTTGATTGAAATCCAGTACGGCAAGACGGACAACGCCCGCAGGCGGATTCCGATGTCGCAGCGTGTAGCTGCCGTCGTTGAGATGCGGAAAACCGGGAACGAAAGCCGCTGGGTGTTTCCTGCGCCGACCAAAAGCGGGCACATGGAACCGTCCACCGTCAAAAAGCCGCACGCCAAAGCCTGCGAGGGCGGTGCGAAGGACGATGAGAAGACTGGTGAGAAGCGGTATGACGTGCAGCCGTTCCCGCTGTACACGCTGCGGCACACGTGTCTGACTCGATGGGCACCGCACATGGACCCCTGGACGCTGGCCCACCTTGCCGGGCACCGGGACATGGCGATCACAAAGCGATACGTGCATCCGCAGGCGGAGACCATCAGAGCGGCCATCGAACGCGCGAGGATTCCGGCCCCCGTGGTTTCGGAAGCTTCGAACGCCGCGCCCAAATCGACGGCTTCCAAGCCTTCGTGAACCAATGCCGACACGGCGTCCGAAACTTGTTACGGTGGAGTCTCGCAATGGAACTCTTCGGGATCGCTTTTTCGATACCAGGGGCATTTATCGCAAGCGTGGTTTATCGGTTTCTACTGATGCTTGCAGTTCGGCGTTGGCCGATGATTCGTCCCGTGTTCAAATCGGCGTCCTACATTGTTCTGGCTGGAATCATCGCGGAGTGGATATTCCTGGCCGTGCGCGGAGCGGTCGGGACGCGGGCTGCAATCGGGCCGCTTTACTACGACGCCCACGTGCTGGTGTTCTTTCTTGGGACGCCTGCACTCATGAACCTTCTGGTGCTCTCAGATCCTCCGAAACGGTGTGCCCGATGGTGGGTCAGCGTGCCACTCTGCACGGCGCTGGCATTTGTTCTCGTGCTACAGCAGTACGTCGTGTCGGAGGCCCTGTATGGAATCGAAGGCACTGACGGCCCGTACAGCCAGATCGATCATATGCACAACTAAGGGTCAATCCGGATTGTGCCCGGCAAACCACGTTCGGAGGTTTGGGGTGGTCATAGTTTTGGGCATACAAGCCCCGAAAGACGAAAGCCCGGATTTCCTCCGGGCTTGCAACTCTTCTGGTTTCTAATGATTGCTGGCGCGCCCGGAGAGACTCGAACTCCCGACCTACTGGTTCGAAGCCAGCCGCTCTATCCAACTGAGCTACGGGCGCACTCGTCCTAGTGTACCCTCATTCCTCGGCCACTACCGGATTGAACAACTCTCCGAGACCTTCGATGCGCACACGCACTTCGTCGCCCGGCTTTAAGTACCGCGGCGGCTTGCGCGCGAAACCGACGCCGCCCGGAGTTCCTGTCGCAATCATGTCGCCGGGCTCCAACGTGAAAACGCTCGACAGATACGCGATCAGTTGCGGCACATTGAAGATGAGATTGCGCGTATTGGAGCTCTGCATCGTTTCGCCGCTCAGATCGAGCGAGATCGCCAGATTGTGCGGGTCTTCTATCTCGTCGGCGGTCACGATCGCCGGCCCGATGGGGCAGAACGTGTCGAACGTCTTGCCGATCATCCACTGGCTCGTCGCCATTTGGAAGTCGCGCGCGCTGACGTCATTCAGAATCGTGTAGCCGAAGACGTGGTCGCGCCAACGCGCCTCGGGCACATGACGGCCGCGTTTGCCGATGACGACCGCGAACTCCGCTTCATAGTCGGGGCGAGTGGAGTTCTTCGGCAGCACGATCGGGTCGCCCGGGCCGATCACGGCGCTGGGGAACTTGGCGAAGACGGTCGGGGTCTCGGGAATGGGCAGGTTCGATTCGGCGGCGTGGTCGCGGTAGTTCAGGCCGATGCAGACGATCTTCGGCGGGCGCGGGATGGGCGCCAGGAACTTCGTGCCGGCCAGGTCGGCCACCGCGCTTCCAGGCGGATTTCCAGCCCAGCGGGTGACGCGGTCCAGGGCGTCAGCGCCGCCCGCGATCATCGAGACGAGGTCGGCGAAGCCGGCGCCCGCAAGCTCGATCCATTCGTCGCCGGAGAGCATAGCCGGCCCCTGGTAACCTTTTCGTTGAATCGTCGCGAATCGCAAATTTTCTCTCCCAGAACGAGTGTAACGCTTCGCAGTAGACTGGGATCATGCGCTGGCCCCTCGCCGTGATTGTCGCGTCATTGCTCCGTCTGCCCGCAGCCGCGGGCACTGCCGCCGACATCGCGCGCGCCATTCGCGAGAACAGCTTCGATCGCGACGAGTGCTACCGCGTCCGCGACCTCACGCTGATGAAAGAGGACATTCGCCTCTACTTCACCGACGGCCACCTCATCTTCAGCAAGCCGGTGGCCGGACGCCGCATTGCCGCGGTCTTCGCCGCCGATGTGGAGGGCGGCGATGGCGAGGTCATCCTGATCCCGCCGGATCGCGGGGAGCGCAGCACGCTGGCGCGCTACATCCACTCGCCGAACCTCGACGAGCATTTCCGCGCGGCCGTTCTGCTCTTCACCGGCGACGAGTACGAACAACTCCGCGCGCAACTGCCCAACAACCCCGCGAATAAGAAGACGCCGGAGATCGGAGCTCTGCTCGACGAAGAGTGGACGCCCGCATTGCGCAACCTGGGCGCGAGCTACCAGACGCGGCTGACGCTCGAACTGGTCGGCGGACCGGGGCGGCGTGGGGAATTATTCGCCGCAATGGTGAACAGCCCGAAACTGGGCAATTTCGACCTGGTCTTCGACCCCGACGCTTCCGATCAGATCTTCGCGGGCCAATTAGTCACCCGCCAAAACCGGTTGTTCTTCGACACCTGGACGAGCTTCGTCGCGAAATCGTGGCGCAAGAGCCCGCCGCCGAATCCGGACAACCTGACGCTGAGCAACTATCGCATCGACGCCACCGTCGGCGCGGACCTCTCTTTCAGCGCCGTCACGCGCCTGAAAGCCACGCCGCTGGTGGACGCCATGAAGGCGGTCACCTTCGACATCTCTCCGGAAATGGAAATCAGCGCGGTCACAGTGGACGGACGGCCGGCGGAATGGCTGCAGCGGGAGTCCATGCGGTTCAACCTGACGCGTGGAGGCAACAGCCTCTTCCTGGTTCTCCCGTCCGAACCGCTGCGCGCGGGCCAGGCGCACGAATTCGAATTCCATTACTCCGGAAACGTGATTCACGACGCGGGCGATCGGGTGTTCTTCGTCAGCGGGCGCGGCTCCTGGTACCCGATGCACGGTTTTCAGTTCGCCGATTACGACCTGACTTTCCGCACGCCTCGCGACCTCGACCTGGTGAGCGCGGGCGACGTGGTCGAGGACCGTGCCGATGGCGACCAGCGAGTGACGCGGCGGCGCACGGCCGAACCCATCCGGATCGCCGGCTTCAATCTGGGGAATTACGAGCACGCGCGCATCGATCGCGGGCCGTACCAGGTCGACGTCGTGGCGAACCGGGCCCTGGAGAAGGCCTTGCAGCCGCGCCCCCAGCCCGTGCTGACGGCTCCGCTGGCGACCGGCGGCCGGCCGAGGCGACAGACCGATCCCTTGTCGGAGCCCGCGCCGCCGCCGATCAATCCCCTGGAACGCCTCCAGACGCTGGCATCGGAGGTCGCCTCGGCGCTGGAATTCATGGCGTCGAAATTCGGGCCGCCGGCGCTGCCCCACCTGACGGTGTCTCCCATCCCGGGCGCTTTCGGCCAGGGATTTCCTGGGCTCGTATACCTCTCCACGCTGTCGTATTTGAAGCATCTGCCCCACGCCATCGCGGCCGGCGCGACGGAATCGCAGGAGCTGTTTTTCGCCGATCTGCTCCAGGCGCACGAGACCGCGCACCAGTGGTGGGGCAATCGCGTCGTCTCGGCGAGTTATCGCGATTACTGGATGATGGAGGCGCTCGCCAACTATTCGGCGCTGCTGTTCGTGGAGAAGACGAAGGGCGGCCGCCCGGTGGACACGATGTTGGAAAGCTACCGCACGGCGCTGCTCGAGAAGAACGACGCGGGGCAGACGGTGGAGTCGGCCGGGCCGATCGTGCTCGGTCCGCGCCTCGAAACATCGATCGAGCCGCGGGCATGGCGTACGATCACCTACGGCAAGGGCTCGTGGATCATTCACATGTTGCGGCGGCGGATGGGCGACGAACGGTTCTTTTCGCTACTGGCCGGCCTTACCAAGCGTTACGACCACCAGAAACTGAGCACCGAGGAGTTCCGCGCGGCGGCGGCGCAGCTCCTCCCGCCGAAATCGGACGACCCGAAACTGGAGGGTTTCTTCGAACAGTGGGTGTACGGGACGGGCGTGCCCACGCTGAAGATGACCTATGCCGTAAAGGGAAAGGCTCCGGCGCTCCGCGTCGTGGGGACCGTCGAGCAAGCCGATGTCGACGAGGATTTCAGCACGCTCGTGCCCGTGGAGATTCAGGTGGTCCGCGGGAAAACCATTACGCAATGGGTGCAGACCGGGAGCGCTCCGGTGACGTTTTCGGCCGCGGTCACGCAGCCGCCGGCGAAGGTCGCGTTGGATCCGCGGCGGTCGGTGCTGCGGCGGTAGGGGCCGCAAACCGGACTGCTACACTAATGCGTTATGCCGATCTTCCACGTCATCGCCCTGGCTGTGGTTCAGGGCCTCACCGAATTTCTGCCGGTCAGTAGCACCGCACACCTGTTTCTGACGTCACGTCTTCTCGGGTGGGAGACCGAGTCGCTCAGCTTCGACATCATCCTGCATCTCGGCACGCTTCTCGCAGTGCTGTTATATTTCTTCCGCGACTGGGTGCAGATTATTGGCCAAGCCTTCGGACTGACCCTGGGAAACGATCGGGAATTGGATCAGAATCCCGGTCTTTTGTGGCTCCTCGTGGTTGGCTCGATACCGGTTGGCATCGCCGGCGTCCTATTCAACAAGCAGGCCGAATCGGCGTGGCGGAATGAGTACGTCATGGGCGGAATGCTGATCGGTGTCGGAATTCTGATGTGGATCGCGGAAAGTTCCGGACGCAAATTGCGCGATCTGGCCACGGTCCACTTCACCGACGCTGCCGCCATCGGTCTGGCGCAGGCGCTGGCTGTCGTCCCCGGGTGTTCGCGCAGCGGCGTCACCATCTCCGCCGGCCTTTTCCGCAACCTGACACGCGAATCGGCTGCGCGCTTTTCCTTCCTCCTATCGACGCCGGCAATCGGGGCGGCTGCCCTCAAAGCCGTGTACGATCTGCACAAGGAACACCACCTGCATGAACTGATGAGCGCACAATTCGTCGTAGGGGTAGGCGTCAGCGCGCTCACCGGGTGCGCGGTGATCGCTTGGTTTCTGCATTATTTGCGTCGCAGCGGACTCCGTCCGTTCGTGTACTATCGCATCGCATTCGGTATAATCGTGCTTGCTCTGGCTTTCATCCGCCGGCCAGCGTGATGAAGCTCTTATCGCCGACGCAGCATAAAAGGCTGAATGAGGTCACCGGATTCCTGCTGTTGTCCGCGGGATTGGTGACCCTTTTGAGTCTGGTGTCGTACCACGCCCAGGATCCTTCGTGGGACACCGCATCCGACGCGCGGCCGCTCAACCTCATCGGCTACCCCGGCGCGTATCTGGCCGATCTCTTTCTCCAACTGTTTGGCGCGGCGGCGCTGTTGTTTCCTCTCCTCGTCTTCCTCTTATCGTGGAAGTGGATCCGGTCGGAAGCGCTCGAAGCCGGCGGCACGAAAGTCGTCGGGTCCGTGCTATTGACCCTCAGCACGTGCACGCTGTTCTCCTACCTGCCGTTCCGGATTTTCGGGGGCACCGCATCGATTGGCGGCGCCCTCGGGCTTGCCTCCGCCCGATATTTGGTCGACTCGCTCAACCTGGCCGGCGCGTTGCTGGCGACGGGGACCGTAGTAGTCGTCTCGTTCTACCTGGTTTCCACCTTCACCATCGAAAAAGTCTCCACCCCTCTGGGCGCCATGGGCGACCGCCTTCGAGCGCGTCGCGACGCTTGGCTGGCGCGACGCGCCGCCCTGGCCAAGACCAAAAAGCCGGCGCGCCCGAAGAAAGCCTCCACCACCGTCGTCGTCCCGGCCACAACCCTGGCGGGCGCCGCCACCCTCGACGCCGCGGAAGATACGCCGCCATGGCAGGAGGGCGCCCGCGAGGAGACGCTGGAGCGCGAAACACCGGCAGAGTACAGCACGATCGAAGAAATTCCCATCTGTCCGATCGAAGAACTGGAGCCGGTTGCGCCCCAGCCGTCGTTCGCCCGATTCAGCGAGCCCGTGCCCCCGGCTCCGCCGCCGAAACACCAGTTGTATCAGCTCCCGCCGACCGCGCTTCTCAACGAGCCGCCCGGCAAGAACCCCTACGACGAACAGGAACTGAAAGAAACCGCCGGACGCATCAAAGCCAAGTTCGAAGAGTTCAACGTGCTCGGCAACGTGGTGCAAATCAATCCCGGACCCGTGGTGACCACCTTCGAATTCAAACCCGAGGCGGGCATCAAGTACAGCCGCATTACGAACCTCACCGAGGATCTGTGCCTCGGCCTGCAGGCGGAATCGATCCTCATCGAACGCATCCCCGGCAAGCCGACCGTCGGCATCGAGGTGCCGAATACGCGTCGCGAATTGATCGCCCTCCGGCAGATGCTCGAGTCCGACGAGTTCTCGCAATCCAAGTCGCACCTCACGATTCCGCTCGGCAAGGATATCAACGGCCGGATCCGCGTCGGGGCGCTCGAATCGATGCCGCACCTGCTGATCGCGGGCTCCACCGGCTCGGGGAAGAGCGTCATGATCAACTCGATGATCATGTCGATCCTGTACAAGGCGACGCCCGACGACGTGCGGCTGATCATGGTCGATCCCAAACGCGTCGAGCTAGGAATGTACGAAGGCATTCCGCATCTGCTGACGCCGGTGATCGTCGACCCGAAGAAGGCCACCAACGCCCTGCGCAATGCCGTGCTCGAGATGGAGCGCCGCCTCCGCCTGCTGGCCGAATTCGGCGTGCGCAACATCGATCAGTACAACAAGAAGGTCCGCCAGCTCCAGGAGGAGCCGCGCAGCCTGTTCCCCGACGACGCCACGCAGGAGGACCCCAAGCCGCTGCCGTACATTCTGATCCTCATCGACGAATTGGCCGACCTGATGATGCTGGAGGGCCGCAATGTCGAGGAGAGCGTGACGCGCCTCGCGCAGATGGCGCGCGCCGTCGGCATGCACCTGGTTCTCGCCACGCAGCGTCCCAGCGTCGATGTCATCACCGGGATCATCAAAGCGAATTTCCCCTCGCGGATCAGCTTCCGCGTGGCCACCCGCGTGGATTCGCGCACGGTGCTCGACGTCATGGGAGCGGAGCACCTGCTCGGCAAGGGCGACATGCTGTTCCTGCCGCCGGGCTCATCCCGTCTCATCCGGGTGCATGGCGCCTTTGTCACCGAAACCGAGATCAACCGCGTGGTCGATTTCTGGAAGGACCAGGCGGCTCCCGAATACGATCAGTCCTTCCTCATCGCGCCGCCCAACGAGGAGGAAGGCGGCGGGGATGCCGAAGTGGCCGACGAAGCGCAGGATCCGATGTACGAAGAAGCCGTGCGGCTCGTGCTGCAGATGGGAAAAGCCTCCACATCCACATTGCAGCGTCACTTACGCCTGGGCTATGGCCGGGCCGCGCGCATTCTCGACATGATGCAGCGCGATGGAATCATCGGAGCGCCGGACGGCAGCAAGCCTCGCGAGGTGTTGAAACGCCCCGACTGGTTGCGGGAAGTCGAAGACCAGCTGAAGTAAGGAACCACGCTTGCAACTCCCGCGAATGGAGAAAAGCGGGATGAAGCTGCTGTACATCACATTACTAGCCATACCGGTGTTTTGCCAGACACAGCCGCCGGTCTCGGATTCCACGGCGCCGCAGACCGCCCCTGCCGCGCAGCAATCGGAGACGCCGAAACAGGCGGATCGCTCCGTTCTCGAGGTCAAGCCCGGCGAACAAGCCATCAAAAACAAAGACCTTTGGGAGTCCTCCGGGTACTTTCATCCGTTCCTGCGGATGCCGAAGTTCATTATTCGGGACCAGGTCTCTATCTGGAGCAGCCCCTTCCATACCAGCAAGAGCGACGCCAAGTGGTGGGCCCTTTGGGGCGGCGCCACCGGAGCGCTGATCGCCACCGACAAATGGACTGTCAAACAACTCCCCAACACCAGCGGGCAGCGGCGGATCGGAACGTACACGTCCAATCTCGGCGCGGCGTACTCGCTGGTGCCGATTAGCGCGAGTTTCTATTTCCTGGGCAGCGCTTTCAAGAACGAGCGCTTCCGCGAAACTGGAATGCTCGGCTTCGAGACCCTGATCGACACGACAATTGTTGAGACCGTCATCAAGGCGGCGACCCATCGGGCGCGGCCCCTCGAGAGCGACGGCAAGGGACATTTCTGGGACAAACAGGGCAGCATCTGGAATGCGAGCTTTCCGTCGGGCCATGCGATCAATACCTTCGCGCTAGCCTCGATATTCGCCCACCAGTACCGCCACCAGATTATTGTGCCGATTACGGCCTATTCCTTGGCGGGCCTGGTCGTGGGCGCGCGCGTGGCCGCCCAACGGCATTTCCCCGGCGACGTAGTCGCGGGCGCCGCGATGGGCTGGTTCATCGGCGATTATGTCTATGGCAAGCGACACAACCCGGCGCTCGACGAGAAGAAGCCGGTCTCCTGGCGCGTGCTCGATCATTTCCGCCTCGGAGCTGCGTATCCCGTCGGACCGGCGGCGATCTGTGAGATGCCCTCCGGCGCCGTGGCCTTGCAGCCCCGGTGACAGCGGGCGCCGCCGCCCGTGCTACCGTGTACCTAGGAAAGCGAGTGCCGCGATGCGCCTTTTCGCAGTGTTGTTGCTAGGGGCCTGGATCTTGTCGGCAGAGACGCAGCCTGCGGCGCTGGTCCGCGGGGTCCTGCTCGAGCGCGATGCGCAACCGGCCTCCGGCGAATTCAGCGTGCGGCTTCCCGATAACCGCGTGTACCGCTTCCAGTTCGATGGCAAGACCTACGTGGAGCGCGAGGAGCAACTGATCGACGTCCCACGGCTCAAGCCCGGCGAGAAGGTGGAGGTGCTCTCCGATGCCCTGCCCGATTCGGTCCTCCGCTATGCCCGCACCATCCATGTCATCTACGACCCGCCCCCGCCGCGCCCGCCCACGCTGGGACGGCTGCGCCCTGCCAGCCGTCTGGCCGACGACCGCGTCCCGGCGGGCACGCTGACCTATGCCGGCGTAGTCGCCCGTCTCAGTGGAGAGCGGCTGGTGCTGCACACCCGCGATGGGGGGGAGCAAGCGCTCCTGTTGCGCAAAGACACGCGCTACCTGCTGAACGGTGAGATTGTCGATCCGGCCACGCTCCAACCGAACATGCGCGTCTTCGTCCGCGCCGGCAAGGACCTTTGGGATCAGATCGAGGCATACCAGGTGATCTGGGGCAAGATCCTGGAACCCTAGCGCTCGCTCACTGCTAAACTGAAGAAAATGGCGAAAGAGAAAGAACAGCGGCAGCCAATGCCTGCGGTGTCGGCGTGGGCGCCCGCGCTCGCGTTAGGATGGCTCATCCCCGGAGGGGGACACTTCCTCCTC
This sequence comes from uncultured Solibacteraceae bacterium, assembly GCA_964608645.1. GTDB lineage: Bacteria > Acidobacteriota > Terriglobia > Bryobacterales > Bryobacteraceae > CAZSQK01. The sequence continues at coordinate 71,278 of CAZSQK010000023.1, read as the reverse complement.
AAGCGTCCCGGCCGCGGCGCGCTCTTATTGGTGTCGGTCACCGGCATGTTCCTGTGCGGCCTGATGATGCGCGGCGCGATGTTCCAACCGGCCACCGGCGACCTGCTGACCATCCTGATCAACACCGGTGGCTTCATCGGCGACCTCTGTTCTGGAATTCTCTACCTCCTCAGCGTCTGGCTCGGCTACAACCAGCCGGACGTCGCCGGACACGTCCACGATTACGGCACCAAGTTCCTGGTCACCGCCGGGCTGCTCAACGTGCTTGCGATGGTCGATGCCTTCGAGATCGCCGCCGGGAGGAAAGACTAGTGCCGAAAATGAACCTCTCGCATTTCGAGGCCGCGTTCCTTTTCTCCCTCTTTACATCGGTTGTCCTGGGAGTAGTGACCAAACGAAACGACCGCGACCGGTTTCAGTACGGGCTTTATACGTTCGTCTGCTTCCTGGCGGCCTTGTTCGTGCTCGGCTGGGTGATGTACCTCGGACACGGTTAACGTTTGCGGCCGTACGTGACGTTCACCGCCGTCTGATCCGATCCGCGAGCCGCAATCACTTTGAAAAAGCGCTGATTCTCGTCCCCGGCCGTTACGCTCGCGGTGTCGCCCGCCCCGAACGTGTGCAGCGTCAGGCCGAGATCCCGGGCTTTCTCTTCATAGAACGACAACACCTTGGAGGGAGGATCATCCGTCGCGAAAGTGAAATTGCCCGCCTCCCCGACGCCGTCGCCCGACTCGCCCTTCGCCGAAAACGTCGCCTCCGGATGCGATCCCGGATAATGCGGGACCCAGGACGGGATTTTGGCGTCTCCGCCGATCTCCACGCTCCCGCTCTTGCCGTCATCGTCGTCCGCTTTCAACGTCAAGGACCCGCGCCGCGCGGCGTCGATGCTGATCGTGAACTGCTTGCCGTTGTGGCGGTCACGCAGTGTGACTGTGCCCTGCCCCTCGTTTGTGCGGACGACTTCGAGATTCGGATTCATCGCCGCCACCATCCTGCCGACCGCGAGACCGGGATTGTTGCGGAAGAGATCTCCATCGATGCCCGCCCGCCTCGCCTTGTGCAGGAAAAACGCGCCGGTTCCGATGACGCTCACCACGCCGAGTCCGAACAGGCACAGCACGATGACCAGGACCCAAACGATCGGGCTTGTCTTTCGCGGAGCCGCGCCGGGCACGGGCGCGCCCGGCTGCGCGGCTGGCTGCGCCGCGGGTTGGCCGCTTGGCGTCCCACATTGATTACAAAACGCGCCGGCAACAGCGGCGCCGCATTTCGTACAGAAGGCCATGGTTTGATATCCCTGCCCCAAGATACGCCAAGACCGCACCGGAGGCAATGGCCAGTGGCCGTGGGATCACTTCAGCTTGAGAACCGTGTCCCGATACAGCAAGTCCACCGACTTGATCTTTGACGCCTTGCCGGTAAACCGGAAATAGACAAACCCGCTGACCGGACCGGCGAAAGATCCGTCGGGAAAGGCGGTCCTGACCACCAGATCCTCCGCGCTCACCTTTTCGGCCGGCGGCAGACCGCTCGGATTTTCGGGTTCGGGCGCCCGGGGCGGACGCGGACCGGTCCGCGGCTCCTGTCCGTACGGAGGCGTCTGACGTCGCGGCCCCCCGATGACGATCCCGCCATCCCCCGCGCCGGCGGTCGCCTGCACTCCGCGCGGCTGCTGCCATTGCGCGCGCTGCATCGACGCCACCACCATCTGCGGAGCGACAGCGGGCAGCGTCGCTCGCTTCCCGTCTACCCGCAGCGCGAACTCGCCGGTGTCCGCCGTAACGCTCTGTCCTTTCGGCGGGAACAGCGCGACTTCAACAACCAGGAACTCCTCTGCCAGGAACGTCTTTCCCTCTCCGGAGAAACTGTGGACCATGTACTCGGCGCCGACCGCGATGGTTCCCACGCGCTCGTGGACTTCGTAATCCTCCGCCTTCGGTTTGGGATCCGTGCTCGCGCACGCCAGCGCCGCACAGAACAGAATCAGATAGCGCACAACCTCATCATAGTCCCGCGCTCTCTGGTAAGCTGAGCTACTGCCATGTTCGTGGTCAACAGTTTACCGGTGGCAATCGTTTTCTGCGTGCTCACCATGCTCGGCTGGGGGTCGTGGGCCAACACCCAGAAACTCGCCGGCAAGGAAAAATGGCCATTCGAGCTTTTTTACTGGGATTACGCCATCGGAGTGTTCCTCTTCGGACTGATCTTCTCCCATACCTTCGGCAGTCTTGGATCGTCGGGTCCGACGGCGGTGCAGAATCTGCATGCCGCGGACGTCTCCTACCTCTGGCCCGCCCTGATCAGCGGCGCCATCTTCAACCTCTCGAACATTCTGCTGGTGGCCGGCATCGGCGCGGCCGGTATGTCCCTGGCCTTTCCGGTCGGCGTCGGACTGGCGCTGGTGATCGGCACGGTGAAAAGCTACCTGGAAACGCCGAAGGGCAATCCCACGCTGCTCTTCGCGGGGGTGGGCTTGATCGTGTTTGCGATGGTGATGTCGGCCATCGCGCACAGCCGCCTGCCGCGCAAAGGCGCGCATAACCGATTCTGGGGGGTGATCTTCTCCGTCCTCGCAGGGGGCCTGATGGGCCTGTTCTACCCCCAGTTGATGCGCTCGATCTCGCCGAACTTCAACTCGACGCCGATCGCGCCCGGCATGCTGACGCCTTACGTGGCGCTGTTCTTCTTCGGCGCCGGCGTGTTGGGGAGCAACGTGGTCTGGAACACCCTCTATATGCGCGCCGGCGGCGTGGCCTATCGCGACTACTTCCGCGGCAGCGCCAAACTGCACCTCATCGGCATCCTTGGCGGCTGCATCTGGATGGCCGCCCTCAGCTTCAACGTCATCGCCTCGAGCGTGGCCGGCCCGGCGATCTCTTACGCCCTCGGCCAGGGCGCGACGCTCGTAGCCGCAATCTGGGGACTCTTCATCTGGCACGAGTTCCGCGGAGCGCCTCCCGGAACTTCGAAGTACCTTGCCCTGATGCTCGCCGGCTACACGAGTGGCCTGGCGCTGATCGGGGCCGCGACGCAATGATCATCGAAAAAACGAACTATCACGGCTGGCCGAACAGCTTTCGCATTTCGAATGGGGAAGTCGAAGCGATCGTCACCAGCGACGTCGGTCCGCGTGTCATGCACTATGGCTTCGCGGGCGGCCAAAACTTCCTCAAGGAGTTCGCCGGCCAGCTTGGGCGCTCCGGCGAACCCGCCTGGCAACCGCGCGGCGGCCATCGAATCTGGATCGCGCCCGAGGACCCGGTGAAGAGTTATGCGCCCGATAACGGCCCGATCGCTATCGAAGTGACCGGCACGGGCGTGATCGCGACTCAACCGGTCGAGCCGCTCACCGGGCTGGAGAAGCAGATCGCCGTGCGCATGGCGGTAACCGGAACCGGCGTCGAAGTCTCGCACCGCATCCGCAATGCCGGCGTCGAACCGTATCGGCTCGCTCCCTGGGCGCTGTCGATGATGGCGCCGGGAGGACACGGCATCCATGGATTCCCTCCGCGCGGCTCTCATCCCGAAATGCTGGCCCCGTCGAATCCCCTGGTCATGTGGCCCTTCACCAATCTGTCGGATGCAAGATGGACGCTCCTCAGGAAGTATCTCGTGCTGCGGCAGGACCCGAAGGACCCCGACCCGCAAAAACTCGGCAGCTTCCACCCCCACACATGGGGCGCCTATTTCCTCAACGGCGAACTGTTCGTGAAACGCCTGGAAGCTGCCGGCGAGCCGTCGGCATACCCCGACCTCGGCTGTTCCTTCGAGACCTTCACGAACGCCGACTTCCTCGAACTGGAGACGTTGGGTCCCCTGGTGACGCTCGCCCCCGGAGAATCGTTGACCCACACGGAGCGGTGGTCGGCCTTTCGCGACGTGCGGATCGAACGCTGGGACGACGATGAGCTTGACCGGGTCCTCGGTCCGCTGATCGCGCGTGCGGAATAGAACATTGGACGCGCGTTTGCCCCGTCCATAGCGATGTACCCGACGCCGCAGAACCGCCCCTGGACACAATTAGCTCTGGCCGCCGTGGGACTGATGATGGGAGCCGGCGCCGCCTACCTGACTGTTCACCAGCGCCCGCCCGCCGCCCCGGTGGCCGTTGCGCCGAAACCCGCGCCGGCGCCGAATGCCACCGCGCTTTACGTCCAGCACGATGGCCGCTCCCTGCGCCTCCACTGGAATCCCGACGTCCAGGCGAGCAGCGGCATCCTCTGGATAACCGACGGCGAACGGGACACACGGCTCGATCTCAACGCGCAGGAGCTTCACGCCGGGGTGGCGACGTACTGGCCGGATTCCCGCGAAGTGAATTTCCGCCTGGAGCTCGATGGCAATCCGGCGGGCGCGATCCGAGCGTCGGCCGACAAGCCGCCGGAGCCGGAGTCCCAGCCCGCTCCGGTCGCCGTCGCCGCGGCCCCAACGCCCAGGCGCGCGGCCGCCCGGCCGGTGAGGCTGGCTCGTCGCGAGCCCCTGGAGGTCGTGCCGGGACCGCCCCCTATGTCTCCGCCTCCCTCTCGGTGGAGCAAGATGGCTGGCAAGATTCCCCTGCTCCGCCGGCTGCGGAAGCATTGACGAGCGGTTTCACCATCCGCACGACCGGCAGCGTCGACCCATTCCGCAACGGGACGTCGATGCGCTCCGTTTCCGTGAACCCGAGGGCCCGGTAGAGCGGCACGCCCGTCAGCGTCGCCGCCAGTTCCAGCCGCGAAAACCCCATCGCCGCGGCCGCTTCTTCGCAGGCTTGCGCGATCCGCCTGCCGACGCCGCGCCGCGCCCACCTCGGGTGCACGAAAAAGGCGCGGATGCGCGCCGGCTCGACCGCCGGATCGAGAACGGCATCGTCTTTTTGCGCCACCTGGTCGCTGCCGAACAGAGTCCTCCGCCGGCTCCAGCCGCCGCACCCCACGAGTTCGTCTCCCATACTCGCGACGAAATACGTGCCGTCCCGGATGAGTGTCGTATCGACGCCGAAAACCGTGCCGATCGCCCCCTCGATCTGTTCGGGGGTGTAGTCTCCGGCCTGCAGCCCGCGCACCGATTCCGGTATGAGTCGCTCCAGCGCCGGGATGTCCTCCGGCGCCGCCACGCGGATCAGCGCTTCCATGAACCGATGTTACAACCGCGCGCTCACGCTGTTACAATCGCCGCATGAACTTGACGCGTCGCGACGTGGGAAAGCTCGCTTTGGCGGCTCTCCCGATCTCCAGGCTCCTGGCAAAACCCAATTCGAAGTTCGGCGGAGTGCAGGTCGGCATCAACGCTCCGTACAGCTTCCGCGGAATGCCGGGCGCGGCGGACGACATCCTGAAGTATATGCTGCAGCTCGGTCTCAACGGTGTCGAACTGCGGTCGCAGCCGGTCGAAGGGTATCTCGGAGCGCCGGTTGTTCCCGCGGCGGCGCGCCGCAACGGCCCGCCCCTCACGCCGGAGCAGGACGCCGCGCGCAAACAGGCTGCGGCCGATCTCGAGAAGTGGCGCCTTTCGCTCTCCACCGATCGCATGAAAGAGTTCCGCAAACATTACGAAGACGCGGGCATCCCCATCGATATCGTCAAGTTCGACGGCATCGACGCCATGCCCGACAATGTCGTCGATTACTGTTTCACGCTGGCCAAGACGCTGGGCGCGCGCTACATCTCCTGCGAGATCCCCGTCAGCCGCACCAAGCGTCTCGGCGGCATCGCGGAGACGCACAAAATGATGGTGGGCTACCACGGCCACGGCAATGTCACCGACCCGGAAGCCTTCGGGAGACCGGAGAGTTGGGAACAGGCTATGTCCTACTCGAAGTACAATGGCGCAAATGTGGATCTCGGCCATTTCGTCGCCGGCAACGGATATTCTCCAGCCGAGTTCATCCGCAAGATTCACAATCGCGTCACACATGTGCACTTGAAGGATCGAAAGAAGAACCAGGGACCCAATATGCCCTGGGGCGAAGGGGACACGCCCGTCAAGGAATTTCTCCGGATGATGAAGAAGGAGAAGTACGACTTCCAGGCCACCATCGAGTTCGAATACCCCACGCCCCCCGGCTCCGACGTCCTCACCGAAATCGGCAAGTGCGTGCAGTTCTGCAAGGAAGCGCTTTCTTAAGAGGGTAGATATGTCAGATAACGGAATTTCCAGACGATACTTTTTCTACGGCTCGCTGCTTGCCGGCGCCGTGCCAGTGGCGGGCTTCGGCAGCGTGCCCTCCTTAAGGGCGCTCGGCTATAAGCCGTTCTACGACAAGCTGAACGTCGCGTCGATCGGCTGCGGCGGCCAGGGCGGCGTGATCCTCAATCAGGCGGCGCAGACGGAAAACCTCGTGGCCATGTGCGACGTCGACGATGCGCGCGCCGCCGCGAATTTCACGAAGTTCCCCAAGGCGCCGAAGTATAAGGACTTTCGCGCCATGCTCGACAAAGAGGGCAAGAACATCGACGCCTGCACCATCGGCATCCCCGATTTCATGCATGCGACCGTGGCGCTCGCCTGCATGCAGCGCGGCAAACACGTCTACGTCGAGAAACCATTGACGCGCACACCGTGGGAGGCGCGTTTGCTCCTCGACGCCGCCGCGAAATACAAGGTGGCGACCCAGATGGGCAATCAGGGATTCTCGCACGAGTGCACGCGCGTGGCCGCCGAGATCGTCTGGTCCGGCGAGATCGGCGACGTCACCGAGGCGCACATCTCCACGACTCCGGGAACCCATCCCACCGGCTTGCTGGACCCGCCCCCCAGCGAGACCGTTCCCGGCACGCTCGATTGGGAGGCGTGGCAGGGAGCCTCGCTGGAACGGCCCTTCAGCTCCTGGTACGTGCCCTACAACTGGCGCGGCTTTCTCGATTTCGGCACCGGACAGATCGGAAACTGGGCGACCCACACAGCCGGCCCGGCGCACATCGCGCTGCAACTCGGCGCGCCAACCACGGTCGAGTGCGTCACCTCCAACGGGCAGAGCAAGATCACCTATCCGAACCGGGCGATCGTGCGGCTTGATTTCCCGGCACGCGGCGGCATGCCGCCCGTCAAGGTCTTCTATCACGATGGCCCGCGGCCCGGCGATCCGGAGGCGTTCCACGTTCCCGGTATGGAGAACGAGACCATCATTCCCGCGGCCAACAATCTCAGCGACAAAGGCCGCCCCATGGGAGGACGAGGCGGCGGAGCGCCGGGCGGCCGCGGAGCGGGAGCGCCGGCAGGCGGCCGGAATCAGACTGCGGCAGCCGCTGCGCCGCGCGCGCGCCAAGGGGCGGGTGGCCCCGGAGTGCGCGTCTTTGGACCCGATCCGCAGGGCCCGCAACCCGGCATTCTTTCCGGGAATGGCTCCGTGCTCATTGGGACGAAGGGCATCCTCGCGACGCGCGAGCGCGGCGAAGGCGTTCACCTTCTGCCGTCCGCCCGTTGGGCCGAGTATCGCCTCCCTCCGCAAATGTTGACGCGTTCGCCCGGCCACATGCTCGACTGGGTCCGCGCCTGCAAGGGCGGCGATCCCGGCTGTTCGGACTTCGCCGTCACGTCGCCATACGCGGAGTGGCTCTCTCTGGTGGCGATCGCCCTGCACGTGCCCGGCAAGCTGGAGTGGGACGCCAAGAACCTGCGTTTCACCAACAGTCCCGAAGCCAACAAATTCATCAAGCCCGTATTTCGAAAAGGCTGGGAGCTCAAGCTGTAGACGGCGCGGCCGGCAGACTCGCAGGGAAACAGTCGTAAACGCGCAATGCTCTGGCGGGGAGGTTTGGAATATCTTTCCCTCCCCGCGACAAACCCTGTACAATAGAGGTTGGAGTGTCGAGCCAACCGAGTGGGCGAAAGCCCACTTTTTTGTTGGCTTTCGCACATTGGAACGATGGCGGAATCCATAGCGTCCAAGATCGAAGAGATTGCACAACGCGTGGCGGAATCGGAAGGCGTGGAAATCGTGGAGGTCGAGGTGAAGGGCGGCGGCCAACACCGCTTTGTTCGCATCTCGATCGATAAGCCGGACGGCGTCAGTCACGGCGATTGCGAGCTGATTTCGCAGCAGGTGGGGACGATTCTCGACGTCGAAGACGTGGTGCCGGGAGGCCGGTACACGCTGGAAGTGAGCTCCCCCGGCGTGGAACGAAAGCTGCTCAAACCCAGCGACTATGAACGGTTTCAAGGGAAGAAGGCTAAGGTCACGCTGCGCGAGCCGGTCGCCGGCCGGCGCAATTGGGAAGGAACTCTCGCCGGGGTTGAGGATGGCGTGATCCGGCTTGACTTGGAGCGGGGGGATCCTCTCCGCTTCTCCTTCGAGCAGGTGCAGAAGGCCAATTTGAAATTCGAGTGGTAACCCGCCGGAAGAAAATCATCGCCACATTTTAAGAGGGCACTTTGGAAACGATTTTTCAGTCCATCGAGATCTTGAGCAAGGAAAAGGGCATCGATCCGCAGATTGTGCTCGACGCCGTGAAGGACGCCATGCTCATCGCGGCGCGGAAGCATTACCGCACCAATGAAGATTACATCGCGGACATGGACCCGAAGACCGGCGCGATTACTCTCTACGCTGTCAAGAAAGTCGTCGAAGCGGTCGAGGATTCGGTGCACGAGATGTCCCTGGCCGAGGCCCGGCGGATCGACCACAACGCGGAAATCGGCGCGGACGTCCGCATCCCGAAAAATACGGATGCGCTCGGCCGCATCTCCGCCCAGACCGCCAAACAGGTCATTTTCCAGAAGGTCCGCGAAGCCGAGCGAGAGACGGTCTTCAACGAGTATTCGGGGCGCACCGGCGAGCTGGTCAATTGCACGATTAAGCGGGTCGAAGGGCCCGACTACATTCTCGACCTCGGCAAAACCGAGGCCAAGCTGCCGAAAAAAGAGCAGTCCCGCCTGGAGAGCTATAGCGTGGGCGACCGCGTCCGGTGCATCATCAAGCTCGTCGACAAATCGAGCAAAGGCCCCGGCGTGCTGGTGTCGCGCGCGGCGCCCGAGTTAGTCATGCGCCTCTTCGAACAGGAGGTGCCCGAGATCTACGACAGCACCGTGGTCATCCGCGGCTGCGCGCGCGAAGCCGGCGAGCGGACCAAAATCGCCGTGCAGAGCCGCGACCGCGACGTCGACAGTGTCGGCGCCTGCGTCGGGATGAAAGGTATGCGCGTGCAATCGATCATCCGCGAGTTGCGCGGCGAAAAAATCGACATCATCGAGTACTCGGAAGACGCGGTGGTCTTCGCGACGCACGCGTTGAGCCCGGCGAAGGTGAGCCGCATCAGCATTCTGGATCCGCTCGACAAGCATATGGAAGTGATTGTCGACGATTCCCAGCTTTCGCTCGCCATTGGGAAAAAGGGCCAGAACGTCCGGCTCGCCGCCAAGTTGCTCGGCTGGAAGATCGATATCAAGAGCGAGGAAGAGAAGCGGCAGGAAGTGGAATCGCAGATGGCCGCGCTGGTGGCGCCGGGCGCGCCGGTCTCCGTGCTGATCGAATATGGGCTGCCGGAGAAGATCGTCGATACGCTCCTGATGTCCGGTGTGGGCACCATCGAGAAGCTGGGCGGGATGACGCCGGAACAACTCGAGGAAATCCAGGGCATCGGCGCGGAGTCGGTCGAACTGATCCAGGAATCGGTGAACGCGTATTACAACCAGTTCGAACAGGAACAGGGCGCCGAGAATCCCGAGGAAACGATGCCGGATGCGGAGCCGGCGGCGGCGGATATGAACGCCCTCCCCGAAGAACTTGCCGAGCTCCAGGACACCGATCCTCAATCCTTCGCCGTCGAACCCGGGCCGGAAGGAAATCCGGAAGAGATTGCGGAGACGAATCATCCTCCGGGCTCGCTGTACGACCCGGAGAGTCCCGAGGAGCGCTTCGAGCCGGGTTCGGAAGCCGAGCTGGCGGCGGGCGAAGAAACCGCGGAACAGTTTGGTACGATAGATGACGCGGGATCCCCCACTGACAACTCGGCTGAGGGAAAGGGTCCGGAAGGCGTCGCGCTGCCCGAGGGCGCGGAGCCGCACAAGGGCCAGGATCGCGGCTAAGTAGGCGTTACCGCAGTTAGAAGCAGATTGCTTTGTCTATGAAGAAGATTCGGATCAACGAGCTGGCGAGGGAGCTGGAAGTCAAAGCTCACGAAATCCTCGACCGGCTCCCCGAGCTCGGCGTGACGGAAAAGAAGACTCACTCCAGCTCAATTGATGAGGACGTGGCCATCAAGCTGCGCCGCCTGTATGGTTTCCCGGTCCCCGACGAAGACGGGGACGGCTCCTCGGAACGGACGCCGCGGTACACCGCGCAGCCGCACGACGATATTGGAGAATCGGAGCTGCCGCCGAGTCCGTCAGTCACCGCGCCGGTTACGGAACCGCCTGCGGGCCCCGAGCCGGCGGCCGCCGAAACGCTTCCCGCGCCGGAACCCGAGAAGCCGGTGGAGGCGCCCGTGCCGCACGCGGCGCCAATCCGTCCGCCATTGGCGGGCAAGCCGATTCATCCGCCGATTGGCGGCTTTCCGCGGCAGGAAGGCCCTCGCGCGCCAGCCGCGCCGGCGGCGCCGCCTCCCGCACTGCCGCAGCGGCCGGTAGCGCCACAGACGCCATCCCAGCCTCCGCCATCGGCAGTCATCGCGCCGGGCCGTCCGGTTACCCCGGTCGCCAAGCCGATCCCCGGGTCGACAGGCGCTCCGCCGAAGCCGGGACAGATTCTCTCGGGTCCACGGCAGCCCCTGCCGCCCGCTCCATCGGAGGGCGGGAGACCGTCGCCGGGCGCCGCTGCCCCGCCGATGCCCAGGCCGCCGGTTCCGCAACGTCCTCCACAGCAGCCCCAGGCGCGTGGCCCCATGGCGCCGCCCGCCGGCCCGCCGCCCGCACGGCCCCTGGCCGGTCAGCCGATGGCCCGCCCGGTCGTGCCGCCCCGCCCCGATCTCGCCGCCAAACTGTCGTCTCCTCGGCCGTCCATGCCGGCTGCTCCTGTCAGTCCCCGTCCCGGAGTCCCGAAGCCGCCCTCCGCGCCGGTGCCGGGCCAACCGATCTATCGCGGACCGATTCGTCCCGGTCAGCCGCTCGTCACCCGTCCGGGTGCTCGTCCGGGGGCCCCGGCGCCGGCCCGTCCGGGCGGACCGCGCCCGCAGCATCCGACATCTCGTGGCCGTATGGAGCCGGGACTCGCGCCGCCTCCGGTGGACGCGCCCCGTGGCCGTCCAGGGTTCAATCGCCCGGCGCGCCCGCAACCCCGCGAGAGGATGGAAGAGGAGAAGGTGCTGCGGCCGCAACGGCGGCACGTGGACCAGGGTCCTCCGCCCATCAACCGCGAGATCACCATCTCGGAAGGGATCACCGTCAAAGAGCTGTCCGAGAAGCTCGACGTCAAGGCGGCCCTCGTGATGAAGAAGTTGATGGACCGCGGCATCTTCGTGGCCATCAACCAGACGCTCGACGGCAAGCTGGCCACGGAAGTCGCGCGCGAGTTCGGCGCCTCGACCGCCACCGTCAGCTACGAAGTCGAAGCCATGCAGGCCGTGGAAGTGGCGGAAGACGTCAAGGATCTGCAGAAGCGCGCCCCGGTCGTCACCATCATGGGCCACGTCGACCATGGCAAGACCTCCCTGCTCGATGCGATCCGCGAGGCTAACGTGGCGGGCCGCGAGGCCGGCGGCATCACCCAGCACATCGGCGCGTACCAGGTGGACATGAACGGCAAGAAGATCGTGTTCATCGACACTCCCGGTCACGAAGCCTTCACCCGCATGCGCGCCCGCGGCGCCAAGGTCACCGATATCGTCATCCTGGTGGTGGCCGCGGACGATGGTGTCATGCCGCAAACGCTGGAAGCAATCGACCACGCGAAGGCGGCCAAAGTGCCGATCATCGTGGCCATCAACAAAATCGACAAGGCCGATGCCCAGCCCGAGCGCATCAAACAGCAGCTCGCCGATCGCGGCCTGTTGGCGGAAGATTGGGGCGGCGATGTCGTGATGGTGCCGGTGTCGGCCCGCACGCAACAGAACCTCGAGCTGCTGCTCGAAATGATTCTCCTGGTTTCCGACCTCCAGGACCTGAAAGCCAATCCGGCCCGTCCCGCCATGGGCACCGTCATCGAAGCCCAGCTCGATCGCGGACGCGGCCCGGTCGCCACCGTCCTGGTGCGCAACGGCACTCTGGCCGTGGGCGATTTCTTCATCTGCGGCTCGGTCTTCGGTAAAGTCCGCGCCATGCAGAACGACCGGGGCGCCCAGATCCGCAAAGCCGAGCCTTCCACCCCCGTGGAGGTGCTGGGACTCGATTCGCTCCCCGAAGCCGGCGACGATTTCCAGGTGGTGACCGACACCGCCAAGGCGAAGCAGATCGTCAACTTCCGCGACCAGAAGCAGCGGGAAGCTTCCCTGGCCAAGTCCAGCCGCCTGACCCTCGAACAGCTGCACAAACAGATGCAGGCCGGCGAGGTCAAAGAGCTGCCGATCATTATCAAGACCGACGTGGGCGGCTCCGCCGAGGTTCTCACCGAGACCTTGCAAAAGCTGTCCAACGAGAAGGTCAAGGTGCGCGTCATTCACTCCGGCGTCGGGGCCATCAACGAATCCGACGTGCTGCTCGCCTCCGCGTCGAACGCCATCATCATCGGCTTCAACGTGCGGCCCGAGCGCAAGGCCGAGGCCCTGGCGGAGCAGGAGAAGGTCGATATCCGCCTGCACACGATCATTTACAACCTCACCGACGAGATCAAGCTGGCCATGACCGGCCTGCTGGCGCCGGTGTTCAAGGAAGTCTACAAGGGCAAAGCGCAGGTGCGGGACACCTTCCGCATCACCAAGGTCGGCAATGTGGCCGGCTGCCAGGTGCTGGACGGCTCCATCACCAGCAAGTCGGAGGTCCGGCTGCTGCGCGACAACTTCGTCGTCTACACCGGCAAGATCAGCTCGCTGCGGCGTTTCAAGGACGACGTCAGCGAGGTCAAATCCGGCATGGAGTGCGGCATTACGCTCGAGAACTACTCGGACGTCAAACAGAACGACATCATCGAGGCGTTCGTGACGGAACGGGTTGCCAGCGAGGTGTTCGCGTGACATGGCGGCAATCGGCGTATTGACGCTCGAACTGCGGCTCGAAGACTCCCACTCCCTCAAGGAAAAGCGGCACGTGGTCGAAAGCCTGAAGACCCGGCTTCGCAACAAGTTCAACGTCTCGGTCGCGGAAATCGATTACCAGGACCTTTGGCAGCGCGCCCTGGTGGCCGCCGTCACGGTTTCGTCCGATCGCGTCCATGCGGAGAAAGTCCTGCGGTCGGTGGAAGACGAGGCGGCTGCCCTGGTGGGCTCACAATTGTCCGAATGCACGGTAGAGTGGTTATAGCGGGATATGGATGAACGGCGCACATTAAGGGTGTCTGAGGCCCTGCGCGAAGAGCTTTCCGAGATCATCGGCTTCGAGACACAGGACCCCCGCCTGCTCGCCATCGAGGTCGTCGAGGCGCATGTCAGCCCGGATGGACGCCACGCCACCGTCAAAGTGGCCTGCCGCGGCACGGAGAAGGAACAGAAGGAATCGATCTCCGCCCTGGAACACGCCCGCCACTACTTGCGGCACGAGGTGGCGAGCCGCCTCAGCCTCCGCCACGTCCCCGAATTGCACTTCGACCAGGACCGGAACCCCGATGTCGAGAGCCGTATCGATTTCCTGCTGAAGCGCGCCAAGCGGTCCCGCGGCCGAACCGAAGCCGGCTGACGCCCCGATTTTCGCCTGCCAAACATATTTGTCGATTCCCGTATCGAAACCCGGCAGCGTATTGATATCATGCTGTTTAGCCGCGTCTGGCGGGTGAGCGTTGCCCAGGCGCTGTCTGTCTTCGAACTGATTGAATATAAAGATTTTAGGTGACGATCCGACTCCGAGATGTGGTAGTTTTATGTCTTTCGGGGAGCGTTTGCGCGACCACCCAGGCCCCGCTGCTGCGCCTCGAAAAGAGCGGCGAGGCTATGGGATCGACCTACACCGTCGATCTGTATGGATCCAGCCGGATCCCCATGGAAGCAGCCGCCGACGCGGCCTTCGACGAGGTCCGGCGGCTGGACGATCTCCTGTCCAACTACAAGCCGGACAGTGAGTTGAGCCAGGTGAACCGCCGCGCCGCCGCCGCACCGATGAAGATTTCGCCGGAGCTGTTTCAGATTCTCGCCGGGTGCGTGGAGTACAGCCGGCAAAGCGAGGGGGCCTTCGATATCTCGGTGGGCCCGCTCATGAAGGTTTGGGGATTTTATAAGGGCTCCGGGCATTTGCCCCACCGGGCGGAAGTGCAGGCGGCGCTCACAAAGGTCGGCTACCGGCATGTTCATCTGGACCCGGCTGCCCAAACGGTGTGGTTCGATCGCGCCGGGGTGGAACTGGATCCCGGTGGCATCGGCAAGGGATATGCGGTCGATCGCATGGTGAACGTTTTGAGACAAAAGGGATTCACGATCGCGCTGGTCGCAGGGTCCGGCAGCAGCATCTATGGCATGGGAGCCCCGCCTTCCGAGCCTCGCGGCTGGCGCGTCGAGATCAAGAATCCCTGGGACGCCTCCAAGACGTCCGCCGAAGTCTTCCTGAAAGACATGTCGATGTCCACCTCGGGAAGCTATGAAAAGTTCTTTCGCGCCGAGGGCAAGACATACGCCCATATCATGGATCCCCGCACCGGGTACCCGGCGCAGGGCAGCGTTTCGGTTTCGGTGATTGCGCCGAGGACCATCGATAGCGAAGTCTGGGCCAAGCCCTACTTCGTGAATGGCCGCCCCTGGGCGGTGAAGCACAAGCCAAACGATTTTCGCGTGTTCTTCTGCGAAGACAGGACGGATCAGCCATGCGCGTGGCTCCAATGAGTAGCCGTTTCTTAGACGCCTGCCGGCGCCGGCCCACCGACGTTCGGCCGGTGTGGTTTATGCGGCAAGCCGGCCGGTACATGAAGCAGTATCGCCAAATCCGCGAGCGCCACGGCATCCTCGAAATGTGCAAGCGCCCCGACTTGGCCGCCACCGTCACCCTGCAGCCCGTCGAGTTGCTCGATGTGGACGCCGCGATCATCTTCGCGGATCTCCTCCTGCCGGTGGAGCCGATGGGGCTCAAGCTCCGCTATGCCGCCGGCGAAGGGCCCATCATCGACAACCCCGTGCGCACGTCCGACGACGTCGATTCGCTCTCCACCGCCAACACCGACGATCTGGGCTACGTGGGCCAGGCGATTCAGCAGGTGGTGCGCGCCCTGGCCGGCAAGGTCCCCGTCATCGGCTTCGTGGGCGCTCCGTTCACTATGGCCAGCTACATGATCGAAGGCGGCGCTTCCCGCAACTTCGTCCGCACCAAGAAGCTCATGTATAGCGACGAAACCCTGTGGCGGCGCCTCATGGGCAAGATCGTCGACGTCCTCGCGCCCTTCGCCCATTCGCAGGTGGCCGCCGGCGCGCGCGCCATCCAGGTGTTCGATAGCTGGGTCGGCGCCCTCGGCTCCGACGACTACGTCCGTTTCGCCGCGCCGTATTCGCGAGCCCTCATCGAGCGCGTTCGCTCGACCGGCGTCCCCGTGATCCACTTCGGCACCGGCGCTTCCGGCTTCTTCCGCGAGCTGCACGCGGCCGGCGGCGACGTGATGGGCGTCGATTGGCGCATCAACATCGACCAGGCGTGGATGGACATCAGCTACCGCTCGGCCATTCAAGGCAATCTGGACCCGGTAGCTCTCTTTGCTCCCCTCCACGAGTTGAAAGGCAAGGTTCACGAGCTGTTGAAACGGACCGGCGCGCGGCCGGGCCACATCTTCAATCTGGGACACGGAATTCTGCCGGAAACACCTGTGGAAAACGTGCGCGCCGTTGTGGAAATCGTGCGGGAATTCCGTCCGTGATCGACGCGGTCCTCCTGCTGGCGCATGGCGCGCCGGAACGGGTCGAAGACGTCGAGCAATATCTTTCTTACGTCCGCAATGGCCGCCCCGGCAATCCCAAAGTGCTCGAAGAGGTCACCCACCGCTACGGCGCCATCGGCGGATCCTCGCCGCTGTTGCGCTGGACCCGGGCGCAGGCCGAGGCTCTCCGCGAACAACTCGGCATTCCCGTGTTCTTCGCCATGCGCAACTGGACGCCGTTCATCAAGGATGTCGTGCCGGGTATTCAGGCCCGTCGCGTCGCCGCCATCTGTCTCGCCCCGCAGTTTTCCGAGCTGAGTATCGGCCTCTACATCAAGCGGACCGAAGAGGCGGCCCCGGCCCTTCCCATCTCGTGGGCCCGCAGCTACCACGACGAACCGCTGCTCATCGAAGCGTTCGCCGAACGTCTGCGGCCGCTGCTGCCCGCCAAGGTCCTGTTCACCGCGCACAGCCTCCCTGAGAAGGCCCTCGCCAACGGCGACCCCTACGAGCGCGAATGCCGCGCCACCGCTGCGGCCGTTGCCGCCCGTCTCGGCCTCGATTCCTACGATTTCGCCTTCCAGAGTCAGGGCATGACAGCCGATGCCTGGCTCGGGCCGACCGTCGAGTCCTTCCTGGACCGCTACGCCGCTGAGGGTGTCCGCGACGTTGTCATCGACCCCATCGGCTTTGTCTGCGACCACGTCGAAGTGCTCTACGATATCGACATCCAGTTCCGCGACTACGCCGCCGCGCGTGGCGTCGCGGTCCGCCGCCCCGAATCTCTGAACGACTCGCCCACCTTCACGGCCGCACTGGCCGGGATCGCCAGACGATGTCTCGCGTAGTCATCGTCGGCGGCGGCATCTCCGGTCTTTCGGCCGCGTATTACCTCGCCAAATCCGGCGTCCCCTCGACGATCGTCGAATCCCGCCCCCGTCTCGGCGGCGTCATTCAGACGGAGCAGATCGACGGCTGCACCCTCGAAGCCGGCCCCGACAGCTTCCTGTCCGCCAAACCGGCCGCCCTCGAGCTCATCCGCGACCTCGGCCTCGGCGGCGAAGTCATCGGCTCCAACGACCACTTGCGCGTCACCTTCGTCCGGAAGAACGGCCGCCTCGTCCCCCTGCCCGACGGGCTCATGATGATGGTGCCGACCAAAATCATGCCGCTGGTCACCACGCCATTGCTTTCCTGGAGCACGAAAATCCGCATGGGCTTCGAGCTCCTCCGCGCCCCCGAGGCGCGCGCCGGCGACCAATCCGTCGCGGACTTCGTGCGCGAACACTACGGACAGGAAGCCGTCGATTACCTGGCCGAACCCCTGCTCTCGGGCATCTACGGCGGCGACCCGCGGCAACTCAGCGTTCAGGCGGTGCTTCCCCGCTTCGTGGAACTGTCCCGCAAGTACGGCAGCCTCACCCGCGGCGTCTTGGCCTCGCGCGCGCAAGCCAAGCCCCAAGGCCCCCCCGCGCCCCTGTTTCGGACCCTCAAAGGCGGCCTGGGACAAATGGTCGACGCCGTGACTGCCGCCATCCAGCCCCACACACAAGTCGTTCGCAGCCGCGCCCAGGCGGTGGAGAAATCCGCCGCTGGCTATCGGGTTCGGTTGGATGGCGACTGGCTGGACGCCAGCCATCTCGTCCTGGCATGCGAAGCGCACAGCGCGGCCCCCTTGCTGTCCGCGATCGACGCCCGCGCCGCCGAGCTGCTCGGCTCGGTCGGCTATAGCTCCTCCATGATTGTGGCGCTGGGCTTCGATGCCGCCCATTTCGCCACGCCCCCCATCGGCTTCGGTTTCCTGGTGCCGAAGAAGGAGCGCCGCCGCCTCGTCGCGCTTACCTGGGTGGGCACTAAGTTCTCCTACCGTGTCCCCGAAGGCAAGATTGTGGCGCGTTGCTTCCTCGGCGGCGCTGAAGACGCCGCTGTGCTCGGGGAAACCGACGACGCGGCGGTCGAGGCCGTCATGCGGGAGCTTCGCGACATCGCCGGGGTCACCGCCACGCCCTGCTTCACGCGCATCACCCGTTGGCCGCGTTCGATGGCGCAATACCCCGTCGGGCATCCCGCGCGCATGGCCGAACTCCACACGCGCCTCTCCTCGGTCACCGGCCTGCATCTCGCCGGCAACGCCTACGACGGCATCGGAATTCCCGACTGCATCCGCCTCGGCAAAGCGGCCGCCGATCGGATTGCCCGCTCGTAGCGCTCTGTTACCGTAGACGGTATGCGATTCCGTCTCCCGCTCGCATTCGCCTGTGCGCTCGCGCTCGGCCACGCCGCCGAATGGAAACCCGCCGCCAATCCCCTCAGCACTCCATGGACTGCGAAAGTCACGGCCAGCCATGCCCTGCCCGAGTATCCCCGCCCCCAGATGGCCCGGCCCAGGTGGACCAATCTCAACGGACTGTGGGACTACGCCATCGCTCCCAAGGATGCCGCCCGCCCCACGGCGTTCGATGGCAAACTGCTGGTTCCCTTCGCCGTCGAGTCGGCCCTCTCCGGTGTCAAGAAGCCTCTCACCCCCGAGCAGCGTCTCTGGTATCGCCGCTCCTTCACAGCCACAGCGCCGCGAGGCTCGCGCCTTCTCCTCCACTTCGGCGCCGTCGATTGGCGCGCCGAGGTTTTCGTCAACGGCCAGTCCCTGGGCGCTCATGAAGGCGGGTACGATCCCTTCACCCTCGACATCACCGACGCCCTCAGGCCACAGGCCAAAGAACAGGAGCTCGTCGTCTCCGTCTGGGACCCGACCGACACGGGCCTTCAACCACGCGGCAAGCAGGTGCTGAACCCCAACGGCATCTGGTACACCGCCGTCTCCGGCATCTGGCAGACCGTGTGGCTCGAGCCGGTCCCGGCCTCGCACATCCGCGACCTTGTCCTCACGCCCGACCTGGACGGCAAGCGCCTTCGCCTCACCGTCGACGCAAGCGCTCCCGGCGACTTCACCGCGACCGCCCGCCTGCACGGCCAGACCGTCGGACGCATCTCCGGCAAGTCCGGCGAAGAGACGGCCATCCCGCTCGATCGCGTCGATCCATGGTCGCCCGACTCCCCCACCCTCTACGATCTGGACGTCGCATTGAAATCGGGCGACTCCGTAAAGTCCTACTTCGGCATGCGCAAGGTCGAGATCCGCAAGGACACCGCCGGCGTCAATCGCATCTTCCTCAACAACGCGCCGCGTTTCCTGATCGGGCCCCTCGACCAGGGATGGTGGCCCGACGGGCTCTACACCGCTCCCACCGACGAGGCGCTTCGCTCGGATATCGACACCCTCAAGAAGCTCGGTTTCAACATGTGCCGCAAGCACGTCAAAGTCGAGCCCGCCCGCTGGTATTACTGGTGCGACAAACTCGGCTTCCTCGTCTGGCAGGATCTTCCCAGCGCCATGCTGCGCGGCGGCAACCCCAACCCGACCAATGTCCGCAAGGGCAACACCGGCGACGCGACGTTCCCGCCCGAGGCCGCGGCCGGATTCCGCCGCGAGCTCGAAGCCATGGTCCGCCAGTTGCACAACGCGCCCAGCATCGCGGTCTGGGTCCCGTTCAACGAAGGGTGGGGCCAGTACGAGACCAACGACATCCTGCGCTGGGTCAAATCGCTCGACCCGTCACGCCTGGTCGACGCTCCCAGCGGCTGGGAAGATCGCGGCTGGGGCGACCTGAAAGACATGCACGACTATCCCGGCCCCAACATGTTCCCGACAGTCTCAGACCGCGCTTCCGTGCTCGGCGAATTCGGCGGCCTCGGACTGCCTTTGCCCGATCACCTCTGGTGGGACAAGCGCAACTGGGGCTACCGCACCTTTGACGACCGGGCCAAGCTCCAGGCAGCCTACGAGGCATTGATCGGAAAGCTGGCGCCGCTCGTCAAACAAGGACTGGCAGCCGCCATCTACACGCAGACCAGCGACGTCGAAGGCGAGGTGAACGGTCTCATCACGTACGACCGCAAGGTGGTGAAGTTCGACGTAGAGAAGCTGGCGGCCCTCCACCGGCAGTTACAATAAGCCCGATGACCCCCTTTCGACTCGATGGACGGACCGGCCTCGTGACCGGCGGCGCCAGCGGCATCGGCGAAGCCACCTGCCGCGCGCTCGCCGGCGCCGGAGCCGCCGTAATCATTGCCGACGTGGACCGGCCCCGCGCCGAATCCCTTGCCGCGGAGCTGGCCGGTTCCACCGTTCTCATGCTCGACATCACCGATGAAGCCGCCGTGCATGAGGCATTCGCCAAAAGGCGGCGATTTCGGGGGCGGCGGAGCGTCGAGTGACTGGTAAAGGCAATCCATGGACAAATTGCTGACTCAGCTCGTGGAACGGTTGCAGGAGGCCTTCGCAGACCGCCTCGTCTCGGTGGTGCTGTATGGGTCGGCGGTCACCGGCGATCACCAGGCGAAGTTCTCGGACTACAACGTTTTGTGCGTCCTCACCGGCATCACGCGGCGGGAACTGGCTGCCAGCGAGCCGATCTTCCGCTGGTGGCGGGAACAGGGAAGCCCGGCCCCCCTGTTGCTGACGGAGGACGAAGTGGCCGCCTCCACCGACTGCTTTGCCATCGAGTTTCACGACATCCAGCGCGACCATCGCCTCCTTCACGGCAAGGATGTCATTACCGGCCTGGCTATCGACGATTCGTTCTACCGCGCCCAGGTGGAACATGATCTTCGGGCGAAAATGTTGCGTTTGCGGCAGAAGGCCTCGGGGATGCTGTCGGACGCGAACCTCCTGCGCCGGCTGTTGCTCGATTCCATCTCGACGTTCTGCGTCCTGTTCCGCCATGCCCTGATTCTGCATGGCGTGGAGGCTTCTTCCCGCAAACGGGACGTCATCGAGGCGGCGCAGCAGCGCTTCGGGTTCGACCCGATGCCTTTCCAGAAGCTGCTCGATATCCGGGAAGAGCGGACCAAGCCGCGCGAGGTCGACGCGGTGAGCCTGCTGGACGCGTACCTGCTGGCGATCGGCGTGGTCGTCGACGCCGTCGATCGTTTGCAAAAATAGGAGATTCAAGTGAAAGTCGCACTGGTCGTCCTTTTGATAATCGTTGTGATCGCGGTCGCCGGCGGCGGCAAGTTCGTCAGCGTCCGCAATGACCTGGTGACGCAGCGCGAGGCCGTGAACGCCCAATGGTCGCAGGTCGATGTGGCCCTGCAGCGGCGCGCCGATCTGATCCCGAATCTCGTCGAGACCGTGAAGGGATTCGCAAAACATGAAACCGAGGTCTTCACCGCGATTGCCAACGCGCGGGCCGCGTTGCTCGGCAGCAAGAGCCCACAGGAGAAGATCGCGGCCAACGACCAGTTGAGCGGAGCGCTCTCACGCCTGCTCGTGATCACCGAAAACTACCCGCAACTACGTTCCAACGAGAATTTTCTGCACTTGCAGGACGAGATTGCGGGCACGGAAAACCGCATCGCAGTCGAGCGCCGCAAGTACAATGAGACGCTGGAGCATTATAATGCTCAGATCCAGCGTTTTCCGGATAACATCGTGGCGTCGATGTCGGGCTTCACGCGGAATGATGCGTATTTCAAGACCGAGCCCGGCGCCAGACAGGCGCCCAAAGTTCAATTTTAGAAAATGACAACAACTTTTCAAAACTACATCAACGGCGAGTGGGTGAGCCGCACCGCGACATTCGACAACCGCAATCCGGCCAATACCGGGGAAGTGGTCGGTCATTTCGTGAAGGGATCGTCGCAGGATGTCGACGATGCAGCCGCAGCCGCAGCCGCCGCGCTGCCCGTCTGGTCGGGAATGAGCGGCCCGGCGCGCGGCGCCATTCTGTTCAAGGCTGCCGACATTCTCGATCGCAAGTTCGAGCAGGTGGCCGCCGAGATGACGCGCGAGGAAGGGAAGACCCTTCCCGAGGCCAAGGGCGAAGTGCGGCGCGCCATCAATATTCTGCGGTACTTCGCCGGAGAAGGGTCGCGCATGCCGGGCATGCTGGTCCCCTCCGAGCGCGATCGCGTCCATATGTTCGCGATCCGTAAACCGATTGGCGTTGTCGGACTGATCACGCCGTGGAACTTCCCGAGCGCCATTCCCGCATGGAAGCTGGCGCCGGCGCTGATCTGCGGTAACACCGTGGTCTTGAAGCCGGCATCCGCCGCGCCCTTGAGCGCCTGGCGGATCGTCGAGGCATTGCACGAAGCGGGCGCTCCGAAGGGCGTCGTGAACTTCATAGCCGGCTCGGGCGGAGAACTCGGGCAGGCATTGGTCGACGCCAAGCCGCTGCGCGGCGTCTCGTTTACGGGGTCGTGCCAGATCGGAAACTGGCTGCATGGAGAAGCGTCCAGGCGCCGCTTGCGCATCCAGCTCGAAATGGGCGGCAAGAATCCGACCATCGTGCTCGCCGACGCCGATTTCCCGTCGGCCGTCGAGAACGTCGTGAACGCCGCGTTCTTCTCGACCGGCCAGAAGTGCACCGCCACCAGCCGCGCCATTGTCGAGGACGCTATCTACGACCGGTTCGTGGCGGCTGTGGTGGAGCGCACCCGCAAGCTCAAGGTCGGCGATGGGATGCAGCCCGGCATCGACATCGGCCCGTGTGTCGACCAGGGGCAAATGGAGACCGTCCTGCGATACATCGAGATCGGACGCAAGGAATCGGGCGAGCCGAAGTGCGGCGGCGGCCGGCTCTCGGAAGGGGATCATGCCAAGGGCTACTTCGTCGAGCCCACCGTATTTGCCGATGTCGAGGAATCGCACACCATCGCGCAGGAAGAGATCTTCGGGCCGGTGCTGGCGATCATGCGGGCGCGCGACTTCGAAGACGCCATGCGGATCGCAAACAACATCCCGTTCGGCCTCTCTTCTTCCATTCAGACCACCAATCTTTCGCGGGCTTTCGAATATATCTACCGCGCCGAAGCGGGCCTGCTCACCGTCAACCTTCCCAGCGCCGGGGTCGAGTACCAGTTGCCGTTCGGGGGCTCGAAGGAATCGAGTTTCGGGCCGAAAGAACAGGGCACCGCGGCGCTCGAATTCTATAGCGATTACAAGACGATTTACCTCAAATACTAATGCGACTCGGACAAGTTAGATCAGAAGGCGCGGTCGTGGCCGCGGTATTCGACGGGGGATTGGCGCGCCCGATTCATGCCCACAGCATGCTGGACCTCATCCGGCGCGCGGAAGCAATTGGCGAGCCGCTCTCGCAGCTCGCCGGGCAGTTGGCGAGCCACCATCCCGAAGCCCTCCCTCCCGCTCTCCCCATCCATCCCCCCGAAGTTTGGGGCTGTGGATGCACCTATGAAACCAGCGCGTCATTCCGCGACGCCGAACACGGCACGCGCGAGGGCATGTACGCCTACGTCTACCGCGAAGCGCGGCCGGAGATCTTCTTCAAGGGAACCGCGCGTGTTTGCGCGGCCACGGCACAGCCGATCGGCATTCGAGGCGATTCCAAGTTCACGGCGCCGGAGCCCGAGTTGGCCGTGGTGCTCGGCGGTAAGGGGCGCATCGTGGGCTACACCCTCGCCAACGATGTCTCGGCATGGGACATCGAGCGCGAGAATGCGCTCTACCTCCCGCAATCCAAGGTCTACGACGCATGCTGCGCCCTCGGTCCCGTGATGGTGACCGCGGACGAGTTGAAAGACCCGTATGCCCTCGAAATGACGTGCACCATCATGCGGGGCGGGACGGAGATCTTCTCCGGCGCCACCTCGACCGCGCGTCTGCACCGGCGCATCGAAACGCTGGTCGAGTTTCTGACGCGCTCGAACCGCGTGCCGGCGGGAACCGTCGTGCTCACCGGCACCGGAATTATCGTGCCGCAAGAGGCGGCGCTCGCTCCCGGCGACGTGGTCACGATCCGCGTTCCCGAGATCGGCGAGCTGGTCAATACCGCCGCGATGGTCTAGCGATGGACGATCGCGAGCGCCTGGCCGATCTCGCCGCGGGGCTCATGATTCCGCAGGTGCGGCGCCACATTTTTCTCTGCTGCGACCAGACCAAGCCCAAGTGCTGCTCCCAAGAGGCGGGTCTGGAATCCTGGGAGTATCTGAAGCGCCGGCTGGCCGAGCTCGGACTGCTCGACCGCGTGTATCGCACGAAAGCCAATTGTCTCCGCGTATGCGAGGGCGGTCCGATCGCGCTCGTGTACCCGGAAGGCGTGTGGTACCAATCGGCGAGCCCGGAGGCGCTCGAACGCATCATTCAGGAGCACCTGATCGGCGGGCAGGTGGTGGAAGATCTGGCGTTCGCGCGGAGTCCGGTGTGCGAGCCCGGGCCTTAATCCCCCGAGGCGGAGTCCGTGCGCGGCGCCGGTCCCCATCCGAGGTCGCCGATCCACGCCGCGATGCGGTCGCGATTCGTCTTGGCGGCCGATAAAGCCACCATCAGCGCGATCATCCCCGCCGCGGCGACGAGTGTCTGCGGCACGATCAGAGCGCTTTTCCAGAACGCCAGCCAGCGGCCGTACACCAGTTCGATGTGCACCCAATAGACCAGCAGCGAAGTGGTCCCCAACTGCCGCACCCAGCTCCACCCGCCGCGCGTCGCATACCGCGTCCAAAGGTACGCGAACGGCAGGACCAGGAGGGTAACGCCCTGTTTGGTGAGCACTTGCGCCGGGCTGTTCAGCCAGAACTCCGACTTCGTGTAGATCGAAAACGGCAAACTCGAAAAATACTGGCTGGCGACGATCAGGGCGCCGCCGAAGAGGGCGCTCCATTGCATCGCGCGTTCCGTGGCCTCGCCCGGCGCCGACCGCAGGATACTGCCGGCGCTCATGCCGAATGCCAGATAGGCCGCCCAGGGAAAGAATCCGAAGGCGCGATAGTCGGGCACGATGTAGGCGCGGAGGATCGGAGGCGCAGCCGGCCAATTCATCTGCGAGATCACCGGCGACGCGAACGCGATGGCGAGCCCCAGGATCGCGCACAGCCGGATTCGCTCGGCCGTGCGGAACAAGGCCATCGCCGACATCACGACGATGGCGAATCCCATGCAATTCAGGATGTCGACCTTGAAGAGATCGGAAACCGGCGCCGGCCACCCGAAGAGCCAGAGCTGCAACCGGAACGCGAAGGCCAGCGCCAGCAGATACCCGCCGCGCCGCAGCGATGCCAGAACGCGCGCCGCGCCGCCGAGTCCCTTGCGCTCGCCGCTGTCCATCAGGAACGCCAGCGTGACTCCGGTCAGGAACAGGAAGATCGCCGGGGGCATGCCGCCCACGAACTGGGAGTACACGAAGGCGCCGCCGCCGCGTAAATCGTTCCGCAGGAACGAGTCGAAGATGTGGCCCTGCAACATGATCAGCGCGCCGAGGCCCCGCACCCAGTCGAGATACTGAAGGCGATAGGTGTTGCTTCTGTGCTGCATGAGGGAAATGGGGGAGTGAACTACAGGGGCCGGCGAATGACTCCCTTGGGTAGGTTCAGTTTGACGGCGGAGTCCGGAATATTCGGGTCGAGCTTCATGTTCGGATACGTGGCGACAGTATAATTGCCGCCCTGCTCATAGATCTTCTGCTGAATCGAGATTCCGGTCGTGTCGGAAATCCATAGCTCGAATTTGGGAAACATCGCCACCATGTCGGCGGATTTCGGAACCAGCACGATGCGCGTGGCCTTCTGGCCCGCCACCGTTTCCGGTCCGCCATACGTCACCGTGTACGCGTCCAGCAGCTCCTTGGAGTTACTCCCAAAGCCAAGACGCAGGAACTGCTCAAGCTCGGCCTTATGGCCCTTGCCGACATTCTTCGTCTGCACTTCATTGGCCTTTGGATAGTACATCTCCACAACCGTTCCGTTGATCTCGACCGCTTTCTTGTCGGGCTGCTGCAAATCCACCAGCATGTGGAAATCGTGCGATTTCGGGACCTTCACGATGATGGTTCCCGTGTCCACCGTTTCCTCGTTAATGACCGCCGTATGCGAGATTTTCCTGATATCGGCGCGCATCCCCTTGAACTTCGGGGCAGCCTGATCCATCCGCGCAAACACTGCGGCGAGATCGTCCGCCGCGAACCCTGCCGCATGAAGACAAGCAATTACGGCGCCGATGCGCGCCCCAGCTTTCCACACTGACATCCGATGTGACTCCATCTCAGGGCCGCGCGAATGCCATATAGCCTTGCAGTTCGCCATCGGAGTCGAGGAACGGCTCGACCCTCGTGATCGTCAGGCGGCGATTGCTGGTGCTGCTGCGCAGCAGGTCCGTCAGCTTCGCGACGCGCTGGTTTTCGGGCACGCCTTGCAAGAGTCCCGGATCGATGTAGAACGGCGTGCTGCCATTCTCCGAGGGCAACATCGCGATCCCATGGGGCTGCGGCAGGCGTGGCCCGTCGCCGAAGCGGTCGCGCGGCGTTAGAAAAATAAACGCCAGTATGATGCCGACCATGACGTCATACTGCCAGCTCCCACGTTTGAAATCCCACAGGATAAACCGCTTGAGCATCTACCTTCGATTCTAGCAGGCGTCAGAGCACCACGACCGGATGGTAGACGTTGGGCAGCACGGCTTCGCCCACCGCCACCAATTCGCCCTGCCTCGTCACCGCCTTGACCAGCCGCGAAGCCGCCTGCGAACGGAAAGGAGAAGCCTGAAAATTCCGGCCATTGCGAATCTGCCCCACCGTGATATCGTCGACGAAAACGCTGGGAACCCCCGGCAGCATCGCGGACGCAGGCGCCAGCGCGTCGATCAGCCGATCCTCCGCCGCCAGAGCCTCCAATTGCGCGATCGTGCGTGCTTGTGCCAGGTCGAACTCCCCGCTGCGCAGACGCCGCAATTCCTGCAAATGCGCGCCGCAGCCGAGCGCCACTCCCACGTCGTGCGCGATCGACCGCATGTACGTTCCGCCCGAGCAGTGCACCCGTAGCCGCGCCAGCGCGCCCGAGCATTCGAGCACCGACAGCTCGTAGATATGCACCGGGACCGGTTCGAGCTCGACCGCAACCGCCTGCCGCGCCAGTTCATACGCCCGCCGTCCGGCGATCTTCTTCGCCGAGACCGGCGGCGGAGTCTGCAGTATCTCGCCGCGGAACGGCTCGAGCGCCGCCTCGAGCGATGGGCCGTTCACTTCGCACTCCACCTGCGGACTGGTCGCCATACCGGCGCGGTCGTACGTGTCGGTTGACCATCCGAAGCGCACCACGCCCTCGTAAATCTTCTCGCTGCGCGTATAGAACTGCGCCAGCCGGGTGGCGCGCCCGATGACCAGCGGCAGCACCCCGGTCGCGATAGGGTCGAGGGTTCCCAAATGCCCGATCTTCTTCGTGTTCGCGATGCGCCGCATTTTGCCGACCACATCGTGGGAGGTCCAGCCCTCCGGTTTATCGACTACGATGACTCCGTCCAAGCTACTATCTTCCCAGAACCCGGCTTCGCGAAATAGCTTACAGTGGTAGCTTCACCGTGGACGATAAGCGCCCCCTTTTCTGGATCTACCTCGCCCTGCTTGCCGATGTGGTCCTGTTTTTTCACAAGCCGCTGCTCGACTCCGGCTACCTGTTCCCCTGGGATTTCCGCGGCGTGCAACTGCCGCCCATCACCTTCCTGGCAGACCAGCTCCGGCAGGGGCATCTCGCACTCTGGAGTCCCTATGTCTACGAGGGCTTTCCTGCGTTTGCCAACATCGAATACTGCTACTTCCATCCCTTCGTCCTGGTCAGCTCCCTCCTCGCCGCCCATACTTCGATGGATGCGCTCCCCATGCTCCTCGAGTGGTCGGTTGCCCTCCAGGTATGGCTCGCCGGCATGGCGGCGTTTCATCTCTTCCGCAAACTGGGCGCCGGACGGCCCGCCGCCTTCGCCGGCGCGGTGATCTTCCAGACCGGCGGCTTTTTCGCCTCCCGCGCCGAGCATATCGTCGCCATGATGGCGGTAGCGTGGATGCCCCTGGCATGGCTGGCTGCACTCCACGTGGGAGAGTCCTCGCGGCTGCCCCGGAAATGGGTGGCGATTCTCGCCGCCGCGCTCGGTATGGCGATTCTGGGCGGTTTTCCGGCCGCGACGCTCGCCGTCTTCGTTTCCACCTGCGCCGTTGCCCTCCTGATGGTGTTCTTGCGAATGGCCCGGCCCGGCTCGCTCTTCTACACCGCGGCGGCCTGTATCCTCGGCATCCTCCTCGCCGCCGTGCAGTTCCTCCCCACCACGCAGTTGACGAACCACAGCGTCGCCAAGTATCGCGCCGACTGGCTCGGCACGGGAGGCGGCCTTTACCCGCAGAGCCTCGTCTCCCTGGTTCTGCCGAACTATTACCACATCTTCGATATGAGCAAGTTCCGAGGCCCGGGCGACATCTCGTTCCTTTATATGTATTGCAGCATCGCCGGCCTCCTGCTGGCGATATTCGCCGTCGCGAGGTCCCTGCGCCGCGGACACCGTTCGCCGAATATCATCCTGCTTCTCACGATGGCCGTCTTCGGCGTCTGCTGGATGCTTGGCGACAAGACCGCTCCCTGGCGGTGGGTCTACCCGCTGCTGCCGGAGAAGGTCCGCCTCGGCATCCATCCGGAGTACACATACTGCATCCTGACGATGGGAATCGCAGGCCTCGCCGCTCTCGGTCTGCAGGCGGTCCGTGTGGGCGACCGGATCAAGTGGGCGGTCGGCGCCGTGATCGCTCTCGATCTTTTCCTGGTGGGCTCGGGCCGCCCCATGAACGTCGTTGCAGTCCGGCAGGAGCCCGGCGTGACCCGAGACGCGTTCGATGGCAACGTCCCGCTCCTCAGCGGCGTCCGGTCGCTCGTCAACCGGAACAACCCGCCCTGGCGCATCGACACCGTCGATGCCAGCATGTTCTGGACGATCGGCGCTCCCATCACACAAGTTCCGTCAGCGAATGGCGTCAGCCCCCTCGCGCCCGACCTCGTCATCCAACTCCGCCTCTTCCTCCACGACGGCGCCCGTTGGGGCTGGTATTACCCCCTCGACCACCTCGAATCCCCCGTGCTCGACCTGCTCAACGCTCGCTACGTCCTCGCCGCCGGGCCGAAGGCGGCCGACCGCCTGCGCGCCGTCTCCCGATTCCGCCATGTTGCGAGCCTGCCCGGTAATGAAGTCTTCGAAAACCTCACCGTCATGCCGCGATTCTTCGTTGTCCACCAGGTGCGCGCGGTTCCGTCGTTGGCCGAGGCCCGGGCGGTCATCGACCGGCGCGAGATCGATTTCCGCCAGACTGCTCTGGCCGACGTCCCGATTCCCCTGCCGCCCGGCGCGGCCGGCCTAGACGACGTGAGGGTTGTCGATTACCAGCCGAATTCTCTGGAACTCGACGTCCGCAGCCGCGGCGCCGGGCTGCTGGTCGCGGCCGAAACGCATTATCCCGGTTGGGAAGCATGGGTGGACGATCGCCCCGTCCCGATCCACCGGGTCGATATCGCCCTGCGCGGCGTCGTGGTGCCCGATGGCGTCCATCGGGTCCGCATGGAGTTCCGCCCGTCGATCTTGTGGGTGTCGCTGGGCATTACACTGGTCACCGCGGCGTTCCTCGTGTGGCTTTGGAGAAGCGATCGAAGTAACGTTTCCCGCCCAGGGGACGCCTTGGCAGGATACTAAAGAGATCGGCCCTTTTGAATGACCAAGAACCCCAAGCAAGCCTCGCATTTCCTGTCGCTGCTCCTGCTGCTGTTCGCCGGCAGCGGATGTTCGGCCTTGATCTATGAAATCGTCTGGTACCAGTTGCTGCAACTCGTGATCGGATCGAGCGCGATCTCGCTCGGCGTCCTCCTCGCGACGTTCATGGGCGGTCTCTGCGCCGGCAGCCTCACTCTCCCGCGCCTGAAGTGGGCGCAGAACCAGCACCCGTTGCGGGTGTACGCGAAGATCGAGTTCGGGATCGCCCTCTGCGGCGTCCTCGTGCTTTTCGGCATGCCGCTGTTCGACGGGGTCTACACCGCCGCTGTCGGCCATGGTCTGCCCGCCATCCTGCTCCGCGCCATCGTATGCGGCCTGTGTCTGATCCCGCCGACATTCCTGATGGGCGCTTCGCTGCCGGCGGCCGCGCGCTGGATCGAGACCACTCCCGAAGGCGTCTCCTGGATGGGCATGCTCTACGGGGCCAACACCGGCGGCGCCGTATTCGGGTGCCTGCTCGCCGGTTTCTACCTGCTTCGCGTGTTCGACATGGGGATGGCGACATTCGTGGCCGCTGCCTTGAACGTCGCCGTAGGCCTTGTCAGCCTCTCCATCGCCAAAGCCTCCACCGAGCCCAGCCTCGCCCGGCCCGGCGCAGAGACAGCGCGGGCCTACTGGCCGGTATACATTGCGATCGCCCTCTCCGGCGCGACGGCGCTCGGCGCCGAAGTGATCTGGACCCGCCTTCTCGGCCTGATGCTCGGCGCGACGGTGTACACATTCTCGATCATTCTCGGGGTCTTCCTCATCGGCATCGGCATCGGCAGCGCCGGTGGCTCGGCAATGGCGCGGAGTCTCCGCACTACGGCTGCGGCTCGCGCCGTCTTTGGCGTCTGCCAGTTGCTCCTCACGCTTGCCATCGGCTGGACCGCCTTCATGGTGTCCGATTCGCTGCCCTACTGGCCCGTCAACCCGCTTCTCTCCACCAGCGCCTGGTACACCTTCCAGATCGATATGGCGCGCTGCCTCTGGGCGATCCTCCCCGCCACCATTCTCTGGGGCGCGAGTTTCCCCATAGCGCTCGCCGCCGCGGCCCAAAAGAACGAGGATCCCGGGCGCCTCGTCGGCGGCATTTATGCCGCCAATACGGGAGGCGCGATTCTCGGCGCCCTCAGCTTCAGTCTGTTGCTCGTGCCGTGGATCGGCACGCAGGGTTGCGAGCGCCTCCTCATCGTCCTCGCCGCGATCAGCGCGGTCTTGATTCTCGCTCCCGTCCTGGCCGCTTCGCGCAGTCTCACCGGCGCCGCCGGCTTGGCGGCGGCCCTCGTCGTCGCGGGCGTCCTGGTCACCCACGTCAGCGGCGTCCCCGGCATGCTGATCGCCTATGGCCGCCGCATCATGACATCGATGACCCGCTCCAAGATCCTCTATGCGGGCGAGGGCATGAATTCCTCGATCGCGATCTCCCGCTGGGAAGACGGCGCCATCCAGTTTCACGTCAGCGGCAAGGTGGAAGCTTCCTCCGAGCCATACGACATGCGGCTGCAACGCATGCTCGGGCACATTCCCGCTCTTCTCCACCCCAATCCGAAATCCGTCCTGATTGTGGGCTTCGGAGCCGGCGTCACCGCCGGGACGTTCGTCGTCCATCCCGGCGTCGAACGCATCGTGATCTGCGAAATGGAGCCGCTCATTCCTCCGACTGCGACCAAATATTTCTCGCGCGAGAACTACAACGTGATGCACGACCCGCGCGTCCAGATCGTCTACGACGACGCCCGCCACTTCATACTCACCACGCGCGAAAAGTTCGACATCATCACCTCAGATCCCATCCATCCCTGGGTCAAAGGCAGCGCGACGCTGTACTCCAAGGAGTACTTCGACCTCGTGAAGGAGCACCTCAATCCCGGCGGCGTGGTGACGCAGTGGGTGCCGCTCTATGAAAGCGATCTGCCCACCGTGAAGAGCGAATTCGCGACATTCTTCGACGCCTTCCCGAACGGCACCGTTTGGGGCAACGAGAATGGCGGCGGGTACGACACCGTCGCCCTCGGACAGATTGAGCCCACCCGTATCGACCTCGACGCGCTGGACGCGCGGATTACGCGTCCCGATCACGCCCGGGTCGTGCAGTCCCTGCAGACGGTCGGCTTCGGCTCCATCCCCGCACTGCTCGGCACGTATGCCGGACAGCGCTCGGACCTCGATCAATGGTTGACCGGCGCCGAAATCAATCGCGACGGCAACCTGCGCCTGCAATACCTCGCCGGGCTCGCGCTGAATGTCAGCATGGAGGGCACGATCTACAACCAGATCCTGCGCGCGCGCAAATTTCCGCAGAACGTCTTCGTGGGGTCCGAGGACCGCGTGCGTAATCTCATGTATTCCATGAGCGGCGGCAGTCGCTAAGTTCGCTTTGGCGGGATTCTTGCTACGCTGATTGCGGTGCCAGCCGGATCTCCGTTTCCGCGTTCCCGCGCCCGCGTCGACGCGTTCTTCTCCGAGTTGGGTCCCGGCCTCATCACCGGCGCCGCGGATGACGATCCGTCCGGGATCGCGACCTACTCCGTCACCGGAGCGGCCTTCGGATATAGTCCGCTCTGGACGGCCCTTTTTTCCTTTCCGCTGATGGCCGCCGTCCAATTGATGTGCGCGCGCCTCGGCATGGTCACGGGACGCGGCCTCGCCGCCGTCGTGCGGCGGCGCTATCCCCGGTGGGTGCTGTGGGGCGCGTGTCTGCTCCTCACCGTCGCCAACGTCATCAACATCGGCGCGGACCTCGGCGGCATGGCGAGCGCCACCGCCATGGTCACCGGAGTCGGAGTTCTGGTCTGGACCCCCGTCTTCGCCGCCGTGATCCTGTTGCTGCTCTTCGTCACTTCCTACCGCACCATGGCGCGCATCTTTAAATGGCTAACGCTGGTGCTTTTCGCTTACGTGGTCACTGCCTTCATCGCCCGGCCCGATTGGAGCGCCGTGCTGCGCTCCACTTTTGTGCCGGACCTGCGATGGTCCCGCGAATATCTTGCGGTCCTGGTCGGCATTCTGGGCACGAGCATCTCACCGTACCTGTTTTTCTGGCAGGCCGCGCAAGAGGTGGAGGAAGAGCGCGCCGGCGGGCGTCGCACTGTTGGCGAGCGTAAGGGCGCGACCCCCGAGGAGCTCGGGCGCGCCCGCCGCGATGTCGTCACTGGGATGTTTTTCTCCAACCTGGTGATGTACTTCATCATCCTCACCACCGCCGCCACCCTGCACGCACATGGCATTACCCGCATCGCGACCGCGGCACAAGCCGCGCAGGCGCTCGAACCGCTGGCCGGCAAAGGCGCCTATTGGCTCTTCACCCTTGGTTTGATCGGCACCGGCATGCTCGGCGTCCCCGTGCTGGCTGCCTCGAGCGCCTACGCCATCTGTGAAGCGCTGGCGTGGGGCGCCTCCCTCGACCGTCACCCCAAGTTTGCGCCCAAATTCTACGGCGTCCTGGCGGCATCCCTCGCATTGGGCCTGATGCTCGACTTCCTGGGGATCGATTCCGTCAAAATGTTGTTCTGGTCGGCGGTGACCAATGGAGTGCTCGCGCCGCCCCTGATTGTCCTGCTGGTCTTGCTGACCAGCGATCCCACCGTCATGGGCGAACAGGTGAATTCGCCTCTCCTCCGCCGCCTCGGCTGGTTCACGGCCGCTGTCATGACCGCTGCCGCCGTGGCGATGTTCGCGGCGGGGTGACAGCCGGAGTCAAACCCTTCGTCGCGGTTCACTTTTTCCGCAGCTGGACGAGTTTGGCGTCTTCGGGCACGAAGCGGTCCTCGGACCCGCACCAATTGTGAGCTCGCTACAACGTTCCGATGCGGGCGGGGAAGATCGGGGGGCGGACGGAGTCGGACTGCCAGCCTAAGAGGAACTCGACAGCTCCTCCGCAGACGCGGCCCTGGCAGGCGCCCATACCGCAGCGGGTTTGCAATTTCGCTTCGCGCCAACCGGCGCAGCGGCGGACGGGGGCGAGCGGGACGTCCTCGCAGCGGCAGAGGAGCGTGTCGCCGGCCGGGAGTTCCTTCAGCTCCTCGCGGAGCGCGAAGGCGCGGTCCAGAGCGAGGGCGAAGCGGCGGTGACGGTCGCGCGCGGGGAAGAGGCGGCGGGCGGCGTCCCAATTGCCGCCCGCGGCGTAGCCGGCGATCTCGCCTTCCACTATCGAGAGGTCGAGGCCGCCGATGCCGGTCACTTCTCCGGCGGCGTAGACGGCCGGGATCGCGGTCTGCTGCCATTCATTCACGGCGGCGCCGCAGCCGAGGAGAATGGGGAGCTCGGTGTTGGGGATCAGGCCGAAGCCGCAGGCGAGATAATCGCAGCGCTCGTTCCATACCCGATCACCGCGGCGCAGGACGACCGCGCCTTGCTCCGCGCGGACGGGCCAGCAGCCGGTGAGGTAGCGAATCCCGGCACGCAGGCGAATCGCCTGGAGGAGCTTGGCCGGATGGCGGGCGAGCGTCAGGCCGAAGCGCAACACGGCGGCCTGGTCCGCCTGCTCGGCGACGAGCGCCACTGCCGCGCCGTGCTTCGAGAGGTAGTCCGCGACGGCGAGCAACAACGGTCCGCTGCCGGCGACTACGACGCGTTTGCCGGCGATCGGCAGGCCCGATTTGACGAGCGCCTGCAAGCCACCGGCGCCTGCCACGTGCGGCAGCGTCCAGCCGGGGAAGGGGAGAAAGCGCTCGCGCGCGCCGGTCGCTATGACCAGCGCGGCGTAGGCGATTTCGAGTTGGGCGTCGAAGGTCTCCAGGGTGAGACGGCCGGAGGACGGGGCGGCGACGACACGGGCTCCACACAGGAGTTTCACGGGCGGCAGGGCGGGCGACATGCCGCGCCAGATCTGGCCGCCGGGGGCGGGATTGTCGTCGATCAAGGCGACGCGGGCGCCGCATTCGGACGCGCGGCGCGCCGCGGCCAGTCCCGCGGGGCCGGCGCCGGTCACCACGACGTCGTAGCTATCCATCGGTGCGGACCTCCATGCCGGGAAGGCAGGGCTGCTGGCAGCTACGGACGTGGGCGCGGCCATTTACGGTGACGCGGCACTCGAAGCAGATGCCCATGCCGCAGAGGGGCGCGCGGGGCTCGCCGGTGACCGAGCGGCGGAAGGCGGTGACGCCCGCGATCGCCACGGCCGCCGAGACCATGGCGCCTTCGGGAACCTCGACGGGGACGCTGTTGACCGTGACCTTCAATGCGCCTCCTGTTTGCGAGACGGGAGGTAGGGCTCGGCCGGGATGGCGGGCGTCCGTCCGAGAATGCGGTCGGCCACCAGCCGCCCGGTGGCGAGGGATGTGGTGATGCCGAGGCCTTCGTGGCCGGTGGCGAGATAGAGGCGCGGATCGGCGGCCACCGGTCCGATGAGGGGCAGCTTGTCGGGGGTGGCGGCGCGGAAGCCGGTCCAGGTGCGGATCGCGGTGAGCTGCGCCAGGCCCGGCATGTACTCTTCGCAGCGGCGCAGCATGCGGGAAAGCATGGGGGCTTCGATCTCGCGGCCTTCGGATCCGAACTGCCGGGACGAGCCGAGGAGCACCTGGCCGGTGCGGCGGGGCTGGGCGTTGAAGGCCACGGAGTCGGTGGTGACGGAATGGGCGCTCTTGAGGTAGCCGAGCTCGACGAGCACATGGGTGACGAAGCCGGGGTAGCGGTCGGTGATGGCGAGATGGCCCTTGCGGCGGCGGACTTCGATGCCGGGCGTGAGGCTGGGGGCCCAGGCGCCGGTGGCGTTGACGGCGATGCCCGCCGAAATCCGTTCGCCGGAGCGGAGGCCGATGGCGCCGCCGGCGATGGACACGGCCGGTTCGCGGAAGAGGGTGGCCTGAGACCGCTGCAGGAAGTAAGCGGCGGCGCATGGGGGGTAGACGGTGGAATCGTCGGGGACGAGGAGGCCGCCGGCCAAGCCCGGGCGCAGTTGGGGCTCGGCTTCGGCCAACTGGCGCGCGTCGATCACCTCCATGGGGACGTGGGGGGCGAGCGCCTTTTTGCGATGGCACTCGGCGAGTTCTTCGCTGTCGGCGGCCACCCAGACAGTGCCGCAGGGAAGGTACTCGACTTCGCGGGGAAGGTCGGGGATCATTTCGAGCCACAGGGCGCGGGAGTAGTGGGTCAGGGCGAGCTGGGCGGGGGAGTCGTCCATGACGACGACGTGTCCCATGCCGGCCGCGGTGGCGCCGCCGCCTACGGGGCCGGGCTCGATTACGGCGACGGAGAGGCCCGCGGCCGCGCAGGACATGGCGCAGGCGGCTCCGACAATTCCGCCGCCGGCAATCGCTACGTCGAAGTTTGTGCGCATGCGCCGCGGATTCCGAAGCAGAAGGGATCGCGCTCGTCGAGGATCAGGGCGGCTTCGGCGTTCACGTAGGCGGAGCCGGTGATTTCGGGAACGATCTGGCCGTCGGCCACGGAGACGGCGCCCTCGAAGACACTGCCGACGATGCTCTCCTGCCGCCAGATCTGGCCGGGCTGCAGCTTGCCGTCGGCGTAGAGACAGGCGAGCTTGGCGCTGGTGCCGGTGCCGCAGGGGGAGCGGTCGTAGGCTTTTCCGGGACAAAGGACGAAGTTCTTGCTGTCGGCGCCGGGAGCGGTGGGGGGGCCGAAGAGCTCGATGTGATCGATGAGGCCGCCGTTGGCGCCGGTGACGCCCTGGCGCTCGATGCCTTGGCGGACCCGCCAGGCGTAGTCGGTGAGGGCGTCGAGACGGTCGAGAGTGAGGGGCTGGCCGTGGCCGGAGACGAGGAAGAACCAGTTGCCGCCCCAGGCGACGTCGCCGGTGACGGGGCCGATGCCGGGGGCGTCGACGGTCACGCCGGCCGCGCTGCGGTAGCTGGGGACGTTGCGGATGGTGACGCGATTGGCGTCGAGCAGGCGGGCTTCGACGACGCCGCAGACGGTTTCGAGGCGGCAGGTTCCGGCGCTGGCGCGTCCCATGTGGGCGAGGGTGACGACAAGGCCGATAGTTCCGTGGCCGCACATGTTGAGGTAACCGACATTGTTGAAGAAGATGACGGCGGCGTCGCAGGTTGGGTCGGATGGCTCGCAGAGGAGGGCGCCGACGATGGCGTCGTTGCCGCGCGGCTCATTGACGACGGCGGAGCGGATGTGGTCGAAGTCGCGGCGAAAGCGGTCGAGGCGGGTGGCGATCGGTCCGTCGCCGAGGTCGGGGCCGCCATCGACGACAACGCGGGTGGGCTCGCCCCCGGTATGGGAATCGATGATGTGAATGCGGCGGGTCACCGCGCGGCCGCCATGGCGGGGCGGGTTGCGATGGCGTGGCGGATGATTTTAAGAATGGCTTCGCGCTCGGGGCCGACGAGGGGCAGCTTCGGGGCGCGCACCATTTCGGAGCCGAGGCCGGTTTCCGCCATGGCCAGCTTGATGTACTGGACGAGCTTCACCTTGGTGTCGAGGTGGAGCAGGGGGGTGTACCAGCGATAGAGCTCGCGGGCTTCCTGCCAGAGGCCGGCGGTTGCGAGATCCCAGAGGGCGCGGTTTTCGGCGGGGAAGGCGTTGACGAGTCCGGAGACCCAGCCTTTGACGCCGAGGAGCATGCTCTCGAGGACGAGGTCGTCGACGCCGGCGAAGAGGATGAAGCGATCGCCGACGATGTTGACGAGGTCGGTGACGCGGCGCACGTTCTCTGAGGATTCCTTGATGGCGACGATGTTGGGTACATCGGCGAGTTGGGCGAAGGCTTCGGGCGGGACATCGACGCCGTAGGACACCGGGTTGTTATAGATCATGATGGGCAGCCCGGCGGCGGCCGCGACGGCGCGGAAGTGGGTGATGGTTTCGCGCTCGTCGGATTTGTAGACCATGCCGGGCAGCACCATGAGGCCGCCGGCCCCGAGCCGCTCGACATCGCGCGCATAGCGGCAGGCGAGGGCGGTGGTGTATTCGGCGACTCCGGTCAGGACGGGAATGCGGCCGCGGACGACGGCGAGCATCTCGCGGACGACGGTGAGCTTTTCGTCGTAGTCCAGGGCGGTGTTCTCGCCGACGGTGCCGAGGAGGACGACGCCGTGGATGCCGGCTTCGATCATCGTCTCGAGGTGGCGCGCGGTGGCGGCGATATCGAGCGACTGGTCATTGCGAAACTGGGTCGTGAGGGCAGGGAAGACCCCGCCCCAGGTTACGTTCATGAATCCTCCGGCAGTGCAGCCAATTATAATCCCGCGGGGGATGCCTGCTCAGGCGCGGCCCACGACGAAATAAGGCTGATTCGCCAAATCGGGCGCGAAGCCGGGATATAGCCAGGCGTCGCCGGGCGCGTTGTGGAACTCGAAGTAGTATTGCAGGGGGTAGGGCGAGTCGGTGTAAGCGGCGGGGATCGACGCGGCGCCGGCTTGCAATTCGGCGACCTGCCATCGCTCGGCCTGATTGACATGGCGGTAGTAGAGGCGGCCGGTGGCTTTCCCGTCGACAGCCGCTTCGAGAGGCAGGGGCTGCTTCGGGGTGAAGTGGGCGGGCGGGCTATGGCGCACGGGGGCGGGCGAGCGGCGGGGACGGCGAAGTGTCTCGGCGACCGCGGCGCGGATTCGCGGGTGGAGGCTGTCGGTGGACGCCGGGAGCAGCTTTTCGAGGGCGGCGATGTCGGCGTCGATAGCGGGCAGGCGATCGAGCCAGTGGCCGCGGAGCCACGGCTGCTCGCCGACGGTGAGGTCGGCGACGTACACGTCTTTGGCGCGGTTGGCGAGCTCGGACCACGCGTCGCGGGCGGCGCGGTAAGCGACGAGGGCTTTTTCCAGGGCGTTGCGGTCGTGGGTCTGCTGGTACAGGTGGTAGAGGACGCCGGCGCGGAACTTCGCGGCGAAGAAGCGGCCGAGGTCCGATTGAATCAGGGTGTCGACGTCGTGACTCTTGGCGGCCGCGGCCGCGAGTTCATCGAGCCAGTGCGCGACCTCGAGCGGCGAGTACTTGCCGTCGCGCTCCCCTTTGAGGAGTTGGTCCGCGAAATCGCTAATGCGGGAGAAGAGTTGGGGGTCGAGCGCGGTCACGTTGCCGAAGACTTTGGGGGCGGGCGTGTCGCTGTAGTGATGTTTCCCGGGCTCGACCATGGAGTGGTTGGTGTAGATTTCGGGCCAGTAGTTGTTGTTGGCCGCGGAGGGCATGTGCGCGGTGGTGACGATGGGGAGAATGCGGCTGGCGGAGGCCGCGGGGAGATCGACGTGGACCTCCGCGGCGGGGTCGCGCAATTTCGCGCCCCAGACGCGGTAAGTGGCGGTGAACTTCTGCCAGTCCCAGCGAGGGGGCTTAACGAGGCCGGTGCGGGAGCCGGCGATTCCGGAGCCGCGCCGGCCCTTGAAGGAGAGGGGCTCCATCACTTCGACGCCGGCGGAGCCGCAGAACTGGAAGGCGCGCGAGTAGCCGGCCGCGAACACCGGGTCGGCCCAGGTGAGGAGGCGCTGCGTGCCGGGCCAGATGCGCCAGAGGATGTCGAAGCGGCGGTCTTCACGCATGAGGTCGGCGTAGCCGTAGCGGGTGAAGCTGCGGGAGCCGCCGCTGAGGGCCATCAGGCCGGAATCGGGACGGCCTCCGCGGGGACGCTCGGGGTCGCGGATATCGGCCTGGTGATAGGGCATGCCGAGGTGTTCGGCCCAGAATTTGGGCGACACTTTGACGGGCATGCCGGTGGCGAGGGCGAGGTCGATCATGTGCTGGTCGATGCCCTTGGCGTGCATGTCGATCTCGGTTTTACGGCCGGCGAGCTTGACGCCGTCGAAGACGGATTTCCAGAACTCGTAGCTGCCCTCGGCGACGCCGCTTTCGCCGTGGATGCGCAGGGTGACGCCGCGGACGGCCGGGCAGGCGCGGAGCAGGGCGGCCAAAGCGTCGCGGCAATAGGGGCCATGATTCTCGGCGTTGAGGCCTTCGATGGTGTAGTTGGGGTGAGGGCTGTTTTCCCACTGGTAGCCGTGCATCCACAGACCCAACTGGAATTCGAGGCCGGCGGCGGCGGTCTGCTCGCTGATGTAGCGGAGGGTGTTGAGGTTGCGGTCGCGTTCGGCGTCGGGGAGCTTGGAGGCGCGCACTTTATGGCCGGGAACGTCGAGGAAAAACGGGTAGGCGAAGACGAAGTAGGCGTCGGTGACGGCGCGGAGGAAATCGTACCCGATGCCGAAGCTCAGGTTGAAACGCGTAAAGTGGTTTTCGGCGATCATGGCCAGGTAGCGCGGCCACATCTCGCGGTCGTAAAACCAGGGCTTGTCCTCGGTTTCGCTCACGAAGAGACGCTGTATGCTGCGGATGCGGTTGGCCGGCGGCGCGGCGGCTAGGGGTTGCTGGGCTAAGAGCGGATGGGCGGCGAGGGCTCCACCGGCGGCAAGGAATTCGCGGCGTTTCACACCCGGATTCTACTACTTTCGACCGTGCCCGGTGTCTCTGGACACGAGTATCTTCAAGGGGGACACTGAAGAAAGAATGGCTGAAAAGAGTCCGACGAAGCGCGCCAAGACCAAGGCTGCCGTGGCCCGCAAGGCCGCGCCTGCCGCTCGAGCGGAGGAACCGAAGGCAACTCCGCCGTTCCCGGTGGTCGGGATGGGAGCACCGGCGGGAGGGCTGGAGGCGTTCACGGCGGTGCTGCACGCGTTGGCGCCCGACACGGGAATGGCGTTCGTGCTGATTCAGCACCTCGATCCGAAGCACGCGAGTCTGTTGGTCGAATTGCTGGCGAAGGCGACCAATATGCCGGTAGAGCCGGCGAGGGATGGGGCGCGCGTCACTCCCAACCGTGTATATGTGATTCCGGAGAATGTGAATCTGATCATCGAGCGGGGAGTTCTGCGGCTGACGGCGCGTCCCGCGGGGCGAACGGTCAACATGCCGGTGGACTGCTTCTTCCGTTCGCTGGCCGAGGATCAGGGGGAGCGGGCGATCGGGGTGATCCTTTCGGGCACGAGCTCGGATGGGGCGCTGGGGATCGATGCGATCAAAGGCGCGGGCGGGATCACCATGGCGCAGGACCAGACGGCGAAGTATGACGGCATGCCGCGCGCGGCCGTCGCGACGGGCTGCATCGATTTCGTGCTGCCGCCGGACCGCATCGCGCGGGAGCTCGCGCGCATCGCCCTGCATCCATACGTGCGTTTTGGGGCGGGCGACGCCGAACCGCCGCGCGCCGAGCCGCACAGCCAGCCGCTCAGCCGGATCTTCGCGCTGCTGCGCTCCGCGTCTACCGTAGATTTCAGCCTGTACAAGCACACAACCATCCGGCGGCGCCTCGAGCGGCGGAAGGCGCTGCACAAGCTGGAATCGATGGACGAGTATGTGGCTTACCTGGAGGAGAACCCTGCCGAGGTGGAGGCGCTTTGCCGGGAGCTTCTGATCAAGGTAACGGCGTTTTTCCGCGATCCGGAAGTGTTCACGGCGCTGAAGAACAAGTTTCTGCCGGAGATTGTGGCGCGCCTCCGCCCGGATATGCCGATTCGCGTGTGGGTTCCCGGTTGCGCCACCGGCGAAGAGGCTTACTCACTGGCGATTGTTCTGCTCGAATATCTGCGCGAAAGGAATTTGAATTCACCGATTCAGATTTTCGCCACGGATATCAGCGACGAGGCGCTGGAGAAGGCGCGCGCCGGGGTCTATGTCGAAAATATCTCGATGGACGTCTCGGCGGACCGGCTGCGCCGGTTCTTCGTGAAGCACAATGGGGGATATCAGGTCAGCCAGGCAGTGCGCGATCTTTGTGTTTTCGCGCGGCAGAACGTCGCCAAAGACCCGCCGTTTTCGAAGGTGGACCTGATCAGCTGCCGCAACCTGCTGATCTATCTGGAAGCGGTTCTCCAGAAGCGAATCATTCCGATGTTTCATCACGCGCTGAAGCCGCACGGGCTGTTAGTGCTGGGCGGGTCGGAGACGATCGGAGCGTTCGAGGATCTGTTCGAAGTGGCGGACAAGGGCCAGCGCATCTTCATGAAGCGGCACATGATCTCGCCTCCGCGATTCGCGTTCGAGCCGGGCAACTTTGCCGCCGGCGGGGACCGTGGGACCGCCCGCGGCTCGCAGCCGCCGGAAGAACTTCACGCACCCGACCTGCAAAGAGAGGCCGATCGCGTGATCCTTTCCCAGTACGGGCCTCCGGGAGTGATCGTCAACGACGATTTCGAGGTGGTGCAGTTCCGGGGCCGGACGAGCCGGTACCTGGAGCCGTCGCCCGGGAAGGCCAGCCTCAACCTCCTCAAGATGGTTCGCGACGGCCTGCTGCTGGAGGTTCGGAATGCGATCCAGAAGGTGAAGCGCTCGGGGGAGCCGGTCCACAAGAAGAATGTCGCCACCAAGCAGGCGGATGGTTTCCACGACGTGGATTTCGATGTGCTGCCGCTGGCTGCGACGGTGCAGGGCCGCCACTACCTGGTGCTGTTCCGGAACAGCGAGAAACCGGCTGCCCCGGGGGCGCGGGAGCGCGGCCGCGGCGCCGGAGACCGGCGGGTCGAGGAAGTGAAACAGGAGCTGATCGCGACGCGGCAATACTTGCAATCCATCATCGAGGAGCAGGATGCGACCAACGAGGAGCTGCAATCGGCCAACGAGGAGATTCTCTCCAGCAACGAGGAACTGCAAAGCATCAACGAAGAGCTGGAAACCGCCAAGGAGGAGTTGCAATCCACCAACGAGGAGCTGACGACGGTTAACGAGGAGCTCCAGAATCGGAATATGGAGCTGAGCCAGATCAACGACGATCTGCATAATCTGTTATCGAGCGTGAATATCGCGATCGTGATGCTGTCCAGCGATCTGCGCGTGCGCCGGTTCACGCCGGTGGCGGGCCGCATTTTGAACCTGATCCCGGGCGACATCGGGCGTCCCATCACGGATCTGCGGCCGTCCATTCATGTCCCCGACCTGGGGGAGATGATCGCCGACGTGCTGGAGACGGTGGTGGGAAAGGACCGCGACGTGGCCGATAAGGAGGGCCACTGGTATTCGATGTCGATCCGTCCGTACCGGACGTCGGACAATCGGATCGACGGGGCGGTGCTGACGCTGCTGGACATCGAATCGATCCAGCGCGGCTTCGATCCCAGCCGGTCGTACCGGGATTTCATTCAAACCGCGATCGATCTGGTGGACGATCCGATGGCCGTGATCGATTTCGAATACCAGGTCCGTTATGCGAACCAGCCATTCCGGGAACTCTTCCTGCCGACGGGATGGGATGGAGGAGTCTTCCGGTTGGGCGGTACTATGCGGTCGCTGATCGAGCCGATTGCCCATGGGGACGGAAACGACGGGCGGGTGCACGAGGTGGAACTACCAAGCGGCAGGCGCAAACTAACTGTGCATGCGCACGCATTTCCGGCAACCGGAGGG
The DNA here is from genome assembly GCA_964608645.1 of uncultured Solibacteraceae bacterium. GTDB lineage: Bacteria > Acidobacteriota > Terriglobia > Bryobacterales > Bryobacteraceae > CAZSQK01. The sequence goes on along the minus strand of CAZSQK010000023.1, from coordinate 28,580 downwards.
CGCGAGATGCTGGTTGTGCGTCTGGCGGACGCTGCGGGCCAATGATAGACTTAGCCTTAGTCGTATGGCTGATAGGAAGATCCTGATAGTCGACGATGAAAAGCCCATCCGGGCCCTTTTGCGGTGCGCGGTTTCAGCGCCCGGGTGCGCCGTCTTCGAGGCGGAGAGCGGGGCGGAGGCGCTAGCCATCGCGGCGGCGGAAGCTCCGTTCACACTGGTGATCACGGACGTGTTGATGCCCGGTATGGACGGCATCGACCTGGCGAGGAGCCTGGCGCGGGCAGGTCAGGCGGAGCGGTTCCTATTCATTTCGGGCTACTGCGATCCCGAGAGCATGCTGGACCGGATGCGCGACTTCACGTGCTCGGCATTTCTGGCTAAGCCATTTTCCATTCCCGATTTGCTGCGAGAAGCCGAGGAGTTGATGGCAGAACGGCCGGGCAAAGCGCGGAGCGCGTCGGTGCGTGAGCAGGGGCGGCGATCCGCGCTGCGCCGTCCGGCGGCGCCGGTGGAGACGGTGCGTGCGCTACGCCGCCGAGCCGCCCGCTTGCGGTCGAGGCGGGAATTGCTTGTCGAAGAGGCGCGGAGAGGCCTGCGGCTGCGCGCGTTTCTGCTGGGGCAAATCGAATCGCAGATCGCTGCGATCGGGGCCATCCAGCGCTGGCGCCCCACGCATCGCGCTATGTTGTAAGGATGTTGCGGAACATCCTGATCCTGGCAGTTCTCCTGAGCGCGCCCGCCGAGTCGCAAACCCGCAAACGCGTGCTGGCGTGGGCCGACACGCTCACCGGATATCAGCACGAATCGATCTCACATGCCCTGTCGGTGATGGAACGGCTGGGGCGGGAATCGGGCGCGTTCGATCTGTACATCCGCACGGACTCGCAGTGGATCACCAAACAACCCGTGCCGGTTCCGGCGCGCAACGCACGGAACCTCGATTCCTTCGATGCGATCTTTTATTATGGGACCGGCGACAACCTGACGCCGCAACAGAAGAAGGATCTACTGGCCTTCGTTCACGACGACGGGAAGGGTTTCGTGGGCGCCCATACCGGGGATGACGCGTTTTTCGAGTGGCCGGAGTTCGCGGAGATGGTGGGCGGGTGGTTCGATGGCCACCCGTGGAGCGTGTTCGAGGCCCCGGTGATCGTCGAGGACGGCAAGTTTCCCGCGATGCGGCATCTGCCGGAGCGGTTCACGATCAAGGACGAGATCTACCAGCATAAGAACTTCTCGCGGGACAAGATTCACGTGCTGGCGCGGCTCGACGCGTCGAAGCTCGATTACACGAAACCGAATATCCATCGGGAGGACCGCGACTTCCCGGTGGCATGGTCGAAGATGTACGGGAAAGGCCGGGTCTTCTACGCCACTTTCGGCCACGCCGCCGAAACATGGGACGACGCGCGCGTGCAGAAGCTCTATCTGGAAGCAGTCAAGTGGGCGCTGCGGCTGGCCGACTAGACCGCACTTGACATATCAGAGCGAGATTGCCGATTCTAATAGTACAGTGCCACAACTAAAAGGGACCGGCCGCGGGGAACGCGAGCGCGTCAGTCTATCCGAGCAGGCGTACTATGTGATCCGGGAGCGCATTCTCAAGGGCGAAATCGGATTGGGGGCGCCGCTTTCGCGGCGCAAGCTGGCCGTCGAACTCGGGATGAGCCTGCTCCCGGTGGCGGAGGCGTTGCAGTCGCTCGAAAAGGACGGGCTGGTGGAGAGCCGTCCGCGGGTGGGGACGCGGGTCTGTCTGCCGGACGCCGGGGAGATTCGCGAGCGCTACGAGATTCGGGAGGCGCTGGAATCGCAAGCGGCGCGTCTGTATGCCGAACGGGCGACGGCGCGCGACCAGCGGGAACTGGAGCGCATGGCGGAACACATGGACGCGATGTTCAACCGCTGCGCCAACGGCACGGATCACGACCGCGAATTCCTTTACGCCGTCCACAGTTACCACCTCGAGTTTCACCTGCGAATCGCGGAGTGCACGGGGTGCCGCGCGTTACGGGAGATGATCGAGAAAAATCATGTCCTGATTTTCAACTGGCTGTTCGATGTCGCGGCCAGCCGCCCGGCGCTGCCGGCGCGTTTCCATCGCGACCTCATCGAAGCGTTGAACCGGGGCAAGGCGGAAGCCGCCGACCGGGCCATGCGGGCGCATGTGCGGCACGGGCTCGACGACATCGTCAAGATCATCGGCCCGCGCGCCATGGGCGTCAAATTCGAGCGCGTGAAATGATGAACCTGATATGCCAATTGGCGCCGGCTCACTCCCAATCACTGCGGATGGCGGCGTCGATCCGGGCCAGCAGCGCGTCCAGCGGGCACGCTCCATTAGTATCGATGTCGATTCGGTGTCCAATCTCAAGACCGCCGAAGGCTGCGATTGATTTCAGGGCCGCCAGGACCTCCGCATAGGATCTCACCTGGTCCAGGTGTCCGGCGTGGCGCTTTCGCTGCAGGAATCGCCTCGCGGCCAGCTCCGGTTCGCAACAGCAATGGATGTTGACAACGCGGAGGGAGGCTTCCCGGAGCCACTCTGTGGGAGTTCCGGAGTCCGGGGCCATTCCGGCCAGCCGCCAATGTGACACCAACACCGCGTCAGATGCCGCGGCCGCCGCTGCCTGCAGCGTGAGATCGCTCTCGCGACTCAGCGCCCGGCGCCACGCGGCATCCCCGATTCCTTTCTCCCGGAAGAGACTTTCGAGGATGTCGTCTTTGTCGATAAGGGGAAGGTTCAATGCCCGGGCGAGAAGACGCGCCAAGGTGGTTTTTCCGCTGCCTGGTAAACCGGAGACCACGACAAGTCGTTTGCCCATGGCGCCACGATATCCGGCCTTAATCGTATCGCGGCCTTGACCCGGGCGCGCCGATGGGTCATGCTGGCCCAATGAATCGACGGAGTTTCGTCCAACTCGCCGCCGCCGCGGCCGCTTTTCAGGACACTGCGATCGAGCGGGTGCGCGCGGCCTCCAGCGCGGTGGCCGGCCGGCCGCCGGAAGAGGTGGCTAAGGATGAGGACTATTGGGCCGAGATCCGCGAATCCTTCACGGTCGACCGCAACGTCCTGAACCTCAATAACGGGTATGTGTGCCCGTCTCCGCGAACGGTGCGCGAGTCGCTGCGGCGGTATCTCGACTACAGCGACATGGGGCCGTATCACACGATGATCAACGTCCTGGAGCACGGGATCGAAGGGGTGCGGCGGCAACTCGCCGCGGCTGCCGGATGCGACCCGGAGGAAATGGCCATCACGCGGAATTCGAGCGAGTCGCTGGAGAACGCGCAGTATGGCGTCGACTTGAAGCGGGGCGATGAGGTTCTGACTACGAACCAGGACTATCCGCGTATGCTGACGACGTTCCGGCAGCGCGAGCGGCGCGAGGGTATCGTGCTCAAGACGATCTCGTTCCCAGTGCCGCCTGCCGGCATGGACGACCTGTACCAGCGCTTCGAAAAGGCCGTAACACCGAGGACGAAGCTGATCCTGGTGTGCCATATCACCAACCGCACGGGGCAGATCTTTCCAGTGAAACGGATTTGCCAGATGGCGCACGCGCGCAACATCCCCGTGATCGTCGACGGGGCGCACGCGTTCAGCCACTTTCCGGTCAACATCGCCGATCTCGATTGCGACTACTACGGCGTCAGCCTGCACAAGTGGACCTATGCGCCGATCGGGACGGGATTCCTGTATGTGCGCAAGTCGCGCATCGCGAGCACGTGGCCGCTCATGGCCGCCGACACGAAGCAGGTCGACGATATCCGCAAGTTCGAGGAGATCGGGACGCATCCGGCGGCGAATCACAACGCCATTAGCGAAGCGCTGGTGTTCAACGAGAATATCGGTATCGACCGGAAGGCGGCGCGCCTGCGCTATCTGCGCGACCGGTGGGCGCACCGGCTGGCGCGCAATCCCAAGTGCAAGACGCTGCACAGCGAGGACCCGGCGCAATCGTGCGGGATCGGCTTTCTGGCATTCAACGGTGTGGACGCCGGCAAAGTCCGTGAGGCGTTGCTGGCGAAACACTCGATCGTGACGGCGTACGTCCCGCACGAAGAGTACACGGGGCTGCGCATTACGCCGAACATTTACACGACGCTCGGGGAGATCGATTTCTTCGCCGACGCGGTCGAGAAAGAAGTAAAGAGCGCCTGAACGGAAGGCCGCCTTGTTCGAGGGTCTGTCGGGTCATACAATGAAGCGGTCATGACCCTGCACACGCGCCGCGACGCTCTCCGGTTCCTGACGGCGAGTGCGGCTCTCCGGCTCGGCCGCGCCGCCGGCGCGCCGCCGAATATCCTCTACATCATGGCTGACGATCACGCGTCGCACGCGATCTCGGCCTACGGCAGCCGCATCAACCGGACACCCAACATCGACCGCATCGCGCAGCAGGGCGTGCGGTTCGACAACTGCTTCTGCACGAACTCCATTTGCGCTCCCAGCCGCGCGGTCATCCTGACGGGGCAATACAGCCACCTCAACGGCGTGAAGACGCTCAACGACGCGCTCGACCCGGCGCGGCAGAATGTCGCCAAGCTGCTGCAGGGCGCCGGCTACCAAACGGCGATGGTGGGCAAATGGCACTTGCAGAAGGACCCGGCGGGCTTCGACTACTGGAACATTCTCCCGGGCCAGGGTGTATACCACGACCCGGTCTTCATCGAGATGGGGCAGCGCAGCAAGCGGACGGGCTACTGCACCGATCTGATTGCCGATTACTCGCTCGATTACCTCAAGCGCCGCGACCGCAATAAGCCGTTCTTCCTGATGTGTCATCACAAAGCGCCGCACCGTCCATGGGAGCCCGATGCGAAGCACGCCCAGATGTATGAGGGCGCCGACGTGCCCGAGCCCTTCAATTTGTACGACCATTACGAGCACCGCTCGCAAGCCGCCGCCAACGCCACGCTGAGAGTCGGCGAAAACATGACGGCGACCGACGTGAAGCGTCCCATCCCACCCGACCTCAAAGGCGACGCTCTGCGCAAGTGGGCGTATCAGTTCTACATCAAGGACTACCTGCGCTGTATCGCCTCGGTGGACGACAATGTCGGCCGCGTGCTCGATTACCTCGACGCCGACGGTATCGCCCGGAACACCATTGTCATTTACACGTCGGATCAGGGGTTTTTTCTGGGGGACCACGGGTATTTCGATAAGCGTTTCATGTACGAGGAGTCGCTGCGGATGCCGTTTCTGCTGCGCTACCCCGCCGTCGTCAAGGCGGGTGGCGTGAATCGCGATATGACGCTGAATCTCGATTTCGCGGAGACGTTTCTCGATTTCGCCGGCGCCAAGTCTCCACCGGAGATGCAGGGGCGGAGCTTCCGGCCGATTCTGGAAGGTCACACGCCGCGTGACTGGCGGCAATCGATGTACTACCGCTACTGGATGCACCTGGCCGATCACGGCGTGCCCGCGCACTACGGCGTCCGCACGAAACAGTGGAAGCTGATCTATTACTACGGCAAGGCGCTCGGCTCTTCGGGCGCGATCGACCGCGACACCGCGCCGGAGTGGGAGCTTTTCGACATCTCCCGCGACCCGCACGAGATGAACAATGTGTATGGCGATCCGAAACACGCCAAAGTGACCGGCGAATTGAAGTCGGAGCTTGCCAGGCTGCGCCAACAGTATCGCGACGAAGACGCCGTTTAGGGGTAGAATCACCCCATGGGGTTGATTCAATTCACTCGGAACCACACCGATCACTCGACCGACAGAGGGTATCAGTTCGAGTTCTTTTGCGACCGGTGTGGCAATGGTTTCATGTCCGCGTTCGAGACTTCCGCCGCGGGGATGGCTGGTAGCGCGCTGCGCACCATGAGCAACCTGTTCGGAGGCGTGCTGGGTTCCGTCGGGAACTCGACGTACGAAATCGAACGGGCGGTGCAGGGGCCCGGGCACGACCGCGCGTTCCGGTCCGCCATCGAGCAGGCCAAGCCGAATTTCCGGCAGTGTCCGAAGTGCAGCCACTGGGTCTGCCAGGCCACCTGCTGGAACCCCAAGCGGATGCTCTGCTACGACTGCGCGCCGGATATCGAGGCTGAATTGGCGTCGGCGCAGGTGCAGACGCAAGTCGAGCAGATGAAGCAGAAACTGCAGGAGCAGGACCTCACCAAGGGGATGAATCTCACCGCCGAGGCGGCGGCGCTATGTCCGAGCTGCGGCGCGCGCACGCAGGGCGCGAAGTTCTGTCCCGAGTGCGGCAAGCCGCTGCGCGCGAAGACCGAATGCTCGCGCTGCGGAACGCATTTTGAGGCTGGGACCAAGTTCTGTCCGGAGTGTGGCAACAAAGCCGGCTAGATGCCTCAGTACTCCGGCAAGTTCCAATACGGCGAGCAAACCGGCCCCTGTCAAATCGCGTTTGAGACCGAGACGTGCATCATCACGCCGGGGTCCGGGCCGCCGATCGCCTTCGATTTGGGCGACGTAGACCGCGTCGCTCCCGGCGAGTGGGACATGACGCTGACGCTTTACACCGGCGGCGTCCTGCAACTGCGCCAGTTCGGCTCCGCCTTTTCGCGCATGCAGGAGGAGTTACTGGCGGCATGGCGGGATCGCACGGTGCAATGCCTGCTGCTCGAGGATCTGGAAGAGGTGGCCCGCTTCGATGCGGCGGCCAACGGCGCACCGTCGCAGATCCGGCTGTATGGCAGCAATCTGGCGGCGCTGCCGATCTCCGGCGATCCCACGCAGTTGCGGCTGGCGGACGTGGATTCGGTGGTGTTCGACGAAGCCACATACAGCGTCATCCTTCAGACGGCCAGCAGCCGGCTCGTCATCTCGAAGCTGGCCAAAAAGACGGAGGAGTTCCGCGAAAAACTCGCGGCGACGCTCGACGCTATCCGGACGCGGACCGCCGGGGTCTTGCACGAGACGTTTCCGTTTCTCAATCCCGGCGAACTGCAGCGGCTCGTGACGATCATGCCCGAGGGACGGAGCGTGGCCGGGACCGCCCTCTCCGGGATTCATCCCAAGCTGCCCGACGCGCTCATCGCGAGGGCAGTCGACGAGAATCTGAAGCCTTATTTCGATGAGTTACGCAAGCGATCCACCGGCGCATGGTCGGCAGGCTTCAAGTTCACGCGTCCCGATGAGCAGGAAGAAGGCGAAGAGACATTATTCTTCTGGTTTTTCCTGCCGTTCGCCGGGAAAGACATGTTGGCATGGGAAGCAACAACCGGCAGCGGCCGCGCGACGTATTCTTTTCGCGCCGGGACCGCGGTGGAGCAATTGACGCGAGGCCTCACGCTGGTGAATTTCCGGCGGGAGCCGGTGTATCTGAGCGACGAATCGCTCGACCGCCAGCCGCGGTATCACCGTTACGCGATCGGCGCTCGCAAGCTGGCCGATCTGCGCAGTCTGCGCGCCGCATTTATCGGACGCGCCATCCATTCCTCCGTGGAAGAATGGACGCAGCAGCTTCCGTAGCCGGGGCTAAGCGCTGGCGGCGCCGGCCCGGGGTTGAGCCTCGTGAAATTCGATCTGCCGGCGCATTTCCGCGCGTTCGGCAAAGGCGGCCTTCACGAGGGGGGAGAGTTGCTCCATGGTGTTCCGATCGCGAGAGATCTCTGCAATCTGGAGGCGGCCTTCCAACTTGAGAAAATGCCGAGTCGCCAAGGCATATTCGCTCCACAGACGGGTACATTCCTGGCAGTTGTGATGCATTCCAGTGGTTTCCTGAGGACGCGGTACCCTGTCAATATAACAGGGTTTTCCCCGCTCCCGAGGGGACTTAATGTCAATTTAAGGGGAGTACGTTCCATAACCTTCGTTCAGCGTGTCCCATCCCGCGGCGCTATAATGAGCCCCAATGCGAACTCCACTTCTGGCGCTGCTTTCCTGTCCAATCCTGCTGACGTCCGCGGCCACGTTTGACCCAGCGGCATTCGGATCCCTGCAATGGCGGAGCATCGGACCGCTGCGAGGCGGCCGTTCGATTGCGTGCGCCGGGTCGCCCTCTCGTACTAACGAGTACTATTTCGGGGCGGTGGGCGGCGGGCTCTGGAAGACCACGGATGGCGGGTTGACGTGGCGCCCGGTGACGGACGGACAACTGCATAGCTCCTCGGTCGGCGCTATTGCGGTTTCGGAGTCCAACCCCGACGTGGTGTACATAGGCATGGGGGAGACGGAGCTGCGCGGCAATATCATGCAGGGCGATGGCGTATACAAATCCACCGATGCCGGCAAGACGTGGACTCACATGGGCCTCCCCGACACGCAGGCCATCTCGAGGATTCGCGTCCATCCGTCGAATCCCGATCTCGTGTATGTGGCGGCGTTCGGGCATCCTTACGGCCGCAATGCCGACCGTGGCGTCTTCCGTTCCCGAGATGGGGGCAAGACGTGGGAGAAGATTCTATTCAAGAGCGACCATGCGGGCGCGGTAGATCTCGTCATGGACCCGCATAACCCAAGGGTCCTATACGCCGCCATCTGGGACGCCAACCGCACTTCGTGGAGTCTCACCAGCGGCGGACCGGACAGCGGGCTCTACAAGACTACCGATGGCGGCGACCACTGGACCGAGATCACGCGCAATCCGGGACTGCCCGCCGGAGTGATCGGCAAGATCGGCGTCGCCGTCTCGGGCGCAGATGGGAATCGCGTATACGCGATCGTCGAGAACGAAAACGGAGGGGTCTTCGCGTCCGACGATGGAGGCGGCGCCTGGAAGAGAGTCAGCGAGGATCGCGCCCTGCGCCAGCGCGCCTTCTACTACAGCCGTATCTATGCCGACCCGAAAGCGAAGGACACCGTGTACGTGCTGAACGTCGGTTTCCACAAATCGACGGACGGGGGCAAGACCTATCGTCAGCTTCGCCCGCCGCATGGCGACAACCATGATCTCTGGATCGACCCGAACAATCCCGAACGCATGGCTCAAAGTAATGACGGCGGCGGCAATATATCCATCAACGGCGGCCAGTCGTGGACCGGACAGCAGTATCCGACTGCACAGCTTTACCACGTCGCGACCACCCGCGACGTGCCGTACCACGTGTGCGGCGCTCAACAGGACAGCTCGACGATTTGCGTATCGAGCGCAGCGGCGGGCGGACGGGGCGGCCGCGGCGGCGAGGTCGCATACAGTGTCGGCGGCGGGGAGAGCGGGTATATCGCTCCCCATCCCACCAACCCAAACCTTTTCTACGCCGGGAGCCAGGGAGCGCTCCTGACCCGTTTCGATCGCCGCAGCAACTATTCGCGCGACATCCAGGTATATCCGTTATTCTTCTCGGGCGAAGCGGCGGGGTCGCTCCCGGAGCGGTGGCAGTGGACGTTTCCGATCGTGTTTTCGCCGCTTAACGCGGAAGCGTTGTACACGTCGTCGCAGCATTTGTGGAAGACTACCGACGATGGCCATAGCTGGCAGAGAATCAGCCCCGACCTCACCCGCAACGACAAGCTGACGCTCGGCGATTCCGGCGGGCCCATCACGCACGACCAGAACGGCCCCGAGATTTTCGGCACGATCTACACCATCGCGCCCTCCCGCAAAGAGGCTGACACGATCTGGACCGGATCGGACGACGGAATTGCCTACATTACACGGGACGCTGGAAGGAACTGGTCGGAGATCACGCCGAAGGGACTGCCGCATTTCGCGCGCGTCAGCCTGGTGGAAGCCTCGCCCCACTCTGCGGGCAAAGCCTATCTCGCGGCGAAGAATTATCAGAGCGACGATCGCCGTCCATTCCTGTTCAGGACGACCGACTACGGCAAGACCTGGACCTCGATCGTCAACGGCATTCCAGACCAGGACTATGTTCACGCCGTCCGCGAAGATCCCGTGCGCGCCGGTCTATTGTTCGCGGGGACGGAGCACGGCATTTACGTTTCGTTCGACGATGGCGCGCAGTGGCAGTCGATTGCGCTGAACCTGCCGGACACCCAGGTTTCGGACCTCGTGATCGAAGGCAAGGACCTGGTGATTGCGACGCACGGGCGATCCTTTTACGTTCTGGACGACATCACACCGCTGCGCCAATTGTCGCCGGCGGTGGTCACCGAAGATTTGCACTTGTTTCATCCGCCGGTGGCCGAGCGCAACGTCGGACCGGCGCGATTCAGTTACTATCTGAGCAAGCCCGTGGACACGATCAGGGTGGAGATCCTCGACCCGAAAGGGCAGGTGATTCGCGCGTTCACCGGCAGCGCCGAGGAGGATCGGCGCCGCACCGGTGGCCGCGGCGGGGCCACGGACGGTCCGTCCGCGGAAGGCGAGGATGAAGGCGGCGGCGGAGGGGGTGGACGAGGCGCCGCTGCGCCACCGGTTCCGCGCAAGGCGGGCATCAATCATTTTCAGTGGGACCTGCGCTACTCCGGGGCGAAGAGTTTCGCGGGCATGGTCCTGTGGGGCGGCAGCACGCAAGGTCCGGCAGCCGTCCCGGGGGCGTACCAGGTGCGGGTTTCGGCAAATGGGAAGACGGTGACGGAGAGCTTCGAGCTGCGAAAAGATCCGCGCCTCGACAGTGTGACGGTCGCGGATCTCGCCGAACAGTTCACACTCGCCATGCAGGTCCAAAATCGGCTCACGGAGACCAATGAGATGGTGATCGCCATCCGCGAGATGAAGAAGCAGATGGAGGATCGGCTGAAGAAGAATCAGGATGCCGCCCTGAAGACGGCGGTGGATGGACTGCGGGCGAAGCTGTCGGCGATCGAGGAAGATCTCTACCAGGTGCGGAATCGCAGCGGACAGGATCCGCTGAACTTCCCCATCAAACTGAACAACAAGCTGGCCGCGCTGGCGGGGAGCATCGAACGCGGCGACGGCAAACCCACCGCCGGTTCATATGAGGTTTTCAAATTGCTCGATGGCAGGTTCGTTGAGGAAAAGGGGAAATTGGACGCGATTTGGAAGACCGAGCTCCCGGCCGTCAACGGCTTGTTGTCGGCGCGGAAGCTCGATCCTCTGACGATTACGACTACGGAAACGAAGTGAAGACAAGCAGGCCGGGAGCTTGCGCTGGGTTCGTTTACCGGCGCCAGCGGCCACGTTCGCCGCGCTCGCGGAACTCGTGGCGTTCACGCTCGCGCCACTCGTGACGGTCCCGATCGCGCCAGCTGTTGCCGTAATAATAGGTGTTGCCGTAATAGCCTCCGTAATACGGTGTCACGTAGGCCGGCGCCGGGTACGAATAGTAATCCGAGTACGGATCATACCCATAAGCGGGATACGCGGGGGCGGCAGACCGGCGGATGGCGGGCAAAGAGGGAAATCAGTAGGCGCCGGCGCCCTCGAGGCGGGCGGCGGCGAAGACGTTGCCGTCGAGCCATGCACCGCGAAGCGAGACGCGGTCCCCGGGGCGCAGGTCGCCGAAGTCGACGCTGCTGCTGCGGCCATCGACGCGGCGCATGTCGACCGTGATCACGCGCCGGCTGTAGTCGTCGCGCAGGTAGAGCGTGCCCGTTCGGTAGTCGATGCTGTCGACCGTTCCGCGGACGAAACCCTCGTCGTAGGCACCGGCGCCATAGGCACCCACCGAAGCGGAGTAGCCGTTGGCATATCCGTTCGCGTAACCCGCGTCGTAGTAATAGGGATCGTTGTAGTACGCGTCGCCCGGCCAGCCGAGGTAATTGACGTAGACCGCGCCGTCACGGAAGATGCCGCCGAGGCGCAGGTCGAGGCCGATGCCGATGCGGTGGCGGAAGAAATACGACTCCGGCACCCAGTACGGATAGAGGCTGCCGCCGAACCAGATGCGATAGCCGCCGCGCTCGTGCTCGTAACGGCTGATGTGGCCGAGCATCGTCACGCGCCCGTCGGAGCGGGGAATGCCGTTCCGGAAGACCTCGCGCGAACCGCGAAAATCGCCGCGGAATTCGCCGCGGAAGTCACCACGGCGCGAGTCCCACCCGCGGTCGTTCCGGTTGAAGTTCTGGTCGAAGTTACGCGTACCGCCGCCGCGATTCCAGGTACGGCCCTGGTCGAACGAACGGGCCTGACCACGGTCCCAGGTACGGCCCTGGTCGAACGAACGAGCCTGACCACGATCCGAGGCGCGACCCTGGTCGAACGAACGACCACGATCCCAGGTGCGGTCGCGGTTCTGATCGAAGCTGCGGGTCTCCCCGCGGTCGAACGTACGCGGCTCAGTTCGCTGCTGCTGATGATCCTGGTGGAAGCCGCGGCTGTCGCCACGATTCCACGAGCGGGTCGGGCCCTGTTCGTGGCTGTGCCACGTCTCATCGCGATGACGGTCTTCCGCGAAAGCGGACGTCGCGAGGAGCAGGGCCAGGGAGCCTGTCGCTGCGACGTAAACGGCTGATCTGCTGGGGTTTCTCATGTTTTCTCCTAGTTGGGAACCAACGACGACCGGTGTCCAATATCGCAATCGGGCTGCCAAGGCCGGGGGAAGGCTGAAAGGCTGAAAGGGCTGAAAGGCTGAAAGGACTGGCGAGGCTCTCTTCCTTAAATGGAAACGGCTGCCGAGGGGCCGCCGTCTCGTCTTTGCTTCGTACGGCTCAGCTCTTCATGACTCTCAGGGCGACCATGGCCAGGCAGGCTGCGACGAGGAGCAGGAGGCAGGGGGACAGCGCCGGCACGGGGTTGACGGCGACGAAAGACGTCGGGTCGTTGGCTGCCGCCGTTCCCGGATCGTCGGTGACCCCGGCAGCGTCGTTCGTGGCGTTCCCGTCGCTGTCGTAGGAGAGCGTTCCCTGGTTGCTGATCGTGGTGCCGCCGGTGCCCGGCTTGATGGTGGCGGAGATGGTGATGGTTACGCTGCCGCCGGCGGGGATGGAGCCGTTCCAGGTGACCGTGTTGGTGGCCACCGTCGCCACGGCCGTACCGCTCGTGGCGTTGGCGCTGACCAGCGCAACGCCGGCCGGGAGGACGTCGGTGAATTCGTTGCCGGGATTGTTGCCCGCGGCAATGTTGCCGCTGTTCGAGATCGTGACGGTGTAGGTCACGGTGTCGCCCACGAGGAAGGGGCCGGTGACGGTCTTCGTGGCCGTGACGATGGCGCCGGTGGAGGTGAAGCTGGTCGGATCGCTGGCGCCCCCGACGCCAGGATCGTCGGTCAGCCGGGTCGACTCGTTCGTGCCGTTGCCATCGGCGTCGTAGCTGATCGTGCCCTGGTTCGAGACGGTGCCCGTGAATGCCGGCTTGACGGTCGCGGTGATGGTGATCGTGACCGTGCCGTTCACCGGAGCGATCGCCCCGTCCCAGGTGACGGCGTTCGTGGCGACCGTGGCCACTGCGTTGCCCGACGAGGCCACGGCGCTCACCAGCGTGAGCGACGCGGGGAGGACGCCGGTGAACTCGTGGCCGGGATTGTCGGCCTGGCCGAGGCCGCCGGTGTTCGCCAGCGTGACGGTGTAGGTCACGGTGCCGTTCGGGTGGAACGAGCCGCTGACGGTCTTGGTGCCGGTCACGTTGGCCGTCAGTGCAGGTGCGTTGCAGACGGCGGGGGTGATGATCACGGAGAACTTGAGCTGAAGCTGAAGGGGCCTCAGGAAGGCTGAAAGGCTGGAAGAAAACCCGTGTGCTGCGTGTGAGCCTTTCAGCCTTCGACCAAAGTCTCTCCCGACTTGGGCCGTTCACGCCACGCCCATCTTCGCCTCCAGCTCCTCGCGCCGGGTGCGTGAGACGGAGAGCTCCACGCCGTTCTTGAGGCGCACGCCGTAGTCGCCGCCGGAGCTGCGCAGGAGGGTGTCGATCCGGTCGAGGCGAACGATGGCGGAGCGGTGGATGCGGAAGAAGACGCCGGGGTCGAGCTGCTCTTCGAGCGTCTGCATCCGCTCCCGGACGGCGTACATGCGGTCCCCGACGTGCAACTCGGCGTAGGGACCGCTGGCGGTGATGTAGTCGATCCTGTCGACGGGAACGACCCGCACCTGCCCGCGCAGCTCGACGGAGATGCGGTCGAGGTAGTGGCGCGCCTGCGCAGGGGCGGGGGGCGGCGCGTTCTGCAGGAGCGTGGCCAGACGCTGCGTCATCTGCTGCACTTCGTTCAGCTCGATGGCGCGGCGGGCGCGGCGCAAGGCCTGATGGAAGCGCTCGTCGTCGAACGGTTTGACGAGGTAATCGACGGCGGCGAGATCGAACGCCTTGAGGGCGAACTGGTCGAAGGCGGTGACGAAGATGGTGGCCGGCATCTGATCGGGGCCGACGGCGGACACGACCTCGATCCCGCTGCGTCCTGGCATCTGCACGTCGAGGAAGACCAGGTCTGGTTCTTCGCGGACGATCGTCTCCACGGCCTCGTCGCCGTCGGTGGCCACGGCGGTGAGCTCGACGCCGGTCTCTTTGGCCAGCAGGTCTTCGATACGCTGGCGGGCCAGCGGCTCGTCGTCGGCTACGACTACACGGATCATGAACTTCCTCCCTCGGGCGTCACGGGCGTTAACGGCGAGCGGGGTGTGGCGAACGGCGAGCGGGGGGTGGCGAGCGGCGAGCGGGGGGTGGCGAGCGGCGAGCGGGAAGTCCCAGTCATGACTCTTCTCCTCCCGCTCGCCCCATCGCATGGAATGGCAGATCGAGCTCGGCCAGGCCGCCGCCGTCCGGCGCGGTGATGAGTCTCACCTCCGCGTCGTTTGCATAGAGCTGCGCGAGGCGGGCCCGCGTGTTGGCCAGACCGACTCCGCTGTGAGCGCCGGCGCCGGGACCAGGCCCGTTGTCGCGGACGGTGAGCATGAGCCGCTCGCCGTCGCGATGGGCGGCGATGCCGATCCGTCCTTCGCCCGAGGCGCGGGCGGCGCCGTGCTCGAGGGCGTTCTCCACGATCGGCTGCAGGACGAAGCTCGGCACGAGGGCGTCGAGGGCGGCCTCGTCGATGTCGCGCGTCACCTGCAATCTTCCCTGGAAGCGGATCTCCATGATCTCGAGGTAGCGCTCCAGGAAGGCCAGCTCTTGGCGCAACGGGATCTCGTCGCGGGCGGTGTCGAGCGTGTGCCGCAGCAGGTCGGAGAGGCGGGCGATCATCCTCCGCACGCCGGCCGGATCGCGCTCCACGAGGGCGGAAACGGCGTGGAGGGTGTTGAAGAGGAAGTGCGGATTGAGCTGCATGCGCAGCGCGGCCATGCGGGCATCGGCGAGCTGGGCCTGCAACGTCGCGGCGCGGGCCTCGAGGGCAATGGCCTCCCGGGTCCGGGCCTGGTCGCGCAGGAAGTACTCGCGGGCGAAGCCGGCCGCCAGGATGGAGAGGTAGACGAGGAACTGGTTGAGGAAGCGGTACCGCCCCAGTCCCTCGAACGGCACCCAGAGCGGCGGCGGCCCGCGGCGCCGGATCAGGACCTCGGCAGGGGGAGGGAGGATCAGGTCGCGGCTGATCTCGATGAGGGCGTAAACAGTGACGGAGATCACGAGTCCGATACCGAGCAACAGCAGAACCCGCATGAACCACCGCGACGAACGCTCAGGACTGAACCGGCTGCTCAGGCCGAAGATCAACGGCGTGAAGGCCACCCAGATCCACGACTCGACGTACGTGAGGAGGATGGGGCCGGCCGGCGTCATCACCCGGAATCCGAGGGCGCGAGGGTCGAGGAGACGGTTGGCGGCGGACAGCGTGGCCAGGGACGTCCAGAAGATGAAGACGAGCAGGAGCTCGCGCCCGCTCAACCGGCGGCCGGGGCGCGTTACGTTCATCGGCTCGCCTCGTTGCAGAGCGGCCGCCGAGGCGGGTTCGTGCAGTTCATGACACCCCGGTGCAGTTCGTTGGAAGAAGGAAAGGAAACGTCCGGTCCGCGTGTCGTTCCTGTCGACTGGCAGACAGCGGACGACGACGACCAGACGTGATTCGCAGCCAGTAACCACTCAAGGAGAGAGACAGATGAAAACGACGCACAAGATCATTACAGCAGTGGCAGCCTTTGCGTTGAGCGGCTCGCTCGCATTCGCCGCCGGGCAGTCAAACGGCGGAGCGAAGGACCATGGTGGAAGGCACCACGGCTTCGGCCACCGCAGAATGGCCCGCCTGGCCAGGAAGCTGAACCTCACCGACGCCCAGAAGGGCCAGCTCAAGGCGAACCGCCAGGCCTTCCGCGAGGCCAACAAGGACTTCTTCGCGCAGGTGAGAGCGACGCGCCAGGAAGTCCACGCCGCGCGGCAGGCCAACGACACGGCCAAGCTCGACGCCCTCAAGCCGACGGTGGAGTCGCAGCGCGCCCACATGAGGGAGCTCCGCCAGCAGCAGCACGAGCAGTTCCTCTCGGTCCTCACCGCCGACCAGAAAGCCCAGCTCGACGCGCTGAAGGCTGAGCACAAGGCGAAACACCAGCACTGAAGTGACTTTCGGTTTGGTTGAAGGGAGGCGGCCTCACTGGCCGCCTCTCTTTTTGTTTTGGGCGCTCATCGCCGTCCGAAAATCAGACCGGACAGCAGGGGCCGTGCTGATGCGATTTTGACGGCGAGGGACTCTTCACGCGGAGCAGGGTTCCGGAGCAGTTGCATCGCGGGATTGACTCAGCGGCGAATTGGGTTACAGTGCGATGAGGACTAACTCCGTAAGGGGCTGGTCCCTTAACCCCCCCGGTGTCTGGCTTGGCCACACGCCGGGGTTTTTTTTGGCACCGATGGACCGAGCGATCTTGCGCACCGGATTGCGTTGGCCCCCGCTTTAGAAGCGTTATTGTTGAATTGGGGATTGCTATTCCGGCGTGATGTACGCCGCCGTGATCCCGCCGTCGACGAGGAACGTTGCGCCATTCACGTATGACGATTCATCGCTGGCGAGGAAGAGGGCGGCGTTGGCCATCTCGTCGGGTCTCGCGAAGCGGCCCATGGGGATGTGCACGAGCCGGCGTTGGCGCCGGGCGGGGTCGCTGAGCAGTTCTGCGAGCAGGGGCGTCTCGACCGGGCCGGGGCAGAGGGCGTTGCAGCGGATGTTCTGGCGGGCGAACTCCACGGCGATCTCGCGGGTCATGGCCAGCACGCCGCCCTTGCTCGCGGTGTAGGCGATCTGCGGCGCGGCCGCACCCAGGATGGCCACGAATGACGCGGTGTTGATGATCGAGCCTCCGCCGGCGCGCTGCAGGGCGGGGATCTGGTACTGGCAGCCGAGGAAGACGCCCTTGAGGTTCACGTCGATGACGAGGTCCCAGATCTCCTCGGCGGTGTTGGTTACGGAGTCGTCTTTCGGATGAAAGATGCCGGCGTTGTTGAATGCCACGTCGAGCCGCCCGTATGTTTTCTCCGCGAACGCCACCATCCCCTCGGCGTCTTTCGCCTTGGAGACGTCCGCGCCAAAGGCCGCGGCCTGGCCGCCGCCGCGCACGATCTCCTGCGCCGTCTCCTCGGCGGTCTCTTTCTTCAGGTCGGCGACGACGACGCGGGCACCCTCTTTGGCGAAGGCGAGGCACGACGACTTGCCGATGCCGGATCCGCCGCCGGTGATCAAACAGACTTTGTCAGTCAAACGCATTCTCTGCTCCTGAACCAATGATTGAAGGTGGACTAGGGGTGAAGGAAGAAGCGCGAATGCCGGACCGTGGTCACACCGATGACCTCTTCATCCTTCGCCCTTCACTTCACCCCATCTCGAAATACCGTCTCCGTTCCCAGTCCGTGACCGCGGCGTCGAACTTCCGCTGCTCGGTGCGGAAGAAATGGAGGTAGTGCTCGATGACGTCGTCGCCGAACGTCTGGCGGGCGAAGGTACTGGCTTCGAGGGCGGCGATTGCTTCCTGGAGCGAGTGCGGGACGTGAGGAAGCTCGCGGGCCTGATAGACGTCGCCTTCGAACGCCGGCGGCGGCTCGATCTGCTTCTCGATGCCGTCCAGCCCGGCGGCCAGCGTGGCGGCGAAGGCCAGGTAGGGATTGGCGTCCGCGCCCGCCATGCGGCACTCGATGCGGAGCGACTGGCCGTGGCCGACGATGCGGAAGCCTGCCGTGCGGTTGTCCCAGCTCCAGGCGATGCCGGTCGGGGCAAACGACCCGGCCACGTAGCGTTTGTACGACGCCGGATACGGCGCGTAGAAGGCGAACAGCTCGCGGATGTGGGCCATCCAGCCGCCGAGGAAGTGGCGGAAGGTGGGGGAGCAGTGGATGCGGCCGAGCGATTCCTTGCCGTCGAATAGGGCCCGCTTGCCGCGGTCGTCCCACAGCGACATGTGGATGTGGCAGCTCGAGCCGGCGAAGCGCTCGTCCCACTTGGCCATGAACGTCACGGCCTTGCCGTGCTTCCAGGCGATCTCCTTGGCCGCGTGTTTGTACACCGAGTGGCGGTCGGCCATCTCCAGCGCCTCGGCGTACCGCAGGCCGATCTCCTGCTGTCCCGGTCCCCACTCGCCTTTCGACGACTCCACTGGCACACCGCTGCGCTCGAGGTGGGAGCGGATGTCGCCGATGAGCAGCTCTTCCTTCGTCCCCTGCAGGATGTGGTAGTCCTCGATATAACGGCCGATGGTCTCCAGGCCGATGTAGCCCTTCTGCGCGGCCGACTCGTATGACTCGTTGAAGACGTAGAGCTCCAGTTCCGAGGCGGCCATTGGGGAGTAGCCGCGCTCGGCGGCCCGGGCGAGCTGCCTGCGGAGGATGCTGCGCGGTGCGTACGGCACGAGCTCGCGACGGTCGTCGAAGTAGACGTCGCACAGCACGAGCGCCGTCTTGTTCAGCCACGAAGCGATGCGGAGCGTGTCGAAGTCGGGGAGCGGGCGAAAGTCGCCGTACCCCTTCTCCCACGACGTGAACCGGTAGCCCGGTACCGGATCCATCTCCATGTCGCAGGCCAGCAGGTAGTCGCAGGTGTGCATGCCGTGCGTGAGCACCTCGTCGAGGAAGTACTGCCCGACGATGCGCTTCCCGACCAGCCGGCCGTACATGTCGGGAAAAACCGTGAGCACGGTCTCGATCTCGCCGTCGGTGATGAGGCGTTTCAGTTCGTCGATGTCGATTTTGCCCTGCATAGCTGTTTATCCTGAGCGTGGGTGGCTGGTGGGCGGGAGCGAAGGATCAAAACCAGGCATGGCGATCAGCCGAGCCGATTCCCCGATCAGGGCATGGTCTCCTTGGATCGAACAGTCCGGATCATCAACAATCGTTCGATTCCCGCGTCGCGCCGAAAAGCCACCTCCCGATTTGCTTCGTTTTGATCCCTCGCTTCCGCCCGACCGCCACCCGCGCTCGGGATAAACTACTCCCCCACGTCCATGTAGATCGTCTTCCACTCCGTGTAATGGTCGAGTGCGGCAAGCCCGAGCTCGCGGCCCAATCCGCTCTTCTTCACGCCTCCGAACGGTGCTTCGAGGTGCACGCTGCTGCCGGAGTTGATGGAGAGATTGCCGGTCTGGATGGCGCGTGCCACGCGGAGGGCGCGGCCGAGGTCGCGCGTCCAGAGGGAGCCGGAGAGGCCGTACTGGGAGTCGTTGGCCAGGGCGATCGCTTCCGCCTCGTCGCGGAACGGCATCACTGCTACGACCGGTCCGAAGATCTCCTCGCGCACGATGGTCATGCCCGGCTTCGCGTCGAGAAAGACCGCGGGCTGCAGATACGTGCCCGGCCCGTGCGGCGCCGTGCCGCCCGTGGCGAGGGTGGCCCCTTCGGACTTGCCGGCGTCGATGTACTCCAGCACCCGCTGCCGGTGCGCGGCGGTGACCAGCGGGCCCATCTCCGTCGCTTCGTCGAGCGGATCGCCCACGCGGACGTGCTCGAAGGCGTCGACGAGTGCCTTGTTGAAGCGGTCGTAGAGCGTTTGCTGCACGAGGATGCGACTGCGCGCACAGCAATCCTGTCCGGCGTTGCCGAGAGACGACGACACGGCCGAGGCCACGGCGCGCTCGAAGTCGCAGTCGTCGAATATGACATTCGCCGACTTGCCGCCGAGCTCCAGGCTGACGCGCTTGACGTCCTGCGCCGCAAGCTCCGTCACCCGCACCCCGACGTCCGTCGATCCGGTGAAGGCGACTTTGCGCACGAGGGGGTGAGTGACGATGGCTTCGCCGGCCTCGGCGCCCGGGCCGGTGAGGACGGTGAGTACGTCCTCGGGCAGCCCGGCTTCGCGGGCCAGCGCGGCCAGGCGCAGCGCGGTGAGGGGAGTCTGTTCGGCGGGCTTAAGGACCACCGTGTTTCCCATGGCCAGGGCCGGCGCGGCCTTCCATGACGCAATGGCGATGGGAAAGTTCCAGGGCACGATGATCCCGCAGACGCCGAGGGGCTCGCGGAGGGTCATCAGCACGCCCGGCGCCGCAGCGGGGATAGTCTGGCCGCCCACCTTATTCGTCGTGCCGGCGTAGTACTCGAAGCAATTTGCGGCCAGGGCCACCTCGTCGCGTGCATCGCGAATGGGCTTGCCCACGTTGCGCGCTTCGTCCCGCGCCAGCTCTTCGCCGTGATCGCGGATGAGTTGCGCCAGGCGCAGCAACGTGCGCCCGCGGTCGCGGGTATTCATCGTGCGCCACGGTCCGCTCGTGAACGCGCGATGTGCGCCCGTGACGGCCTCGTGGACGTCCTCGCGCGAGCGGCGAGGGATGTGCTTCAGCGTCTCGCCGGTGGCGGGCTCGATCAGCTCGTACGTGGGCACGGCGTGAGTCATTTGCAAGAACCGGGCGGGGCGGGGGTGGGGGACGGGTAACGGGGAACAGGGGACGGGTAACGGGTACCGGGTAACAGATGCCGGAAAACGGGTATCCGGTAAAGGGGTGTCGCGGTCGTCTTCGATACCCGTTACCTGTTACCCGTTACCCCTCAATCCACCACCGGCAGTTCCGTGGCCGGTGCGCCGGACATCGTATGCCAGGTGATGGCGGCGAGGACGACGACGGCGCCGGCGATGGCGTAGGGCGAGGGCCGCTCGCCGAGGAAGAGGAAGACCCAGAGAGGATTCGTGACCGGTTCCAGCATGCCGGTGAGGGAGGCCTGTGTAGCGGTCACGTAGGCGAGGCCGCGGACGAAGAACGCGTAGGCCAGGGCAATCTGCACGACGCCGAGGAAGAGCAGAACGAGGAACGACTTCGGAGTGAGGGCGAGGTCGTCGGCCACGAACGGCAGCATGGCGGCGGCGATGGCGAGATTCCCCCAGGTGATGGACGACTGGGCCGCGTCGTTCTCACGGCGCAGGCAGAGGATGAGGAAGGCGAAGAAAACGCTGGAGAGCAGGGCCATGAGGTTGCCGCTCATGCCGCGCGCCTCGAACCTGCCGGCGAAGAAGAGAGCCATTCCGCCGAAGGCCACGGCCACGGCGGCGGCATCGCGCCCGCGCATCGGCTCCCGCACCACGAGCGGCGAGAGCAGGAGGACCCACACCACGCCCGCGTACTGGAGAAAGATGGCATTGGCCGCGGTGGTCCACTTCGTGGCGATGACGAACGAGGTGAGGCAGATCCCGTAACTGACGATGGCCAGGGCGAACACGCGGCTGGACTTCCACCGCCGCCGCCCCCACACGTCGCGGCCGAGGAACAGCAAGAGGGCGATCCCGGCGAAGAGGGAGCGGTAGAAGGTGACCTTCAGCGGCGGATCGCTGACAGCCTTGATCCCGATCCCTCCGGTCGACCAGCAGAGCGCGGCGGCGGTGATGAGGAGCAGGCCTTTGGTGCGTGGCGACGGCGACATGCGCGCGGATTGTAAGAGGAAGGACGATGGGAGAAGGGCGAAGGACGAAGGGCGAAGGAGGTATGAACTCCTTCGCGCTTCATCCTTCGCTCTTCATCCCTCGCCTTTCGCCCTTTCCAGTTCCGGCGGGCTGTCGGGCTCGGGAGGGCCGTCGAGTTGCTCCGGCTTCCGGGATGTCGCGATGCTGGCGGCGACGGTATCGACGATGAAATCGACGTCGAAGGGCTTGTGGATGGTGCTGGCCACGACGTCGGGAGGGAACTTTCTCAGTTCGATGCCTGCGGTGAGGACGATGACGATCGGACGGAGCGGAGGCGGCCGGGTGGCCAGGGTGTCGAGAACCTCCCACCCGTTCAGGCGCGGCATCATGAGGTCCAGCAGGACCACGGAGTAGTTACAGTGGCCGAGCCGCTCCAGGGCTACGGCGCCGTCGTGTGCCGTATCGACGGCGAACCCGCGGCGCCGTAGCACCGTGAAAAGCAGCGTGCGGATGGCGTCGTCGTCATCGACGACGAGGATCCGGTGTTCGCGTTCAGTCATCTCTTCTCATGCGGCCCCAGGCCGCGGGATGACGAAACGTTGCAACAACCACGCCTCCGCTACGACCGAACTTCAAGTGAGTCACGGCTTTCCGCGCGCGCGGCCTTGCCCGGCTGAATCTGGGACAGGGCCTTGACGATCTCGCGATCGAAGGCCGGCAGGTCGTCCGGCTTGCGGCTGCTGACCCAGTTGCGGTCGCGGACGCAGTCCTTGTCCACCCAGTCGGCACCCGCATTGCGGAGATCGTCCTGCAGGGTCGGCCAACTGGTGATGGTGTGCCCCTTGACCAGTCCTGCCGAGATCAGCAGCCACGCTCCGTGGCAGATGACGAAGATCGGCTTGCCGGCCTTGTCCAGCTCCTGAACGAACTGCTGCGCCTTCTTCTCGATGCGGAGCGCGTCCGCGTTGATCACCCCGCCGGGCAACAGAACCGCGTCGAACTCCGTGGCGCTCGCCTTCGCCAGTTCGAGATCGACCTTGAACTTGTCCGCCTTGTCGTGATGCTTGAAGGCGAGCACGTCGCCTCCCTTCGGGGCGACGAGCATCGTCGTCGCTCCGGCCTGCTCCAGTGCTTCCCGCGGACGCGTCATTTCCACCTGCTCGAAACCTTCGGTCACGAGAATTGCCACACGCTTACCTGACAGTTGAGTCATAGGAAAAACCTCCTTGCGCGTGGGCCTGCAAGAACCGTTCGCTCAACCGCAGCATGCAATCGCCGAAGACGGTTGGTTTGCGGATTCGCTTAGTCGCTTAATCGCTTATTCGCTTATTCGCTTAGTCGCTTATTCGCTCAATCGCTGTTCGCTGATCACGTTCGTTGCCTGACGAATTGGCGTTCTGAGCGGCCACAAGAATTCGTGAACCAGCGAATAAGCGAATAAGCGAATAGGCGAATAAGCGAATAGGCGAATAAGCGGCCAGCGACCAGCGATCAGCGAATCAGCTTCGCCATGGCCCGGAACTCGTCCGTTCCCGACTTCACGACGAGCTCGAAGAGGGCCATTTCGGTGGAGCTGAGCTTGGCGCCGTCGGCGGTCATGCGGCGGATGGCGAGGTCGCGGTTCTCCGTGGTGCGGGACGAGACCGCGTCGCCGATGATCGTCACCTCGTAATCGGCGGCGAGCAGGTCCTTCACGGTCTGGTAGACGCAGACGTGGGTCTCGATGCCGGCGACGATGAGCTGCTTGCGGCGGGCCAGGCGCATGGCGGAGAGGAACTCGCCGCAGCCGTAGGCGGAGAAGCATGACTTCTCGACCGGCGTGTAGCCGACCGTCTCCCGAAGCGTGGCAGCCAGCTCCGGCACCGTCGGGCCGAGGCCCTTGGCGTACTGCTCCGTCACGACGACGGGGATGTCGAGGAGGTGGAAGCCGCGAATGAGCCGCTCGAGGTTGCGCACCATCGCGTCCGCGCCGTGGATGACCGGGAGGAGCTTCTCCTGAACGTCGATGATGATCAGGAGGGATTCGGCGCGTTGGAGGCGGCCCATGCGTGAATTAAACCAGAATCAAACGACGCGGTGCAGGGGAGCGAGGCCCTGGAGGAAGCGGCGGACGTCCGTGGCGGCGATGCGGGCCATGGCCCCGCGGGTCTCGTGCGTCGCCGAGCCGATGTGGGGCGGGATGACGACGTTGGAGCGGGAGAGGAGCCGCGGATGGACGGCCGGCTCGTGCTCGAAGACGTCCAGGCCGGCGCCGCCGAGGTGATTCCGCTCCAGGGCGTCGCAGAGAGCTTCCTCGTCGACGACCTTTCCGCGGGCCGTGTTGATGAGAAACGCTCCATGCTTCATCCGCTCCAGCGCGGCGGCGTCGATGAGGTGGTGCGTCTCCCGGGTGAGCGGCACGTGGATGGAGACGACGTCGCTCGTCGACAACAGCTCGTCGAGCGGTTGACCGCGCCGGACGCCGATGACCTCCATGCCGAAGGCCGCCGCGCGCTGCGCGACGGCGCTGCCGATGCGCCCCATCCCGATGATGCCGAGGCGTTTGCCGTGGAGCGATGTGCCGAGCAGATGCAGCGGCTCCCAGACGGCCCTTCCGGTACGGCGCACCTCCGCGTCCCCTTCGACGAGGCGGCGCATCACGGCCAGGATGAGGGCCATGGTCAGGTCGGCCGTCGCCTCGGTCAGCACGCCGGGCGTATTCGTCACGACGATGCCCAGGTCGCGGGCGGCATCGACGTCGATGTTGTTGGTGCCGACGGCGTAGTTGGCGACCATACGAAGGTTCGGGTTCGCCGCCAGGACGCGCCGCGTAAGGGGATCGGACAGCAGCGTGATGGCCGCATCCGCCTCCGAGAGCAGCGTGATGACGTCCTCCTCGCTGCGGGCCACCTCGGTGGGATGCTCGATCACCTCGAACTCGCCCGCAAGGATCTCCCGTGCGATGGTTGGGTATTCGGCGGTGAGAACGACGGTGTACTTCATCGCCTGGCCGTCATACATGGAGCGCCGGAAGGATGAGCGGGATGCATTCCCGGTCTCAGGGGCTTTGCACCTAAAGTCCGATTGGACGATGAATACGAAGGCTGGAAGGCTGAAAAGGCTGGAAGGGAAGCCCGTGCTGCCTTTGGCCCTTTCAGCCTTTCGACCTTCCAGCCTTCCGTCACAGAGCCTCCTCCCGACTTTAGGTGCAAGGTCGGTCTCAGCCTCTTCTCCGCTGCCGCGCCATCACCCAGCCGACGAAGAAGAATCCCGCCCCGATGAAGAGCAGCTTTTCCTCGAGCCGCAGATCGTCCTTCACCAGGCCGTACGACAGCCCGATCGGCAGAATGATCAAACCCACGAGCATGAAGAAACGGCCGAAGAGGGCGTTCACGGGAGGGGAGTTTAAGGCGGAAAGGGTGGAAGGTTGGAAGGCTGAAGCTCCGACGGAGACCTCAGCGATCGCCTCTTTCAGCCGTCCAGCCCTTCATTCCTTCGCCGTCTCCCTTACGGCTCCTCGTTCCACTTCGTTTTCAACGATGGTACAGCCAGCATCGTCGGGCCGAGGACCGTGAGGAAGACCGGCAACACGGGGACGAACTGGTCGAGCGTGTGAATGAAGATCGGCGAGGGCATGCCCACGCGGGGCTGAAACCGGTAAATGGCGTAGTGCACGTCCGCGTCTTCGATCGGCTCGCCGTTCTTCTCGACGGGCACCCCGAAGTACGCAGGGAACAGCGGACCTTCGATCTCCGGGCGGCCGAGATAGCGGTCGAACTGATCGTCCAGGGTCACGTCACGGTTCACGACGTCGCCGCTCCTGACCTGGTAGCAGAGGTAGTGGGTGCCCGGCTGAGGATCGGGCAGTTTCTCGTCGAAGATGGACTTTCCGGCTGGCAGGAGCAGAAGCGCCGGGTCTCCGATGTGCCACTCCTGGCCCGCGCCGAACTGGTTGTCGAACACGACCCGGCGGTGCGGCTCGGGCACGCTCGGAGTGGGTGGCTCCAGCGAGTAACCGGTCAGATGGTGATCCGGGAACTGCGGGGCCACGCTGTTCTTCGCGACGGGATTGCCGATGAAGTCGAGGGCGATGGTCGTCTGCTGGCGAGGTGATTTGTCGAACTGCCCGAAGGTCGAGACAGGCCGCCGGAACGGAAAGCGGTTCAGGATCCAGAACTTGTAGTGATCGGCGTTCTGCTCGGCGGCGTGACGGACGGGAGCCTTCCTGCGGACAGCGCTCTTTTTCTTGTTACGGCCGGTGGCCATACGGCATTCCTCCTGTATCAGAGGAGTGACGTCGTGCCACAAATCCCTACCATCAGATACGTCACGGATCGATGGCGATCCGTGACGGAGACTACAACTCGCGAACCACGCGACCAGCGAACCGAGCGATCAGCGACCAGCGATCAGCGACCAGCGAATAAGCGAACAGCGAATAAGCGAACAGCGAATAAGCGAACAGCGAATAAGCGAATAAGCGAACAGCGACTAAGCGACTAAGCGACTAAGCGACCACCCCTGCCGCGCCTCGCTTTGATCCTTCGCTCCCGCCCCGCCCACCACCCGCGCTCAGGATGAACCCTCACGAATCGATCGTGATCGTCTCCACCTTGTCGCCGCGCTCGGTCAGGTCGACCACGGAGCTCATCCCGTCCTCCACCCGGCCGAAGATCGTGTAGCCGCCGTCGAGGTGCGGTTGCGGCGAGTGGGTGATGAAGAACTGCGAGCCGCCGGTATCGGGGCCGGAGAGGGCCATGCCCACCGCGGCGCGCGTGTACCTCTGGAGGTTGATCTCGTCTCGGATGGCGTAGCCGGGGCCGCCCTCCTGGTCGTTGCGCGGGTCGCCGCCCTGGATGACGAAGTTCGGCACGACGCGCATGAAGGTCGTGTTGTCGAAGTAGTGCTTTCCGGCGAGCTGGGCGAAGTTCCACGCCGTCATCGGCGCGTCCTGTCCCAGGAGCCGGAGCGCGACGTTGCCCCGGGTCATGTGGATCGTGGCCGTGTGCGGCTGGCGCGACCACTGGACGATGCTGGTGTATTCGGTCTGGGTGCGCTCGACGGGCAGCGGCGTGTACTGCGGCCGCGGCTTCTGCAACTTCTTTTCGATGGCGTCCGCGGCAATGCGCCGCACGACGGGATCGCGATCGTTGAGCAGCTCGCGGAGGAACGGCTCCCGCGAAGGATCGTCGATGTCGCTGAGTCCCTCGATGGCCGCCAGGCGGACGTCGTCCTGCCGGTCCAGCCTTCCCCGCTCCTCGGCGCCGTGCAGGAGCTGGGCTTTTCGCTCCATGTGCGACTTGGCGACGCGCTCCACGGCGTGGGCCCGGACGATCATGTCGGGGTCGGCCACGGCGAACTGGATCATCGACTGGTTCGCGTCGACGGCCTCGTCGGGGACCGTGCTGATGGCGTTCTCCCGGACGAGCGGATCGGCGTCGCGCGACCACTTCTCGCGCAGGGCGCCGGCGACCTTGCCGCCCGCCTCGAGCACGCGAACCTTCGCCCAACTGGTGAGGTCATTGGGGAGGAGTGACGCGTCTTCCAGGTGTTTGGCGATGGCGCCGGCGGCGAGCTCGCGCGTCCAGAGCGAGCCGTTCGCGGCGACCTCCAGCAGCTTCTTCTTCGCCGGCGGGCTGATGGTGGCGTACCACCCCAGCAGGTCGACGGCGTTCGCGCGCACGCCGACGTCGTCGTCATCCGCCGCAGCCAGCACCCGCGCCACGTCTTTGTTCAGTGTTTCCGCTTCCCGGTTGATCAACCGGGCGTCCTTCGCGGCCAGACGGGCCACGGCCACGGCGGCATTGGCCCGGACCCAGGGATGCGGATCGCCGAGGGCGCCGATGAGGTGCGACAGCGATTCGGGGGCGCCGATGCGGCCGAGGGCGGTTACGGCGTAGGCGCGCGTCTGGGGAGTCGGATCCGTGATGAGGAGCTCGAGCTGCGGCCGTGCCGCCGGCAGCGGACGCCGGGCCAGGGTGTACGCAGCCTCCTGCCGCACGGCCGGCGACGGCGCCTCCAGCGCGCTCACGGCAAGCGCCGAGGCTTCGTCCGACTTGAAGCGGAAGAGGAACCGGATGGCGCGAGCCCGGACGCCTTCCCGCTCCCGTCCCTTCGTGAACGCCTCGTAGCGCACCAGCGGCGTGGCCGGTGCGAGTTTCGACAGCGCCTCCACGGCCTCGGCGGCCACCGTGCCGTCCCTGTCCGCGGCGAACTTGAACAGCGGCTCCATGGCGGCCGGATCATTGGTCAGTCCGAGGGCGAAGGCGGCATTCGCGCGCACGAGGGCGTTCGGATCGTCGGTGAGCGACCCGAGCTCGGTCACTCCCGCCTGCGTCTCGCCGGCATCCTTCACCCCGTTGCCGTTCGCATCGTCGAACGTCGCCGCGCCGATCCGTCCCAGCGCCAGAGCCATGCGGGCCCGGTGCAGCGGATTCTCGTGATGGATCCACGCCGCCGCCCTGGCCTTGTCGTACTCGCGCCGGTCCTCGAGCCGGAGGATGGCGGCTTCTTCTTCCAGCGTCAGTCCGTACGGCTCCTGTTCGGGCGAGCGGGTCGCGGCGGGCGGCGGAGCGGGAGGCGCCGCGGTGTGCGTTGTCGCCGGAGCCGGCGCCGGTTTGGGCGTGGGGGCGGGCGGGGTACACGACACGATCAACAGAGGGAGCACGAGCAGCGCGCGACGCATACAGGGATCATATCTGGAGTGGCGGTGGGTGCGGCGGCGGGGGAGGGCGACGGGTCGGGGGCGGGGGTGAGGTGGCGAAGGGCATCGCTGCGGGGCCGAACCCCCGTGGGTGGAGGCAGACGGTGCAGGATCGGAGACGAAGGATCAAGGATGAAGGATGAAGGATGAAGTGGGCATCGGGCTCGGATCATTGTTCCGGACTCCGGATCATTGTTCCGGACTCCGGATCATTGCGCCGGACGCCGGATCATTGTTCCAGGCTCCGGATCATTGCGCCGGGCTTCGGATCAATGTTCCGGGCGGCTGGAACGTTGTTCCGGGCTTTGGATCAATGTTCCGGGCGGCTGGAACGTTGTTCCGGGCTTCGGATCAATGTTCCGGGCGGCTGGAACGTTGTTCCGGGCTTCGGATCAATGTTCCG